>JBEKDE010000058.1:0-34152 GCA_050014515.1 Occallatibacter sp.
TCGCCTGCACCTGGCAGGCTGGAGAGCCCGCAGCCATCGCCGCCGCTCTCCACATTCCCGTCGTCTCCAACTTCCGCCCCGCCGACATGCTCGCCGGCGGACAAGGCGCACCGCTCGTCCCGTTGCTGGACTTCGTCTTATTCGCGCACCCGAAACGCGGCCGCGTCCTGCAAAACATCGGCGGCATCGCCAACCTCACCGCCATCCCCGCCGGCGCAACACCGGCGCATGTCATCGCCTTCGACACCGGCCCCGGCAACATGATCATCGACGCGCTCACCCAGCAGCTCTTCTCGAAGCGCTTCGATCGCAACGGCGCAATCGCCGCGCGCGGAGCAATCCTTGCGCCCGTTCTCTCCGCCGCCTTGCGCAACCCATATTTTGAACTGAAGCCGCCACGCACAACGGGTCGCGAACAGTTTGGCCGCGAGTACGCTGCGAAGTTTCTCGCCTCCTGCCAGCGCCACAGCACAAAGCCAGAAGACGCCCTCGCTACCGCGACCGCACTCACCGCGGAAACCATCGCGCAAAGCTACAAGCGACTTGTCTCAAAAAAGATGAAAGGCGCCGCAGACTACATCGTCTCCGGCGGTGGCGCACGCAATCACACCTTGATGGCCATGCTCGCGCAGCGCCTTGAACCGCTCGGCTGCGAACTAGCCACAAGCGAGCAACACGGCCTCCCCGCCGAAGCGCGCCCCACCATCCTCGGTCAGGTGACCTATGCGTAAAGGCCTCATCCGGAGAGCATGGTTTTCAGCCGCACTTCTCCTGCTCGCCGGTTGCCGCTCCACTCCCAGAGATCCAGGCACAGTCGTTTTTCTCATTGAAAGCAGTCCTGCAAATCTCGATCCGCGTATTGGAACCGACGTCCAATCCGAGCACATCGACGAACTGCTCTTCGACGGTCTCGTCAAGCGCGACGCCAACTTTCAATTTGTGCCAGCGCTCGCCGAAAGCTGGCAGCAACCCGACCCGCGTACCATCGTCTTTCATCTCCGCAACGGAGTCCGTTTCCACGACGGCCGCCCGTTCACAGCCCGCGATGTGCTCTGGACCATTCGTTCCATGTCTGACCCGCAGAGTCCCGGCGCGGTCATCACCGCCAAGGCCGCATCGTACGCATCCATCGATTCCATGCAGGCGCCTGACGATCACACCGTGATCCTCCATCTGAAACACGCAGACAACTTCCTGCTCATCAATCTTTCCACCGGCGCAATGGGCATGGTTCCCGAAGGCAGCGGCAAAGACTTCTGGCAGCACCCGGTCGGTACCGGCCCATTCAAATTCGTCAGCCAGCAAATTGATCAGGACGTAGTCATCGAGCGCAATCCATCCAGTTGGTCTGTTACTCCAAACATTGCCCGCGTGCGATTTGCTGTTGTACCTGACGCAATCACCGAATCCCTCGAGCTCGAAAAAGGCTCAGCCGACCTCGCCATCAATTCCCTGCCCATGGACTCGCTCCCTGTACTGGCCGCGCGCAAAGACCTCGAGATCGATGACACCAGCGGCACGCAGATTCACTACCTCGCCTTCAATGTGCGCGACCCCCTGCTCAGCGATGTGCGCGTGCGCCAGGCAATTGCCTGCGCCATCAATCGCAACCTGATCATTCAAACCCTGATGCTGGGCCACGCAAAACCGGCCGTTAGCCTGCTGCCCACATCGCACTGGGCCTGGACCGGCGACGTTGCACGCTACGACTACGATCCCTCGCGTGCCGGGCAGCTTCTCGATGAAGCCGGCCATCCGCGCGGCAAAGATGGAATTCGCATTCACCTCACCATGAAAACCAGCAACGATGAAGGTGCGCGCTTGCTGGCGGCAGTGCTTCAACAGCAGTTAGCCGCGGTCGGCATCGCGCTCGATATCCGCAGCTACGAATACGCCACGTTCTATTCCGACATCACGCGCAGCGCCTTTCAGCTTTACGCGCTGCGCTGGATCGGCGGCAACGAGCAGCCCGACATCTTCGGCTACGCCTTCTCCACTGCGCGCTTTTCACCCAAAGGCGGAAACCGCGCCCACTACTCGAATCCGCAGCTCGATGCATTGCTCGACGACGCCGCGGAAAACAGCGACCTCGCGAAGAGGCGTGCGGATTACGTCGAAGCGCAGCAGATCCTCGCTCGCGACTTGCCCGCGCTCAACCTCTGGTACCGCGACACAATAGTCGTACACAACCGCCGCCTCGCCAACGTCGTTCCCACTCCCTCGGGCAGTTACGCTTTCCTGGAGACCGCGAACCTGAAAGAAGCCTCCGGAAAACCTTAAGTTTCAGTTAAGGTTTGAGGGGCGGATGCTACTGAATTCAAGATATTTAGATTAATTCATAGGAATCTTTCACGTCACGGCACATAGTGCTGGATTTGTCTCAACCTTTTCCAGCACTGATTCGTCTACGAGTACAGAAAAGATTCCCACTGGCGGCGGCATTCCGCTCAGACCCCGTGGAGAAATGGCCTATGAACAGCAAGAGGAAGACCCAGTTTTCGGTATCAGGATTGCGCGCGGCCGCAACAGTTTTGCTCGTTGCCGCGTCTTTCACCGCGATCCACGCAGGAGCGCAGGCTGCTTCCCGCTTCCTTGGCACCATCAGCGCCATCAGCGGCGACACGCTCACGGTCAAGACCGATGCGGGTGACGTTCACCAGGTGCAGGTTCCATCCTCCGCCGTCCTCAAGCGCATCGAACCGGGCCAGAAAGATCTCACCACGGCTGTGGACATGAAGTTCAGCGATCTGGCAACCGGAGACCGTGTGCTGGTCAAGCTTGATCCGGCAGCTCCTGCGGGCGTATCCCAGGCGATGCAGATCATCGCCATCAAAGCTGCGGACGTTGCAACCAAGCAGCAGCAGGACCGCGAAGACTGGCAGAAGCGCGGCGTTGGCGGCCTCGTGAAGAGCGTTGATCCGGCGGCTGGCGTCATTGTGCTAACCAGCGGCGTGGGAGCCACAGCAAAAACCATCACGGTAAACACAACCAAGTCCACAGTGCTCAAACGCTATGCGCCTGCTTCAGTCAACTTCGATCAGGCCAAAGTGGCGCCCATCGACGAAGTTCACGCGGGTGATCAGTTGCGCGCGCGCGGAACCAAAAATGCGGATGGCACGCAGATCGCCGCTGAAGAGGTAGTATCAGGAACCTTCCGCAATGTGTCGGGCATGATCACATCCATCGATCCATCAACCTCCACGCTGGTTGTGAAAGACCTTGCGACCAAGAAGCAAGTCACCATTCACATCACGCCGGACGCGCAGATGAAGCGGCTTCCCGACACCATGGCGCAGATGCTTGCCGCGCGGCTCAAAGGCGGCTCCAGCGGCGGTGGGAGCGCGCCGCGTGCGCAATACACTGGCCAGCGCGCCGGCGGACAAGGCGGAGATTCGCAGCAGATGCTGAACCGTCTTCCTGCAATTCAATTGGCCGATCTCAAGAAGGGCGAAGCGGTAATGCTGGTGTCAACCGACGGCGCAAACGAAGTTACCGCCATCACGTTGCTGGCCGGCGTCGAACCGCTCCTTGAAGCGCCAGCAGCCAGCCAGAACCTTCTCAACAACTGGAGCATGGGTTCTGGCGCGCCAGATACTGGCGTGCAATAAGCATTTTCATTTTTTCATCATTGATAACCAACGAGGAACTCGTGTACTCAAAATTGCTTAAAATCACTACATTTCTGATTGCCCTTGCGTTGATCGGCGGCTCCACTCCGGTCGCCCAGGCGCAAGCTCCCCCACCCTCTGCTTCGGCGACTGCCACCGTAGCGGCTGCCACTGCGAGTTTGCATGGCCACATCGCAGACCCCACCGGCGCGCTCATTCCCGGCGCAACAGTCGTCATAACCACCTCGGCTGGAACCGCTGTGACCAAGACCACCGCGGATGCAACTGGCGCCTATCTGGTAAACGGCCTCAAGCCCGGCAGCTACATCGTACAGGCAAGCTACACGGGTTTTGCTCCCTTCAGCTCGCCAAATATTGCGCTCACTGCGGGACAAAGCAAGCGCGTCGATATCTCCATGGCCATCGAAGCAGCGCAGCAGAGCGTCACCGTTACTGAAGACCAGCCAACGGTGAGTGTGGACCCCGAGGGCAACTCCAGCGCAATCGTCATCAAGGGCAAGGATCTCGAAGCGCTCTCCGACGATCCCGATGAATTATCCAATGAACTGACAGCCCTCGCCGGCCCCTCCGCCGGACCCAACGGCGGCCAGATCTACATTGACGGCTTTACCGGCGGACAACTCCCGCCCAAGTCGGCCATCCGCGAGATTCGCATCAACCAGAACCCCTTCTCGGCGGAATTCGACAAGCTCGGCTACGGCCGCATCGAGATTCTCACCAAGCCCGGCACAGACAAACTGCACGGCCAGTTCTTCTCGCAAGGCACCGACAGCGCATTCGACACCAACCCATTGAACCCGAACATACCGCCTTTTCACAGCGTGCAGTTCAACGGCACATTGAATGGATCGCTTTCCAAGTGGGCGTCCTTCTTCATCAGCGGCGAGCAGCGCAACAATCAGAATGACAGCGTCTATACGTTCAACGACAACGCCCCAATTCTGGACGCGACCACGGGCCTCTACATAGTCGGTTCGCTCTCCGGCGGTTTATTCACTCCCCAGACGCGCACCAACATTTCTCCTCGGATCGACTTGCAGCTGGGCCAGAAGAACACGCTGACTGTGCGCTATCAGTTCTTTCGCAACTCCGAAAGCGGCGAGCTTGGCGGGACGACATCAGCACCCAGCCAGGCCACAAGCGAGACCTCGACGGAAAGCACCGTGCAGATAAGCGATTCTGAAGTCATCAACGACCACCTCGTCAACGAAACCCGCTTCCAGTATCTTCGCGATTACTCCTCCACCACACCGGTGAGCACAACGCCACAGGTCTCTGCCGCAGGAGCCTCCTTTGGCGGAAGTTCAGGCCAAAGCAGCAATGACCATACCAACCATCTCGAACTGCAAAACATCACCACCATGACGGTGGGCGCACAGGCCATCAAGTTCGGCACCCGCCTGCGTGATAACCGTGACGCCAACACGAGCAATGCCGGGGTCAATGGCAGCTTTACCTTCCAAAGCACGGCAGATTACGTGGGCGCTCTCAACGAGCCGAGCGGCGTGCCCTGCCCGCTTACCCCATCAACCACTGACCCATATCCCTGCGTCCCCTCAAAGTTAACCTACGCCGCGGGAACCCCAAATGCACTGACC
Organism: Occallatibacter sp.; assembly: GCA_050014515.1. GTDB lineage: Bacteria > Acidobacteriota > Terriglobia > Terriglobales > Acidobacteriaceae > Telmatobacter. Next base: position 5,228 of record JBEKDE010000058.1, read on the forward strand.
AACGTCTTCGACGCTGCCCTGTTCTTCCAGGACGACTGGAAGGCAAACAAGAACCTGACGCTCTCCGGCGGCGTGCGCTGGGAGTCGCAGAACCACATCTCAGACCACGACGATTGGGCTCCGCGCGTATCCTTCGCTTACGCGCTTGATGGCCACAAAGACAGCAAGCAGGCCAAGACAGTTCTCCGCGGCGGCTTCGGCACCTTCTATGACCGCTTCACAATCTCGCAGATGCTCAACGTTGAACGCTACAATGGCGCTACCGGCAGCCGCCAGCAGTTCACGATTGACAACCCAACCTGCTTCAGCCCTACCGCGCTAACGATTTCAGGCAACTGCAGCTCAGCCACCGCCACCTCCTCGATATACCAGGTCGCGCCGCACTATCACTCGCCGTACACCGAACAGGCCGGAGCCAGCCTCGAGCGTCAGCTAACCAAGGCCGCCACGCTCACCGCAACCTATCTGCACTCCTTCGGCGCGCACCAGTTCGTTCTCCGCGATTCAAATGCCTATCTGCCCGGAACCTACCAATACGGCAGCACCACGCTGACAGGCGTGCGCCCCAATCCCTCTGAAGGCATCGTTGACCAGTACTACTCTGAGGCCGTCTTCAAACAGAATCAGCTGATCATCAACCTCAACGCCCACTTCTCGCCAAACTTCAGCGTAGTCGGCTTCTACAACTTCACCACCGCCGACTCAGACGGCGGTGGCGGCTCCTCGGCGTCGAACTCGTATGACCTTAGCCAGGACTACGGTCGTGCCGGCTTCGCCTCGCGCAACATGGTCTTCCTCATGGCCAATTACCAGGGGCCGTGGGGCCTCCGATTCAACCCTTTCCTGATTGCACAATCGGGAAAACCCTTCAACATCACCAGTCCCAACGATCTGACCGGCGACAACTTCTTCAACAACCGTCCATCTTACGCAACCACTGCCTCTAATCCGGACGATGTCGTTCAAACCGCTTTCGGGGCGCTTGATACTGTTCCGCAACCTGGAGAAACGGTCATTCCAGCCTATCTCGGCAATGGACCCGCCGCAGTCGCATTCAACCTGCGCCTCAGCCGCGCCTTCGGACTCGGCCCCAAACTCGCCTCAGCCAATGCTGCCGGCGGTCCCCCTCCCGGAGGTCCTGGTGGCGGCGGCGGTCATGGCGGCGGCGGATTCGGCGGACCATTCGGCGGCGGCGGTCGCGGAATGGGCGGCATGGGCCCGGCTCCCACAGGGCGGAAATACACACTGACCTTCAGCGCCCAGGCGTTGAACCTGTTCAATGACGTCAATTACGGTCAGCCCCTCGGAAGCCTCCAGGTTGTTCCCGACCCCACCACCGGCCTGAATACCCCAGGTTCCCAGTTTGGCAAGTCCACCGGATTGGCAGGCGGAATATTCTCTTCCGGCTCCGCAGCCCGGCGCGTCTTCTTCCAGGCAGTCATCGCGTTTTAGCCGTTGACAATCCAACAGACGCGGGCCGGAGCGCGATGCTCCGGCCCGTGTCATTTATCGCGTCGCGCTCACCGTCGCCGGCCATTCACTCGCCGTAAAAGCATCCATCAGCGAGATCACTTTCAACTGCGCCTTCAGCGCCTCCAGCGATGCGGAGCTTGTCACCGTAATCGTCTCCGACTCTCCAGGCAGCAGGTTGAAGTAGTTGTCTGAGAACTTCGCGTCGAGCTCTCCAAACGAAACATACACACTGCGCGCCAGCACCGGCGAAGTCACTCGAATCTTGTAGGTCCCATTTGCGCCCGTCGCCTCTACCTGAAGCTGCGCTGGCTTGAGACGAATTGCTCTGACCGGAACAAGGTAAGTCAGGTTGTTCGAAAGCTGTGTCCCGCCGCTTGAAACCTCCGCAACAACGAATACCTTTGATGCGTCGCCTCCTGCCGCTTCCGTCAGTTTATTCAGTGGCCAGTCAAGATGAACCTTGCTCGCCTGCGGCGTCACCTCCACAGCCTTCTGATCCTCCAGCAGTACCTTGCCGTCAAAGTTCATCAGCCGCACGTGCAGCAACGCATGAATCGGTTCCGTCTTGTCGGAAACGATATAGGTCTTCACTGAACCATCTTCCACATGCGGCGAAACCAGCACCGGCGCATAGAAGCGGCGCGCATAGTACTGCAGCGCCTTCCAACGGCCGTAATAGTCAATCGACGACCACGACGCCACCGGCCAGCAATCGTTCAACTGCCAGAAGATCGACCCCATCGTCTCCGGCCTGCTGCGCCTGAAGTGCTCCGCGCCAATCTTGATTCCCTCCGCCTGCAGCACCTGGCTCACGTAGAGGAAGCTCGCAAAATCCTTCGGCTCCGGGTAATCCTTCAGCAGGTAGTCGTGAATAATCGAGTTGCCTTCGTTGTTCTTCTGATGCGCCAGCATCACCGGCGTAAAGATCCCGGTCCGGTCCGCAGGTTCCGTGAAGCTTTCAATCGTCTTCATCTCCGGGAACGACTGGAATCCAAACTCGGTGACAAATCGCGAATGATGCGTCTCGTAAGTCGAGAAAGGAACTCGCCCGTGCCACACATCCCAGATGTGATCGTCGCCGGTGTGAAATGCCGGCGTCACAGTCTCGTAATCGGCGCTCGGCGAGCTCGGCCAGTACGGTGTCTCCGCGTCCAGTCGTGCAACCACGCGCGGCAAAATTCCGCTGAACTCCGTAAGGTAGTCCTGCCACATCTGCAACTTCACATCGGCCGGCAATACGGACCGCGCACCCCATCCAAATGCCATCTCCGTCTCATTGTTTCCGCACCACACCACGATGCTCGGATGATTGCGCAGCCGCCGCACCTGATCCTCCGCCTCCGCTTCAATGTTGAGCTTGAAGTCATACGTGCCCGGCTGCCAGTCATTGCCAAACATGAAATCCTGCCACACCATGATTCCCAGCTCGTCGCAGATCGAGTAGAACTCGTCCGTCTCGTAGTAGCCGCCGCCCCAGTGGCGAATCATGTTCATGTTCGCGTCGCGCGCCGACTCCAGAATCCGCCGGTAATCCGCCGTAGTCACGCGGTTTGGAAAGCTGTCAAACGGAATCACGTCCGCGCCCTTGGCAAAGACGGGAATCCCGTTCACGATCAGCTCAAACGACCGTCCCCATTGATCCAGCTGTCGCCGCAATTCAATCGACCGCAGCCCTGCCTTCGCCGTCTTCGTTTCGGCAATCTGCCCGCCCACGCCCAACTGCGCAGTGAATTCATAAAGCGGCTGGTCTCCATATCCTGCCGGATACCAAAGCCGCGGCTGGCGAATCTCGATCGGGAGATCGATCACGTTGCTGCCCGCGTGAACACTCACATTGGCAATCTCCGTGACCGGCTTGCCGCCGCCTGTGTATTGCACCGTGATCGTTGCCAGGCCTGCGCTCGACGCCTCCACTTCAACCTCTGCATCCAAATGCGCCACGGCCTTGCTCACGTCACGCTGCCGAATTGCAAAATCCGCAATGCGCACCTTGTCCCATGCCTCCAGCCGCACCGCGCGCCAGATGCCGCTGGTCACAAACTTCGGCCCCCAGTCCCATCCATATTCATACGCAGCTTTGCGGATGTATGTCTTCTCAGCGGTCTTGGTCTTCGGTTGCCACGGATCGCGCGCCGCAACCTCCGCCGCTGCCTTGATGGGCGATGGAAACACCATCTGTAAAACATTCTTTCCCACACGCAACTGGCTCCTCACCGGAACCCGCCACACGCGAAACATGTTGTTCGCGCTCAGCACCTGCTTGCCATTCACATAAACTTCGGCCGCTGCATCGAGCCCATCGAAAACCAGGTCCACGTTAGTCCGAGTGAGCTGCTCAGCGGTCGCATCAAAGCTCAGCTGATACTCCCAGCTCTCGTTCTCAATCCACTGCAGTTTCGATTCGTTGTCGCGAAAAAATGGGTCGCCGATCTTCTTGTTGGCCAGCAGGTCCAGGTGCACATCGCCAGGCACGGTCGCCGGCATCCATCCGCTCTCGCTGCTCTGCCCCGCAGTCACCTGCCTGAACTGCCAGCCGTGATCCAGCGCCAGCACCGCATTCTGCACGGGTTTCGCCTGACCGTACATCGCTCCCGATCCCATGATCACGGCCGCCGCGAGCACTGTGCCGCAGGCAGCTCTCCAGGTCATTGATTCTCGCATCGCACTCCTTCAACCCAACCGCTCAATCAGTGATGACAACCCGCCTCATAAATGCCACAGCCCTCATCGGGCCAACTATGAGACCCGCAAAAAGCGGGTCGAATGATCTACGCGAGTCGATGCGCCTGTTTATGAGACCGGTTCAAGGCTATCATGTGCGATTCACGAGTGAAGACCCGAGCACAGCGCGGTAGAAACCCTCCCACTCATCCGCCCTCGCATCCATACCGAACCTCGCCACTATCCGCTCGCGCGCCGCGCGGCCAAGCACACTCCGATCCTCTTGCGACCGCTTCATCATTGCCGCCATTGCCGCTCCAAGCGTTTCCGAGTCCTTCGCCGGAACCAGCACGCCGGCATCGCCCAACAACTCGCGCACGCCACCCACGTCAGTAGCCACAACCGGCTTCTCCATGGCCATCGCCTCGGCCGCAGCCAGCGGCATTCCCTCCCAAGCCGACGACAGAACCAACGCATCGGCTCCATCGTAAAGCGCCGCCATATCCCGACGCAGCCCCAGCCAGTGCACGCCATCCGCGCGCTTGTCCTCTGAGCTGATAGTGCTCTTGTCAGACAACTCCCCGGCAATCCACAACTGCGCCCGGGGGAAAACACTCCTCACCTGCTGAAACGCCAGGAGCAGATTCGGAAAATCCTTCGCGGGAACCACCCGCCCCACCGCCAGCCAGATAAACGCGCCGCCCTGGGCCATCTTCTCCCTGATCTCAGAACGGCGCACAGCATCCGGCGCAAACTCCGAAAGGTCAATCGCGTTCCGGGTCACCACGCATTTTCGCAGTGGAACCGCCTTCAATCGAACAAACCGATCCGCCGCAGCCTGGCTCACAGCAGTCGTCTTCCGGCTGAGCCCGTCCGTCAACCGGTAAGCCAGCATGCGCAACCACCCGCCTTCATACACGTTGTGCACGGTTGAGACCACCACTGTTTGCAGCCGCACAATCTTCCACAACCGCGCAACCAAATTCGCGTGAAAGCTGTGGCTATGCACCAGGTCCGGATCGAATTCCGCCAGAACCCCGCGCCCCCTCAGAAGCGCGCGCAAAAAGCTCGCTGGCGTCTTTCTCATATTCAGATGGACCACTTCAATCGTCGTTGGCCACTCCTCCGAGAGTCGCGGGCGCAGCACCAGCAGAATCACACGATGCCCACGCGCCACCATGCGATCGGCGAGCGCCAACACCTGCCGCTCCGCTCCTCCCATCCCAAGAGATGTGATCACGTAAACAATCCGCATCGCCCCATCGCCCTCTCTGAATTGTTGGGGCATCATATCCCGTCCTGTAAAACAGTGCTGTGATCTGTGACGTGGACGATATACTGTCCACCTGCGCACTGCGGACCCTAACCCAATGCATTGTTCCCTGATTGTTCCCGGCCGCTCGACCACGCGAATCCTGACGCTGGCCGCCGTGTGCTTTATGATCTCCGCATCCTCCGCCTTCGCGCAGCGCATCGACCCCGCCATCGCTCAGCAGATCGCCGCCATTCCTGCCATCGACAATCACGCGCACCCCGTGCTCGCTCCGCCCGTCGAAACAACTGACAGGGACTTCGACGCCCTCCCTGTCGACTCGCTCGAGGCGCAATCCGATCCGCTCGCCTATCGCCCTGATTTCCCCTTGCTTGGCGAAGCCTGGAAGGCGCTCTACAACTTCGACGCGCCTCCGCCGCTGGACGCAGATGGCATGAAGAAGCTCAACGCCGTGCGGCAAGCTGTCGCCTCCGCGCAGGGCGAGCATTTCCCCGCGTGGGTGCTTGCGAAGTCGAGCATCGGCGTCATGCTCGCCAACCGCATGTCCATGGGCCGCGGCGTCCAACCACCAACATTCCGTTGGGTTCCCTACGTTGATGCGTTGATCTTTCCGCTCGACAACACCGCCATGGCCGCAGCATCGCCCGACCGCAAAGCCTTCTTTGCTCTTGAAGACGGAGTGCGCGTCCGCTACCTGAAAGACTCCTCGCTCGCCGCGCTTCCAGCCACGCTCGATGCCTATCTCAAGCAGGTTGTCACTGCAACACTCGAACGGCAAAAGGCCGGCGGTGCCGTCGCAGAGAAGTTTGAAGTCGCCTATCTTCGATCATTCGATTTCGGCGACACACCGCGCGCCGAAGCGGAGCGCATCTACGCCAAGTGGATTGGCCGCGGCACGCCTGATGCTGCCGAATACAAGCTGCTGCAGGATTATCTCTTTCGCTACATCGCCACCGAATGCGGCCGCCTCGGCCTGCCTGTTCATCTGCATGCCAATGCAGGCGCGGGGAGCTACTTCTCCATCGCCGGCGTCAATCCTCTGCTGCTTGAGCCGCTCTTCAATGACCCGCGCCTGCGCAAAACCAACTTCGTTCTGCTCCATGGCGGCTGGCCCTACATACGCGAGATCGGAGCGCTGCTGCAAAAGCCGAATGTCTATCTCGACATCTCCAACCAGTCGCTCTTCGTTCCGCCGCACACGCAGGCACAGTGGCTGCGCGAGTGGCTCGAATTCGTTCCGGAAAAAGTCCTCTTCGGCTCTGACGGTTATCCCTACTCTGAAACGTTGGGCTGGCCCGAGTCCACCTGGATCGCAAGCCACAATGCGCGCCAGGCTCTCGGCATCGCACTCACAGGCATGCTTGACGATGGCGAGATCGACCGCAAACGCGCTGGCGAATTAGCGCGCATGGTCCTGCGTGGGAACGCCGAAGCTCTCTACAAGTTCTGAAGGCTACCTTCAAGCGGAGTTAAGACCCCGTCAGCCCTTCTTCTCACCACCAAGCCAACGCCCAATCAGCGTGTCCACCGCAAACAGTCCAGGCCCAAGAATCAGTATCAGCAGCGCCGCAAACCAGTAGTTATAGGCGTCCGCCGCTTGAAACTTGTCGGGGCTTGAGAGCGCTCCGAGAAAAGCCTCTTTTTCCGCAACCCAGAACGCAACCGTCATATTCACAAAAAGAATCAGCGCAACCAACCGCGACCCAATCCCAACCGCCAACAAAATCCCACCCACCAGTTCAATGATCGACACACCCAGCGCCGTCACTCCCGGCGCGGGCAGATTCAAGCTTCCGAAGTAGTCCGTCACGCGCGCCAGATGATGCAGCTTGCCCCACCCGTCCTCCGCAAACTGCCAGCCCCAGTAGAGCCGAATCGCCAACAGCAGCGGGCTTCGCGCATAGTTCGCCAGCGTTGCAAAGCGGCCATACACACTCTTACCCAGGTGAACAATCGAACTCATGCCGATCCTTCCTAAATCCGTATCAGCGTCTCAATATCGGGCGCGCACACCCATCCCAGCTCAGCCCAGTTGGCAAACCACTCTCGCACCAACTGCGGTCTGCGCCGCGCCGGCGTAGGCGAATTCTCGAAGCCCGCCTCCAGCGCATCACCCAGCGCCAATCCGCGTCGAATCGCCGCCAGCGTAAAAAACTCATCGCGATGCAGCCGCCGATAATAGACCGAAAAATCCAGTCGATGCGCGGCAACCCATGTTGGCCTGCGCCGCAACCTGGGCAACTTCGCGGGCGCCTGCGGTCCGTCTTCCTGCTTCACGCCTGCCTCGCTCGTCTGCCGTTTCTCGCGATCATGCAGCGCGAGCACCAGGTCGTCCGCAGCGTATTCCAGTGCGATCAATTGCAGATGCGGCTGCAAAGCCAGCCTCGATCCCGCGTCCAGCGTCGCAATCTGATCAAGCGTCAACGGCGTCCGCTCCGCATTATCGAAAGCCTCCACAAACGCCCACTCAATCCGCGCAACGTCAATCGCAAGCCTGTTGCGCCGTCCCGCCCACTGCGGATTCGCCGCCAGCCACTCCGGCAATTTCGACCCAAGATTCCGCAACGAAAACGACCTGCTCGGATGCGCCGTGAGGTATGCAACCGAGAGCGCATCAAATGCGTTGCTGCCAATCACCGCCCGCAGTCCGGGGAAATCCTCAGCCAGCGCGCCAAGGACGCGAAACCAGTATTGCCGGTTATAAATCTCCAGCCGTTCAAACGCCGTGAGCCTGCTGTTGGGGGCAATGAACGAAGCGGCCACATCGCGCATCCTTCGTCCATCCGGCCCCTCCGCGTGCATGTCTTCATCCGGCGTCAGCGGGAGCATGATCGCCGCGGCCATCTCTCGTTGCAGCGTTTCAAGATTCATCGCGCCGCCTCCACAAGCGTATCCGCGTGAGCCTTGTCCTTATGTCTGCCCAGATAGCGTTCAGCCTTCTTCGCCTCTGCATGAACCTCGTCAAACGTAGGAATATGTTCGTCCCACTCCAGCAGCGTCGGCGTCGGCCCGCAGCGCTCAATTGCGCGCGCATACAAGTCCCACACCGGGTCAATCACCGGATGGTCGTGCGTATCCAGAATGTACTTCTCATATTTCGAATGGCCTGCAACATGAATCTGCGCCACGCGCTCGGCCGGCACCGCGTTCACATAATCCAAGGGCTCAAACTCGTGGTTCATCGCCGATACATAGATGTTGTTCACGTCGAGCAGGATGCCGCAATCGGCGCGCTCCACAACTTCCGTCAGAAACTCCCACTCCGTCATCTCCGAGCCGGTAAAGGCCGCATAGCTCGAAACATTCTCGACCGCGACCGGAATCTCCAGGTAATCCTGGACCATCTTTACCCGCTCCACTGTCCGCTCCACTGCCTCCCATGTGTAAGGCAGCGGCAGCAGGTCGTGAGTATACGTTCCGTCCACGCTGCCCCAGCAAAGATGATCGCTCAGCCACGGCGTATTCGTTCTGCGCACCAGTTGCTTCAACCGCCGCAGATGCTCAGGATCGGGCGCAGTTACCGAGCCGAAGTACATCGAGACGCCGTGCTGCACCACCCGATATTGCTCAAGAATGCGATCAAGCGTGGCCAGCGGACGTCCCGCATCACACATAAAATTTTCTGAGATGATCTCGAACCAGTCGACCACCGGCTTGCGCGAAAAAATATGCTGGTAGTGCGGAATGCGCAGGCCGATTCCGACGCCGTGATCCTGAAACGCATTGAAGCGATTACCGGCCATGATGAGAAGCTCTCGGTGTTGATTGATCAGGTTGTCTGATTGTCGGATCTTCGATCGTCCAAGACCCCGATCGTCCAGGATGAGATGGAATTGATGGCGCGGCAGAAAATGAAGCAGATAAAGCTCCTCGCCGCGCCATCGGGTTCACGAGCGGCTTAAGCCTTGGGTGGCTTCGAACCGTCGGTAGCGCAGCCGCCCTTGCCCTTGCAGCTGTTCTTGCCCTTGCATCCGTTGTCGCCGGTGGAGCAGCCACCAGTTCCCTTGCAGCTGTTTTTGCCTTTACAGGAATGTTTTGCAGGTGGGGTCTTGTCCTGGCCCATGTAGCTAAGGCCGGCCTTGACGACCTTCGCGTTGCCGGGAGTGGCCGACTGGGCGGCCGCGATGGACGTTCCGCCGACCAGGCCGGAGAGAGCAGCTGTCAGGAGCAGTGCATTCAATTGGTTCTTCATAGTCCTTTGACCTCGCTGGGGGGTTGGGGCGAACTAGGGCCTGTTCACACAACTGGGGTAGATCGTCTCAGTAGCGTAAACAGACCCTGGATCCGCCGGATCTATGCAAGCGGGACTTTCTGATTGTTCATCCCGCACGTTCCGTGCCACGTACCTTAAGAGTCAAACCCTGCCGGAAAGGTTACAGCGAATACGCGATCCCTGAAAATGAATTTCTTTCCAGCGGGTTTCTCTGAAGTGGAGTACGCGCCAACCTCGCATTTGGATTGGCCCATCGCAGGTGCCGTGCGCTAACCTGTTCCTGCCCCGCTACGGCCAAGTCGCTCACGGGAATGGGAGGCCGATTGGAAAATCCGAAAGGAATGCGCGCACTCAACGGCGCCAGCCTGCTCCTCGCGCTCCTGCAAAGCCTCTGCACCGCCGTATTCGCCATCAGCGGCATTCGCGTTGCCATCGGCCTCGGCGCCCTCGCCGCCGTCTCCGGCATCTATGCGCCGGCCAAAGGCTTTCATCAGGATGCGATCCGCATCCCCATGCTGATCCTGGCCACAGTGGGCGCATTGGTCAACCTGGCAGTCCTCGGCTGGATATGGCATCTCCGTTCCCAACCCTCGGCACAATGGCGTCGCAGCGAGCTCTCGTCAAAGCAGAAGCGCTCTGAACGTCTGCAGGTCTTCCTCGCCATCGTTACACTGATCCTGGTGGGATTGGAGACCTGGACCCACGGCAAAATTCATCGCACTGGCCCTCCACCCGTCGCATCCACAGGGGTCTCGCAAGTGAGTGTTCCTCATGCCCGGCCAACTTCCTGATCTCGATCCCTCCATCGCCGGCTACTACAGCCAGATCCCTGAAGATGATCGTCTTGCGCAGGGCCCATTCCTCCTTGAGGACCTTCGCACCCGTGAACTGATTCAGCGCCACGCGCCCGCCTCGCCGGCCACCGTCCTCGACATCGGCGGCGGCGCCGGCGTTTATGCGCTATGGCTGGCCCAGCTCGGCTACTCTGTCCACCTGCTCGACCCCATCCCGCGCCACATCGCTGAAGCAGAACGCCGCAGCGCCGCGGCGTCCCATCCTCTCGCCTCCTGCACTCTGGGCGATGCGCGCAACCTGCCCTTCGCCAACGCGACAGCCGACCTCGTGTTGCTGCTCGGCCCTCTTTACCACCTCACCTCAGCGCAGGACCGCGCCGGAGCGCTCGACGAAGCTGTGCGTGTCCTCAAGCCGGGCGGAATACTGTGCGCTGCCGCCATCTCCTGCTTCGCCTCAACCCTCGACGGGCTCGCGCGCAACCTGTTCCATGATCCAGAATTTGCCGCCATGGCCGAGCGCGACCTGCGCGACGGACAACACCGCAACTCCACCAGCCGTCCCGACTACTTCACCACTGCATACTTCCATCGTCCTGAAGTCTTGCGCGCCGAGGTGCAGGAAGCCAGTCTGGAACTGATCACTTTATTCGGGATTGAAGGTCCAGGCTGGATCCTCCCCGACATCGCTGCCCGCCTGGCCGACGAACGCCGCCGAGAAGACCTGCTCCGCGTTGCGCGCCTGCTTGAAACCGAACCATCCATGCTCGCTTCGAGCGCCCACATTCTCGCCGTAGCCCGCAAGCCCGCATAGACCCCTCAACTCGATGGACCGCTCAGTTCCAACTCCTTCTCCAGCCGCGCATGAAGCCGCTCGCTGAATCCGGCCGGCAGCTCAAACACGCGATCGTCCGCCATCAGCACCACCACGTTCCGCGTCGAGTCCAGCACCGCCGAGCAGATCTCGCAGGTCTCCAGGTGCTTGTCGATCTCCGCGCGCAGGGCCGCGTCCACCTCGCCATCAATATAGCCGGAGATGTGCTCCCACACGTGTTTGCAGTCGATCCTCATGCGCCCCACCCGAAAAGCCCCTTCCGCTTTGGCGCAAACGCTTTCAATCGCGGAGCCAGTTCCTTTTGCAGCAGCGCTCGCGCCCGGTGCAGCCTTACCTTGACCGCCCCCTCAGTCACGCCCAGCGCAGCCGCGGTCTCGCGAACATCCATTTCTTCGATGTCCCTGAGCAGCACAACGTTACGGTAAATCGCCGGCAACCCATCGATCGCCTGCCGCAGCAGCGCGCCCAACTCCTTCTGTTCCAGCGCTGTCGACGGCACTTCTTTCCAACTGGTCAAAATCGCCGGCGTATAGTCGCCCGTCTGCTCATCCGTCCCCGCGTCCAGCGAATCCTCTCGCCGGCTCGCAGCCTTGCGCAGTCTGCCCAACCCTTCGTTCCGCGCAATCGAGAGCACCCAGGTCCGGAACTGCGAATCGCCGCGAAAGTTCTGCAGATTCCGGTAGACCTTGATCACCGTATCCTGCGCCGCATCTTCGGCCTCGGCCTCATTGCGCAGCAGCGACATCAGCAGAAAGTAGATTGGCCGCTCGCACGGCTCGATCAGTGCGTGGAACAGTTGCTTCTCGCCCGCCAGAATACGGCGTATGCAATCGGCCTCGAATTCGGGATTCGCCTGAGCCACTCACAAAGACTATAGCCTGACTCCTCTCCCCCCCAGCGCCTTGCACGCTGCGCAATCGTTTGCCGGAAAATGTTTATTGCATTGAAAACATTCCTTGTGTATAAATCACAGATTGCACTGTACAATCTCCACGAGGAGACCCATGGCCGGAGATATTCAACTTACGTGCAGCGATTGCGGGCAGGATTTTACCTTCACCGCTGCTGATCAGGCGTTCTTCCAGGAACGCGGTTACTCGACCCCGAAGCGTTGCAAGACTTGCCGGCAGGCAAAGAAAAACGACCAGGGGGGCTCCGGCTACCGTTCGGCTCCGGCACAGGGAACACCTGTGATTTGTTCGGGTTGCGGTCAGCCTACAACAGTGCCTTTTGAACCGCGCGGCGATCGTCCGGTATTTTGCCGGGATTGCTACCAGGCTCGCAAAGGCAGCGGCGGCGGTGGCGGCGGCAGCTCACGCGGACGCGGCCGTTTCTAGATTGCAGGGGTTCCGATGCCCCTCGGGCGTATCGGACCACACTTCCACTCAGCAAGGCTCTCAGGCGTTCGCTCTTCCCCGCTCAACACGCCAACAGCAATGCATGAAGGGCGATTTCCCTGTCTTCTTCCCGCTCGGGAAGCTTCCGATCGAAAGAGGTCTGAGAAAGGGCAGCCGCGGCAAAAACGGCTGCCCTTTTCGCAATCTATCGTTCCAGGTCCCCACCTCCGAAACTTGCCAGCACTTGCCCCCTGGTCCCCGTCTGGAAACGCCCATGGACTTTGCCGCACTCGCCCGATAGACTTGCTCCCGAGCTTTTTTATTGCATCTGAACACCTGAGGACTTATCCCACTTCATGGCATCTCAATTATCCTTCGCGGGTTTCGCATGGAAAAATCTTTGGCGCAGGCGTCTTCGCACTGCTTTAACGCTGGTCGGCATCGGCATGGCCATCGGAGCGTTTGTCGCGCTGGTCGGCTTCTCCCGCTCCTTTGAGCACGAATGGCTTCGCCTCTACTCCAGCAGCGGAACCGACATCGCCGTCGTCGACAAAACTTTTCTCAACACCTCCGTCGACGCATCCATCGAACCAAAGCTGCGCGCTATCCCAGTCGTCTCCCAGGCCAGCCCCATGGTCTTCAACATGATCGACCTCACTCCCGAGGTCAACGCTCTGGTCTTCGGCTGGCGTGCGGATTCCTATGAGTTCGATTCCCTCACCTTTCTCTCCGGCAAAAAATTCGAGAACGGCAAACCCGAGGTCCTGCTCGGTGACGCTCTCGCCGGAAGCATGCACAAAAGCGTCGGCGACAAGATACAGATTCAAGGCTCTACCTTCACTGTCGTTGGCATCTATCACGGCGGAACGGCCCTCGAAGCCGGAGCGGTGATCATGCCCATTGACCAGTTGCAGCAGCTCTCCAGCCTGCAAGGCAAAGTCTCCGGCTTCCATGTCCGGCTTCGCCCCGCACCGGCCGGCGAGCCTGAAGCCGCTTATCTCAAGCGCGCCCAGAAAGAGATCGAAACCGCACTGCCCGGCCTCAACGCTCAGCTCGCCTCGGAGCGCGCCTCAAACAATCAGTTCGTCTCCCTCGCTCATGCCGTTGCCTGGGGAACCTCGTCCATCGCCCTGCTCATGGGCATTCTCGGCATCGCCAATACCATGGCCATGTCGGTCTTCGAGCGTACTCGCGAAATCGGCATTCTCCGCGCCATCGGCTGGAAGAGCTGGCGGGTGCTCGTGCTCATCCAGTTGGAAGCGGTCGTCCTCGGCCTTGGCGGGGGATTCATCGGCATCGGCTTCGGATGGGGCGCACTCCATCTACTATCCACCCTGCCGCAAACAGCAAGCGTCGTATCGGCCTCCATTGATCCCCTTCATCTGATTGAAGCGCTCGCCATCGCGGTATTCTCCGGGCTGGCTGCCGGCGCATTGCCCGCCTGGCGCGGCGCGCATCTCTCCCCGGTGGAGGCGCTCCGCCATGACTAAACCACTTTTGGAAGTGCGCGACCTGAAGAAAAGCTATGACGAAGGCCGCATTGAAGCCCTCCGCGGCGTCTCTCTCTCCATCCATGCCGGCGAATACGTGGCCATCAGCGGGCCCAGCGGCAGCGGTAAGTCCACCCTCCTGCAACTCCTCGGCGGACTCGACTCGCCCGCCAGCGGCCAGGTGCTCTTTCAGGATTCCCTGCTCGGAAGCCAGATTCACCTCGACGACTACCGTTCCGAGCACATCGGTTTCGTCTTTCAGGCCTTCTATCTGTTGCCCACGCTCAACGCCCTTGAAAACGTCCAGGTGCCCATGCTGGCCGGCAACCTGCACGCCCAAAACCGGGCGGAACGCGCCCGTGCACTCCTTGTGGAAATGGGCCTGGAACACCGGCTCAGTCAGTACCCCAACGAGCTCTCCGCAGGCGAACGCCAGCGGGTTGCCATCGCGCGTGCCCTGGCCAACGCGCCGGAGATCCTGCTGGCCGACGAGCCCACCGGCAACCTTGACAGCGTCAACTCCGCTCGAATCATGGAAATGCTCACCGGAATCCAGGAAAAGCGCGGCATGACGCTGATCGTGATTACCCACGAAAACGATATTGCTGCGGCAGCACCGCGTCACATCCGTATCCGAGACGGTAAAATCGAAGAATGAATCTCCCCTGCAGTCTGCTCGCGGCTTTTCTCGCGTTCGCGCTTCCCGCGCACGCCGCGGATGCAGCAGCGGCGATCGCGGCCTCGCGCGATCGCGTGCATGCGGCGGACTTTCGCGCCACCGGCCATCTTGTCCGTGTAGACGCAAGCGGCGCGCGCACCAGCGACGGAATCACCATCAAAGGCCACTGGTTCCCAGGCGTCCTTCGGGTAATGGTCGAAATCACCTCGCCTGCTAACGCCCGCGCACATATATTGTTGGAGATGCACCCCAACGGACAAACCGAGATTCAGATTGCGCACCCCGGCGACAAAGCTCCCACCGCGTTGCCCTTCGATAAATGGATCGATGGCCCGCTCGGTCCTGGTTTCAGTTACGAAGACTTCCTGGAGCCGCAGTTTTTCTGGCCAACGCAGACGTTTGTTGAGTCCACAAAGTACGGTGCGCGCGACTGCGACGTATTCAAGAGCCTGCCCGGTACTTCAGATAGAACCCACTACGCCGAAGTCAAATCTTGGCTGGACCACACCATAGCTTTTCCTGTATATGTTGAAAAAACACTGAAGGGCACAGGGGCTGTGAAAGAATTCACCTCATTCGGCCTCCGCCACGACGGCGGCGTGTGGTCGGCAACCCAACTCGAAGTGAAAACGCGGGACAAGACGGGTTCTACGCTGCTCATCATCGACCGCGGCAGCCCGAAAGCCAATCTCAGCCTCGGGGATTTCAGCCCTGAGCAACTTATTCGTTTCTAGGATGTCCCTAATGGTTATTGTTCTCTGGGTGCTTTCAGTTGCTGCAGTCATCGTTTCATCAGGATTCCTTTACCAACTCGTCGGTTCCCATCGCGACAGGCGGCTCTACTCCGGCCCCGGCCGCTGGGTTGACATCGGGGACAAATGCCGTCTTTACCTGGTTGAAAAAGGCACCGGTGGCCCAACCGTCCTGTTTGAAGCGGGAATTGCCGCCACCAACCTCAACTGGTTCCACATCCAGGAGATCATCGCCCGTTCCAGCCACACCGCCTCCTACGATCGCAGCGGTCTGGGCTGGAGCAGCCCCAGCCGCACCGCACGCACTCCCGGCAATATCGCCGTCGAACTGCACTCCATGCTGGAGCAGGCCGGCATCAAGCCCCCTTACATCCTGGTCGGACACTCCTTTGGCGGCCTCGTCATGCGCCGCTATGCCCTGCTTTATCCCGAAGACGTAGCCAGCGTTCTCCTCGTCGATCCCATGCGCTGCGAAGAGTGGCCGCCCATGGACCCCACCAAGCAATCCCAGCTCGATCGCGGCAAGAAGCTTTCGCGCTATGCCGTCCCCATTGCGCGTTTCGGCCTGGCCCGTCTCGCCGTCACTTCGCTGCTCTGCCGCGGAGGCAAGATCTCAGGCCAGTTGGCCGACGCCGCCGGCGCGGGAGGCCGTCACGTTCTCGCCCGCGTCACTGAAGAAGTCGGCAAGATGCCCCGCGAAGTCTGGCCCATCGTCGCCGCCCACTGGTCGCGCCCCGGCTACTACGTCGGCATGTCCAACCACGTCGAAGCCGTTCCCGACACGGTGCGCGAAATGAGAGACGCCGAGCCCATCCGAGGCATCCCGGTCACCGTGCTCACCCCCGGCAAATCCACGCCCCTCTCTGAAGAATGTCTGGAGCGCATCGGCGACAACGTGCAGCAGGTCATCGCCCCCGCCAGCGCGCACTGGATTCACCTCGACGAGCCCGATCTGGTCATCAACTCCATCCGCGAGATGGTCACAGCGGTGTCCCATGAACCCGTCGCCGCAGCCGGATAGTCAATGTAGGCTCGGCTTGACCCGCTTGCACGTGTAAACGCCTTCGTCCGTCATGCGACGCGCCAGCGTCGAGCGGAGGGAGCAGTAGCCTTCAGGCTCCTTGAATGTTCATCAACTGGAAAACCGGCTTTACAGCAAATCCTGAGATGCTGTAACCCGGAACCACAATACTGAAGTTGACGCCGCCATCAGGGAGAGGCAACCTTGCACAACGCCCCAAAGGACACACCTTTTCAGGTTTCGCCCTAGCCTCCCGCACGCCTCTAAATCGCGGGTAGTTGAGAACCAACCTCGACAGAGCGCGGCCTAAGCCTGATCGCAAAATGCTTTTAAATGAGAGAAGTGGAGCTGTAGCTCCATCCTCAGCGCTTCTTGCCCGGGTTAGACGCAGGCTTCTTGGCCGCCGGTTTCGCTGCCTTTGCCGCCGCTGCAGACTTCTTCACCGGAGCCTTGCCCTTAACCCGCGCGACCTTCGCCGGCGCAACCTTCTTCACCGGGCCCTTGGCTTTCACCAGCACCTTGGCCTTCACCCGCGCTTTCGCAGGAACCTTTGCAGGTGTCTTTGCAGGAGCCTTCGCCGGAACCTTGGCAGGCGGCTTCACCGGAGACTTGGCTACAACCTTCTTTGCCGTTGGAGGCGCTGGCTTAGCCTTCGCACTCTTGGAAACAACCGGAGCTGCGGCCCTCTTCGCCTGCACTAGCTTAGCCTTTACTGGCTCAGGCTTGGCCTTTGCATGCTCATGCTTGGCCTTCACCGGATCTGGCTTGCCCTTCGCTGCAGCCGGCGCTGGCTTCGCAACAGCCTTTGTCTCCAGCTTCGAGGGAGCCGGAGCTGCCTTGGCCGGCACCACCGGTTTGGCAGCAGGCGCAGCCTTCGCTGCCGCAACCTCAGCCTTCCCCGCCGCAGATTTTTCCTTCAATGCGACAGGCTTTTCCTTCACCGCCGTCTTAGGCGCCGCGGCCGCTTTCGCTCCACGCTTCACAGGAGCCGGTTCCGCTTCCTCTTCGTCCGCTTCATCGTCGCCGGGCTCTATGTCGTCCGCAAGCTCCGAATCCAGCTCCACCTTGGGAAGGTTCAGACCCAGGTCAATCTCCTCATCGTCGCCGCCGATATCGTCCAGGTCGCCATCCTCGTCCAAAGCGTCCTCGGCATCCTCATCGTCGTCGTATGAGCGCTCCTTCGCCTTGGCTTCTGCTCCCCGCTTCGCCCTTGGCCGCTTGATAGTCACCTGCGGCGGCGGGGCCGGCGGCGAGTGCGGCTCAAGGAACGCGCGCGCCTCCTCCGGTGTAACCAGCTTCCCGTCGATCAGCTCCAGGAACACCTTGTGCACAATCTCGTTGTAGGTGGCCAACTCCGGCGTAATGCGCATCTCCTGCATCAGCGCATGCGGAATCCTCTGCTTCGCCTCCGGCCATACCTTCAGGAACAGCTCATAGCGTTCGCGGACCGCCGCATCCTTACTTGTAAATCCAAGCCAGAGAACCGCTTCCGGATCATAGCTCATGAACAACTTGAAGCTCGTCGACGGAGTCGCATTGTCCTTGTGCAGCAGCACCTTCGCGAATCCGGCAGCCAGCGAATCCAGGCTGTTCCACTCTTCCACAAAGCCCGGGCGCAGCATCAGCTTCTTCAGCGCCGACAGCTCCTTGCTCGCCAGCTTGGCCGTCAGCAGCTGCATCTGCGCGGCCGACATATCCGGGTGAACCCCTTGCACCAGTAGCTCCACCGTCAGATCGTGCAGCGCCTTGAGCTTCTCTTCGTCCGCCTTCGCCGGCGTCCATGCCGGGAACAAGACCTTCATCCAGCCCTCGGCCTCCAACGCCCTCAGCACCTTCAGACCGTCCTCTTCGTGGCCAATCTGCTCCAGTTCCTGGCTGCGTGCAAACTCAGACAGAAACTCAATCACGCCCTCGCTCTTGGCATTTTCATACCGTGTCTGGGTCTTGGGGTCCAGATCCCAACCCAGCCGCGCCAGGTACCGGGTCGCCCGAATCAGCAGCGACGGCTCTTCGAGGAATCCATAATTTGAAACCAGCCGCAGCGTCCGCGCCTCAATGTCCGCGGCCCCGTTCAGGGGATCCATCAACAATCCGAACGAGCCTTCGTTCAGCGAGATGGCCATGGCGTTGACGGTAAAATCCCGCCGCCGCAGGTCTTCCTGAATCGATGCCGGATGATTCACGGCCTTGCCCGGCTTGGGATACTCCACCCGGTGCGTGCTCACCACGTCCACCCGAACCGTTCCCGGGAAACACAGGTAAAGGCTCTTGCTGGCTTCGTCTTCGCCCCAGACCTTGCCGCCCAGCTTCTCGGCAATCTTCTTCAGTTTCAGCGCATTCCCATGGACGGCAACCTCAAGGTCACGGACAGCGTGGCCGCTGGTCAGGTCCCGCACCGCGTCCCCGGTCAGGAAAAGAATCATTCCCGCTTCCCGGGCCGCCTCGCGCAACTGGCGCAGCGCGTGCTGTTGATCGGCCGAGAGCCGGTTTTCCATGAGATAGATAAAGTCGGGCATTCAGTTCCCTGCTTCCGCCGTGCTTCGCCGCCGTACTTCGGTGCCTCTGTTCGCCTCTGCCAAGTGCCTGATGCTGTTGCGCTTAGCGCATGCAGTGCAGAGGGAACAAACCAGTACATTAACACAACTGGCTGCCTAGGTCCAGAGCATGTTGCACCGAAGTTGCTGCTTTTTCCGGGTGCCGCACCTTGGGAATGAGAGGACGGGCCCCCAAGTGCTTTCCTTGGCACCCTGCCTGCCCGGCACCCGCTCCCGCCGCTCCCGGAACGTGCGACAATCCAATGCAATGGCCTCTGCCCGCAAACCGGTGATTGTGCGCAAGTTCTCGCGGGACTGGTGCGCCGGCTACGCCCCTGCCGGCTTCGCCTCCGATGCCGTCGAGCTCGAAATCCTCGACCAGTCCGGCAAAGTCCTCCGCATCGCCTGGGACCAGGTCAAGTGGGTCTGCTACGTCCGCGACTTCCCCGCTTCGTCCCCCGCCTCGTTCAGTGATCAGGCCAATCCCGAGCGGCTCTTACATAAGCGCTTCTCCATCCGCCCCCGCACCGCCGGCCTCTGGCTCCGCATGACCCTCACCGACGGCGAGGAACTCGAGGGCCTGGCCGCCAACGACCGCTCCCTCGTCGAAGGCGCCGGCCTTCTGCTCACCCCACCCGACACCCGCTCCAACACCCAGCGCATCTACGTCCCCCGCCAGGCCATCCAGACCCTCGAAGTCGTCAGCCTCATCGGCGCAGCAAGCCGCAAGCGCGTCCCCACCCCACCCCAGACCGAGCTCTTCACCGAAGACCAGGACACATGATGCCCACAACACAGCGTCCACCCCGTCCAATCCGTTACAATCGCTTCGATGAAGTTAGGCGAGTTGGCAACCCGGTTGGGCGCGGAGCTACGCGGCGACGCGGACCTCGAAGTCACTGGCGTCAAAGGGATTGAGGACGCCGGCCCCACCGAAATCACCTTCGTGGCCAACCCCCGCTACACCGCCCTTGCCCGCACCACCAGGGCCGCCGCCGTCCTCGTCGATCCCGATTTCCAGGACATAACCGCAGCCACCCTCCGCATCAGAAATCCCTACCTCGCCTTCTCCCGCGCCCTCGGCTTCTTCTATCAGCCTCCCGCCTACGCTCCCGGCATCCATCCATCAGCCGTCATTGACCCCACATCCGAAATCGGCCCAGACTCCCACATTGGCGCCTACGTCGTCATCGGCCCCGGCGTCCGTCTCGGCCCGCACGCCACCTTGTTGCCCCATGTAGTCCTCTACCCCGGCGTCCGGGCCGGCAGCCATCTTTTCGCCCACGCTCACGCCGTAGTCCGTGAAAACTGCGTCCTCGGCGATCACGTCACACTCGAAAACGGCGCCATTGTCGGCGCGGACGGCTTCGGCTTCGCCAAAACCGAGCAAGGCCACTGGGAAAAAATCCCGCAGTCCGGCCCCGTCCACCTCGGCAACCGCGTCGATGTCCAGGCCAACGCCACCATCGACCGCGCCACCGTCGGCGCAACCGTCATCGGCGACGGCACCAAGGTCGATAATCTCGTCCAGATCGGCCACGGCTCCCGCGTCGGCCAGAACACCCTCGTCTGCGCCCAAACCGGCCTGGCCGGATCGTCGGAAGTCGGCAACAACGTCATCCTCGCCGGACAAACCGGCATCGCCGGCCACTGCAGCGTCGGGGACGGCGTCATTCTCACCGCCCAATCCGCCGTCTCCCACGACATCCCGCCCGGCAAGGTCATCTCCGGATCGCCCGGCTTCGACAACCGTGTCTGGCTCCGCGCCGTCACCATCTTCCAGCGCCTGCCCGAGCTGCTCAAGCGCCTCGACCGCCTAGAAAAGAGCAGTGCCAAAAACGCAGCGACCCAGAACCCCGAGCACAGCCAACCCGGCCAAAATGAGCGCCAGCCTGAATGAGAGCCAATCATGATTTTGAGTAGCCGTGTTCGCCAGCGAATTCTGGCCGCAGTGATCCTGCCAGGCCTCGCCGTCTTCGCCGGATGCCACTCCTACCACGTGGAAACCTCGGTCGTGAACCAGACCGGCGGCGCAGTCCAGCTTCTTGAAGTCGATTACCCCAACGCTAGCTTCGGCGACAACGCGCTCGCCCCCGGCGCAACCTACCACTACCGCATCCAGTTGCAAGGCTCCGGCCCCCTCAAGGTCCAATTCACCGCCAGCGACGGCAAACAAGCCCAGGTCACCGGCCCCACCGTGTATGAGCGTCAGGAGGGGCGCCTCGAAATCATCCTCCTTCCCGGCGGCAAAGCCGAGTTTCATCCTCAATTGACCGCCCGGCGTTAACCAAAGCCGTCCCGCAATTCCAAAGCTGTTCCCTCTTGAAACAAAACTGTGCAGCTGTCTCTTCCGACCCGGCAATCTCGCCGATAAGAAGGCGAGGGGGACCGAGTGCGCGCAATCAATCTATCCATCAGCCGCCGTTTCCCAATTCAACGGCTCGCCCAGTGGCTCGCCAGCTGGCTCGGCAAGCACCGCCCTGCTCTGCGCCTCGCCGGATGTTTCCTGTCTGTCTCCTTCGCAACCGCGTTCGCCTTTCTTCTTTGCCGTATGCAGGGTGGACCCAACCTGATCTGGATCGCCAACGGAGTCCTGCTCGCTTACCTGCTCCTCGCGCCCCGCTGGCGATGGCCCGCCTATCTCGCGGTAGGCTATGCGGCGCAGATGGTTGGCGGCATGATCGTCACCCACAACCTCTCGATGAGCCTGGCTCTGCCTGTCCTCGGGGTTGGCGAAGCCGCCCTTGCCGCTTTCTTGCTGCGAAGGCGCTCTCTCCAGCTCCCCAACTTCATTGACCCTGACTACCTGCTTCGGTTTGGTCTCTACGCGCTACTTGCCGCTCCCATAGCCACCGGCGCAATCTTTGCCGTCATCTCACCCCTGTGGTTCCATCTGAAATCGACGCAGGCGTTCTTCGGATGGGCCGAGGTTGACGCGCTGGGGATCGCCGTTGCCACGCCCGCTTGCGTGGCTGCCCTTCGCACCCATTGGATGATGAGAGTCCATTCCAAACAGAGCTGGCTCCTGGCCGCATCCCTGGCCTCAGTCACGTTTCTGTCCTTCTCGCATCCGTCATTGCCGCTGGGAGCGGTCATTTATCCCCTGCTGCTTCTGGTGCTGCTCACCTCCGGACTTCCACAAGCCGCGCTTGCGACCCTGTTCGTCGCAGCCGTCGGAGGATGGTACACAACGCGCGGCGTCGGCATGCTGGCGCTATCAAATTTTCCTGGCGCCGTGTCACCTATTTTCAGGCTCCAGCTCTTCATCGCCTCCGCGCTCTTCATGCTCTACGCTGTCTCTCTCGTCATTGAGCGGCAAAAAGCCACCGAGCGACGCCTCCAGAAACTCGCCTCGCTCTATACCCTGCTTACCGACAACTCCCGCGACGCAATCATCATCTCCGACTTCCATGGGGACAGAACTTACGTCAGCGTCACTCCCGCCCTGCAGCGCCTGATCGGCTGGACCAGCCGGGAACTCATGCGACACAACAGCTATGAAATGCTTCATCCGGAGGACCGTGAAAAGGCGGCACAGATGGTCCGCGAGCTCTTCACCGGCGCTGGGAGCACCATCTTCGAATGCCGCGTCAGGCGCCAACAAGGCGATTACCTGTGGGTAGAGTCGGTCCTGAGCCTCGTTCGCAATCCCAAGTCCGGCGCGCCTACAGGCATTCTGAATATCGTCAGGGACATCAGCGCGCGCAAGCGAACAGAGCTATCACGCGAATTCCACCTCTCACTCAACCGCGCCATCCATGAGGTATCGTTGGACGGAATTCTGGTGGTGAACGACGAAGGCATCGTCGTCTCCCTGAATAAGAGATTCCAGGAAGTCTGGCTTCCTTCCTCATCCCCCGCAAATGCCGGCCTGGCAGCAGAGTCCATCGGCTTTTCAGACGAAAAACTCCTGCCCACTGTCGCCGGACTCGTCAACGATCCTGATGCTTTCGTCGCGCGGGTCCGAGAGCTCTACGCTGATCCCTATGCAAACGACCAATCTCTAATTGAATTGAAAGACGGTAGAACGCTTGAGCGCTACTCAACCGGCCTGCGCGGTGAAAACGGACAATATCTCGGCCGTGCGTGGTTCTTTCGCGATATTACAAAACAGCAGCAGGCCGAGGAGCGCCTGCGCCAGGCCTACCATACGGTTGAGGCGCTCGCCGCTACCGATCCGCTTACCGGACTGGCCAACCGCCGCCGCTTCGATCAGTGCCTCTCCAACGAGTGGCGACGCGGCTTGCGCGACCAGACTCCGCTCTCCATGCTGCTGATCGATGTCGACCTGTTCAAGTCGTACAACGACTTCTACGGCCACCTGCTGGGAGATACATGCCTAAAGCAGATCGCAGAGGCGGCCATGTCCGGGGTCACCCGGCCCGGAGACCTTGTAGCCCGATTCGGCGGGGAAGAGTTTGCCGTCATCCTGCCTCACACCAATAGCAAAGGCGCAATCGAAGTCGCCCAAGCCATCTGCGATGCATTGCGCCGCCGCAAAATTCCGCATCAGGACAATCCCACAGGAGTCATCACCGTCTCCGCCGGATGCGTCACCATGGTCCCCGCCCTCGGGCAGAACGCTCGAAACCTCATTGCAATGGCCGACGAGGCGCTCTACCGCGCCAAGCACCGCGGCCGCAATCAGGTTTGCATCTGGAACGATCCGCATCAGGCGCCCGACAAACACAGCCTCATCGCCTGAATCGGGAGGCAGTTCATCCACCCTCTCCTTCGCCTGGATCGATCAGGCGCCGCCACAAACCGAAAGAATCGAGGGGCGAGCAAGAGCAGGCCTGGAGTGAGCATCCGTCTCCTAAGACATCCCACGGAAATGAACCATGCCCAGAACCTCATCAGGGGACGGGGGATTCCGGTCGTCATACATATTTCCCGGTACAAACTCGCCGGGACACCTAATTTTTTCTACCATCAACGAATCATTTCCGGCAGGAAGAAAGGTAGGATGATTCTGAGGTGACGAGATGAAAATCGCAGTGGGAGTGATCGTGCTGGCAGCGGCTTCGGCATGCGCGCTTGCGCAGGATGCGTCGAACCCGGTAGTGGCGAGCGCGAAGGAGATCTTTCAGCGCCAGTCTGGTTATATGATCGCTGCGGCCGAGCAGATGCCGGCAGACAAGTACGGATATCATCCGACGCCGGATCAGTGGACGTACGGGAAGATCGTCTCGCACGTCATCCAGGCGAACTTTGGCGTGTGCGGCATGCTCTCAGGGGACGGCCCCGGCACCGGGCCGGCAGTCACGGACACCACCCCCAAGGACCAGCTGATACCGATTCTCAAGCAATCGTTCGAGACTTGTCAGAAGGCACTCGACGGACTGCAGGACTCAAGCCTGGGCGGAACCATCACCTATTTCCGAGGCGCGAAGAAGCCGCGTGCACGTGCGCTCGTCGAACTGGTTGGTGACCTTGAGGACCACTACTCACAGATGGCGGACTATCTGCGAATGAACGGAATGCTTCCGCCTTCTGCGAAGAAGTAGAGGCTATCTGGTTCCTGCATGTGGAGTAGGCGCGCAACTTGCGCGTTCGAGAACCGCCCACGCACGGAGGAGATCAGGATCAGCCCTGATAACGCCCCAGGCTCCCTGAATTGGCGGTTCCTCAGCACCCCGCAAACGCAATCGGGCCAGCAGGTGTTCCCAAAGAGAACCCCCACCGGCCCGATCGATTTTCGAAAAACGATCGCTTAGTGCACCATGCTCTTGAACAGCGGCGACTGCAGCAAGCTGTCGAAGTCGTTATCCGACGCGGCAAAGTGAATCGACATATTCCCGGCGCTCGACGCCACCGTCGTATCGCTCAGCGCCGTCTTCTCCGCATCCGATCCGCTCATCTTGCGCAGCGTCACTGCCGCCGACAGCAGCGAAGAAATCGTAGCCGCAGCAAACGTGTCGCCGGTCGCAATGGTCAGGTCGAACTTTACGCCGTGCTGAAAATCCATCCCGTACCACGATGCCTGCAGCCGCTTCTGCACCGTGTCAAAGTCGGTGACCGAGCCGGCTTCGCCCAGCACCTGTTTCATCATCGTCTTGGTGCCCTTCTCGTCCAGAATGCTCCACAACGGCGCCGTGTCCACGGTGTTCATCGCATTCATCATCGAGCTATTGGTCAGCAGGCTCGGCGTAACGCCATCGCGCGCATCCAGCGTCTTGGTCACCGCTTCTTTTGAACCAAACACCATGGTCGAAGGATCCACAAAGCACAACACCATGCCCGTCTTGGCCATGGGATAGATCTTGTTGGTGCGCACCAGCGTGGCCTTTAACTTGCTCTTGGCGAAGGTGGCCAGAATATCCGTGGTCGGGAACTGCCCCTGCGCAATGCCCACCGTCTCCAGGTTGTCGCTCGAAGCCGAAGGACGGAACAGCGCAAACGCCAGCTCGTCGACATACTGATCGATGTTGTCCTTGTCGTTCAAAGCCGACTTGCGCAGCGCTTCGTCAAATACCTTCAGCTCCGGCGGCATCACCCGGGCGCGCAGGTTCATTGCCGCCGCCGAGTTCTGCATCGCCTTGTAGTCGATCACCACCAGCTGCTGCACATCGTGCGGAACCGCTCCGCGGGCATCGGTGGACAACTGCGCCGCGGGTGCCGCGGTGGCTGCGGCCAGCAGCACGGGAACAATCAAAAACTTCATTTGAGCCTTCAACACTTTCATCCTCCGGGTGCCAATCGCCTCTCGCATCCTGCCGCAATCACCCACCCCTTGCAGGGCATTGCCGCACGTCAACTGAAAGGCGTTCAGATTCCTATGCTGTTATTGTACCTTCCAGGCAATTTTCAGTGCCCGGCCATTCCGCTCTTCTGTTACCGCCATGCTCGTTCCGCCTGTTGGCTTAGACGATCCCCGCTTCGTCTCCGGGCCACGCCAGCGGAGCTTCGAGCCGATGTTCCAGCATCTTCGTCAGCGGATCGAACCCAGTTAATTGACGCATCCATTCGCTTTCCCGCTCACATGCCGCCTCGGGAACCAGCCCGATGACCTCGCACCCCGCCAGCACCGCCTTGTGCCGCAGTGCCAGGCTGCTCACTTTGCGGTAAACCTGCGAAATCGGCGTCGCCTCAAAATCCGTAATGTTCAACGAAAGTTGAGCCCGGCCGTTCGCCAGAACCCCCAGCGCCTTCACACCCTTCAACCCGCCTGAAGCCGCGCGAATCTCCCTGGCAATTGCCCTTACCAGCGCAACCTCGGTCGAATCGAAGTAAATGTTGTACGCCACCAGGAACTTCCGCGCTCCCACAGCGCACGCTCCCGCCGTAGGATGCAGCCCCGGACCGCCCAGATCGGGCCGCCGCGTCGAGTCGTTCCGCACCGCGTTCCGCAACCCCTCAAACTGTCCCCGCCGCACATCGTCCAGGTTCGCCCGGTCCGGTCGCGCCGCCGCCGCTTCATAGAAGTACACCGGAATCCCGAACCGTCTCCAGATCTCCAGCCCGGCCTGCCGCGCCAGCAGCGCGCACTGCTCCAGCTTGATCCCGGATATCGGCACAAACGGAATCACGTCCGCCGCCCCGATCCTTGGATGAGCGCCCTCCTGCCGGGTAAGGTCAATCAACTCAGCAGCCTTGCCCACCCCGCGCACCGCCGCCTCCACCACCGCCGGCGGACTTCCCGCCAGCGTCACCACCGCCCGGTTCAGGTCCGGATCCATTGCCCAGTCCAGCAGCCGCACCCCGTCCAACCGCATCGCCGCCACAATGGCTTCGACCCGCTTCACGTCTCTGCCCTCAGAGAAATTGGGAACGCACTCGACGACCGGCGTACTCACTGCCACAACCCTTCAACCCTCACCCCGCCGCACACCGCACAGCGCAGCCTGAATCTCAACTCTGATTTTCCGCTTCTCGGGTGCCTGCAGGCTGCGGAAAACTCGCTCCATCGACGATTCTCAGTCGCTTTGTATCAGGTCATGATCTCAGAGCCTGCCCTGAGGGAAGTCGAAGGATGCCGACAAATCCCCATAAAATGAATTGGGCTTTGCAGGCGGCTGAAAAACTCACTTCAACGGCAATCTCCGAGGGCTTTGTAACAGGGCATGACTTTAGTCGTGCCGACAAAGCCCATCAAATAAACGTCGGGCTTCAGCCCCTGCGAAAGACAACACTCGAGATCCCCCTCATCCACTCCCTTTTCCGAACCCTCTTAAGACGAGTATCGACTAACTCACTCACCGCCAGAAGGTATACCCGACCTGCACTTGGATGCTCGCATTCACGCCCGGGTTCCTGTCCCCCAGTGAAGCCGACGAGATATGCTCCCCGTTCACGCCCAGGTCGATCGACCTTCCATTCCGCAGGAAAAAGCGCAGGCCGCCGCCGCCCTGCGGCGAAAAATTCCACACGCTCGTCCCGCCCGGCGACCCATGCGGCACCTCCAGATCAGGCGGATACTTGTGGTTGGTCCAGATCAGCCCGCCCGCCGCCTGAAACCATGGCTGAATCCGCTTCGATTTTGTCGCAAAATCCCACCTGAAAATCACGGGCGTAATGCTCACGCCCACGTACGTCCCGCCACCATCCGGCCCCTCAAAATACTCGCCCGGCGCCTCATAGAACGACTGCTCATGCGGCGCTGGCGTAAAGCCCAGCCACAGAGGCATGATGTTCGCGCCATACTCAAACTGCCCCGCAAAGAATCCGTGCCCGATCACCGGCGTCAGAATCTTTCCCCCTTCAATCCCTGCCGAGAAAAACTGAAAATTATCCCGGTTCCCAAGCCCCACGCCGCCATTCAAAAACGGCCCATACCCAAAGCTCTGGTTCTTGCGAACCTGCGCGACCGGATTATCTTCGACGAGGCTCGCAATCCCCGGGCTGCTCAGCGTCAAGCCAGAAGCCGGCCCGCCACCCGCTGCATCCCCATCCACCGCGGCAACACTGCTATCGCTCGCCGTCGCACTTGGAGCCTGCGCAC
This sequence comes from Occallatibacter sp., assembly GCA_050014515.1. Lineage (GTDB taxonomy): Bacteria > Acidobacteriota > Terriglobia > Terriglobales > Acidobacteriaceae > Telmatobacter. Next base: position 33,228 of record JBEKDE010000058.1, read on the forward strand.
TCGCAGCCGTAACCCAGGCCCCCGCCACCAAAACCAACAGCAAAACCCTCAATGTCCTGATCAACGCGCTTCCCTTCCATCCATTGAATTCGTAAATCCCAAAAAAAGACCGCCACATTCGGGCGGCCTTTTTCCTGCCTGCCTCAGGCCAAACCTATCCCGCCGCGTGCTCCATTTGCTCCGCGTCCATGTCAAAGTTTGAATAAACATTCTGCGTATCGTCGTAGTCTTCCAGCGCCTCCAGCAGTCGAATCATCTGATTCGCCGGAGCACCCTCAAGTTTCGTATAGGTAGACGCCACCATGGTCACTTCGTTCATCACCGTGGGAATCTTGGCCTTCTTCACCGCCTCCAGCACGCCCTCATAGCTTGCCGGATCGGTAATGATCTCCCACGTATCCCCTTCGTCATTCAGGTCCTCGCCGCCCGCCTCAAGCACAATGTCCATCAGCTGGTCTTCGGTAGCCGCATCCTTCTCGACAGCGATCAAACCTTTCTTCGTGAACAGAAACTTGACTGACCCCGAAGCGCCCAGGTTCCCGCCGTTCTTTGAGAACGCGTGGCGAATCTCGCTGACCGAGCGGTTCCGGTTGTCCGTCGTAACCTCAACCACCACGGCGACACCCCCAGGCCCGTAGCCCTCAAAGGTGATCTCCTCGTAGTTCACGCCCTCCAGCTCGCCCGTTCCGCGCTGGATTGCCCGCTTGATGTTTTCCTGCGGCATGTTTTCGGCTTTCGCGGCCAGAATCGCCGTGCGCAGCCGCGGATTGCCATCCGGATCGCCGCCGCCCTTGGCAGCAATCGTGATCTCTTTAATGATGCGTGTAAAAATCTTGCCGCGCTTGGCATCCAGCGCGCCCTTCTTGTGCTTGATTGTGGCCCACTTTGAATGGCCGGACATGAGAACCTCAGCGTGCAATGAAAA
>JBEKDE010000059.1:0-34010 GCA_050014515.1 Occallatibacter sp.
CTAAAGGGTGAGGAGATCCCCCGGCTCTGCCGGGGTGGCAGTAGCAGTTTGACATTTACGGGAGTCCATCCAAGAAACTCCAAACGTGAGCCGACCAAAGCACACGTAAAGGAGAAGCTGGATGGACCAATTGGAGAGTCTAAGCCACACGGTATGGGAGTGCAAATACCATGTGGCCTTCATCCCGAAATGCCGCCGCAAGGTGCTTTATGAAAGCCTTCGGCAGCATTTGGGCGAGGTGTTCAAACGTTTGGCAGAGCAGAAGGAATGCCGCGTTCTGGAAGGTCACTTGATGCCCGACCACGTGCATATGCTTGTTTCGATTCCGCCCAAGTATGCGGTGTCGGAGGTGGTGGGATTCATCAAGGGCAAGAGCGCGATTCACTTGGCGCGGACCTACGGCGAGCACAAGCAGAATTTTGCCGGGCAACATTTCTGGGCGCGAGGCTACTTCGTATCGACGGTAGGGCGCGACGAGACGGCGATCCGCGAATACATCCGAAACCAAGAGGTTGAGGACAAGCGGCTGGACCAACTGAGGATGTGGAAGTAGCCACCGAAAGGTGGCCCCAATAACGTCGGGGTCGCGTTAGCGACCCCGCTCAAGCCGCTTTGAGCGGCTCACATAATCAAGCCCCCGGCTCTGCCGGGGGTATTGACAGCATTCAGGGGCCTGAAGGCCCCTGCTCCCTCCGCCCGTTTCATCCAACCGTGGGTCGGCGAAAGCCGGTGGACGACCAGAGCGAAACCAGAGTAAACGTGCCCTTGCCGAGAGTGCGCGAGGTGGCTTTTTCTTGAGGAAAAGCCACTTGGCATCGTGCTTCCTGGGTACAGCTACTCTGGTTTCGCTATAGGGCAACCGATTCAACGATCCGTGATGCGGCGCAACAAATGCGGAACCGGCGATTTGCCGCGAGATTCATAGGATGAAGTTTCTCGAATGATTGGCTGCGGTTTCGCTTCAACTGCATCGAACTTCGAATCGTACATCCGCAGGTCTGCTTCGATGCAGAGTGTTTGCAGGTCTTTCGCGTCGTCGGGAAACACTGCAAGCCCAACACTCGCGCCGATCTTTACCGAGCGCCCGTCGTCCAGTTGAACAGGCTCCGCAAGAAGCTGCAGCAACGAGCGAACTACGATAGTCGCCCGTTCGCGGTCGGTTGGTTCGGCGAGGATGATCGAAAATTCGTCGCCACCGGTTCGCGCCACGGTGTCGGTTCTCCGCACCCTGGCCAGAAACAGGTCAGCCACGCGCTTCAAAACCTGGTCGCCCACATGATGGCCGAGCGTGTCGTTTACCTGTTTGAACTGATTCAGATCAACGACCAGCAGTGCAATTTGTGTCTCAGAACGCCGGGCATGCCCAAGCATGGCTTCCAGTTCGTTTTGAAAGAGACGGCGGTTCGCCAAGCCAGTTAGATAATCATGGAGCGCCAGGTACTTGGTGTGCTCTATCTGGTCTTCCAAAAGCAGCAGAATCATTCCCACAGCAACCACGTATTTGGGCAGGTTCCAGACTTCGCTCTCAATCTGCACCGCAGGCCAGAACGCCTCCTTCAACGGCGCAACAACAAAGACAGCCGCCCAGGCCGCAAATCCTGCAATGGTAATGAATGCTCCAGCCGTGCTGCGGCGGTAGCTGAACCAGAAATGAAGGCAGCAGGCAAAGTAGACAGTGAAGATAACTGCGTCTTCAGCCAGATCGTTGCCGTTTGGCAGGCGGTGCTGAACCCACAGAATGAAAATGGAGAGCGCGCCGTAAAGGCTCACCACAATCCAACGCAGCCGCGGGTTGAAGTTCCGCACCACCCAAAGCGTCACCAGCAGCGGAGACAAGCCCAGCAGAATCGCGGTAGGAGTCAAGGCCCAGGACGCGATCGGGTTGATGGTGATCAGGGTGATATAAAGCGTATTCGAAACCGCCAAAAAAGCAAAGATCCATCGGCTTGATACTTCTTGCCGGTAGGGAACTGCCGACCACATGAAGAGAAGTCCGGCCCAGATCAATGCAGACAGGCCAATCGCCTCTGCGACGATTGCTCCAGTCCCAGCAAGGTTCAGAAAGAGAAAGGCGGCGAAATGAAGGACGATCATTGCCCAGCCGGTCAGCCAGATTCCCGACTCGGGAGTTGGACTACGCCGCGCTACGGACGCGAATGCACACGCCAGAAGAGTAACGGCAGTAAGGTCCGGGAGTACACTCCAATTCACTGCGTTTACCTCTGAAACAGGATGACTGACATCTTACAGGATCAGCGATTTATATAACATCAACAATAACTCTTTTGCTTCATGCCCATGACTCAGACGGTTATCGAAGGTAGCCCTGCGCCATGCTAAGACCCGGTGATTGATTGGATGACCGTCGCGGAATTTCTGGCGCATCAATCTCTATCTCCGTTAGACTCAATGCGATGGCTGCAAGCCTTTACATCGTCGTCGAGGGAGAAGACCCCGGATTCAACATCTTCGTGAACGGCCAGGCTCTGGCCCGCAATGAAGATGCGCTCGAGTCTCTGGCCGGAAAGCTCAAGGTCAACCCCTTGCTCGAGTTCTTTTCCGCCGACGAGAATTCGATGGCCCTCCTGCTTGAGCAGGGAGCCGGCAATCCCGAATGGGCGCGCCATCTACCGCAGCCGCAGTGGTTCAGCCCCGCCGAAGGCCTGGTCACGATTCGCGCCCTCATTCATTTTCTTGCCGAGGCTCCCGCTGCACTCGGATCCGAGACCCAGCCGGTTCTGCTGGAACTGCGCGAATATGAACGCGTCCTCACCAAAACAGCGCAGCATGGCCTGCGATGGCACCTGGCCGTCAGCTGGCGTTAACAAAATCAGTCTGCAGCCGACTCGCATTCTTTGGTGCTGAAGACATTCCCCATCCGCCGTATCTGCGCACCCACCCCGCGCAGCTTTTCCTCGAACCGCTCGTAGCCGCGGTCCATGTGGTACACGCGATCCAGAATCGATTCGCCATCCGCCACCAGCGCAGCCAGCACCAGCGAAGCCGAAGCGCGCAGATCGGAGCACATCACCGCTGCCGCAGACAGGTTCGCCGGCCCCCGCACCGTGGCTGTGCGCCCATCCACCTTGATGTTCGCGCCCATGCGCACCAGCTCCTGCACATGCATGAAGCGATTCTCAAAGATATTCTCTTTTACTGAACACACACCGTCAGCCTGCGTGGCCAGCGCCATGTACTGCGCCTGCATATCGGTAGGGAAGCCCGGATACTCCTCCGTAGAAATGTCCACGGCCTGCAACGGCCCATCGCGGCGCACGCGCACCGTGTCCGGCCCAAGAATGTCGACTCGCACGCCCATCTCTTCCAGCTTGGCGATCACAGCACTCAAATGCGACGCATTGCAGTTCGCAACGATCAGATCGCCGCTGGTGATAGCTCCAGCCACCAGGAATGTTCCCGCCTCAATGCGATCGGGATGGATGCGATAGCGCGCGCCATGCAGCTTGCTCACGCCCTGCACGCGAATCGTCGATGTGCCCGCGCCCTCGATCTTCGCGCCCATCGCCGTCAGCAGCGCAGCCAGGTCCGTCACCTCGGGCTCGCGGGCGCAATTCTCCATGAGCGTTTCGCCGTCCGCAAGCACTGCGGCCATCAGCAAGTCTTCAGTGCCGGTCACCGTGATCTTGTCGAAGACCAAATGCGCTCCGTGCAGCCGCTCCGTGCGAGCCTCCAGGTAGCCGTGTTCCTGGATAATCGTGGCGCCCATCTTCTCCAGGCCCTTGATGTGCAGGTCAATCGGACGTCCGCCAATCGCGCAGCCGCCCGGCATGGCCACGCGCGCCATGCCCACGCGTGCAATCAGCGGACCCAGCACCAGCGAACTGGCCCGCATGGTCTTCACAATCTCGTACTTGGCTTCCGGGTCTGATAGCGTCTTGCAGCAGATCTTGGTGCGGTGCTGCGCGCGCCCGTAGCCCAGCTCAACCTCCGCGCCCATTGACACCAGCAGCCGTCGCTCCGTCTCGATGTCTCGCACCTGGGGAATGTTTTCGAGCGTAACTTCTTCCTCGGTCAGAATCGCCGCGGCCATGCAGGGCAGCGCAGAATTTTTCGCGCCGGAGATGCGCACCGTACCCACCAGCGGATTCCCGCCGCGTATGACAAATTTATCCATGAAATATAAGAGGCTCCTGACCCTTCTAGTGTAAATCCGCACCGATGTGCGCAGCAGGGAACAGAGATACTTCGCGCATCAGGAACAGCAACCAGGTTCGCTATGGGCTCAACCTCCCCAAAGCAAAGAATGCCCTACTTAAGTTTCGGCTGACCGCTCTCAAATTGTTCGTAAGATTCTTGGCTGGCAACATTGAAAGGGCACGGCTTCAGCCGTGCCACAAGAACCCTTGAACGCGAGAGGCTTTAGCCGCTGAGGGATGTTCCTTGCGAACGAGGATCGCTGCAAAACTGCTCCTACAGCTCCAGCACATTATCCTCAATCGCCAGCCGCACATTCCCATCCGACTTAGCCAGCCTGCGCACTGCCTCGGGCTTATCCACCCGCGCCTTCAGCATCACCAGTGCCACCGGAACGCTGCGCCCCGCGCTCTTGATGGTGTCCACGGCGGTTGCCCGATCGATCTTGCACGCGCTCATCAGGATGCGAATGCCGCGCTCCACCAGCTTCGAGTTCTGCATGTGCACGTTCACCATCAGGTTCTCGTACACGTAGCCCAGCCGCGTCATGGCTCCGGTGGTGATCATGTTCAGCACCATCTTCTGCGCGCTTCCAGCCTTCATGCGTGTCGAGCCGGAGATAACCTCAGGCCCCACCTCTGCGACGATCACGATATCCGCTGCGCCAGCGAGAGGCGTGTCGTGATTGCAGGTCACTGCGGCAGTGTGAGCTCCGCGTGCGCGGGCGTAAGCCACGGCAGCCACGACGTAAGGCGTGCGGCCTGAGGCCGACAACCCCACCACCACATCCTTGCGCGTCGGGCGCCGGCGGGCGATATCCCGCTGGCCCAGCTCTTCTGAATCTTCGTTGACCTCGACAGCCGAGGCCAAAGCCTTCGGTCCGCCGGCCATGATGTATTGCACCTGGCCTGGAGCGGTGGAGTAAGTGGGCGGGCACTCCGATGAATCGAGAGCTGCTATCCGTCCGCTCGATCCTGCGCCGACATAGATCAATCTGCCGCCATCGCGCAGGCTGCGAGCCACCTGGTCAATCACCTGGGCAATCTCTGGAATCGCCTTCTTGACCGCTGCTGCTACCTTTGCGTCTTCGTGATTGATGATCCGGGCTATTTCAAGTGCGGATTTTGTGTCGAAGCCTTGAGAGGCTTCATTCTGGCTTTCGGTGGTCAACTGTTGAAGCAGGGAGGCCTGGTCTCTCTTCGTATCTTGTGGCTGTGCGCCGGCCGTCTCCTGAATCGGTGAACTGGTAAGCATGCGTAAGTCTCCGAGAATTGATTGTATCTGGAATTCGCGCAAGACCGGAGAGAATTCTCGCTCCGAGGACCCACCTTGATCATGACTAAAGATCATGGCCAAGGAATGAAATTGTTTACATTGTTTCCAATACTTTACGTACTGCATCGTGAAAGGCCGGGCGCACCTGTTTGATCAGCTGGCTTTTCCGGTCGGGCCAGGTCCGGTTGGTCAGCAGCACCGCGGCAACCCCCGCCTTCAAGTCAATCCAAAGCGAGCAGCCGCTGTAACCCAAGTGCCCAATCGAATGCGCAGAAAACTGGCTCCCCGACGACGAGTTCTCTGAAGGCGTATCCCACCCCAGCGCCCGCGAACTACCCCCCGGTCCTTGCCGCTCCGAGAAGACCTTCAGCGTAGCCGGCTCGAACAGCCCGGCTTTTCCCTCCTCGGCACCTGCTTCCACGCCAGCCCTCAGAATCTCTCCGGCAAATCGCAGCAGGTCCGGCACGTTCGAGAACAACCCTGCGTGTCCGGCCGCACCTTTGAGAAGCCAGGCATTCTCATCCTGAACCTCGCCCTGAATCCGCCGATGGCGCAGCCAGGCATCTTCTTCAGTGGGTGGGATCGACGGCCATGCTCCCGGCTGCGGGCAAAACCCGGTGGAATCCATCCTCAGCGGTTGAAAGACCTCATGCCCCACCCACTTTGCCAGGTATTCCCGGTTAATCACATCGAGCGCCTTGCCCAGCAGAATGAACCCCGGATCGGAATACTCGGCCCGCGCACCCGGATCTGCCTCAAGAGGCAATTCAAGGCAGGCCCTCAGCAGCGCTGTCGAATCCGTCGCGCTTTGAAAGAACTCCACGTACCCCGGCAGCCCCGAATTGTGCGCCAGCAGGTGCCTCAACGTGACGTAGCGAGCCTTTGACCCCGGCGCCCGTCCCACCACAAATCCCGGCAGCAGCTCTCCCAGCGGTGTGTCCGGGTCCAGGAGTCCCCGCTGATGCAGCAGCATGGCCGCAGCCGTGGTGGCGACCACCTTGGTCAAGCTGGCTACGTCGTAGATGGTCTCCGGCGCAACGGCCGGCGCGTCCGCTCCATAAGTAAACGCCCCCAGCGCATCCTGAAGCACCACCTGGCCGCCTGCGAGCACTCCAAAGGCGCAGCCGGGAAACGCCCTCGCTTGAATTGCTCCCTCCAGCACCCGATACGCCGCGGCAAAGCGTTCGCGCTGGCCGGCGGGTGAGGGAACTGGTTGAATGGCTTTTGGCTCCATCGCTGTCTTGCATCGTAGCGCGAATCCGGCTTTACCGCCGCAACGCCCGCCGTATTTTTCGCTCATCTGGATAAGAAAAACGCTATCCTTCAAGGGGAGCGATTCGTCTATCGTGGTAAGGGACTCCCGGAGGTTGGTATGCGTGTGTTCAAAGGAGTGCTGGCGGCTGCAATTTGTTTGGGATTATCCGCGGCGGCCGCGACCTCAGCACAAACCCAGGCGCCCTCCCAGCCGGAAACCGGCACTACCGTTACACCACCTGCTCTGGCCGATTCTCCAACTCCAGCCTCCGCCGCACCTGCAAAGAAGACCTACACCGTCCCCGCCGGAACCAAGGTCCTGCTCCAGTTGCGCAGTTCCATCAACACCAGAAGCGCGAAGCCCGGCGATGGCGTCTACCTCTCTTCCAGTTTTCCGGTCGTTGTCGGCAACAAGGTAATGATTCCCGCCGGCGTCTACGTGCAGGGCGTGGTTGACCGCGTGGTGCGTGCCGGACACGTCAAGGGCAAGTCGCAGCTGGACATGCACTTCACCTCCATCATCTTTCCTAACGGCTCGGTGGTTGAGATTCCCGGCCTCGTTGACAGCCTTCCCGGAGCCCACAAGCAGCAAGTGAAAGACGACGGCGAGGGAACCATCGAGCAGGACAGCGACAAAGCCCGCAACGCCGCCAAGGTAGCCGAAGTCGCCATCCCGGTGGGAGGAACAGTTGGCACCATCGGCGGTCTTGGCTCCGGCCATCCCGTCGCTGGAGGCCTCGTTGGCATCGGTGCAGGCCTGGCCACCGCCGGACTCGTTTCGTTATTCACCCGCGGCGCCGACGTCGACATTGAAGCAGGCTCGCAGGTGGAGATGCTCTTGCAGCGTCCGCTACTGCTCGAAGACGCGAATCTGGCTGAAATTGGTGCGCCCGGCACCGCTCCGGCCCTGGTTCCGGCCCCCAACCAGCCGCAACCATTGGCAAAACCGATTCACGCGCGCATCCTCTGTCCCCCGGGAGGGCTCGGTTGCGAGTAATCTAGAAGAGTGATGCAAACGGCCCCAAACAACGATCTGAACCAGTCCCAGGCCCCCGAATCGGCTTCCATTCCACCTTCGGCTTGCCCCCCGCCGCCATCCGCCCAGAACCCCGGCTCCATCCGTCTCTGGGTCCGCGACCTGCTTATCTCAGCCGTCGCGTCCATTTTTATCATCACGTTTCTCTATCAGCCGGTCCGCGTGGAGGGCACCAGTATGCTGCCGCGCCTCGAAGACCGCGACCGCCTGTTCATTAACAAATTCGCCTACCACTTCTCCGCAATTGAACGGGGTGATGTGGTGGTCTTTCACTATCCGCGCGACCCTGAAAAGAGTTACATCAAGCGCGTCATCGGCCTTCCCGGCGACCGCCTGCGCATCGACCACGGCACCGTCTGGATTAACGGCTACCCGCAAAGCGAAAACTACGTTCCAGAGGATTTCCGCGACAGCCGCTCCTACGCTGAAATTGTGGTACCTGAAAACACCTATTTCATGATGGGCGACCACCGCTCCATCTCCTCCGACAGCCGCGAATTTGGCCCCGTGGATCGCTCCCTCATCTACGGCAAAGCCGTCTTTGTCTACTGGCCCACCCGCGACGCCGGCGTTGTCCGCTGAACGGGTGTCAGACGGCGTGTCAGTCAGCGGGATTTGACCCTGCAATCCTCGGCCAAACCTGCTAATATCTATTGAATCCACTCCTCGGAGAGGCGATGCAGGCAATTTTAGCGCTCGAAGACGGGCGCATCTTCCGTGGCCAAGGCTATGGCGCACCTGGTGAATGCCAGGGCGAAGTCGTTTTCAATACTTCCCTAACCGGCTACCAGGAAATCGCAACCGATCCCTCCTACTCCGGTCAAATCGTCGTTCTCACCAATCCCCAGATCGGCAACTACGGTACCAACCAGGCAGACAACGAGTCGGCCAGGCCCTTCATTGAAGGCCTGATTGTCCGCGAGTTCTCCGCCGTCAGCTCCAACTGGCGCTCCGAACAGGTCACCGACGAGTACATGGAGCGCTACGCCGTTCCCGTCCTCGCCGAAATCGATACCCGTGCTCTGGTTCGCCACCTGCGCACCCACGGCGTCATGCGCGGCGTGATCTCGACGCAGGAGACCAATCCGGAAGTCCTCGTCCAGAAGGCCAGAAGCATCCGCAAGATGGATGGAACCGACCTGGCGAAGGTGGTTTCTACCAAGTCGATCTACCAGTTCGATTCCAACAGCCCCGGCAACCAGTCAGGGGACAGTCTCCTTCCCGGTACACTTTTCCAAGACCTGGAAGCGCGGAAGCGCCACCATGTAGTGGCTTACGACTTCGGCATCAAGCAGAACATCCTCAGAATGCTCACTCGCGAGGGCTGCCGCGTGACGGTTGTTCCCGCGGAAACCACCGCTGAAGACGTGCTGGAACTCAAGCCCGACGGTATTTTCCTCTCCAACGGCCCCGGCGACCCCGAGCCTGTCGATTACGCCGTCCGCGCCATTCAGAAATTCCTCGGCCGCGTCCCGGTGTTCGGCATCTGTCTCGGCCACCAGCTCACCGGTCTCGCCCTGGGAGGCAAAACCTACAAGCTCAAATTCGGTCACCACGGTGGCAACCACCCGGTCCGCAACAACACCACTGGCAAAGTTGAAATCACGGCCCACAATCACAACTTCGCCGTCGATCCGGATTCGATTAACGCCAACGAAGTCGAGCTGACTCACGTTGATCTGAACGACAACACACTCGAAGGCCTGCGCCACAAGACGCTGCCGCTTTTCAGCGTCCAGTACCACCCCGAAGCCGCCCCCGGCCCGCACGACTCGCACTACCTGTTCCACGACTTCCGCAAAATGATGGAGGAGTGGAAGGGATGAAGAGCACGATCAGTATGAGTATCGGCATTCAACGGCAGCGGAGCTTTTGGCTCCGCTGTTTTTTGGGTGCGGCAAGTTGACGATGGTTGGGATTGCTTTGAAAGGGCACGACTTCAGTCGTGCCGCAATGACTCGGAAAGATGCTGGGCTTTAGCCCCTGAGGGAAGGTTTTGAAACCCGCACGCGAGCACGCAACAAACAACGCGCAGACGTACTTCGTCACCTCGGACACGTGGGAGCGTCGCGCGCTGTTCCATGCAGAACCGTGGGCTCGCCTGTTTTTCAAGTCATTACTTTCACACCGCACGGATGCGTATCTCTTACACCAATTCGTTCTGATGCCGGATCATTTTCATCTTTTGATGACTCCAACGACCTCCCTTGAAAAGGCAGTCCAACTTATAAAAGGTGGATTCTCATTTCGAGCAAAGAAGGACCTCGGCTCTAATCTCGAAATTTGGCGCAGAGGCTTTGCCGATCACCGAATTCGAGACTTTGAAGACTATGACAAACATCTCCATTACATTCACCTCAACCCAGTGAAACAGCACCTATGCGCCATCCCCAGCGAATACAAATACTCTTCAGCCTATCCAGGATGGAAGCTGGACCCCATCCCTCAGGGGCTAAAGCCCGGAGACTTTGTGGGGACTGTGTGCGGCACGACTGAAGTCGTGCCCTTTCAAAGCACCGAAGATGGCGAACAACATCGCGAGACAAAGGCAGATGCACCATTCCTCATGGCTGGAGCCGTGCCCTTTCAAAGCCCGAAATTGATGAAATGCACAAGTCCGACAAAATAGGAAATCAAGAAAAATGCCACGCAGAAATGACATTCAAAAGATCCTTGTAATCGGCTCCGGCCCCATCGTGATCGGCCAGTCCGCCGAGTTCGACTACTCCGGCACGCAGGCCTGCAAAGCCCTCAAGCAGGAAGGCTACGAGGTGGTGCTGGTGAACTCCAACCCCGCCACCATCATGACCGACCCCGAGCTCGCCGATCGCACCTACATTGAGCCGCTCACCCGCGAATACGTCGAAGAGATTATTCGTATTGAGTCGGAAATGCTAAGAGAGTCTGCCGGCGGCAGGCCTTCCGGCGTCTTCGCTCTGCTGCCCACCGTCGGCGGCCAAACAGCCCTGAACCTCGCCGTCGATCTTGCCGACGCCGGCATCCTCGAGCGCTACAACGTCGAGCTCATCGGCGCCAAGCTCGAAGCCATCAAGAAGGCCGAAGACCGGCTGCTCTTCAAAGACGCCATGTTGCGCATCGGCCTCGAAGTCTCGAAATCCGCGCTGGTCAACAACCTTCGCGACGGCCTCGACTTCGCCGCCAAGCTCGGCTTTCCCGTCCTGATTCGCCCCAGCTTTACTTTAGGCGGCACCGGCGGCGGCATCGCCTACAACCGCGAAGAGCTGATGGAAATCCTCGCCCGCGGCCTTGATCTCTCTCCCGTCCACGAGTGCCTCGTTGAAGAGAGCGTCCTCGGCTGGAAGGAATACGAGCTTGAGGTCATGCGCGACCTCGCCGACAACGTCATCATCATCTGCTCCATTGAAAACTTCGATCCCATGGGCGTTCACACCGGCGACTCCATCACCGTCGCCCCCGCGCAAACCCTCACCGACCGCGAGTACCAGAAGATGCGCGATGCGGCCATCGCCGTCATGCGCGAAATCGGCGTCGAAACCGGCGGCTCCAACGTGCAGTTCGCCGTCAACCCCGTCGATGGCCGCATGACCGTCATCGAGATGAACCCTCGCGTCTCGCGGTCGTCCGCATTGGCCTCAAAGGCCACCGGCTTCCCCATCGCCAAAATTGCCGCCAAGCTTGCCGTCGGCTACACTCTCGACGAGATCCCCAACGACATCACGCGCAAGACCCCAGCCTGCTTCGAGCCAACCATTGATTATGTAGTCGTCAAAATCCCCAAGTGGCAGTTCGAAAAGTTCCCCGGCTCCGATGACACCCTCGGTCCGCAAATGAAGTCCGTCGGCGAGGTGATGGCCATGGGCCGCACCTTCAAAGAGGCTTTGATGAAGGCCTGGCGCGCTCTTGAAACCGGCAAAAAAACCGGCGCGGAAATCCTCGAGCCCCGCCGCCTCACCCAGCGTCTCGTCACTCCGCAGCCAGAGCGCCTCAGCTACATTCGCTACGCCTTCGAACGCGGCATGTCCGTCCGCGCCATCGCCCGCCTCACCGGCATGGACCCCTGGTTCCTTCACCAGATGCGCGAAATCACGCTGGCGCAGATGGGCATCTCCGAAACCACCCCCGATGCAATCTCGACCGAGCACCTGCGCCACCTCAAGCGTCTCGGCCTCAGCGACGAGCGCATCGCCGCCGAGTGGAGCTTGCCAGGCCACGCCGGCACCCAGCAGGTGAGGGAACTGCGCGAAGCCAAAGGCATCATTCCCGTCTTCAAGCTCGTTGACACCTGCGCCGCCGAGTTCGAATCGATGACGCCCTACCTCTACTCCACCTACGACGAAGAAGACGAAGCGCCGCCCACCGAGACGCCCAAGATCATCATTCTCGGTTCCGGCCCAAACCGCATCGGCCAGGGCATCGAGTTCGACTACTGCTGCTGCCACGCCGCCTTCGCGCTCAAAGACGACGGCTTTGAGACCATCATGGTCAACTGCAACCCCGAGACCGTCTCCACTGACTACGACACCAGCGATCGCCTCTACTTCGAGCCGCTCACTCTTGAAGACGTGCTCGCCGTCTACAACCACGAAGCCAAATCCGGCGCCAAAATCGGAATGATCGTCCAGTTCGGCGGCCAGACCCCGCTCAACCTCGCCCAACGCCTCCGCGCTGCCGGTGTTCCCATCATCGGCACCTCGCCTGAGTCAATCGACCTCGCAGAAGACCGCAAGCGCTTCGGCAAGCTTCTTGAGGAACTCGACATTCCCCAGCCCCCCGGAGGCACCGCCACCAGCGTCGAAGAAGCACTTGCCGTCGGCGATCGCATCGGCTACCCGGTCCTCGTCCGCCCCAGCTACGTGCTCGGCGGTCGCGCCATGGTGATTTGTTACGACGGCGACGCAGTGGCTCAATACATGACCCAGGCTGTCGAGTATTCGCAGGAACGCCCCGTCCTGGTCGACCACTTCCTCGAAAGCGCCATCGAAGTCGACGTCGACGCCCTCTGCGATTCTGAAGACGTGATCGTCGCCGGCATCATGCAGCACATTGAGGAAGCCGGCATCCACTCCGGCGACTCGTCCTGTGTCCTTCCCGCCGTCAGCATCCGTCCCGAGACCCTCGAAACCCTCCGCACCTATACCCGCAAATTGGCTCTCGCGCTCAAAGTCGTCGGCCTCGTCAACCTGCAGTTCGCCATTCAACGCGATGCCAAGGGTCAGGATCACGTTTATGTAATCGAAGTAAACCCGCGCGCCTCGCGCACCGTGCCCTACGTTTCAAAGGCAACCGGCATCCCGCTGGCCAAGGTTGCTGCGCGCCTCATGACCGGCCGCAAGCTCCGCGAATTGCTTCCCGACCAACTTGCTTCCAATAAAGATCTCGGCACCGGCGCGTACTACTACGTCAAATCCCCCGTCTTCCCCTGGTCCAAGTTCGCCGGCGTCGACACCGTTCTCGGCCCGGAGATGCGTTCCACTGGCGAAGTGATGGGCGTCGCCTCCACATTCGGCGAGGCCTTCGCCAAGGCCCAGCTCTCCGCCGGACAGATCCTCCCAACTGGCGGCACAGTCTTCTTCAGCGTCAATGACCCCGACAAGACCGCAGCAGTCGACCTCGCCCGCCGCTACGTCGATCTCGGCTTCCGCATCGTCGCCACCGAAGGCACTGCCAACGTGCTTGAGAAATCCGGCCTCATCGTCGAGCGCGTCTTCAAAGTAAAAGAAGGCCGTCCTAACGTAGTCGACCTTATCAAAGGCGACCGCATCCAACTCATCATCAACACGCCGCGCGGCCAGGACACCTTCTTCGACGAGAAGGCAATTCGCCGCGCCGCAGTCCTGGCCCGCATTCCCACCATCACCACCATCGCCGCCGCGCAGGCAGCTGTGGAGGGAATCGCCGCCATGCAGAAGCATCACACCACGGTCTTCGCCCTGCAGCAGCTCCACGCGGAAAACGGTGCATAGCCCCAACCGCGAAATCAAATAAATCAAAACCACGCTGGCTCATCGCAAGCCAACAGGTGAAACTGAACTATGACGATTCTTAAAGTAATCATTCTTGCAATCATTCAGGGATTTGCAGAGCTGTTGCCCGTCTCCAGCTCGGCCCATGTCGTCGTCGCTGAAAAGCTCATGGGCCTTGACCCCTCGTCGCCTCAGATGACCCTGCTCCTGGTCATGCTGCACACCGGCACCATGTTCGCCGTCATCGCGTTCTTCTGGAAGACCTGGAAGAGCACTTACTTTTCCAGCGCCAAAGCCTTCAAGCAGTTCGCCATCCTGGTTATCTGGGCCACCCTATTGACTGGCATTGTTGGCGAAGTCCTCAAGAAGCTCATTGAGCGGACCCTGTTTCGCGGTGCGGAAAAGGCCGAGATCGAACAACTCTTCAGCCATCTGGAACTCATCGCGCCCGCCCTTGCCGCGGCTGGTCTTCTTATCCTCATTGCCGGATTGATCGAGCGCCGCAAAGCGAAGGATCCGACGCTGCAATTCAGTTCAGAAGCCGCACTCAACCAGTCTGCCGGACTCGTCACCACCAGCCAGGCCGGATGGATGGGGTTTGTGCAGGGTCTCGCGCTTCCGTTTCGTGGCTTCTCCCGCTCCGGGTCCACCATCTCCGCGGGCATGTTGACCGGCGCAGCAAAGCAGAGTGCCGAGCGCTTCAGCTTCGCTCTGGCAGTGGTGTTGACCCCGGCCGTGGTTGGGCTCGAGCTTCTTCGCCTGCTCAAAGCGGCCCACGAATCAACAGCAACCGGCACGCCCATTGACCTCCACGCCGCACTTCTGTCCAGCCTGCTCGGCATGGTCTTTTCATTCTTCGCGGGCCTTGCCGCCCTCAAGTGGCTCAGCAGCTGGCTTGAAACCGGCCGCTGGTACATCTTCGGAATCTACTGCCTCGCCGCCTCGGCCGTCGTGTTCTACCTGCACATGCAAGGCTTTTAAAGCATTTCAATTCAAAGGTGAGCAGAATTCGCCGTGCCCATCCATTTTGCGCTCTTTGCAAAAATGGGTGGGAAAGCACAAAGGTCCAGACGGACCGTAAGCAAGTGGCCCCAAAATGCCCTCGATTCGGCACGTGGCTCTACAATAAATCCATGCTCATCGAAGGCATCTACGCAGCCATTACCACGCCGTTTTATCCTGATGAACGCCTCTATTTCCGCAAAATCGAGGCCAACGTGGCCCGCTACTCACGCAGCCTGCTCTCCGGGATCGTTGTCCTCGGCTCCACAGGGGAGGCCGTCATGCTCGACGACGCCGAATCCCGCGACACCCTGCGCGTTGCCGCCGAGGCCGCCGCCCCAGAAAAAGTTCTCATTGCCGGGGTAGGGCAGGAGAGTGTCGCCGCCACCGTTCGCCTGGCCGAGGCTGCCGCAAAATCCAACTACGATGCGGTCCTGGTCCGCACTTCCAGCTACTTTGCCAACCAGATGAGCACCGCCGCCGTCCTGCATTACTTCCGCAGCGTGGCCGACCGCTCGCCGCTCCCGGTCCTGCTCTACAACATCCCCGTCTACGTCCCTTACCAGATCCCCATTGAAGTCATCGCCGAGCTGGCGCAGCACCCCAACATCATCGGCATCAAGGACTCAAGTGGCATCGTCGACCGCATCTCCGCCACCGTCGAAGCCACCCGCAACGCGCCCCGCCGCACCGTCACCGTCACGCCCATCTTTGAAGCCGCAACCGGCCGCATGCTCGCGCCCAGGCAGGAAGCAACCGGCTCCTTCGTCTCCGCCGGTGACTTGGCCGGAGGAACGGCGGTCGCATCGGCGCCGCCTGCAGTTCCCATCAAGACCCGCACTAAAGAAGTTGGCTTCCAGGTGATCACCGGTTCCGCTTCCGCGCTGCTCGATTGTCTGAAAGCCGGCGCCAGCGGCGGCATCCTGGCCTTTGCCGCGTTCGCCCCGCAGGCATGCCAGGAGGTTTATCTCGCCTTCAAAGATCACGATCTCGCGCTTGCCGCCGAAAAGCAGGAGCGCATCGCCCAGCCCAACAAGCGAGTCGTCGGCCAGCTCGGTATCGCCGGTGTAAAGTACGCCTGCGACTTCAACGGCTACTACGGCGGCCGACCACGCAGCCCGCTGCTAGGCGTGACAGCGGCCGAAAAGACCGAGATCGAAAGGATTCTCGACCTAATCCGCAACTGATTGAGAACCTGCGGTGGCGCAGTTTCTGGCTAGCTAGCGACTCGAGGAGCAAAAAGGCCGTTCGATATTTAGGAGCTGTGACGAGGTTTGTTCCAAAGGCTCAGCAACCCTCCGCAGGCTAAATCGGTAACGAGTCCAAACAACAACTGATGGACCGTGAGCTTGGAAAAGCCACTTGCGTCGGCAAAGTACGCAACCAGGGCAGAGAATAGAAAAACGGCTCCTCCCCACCCGAGGACCCCCGCGAACCAGAAAGACTGCCATTTACGGAGTGCCTGATTGCGCCGATGAAAGGGCAGGGCCCCAAGTCTGTACGGCGCACCAAAACACTTGGCGATAAGAGGCACAATGATCATGATCCAAAGCAGAGGGCAGCCGATAGCTACGAAGGCGACCCAAACACTCTTTACCATCCTAGGCGCTCCAATTGCAGCATCATAGCTCAATTCAAGACGCAGGAAATAGAGAAGCCGCTGATCGCGAATGGATGACACGAATCCAGAACACGTCCTATCTCCCCATGAAGCACGGCAGTTTGTGTTTTCCCACGATCTTCTATAGCTTCGTAGGAACACCAAATCTTCATGCGAAAATCACGGGAAGTCCCGCTCACTCTTCTTGCCGTCGTCGCCTTATCCATCACCGCCTGCCGCGATGAGCCGCAAAGCTGCGTTGACGCCCAGAACCGTCTGCTCCCGGATGCAGCCTGCCAATCCGGCACGACCGTCCCCGGCGCACACTACGTTTACGGCGGATCAAGCGGCGGCCACGTCGGCGATGCGGTCGTCGGAAGCTCCGTCACCCGCGGCGGCTTTGGCGGCTTCTTCGGCGGCGGCAGCGGGGGAGGGGACGAGTAAATGCGCCGCCTCACCACCACCCCGCGCAGCGACTGGCAACGCCGTGTCGAAAAGGTTGGTCTCACCTACCACACCCTCGACGATGGCTCGCCTTACTGGGACGAGTCGGCCTACTGGCAGTTCAGCGCGGCGGAGATCGATCGCCTTGAGGCTGCCAGCTCCGAAGTTCAGACCCTGGCCCTCGCCGCCGGCGATGTCATCCTCAACCAGGACCGCCTCGCCCAGATAGGCATTCCCGCCTCGGCGGGTCCCGCCATCCGTGCCGCCTGGAACGGTGAACCGCCAGCCCTCTACGGCCGCCTTGACCTGGCCTACGACGGAACCACAATCAAGCTCCTTGAATACAACGCCGATACCCCCACCGGCCTGGTGGAAGCCTCAGTTGCCCAGTGGTACTGGCTCCAGGACTGCTTTCCAGGCTCCGACCAATGGAACTCCATACATGAACATTTGGTTGATAAGTGGAAGGATCTAAAGAACTACGTCATCGATCCGGTCCACTTTGCCGACGCCGGCAGCGAAGAAGACCGCATGACCGTCGCCTACCTCCGGGACACCGCACAGCAGGCCGGCCTGCACACGCTCCGCATCGGCATGCATGAGATCGGCTGGGACGCAAAGCGCCTGCGTTTTGTAGACCTCGACAACCACCCGATGAACACCTTGTTCAAGCTTTATCCCTGGGAAGGCCTTTTGAAGGAACCGTTCGGGGTCCACGCTCTCGAAACCCTGCCTCCTACCGCCGCTTTGCAGGAATACGGCCCGCGCAAGGATCGTCGCTCCTGGGGATCGATGCTTTGGATCGAGCCCATCTGGAAGATGATGTGGTCCAACAAGGCGCTCCTGGCGATCCTGTGGGAGCTGAACCCCGGCCACGAACTGCTTGTTCCGGCCTATCTTGATGGGCCGCGCGACATGAAAAGCTACGTCCGCAAGCCAATCCTCGGTCGAGAGGGAGCAGGCATCGCCGTGGTCCGCGACGGTTCAGTCGTGGAAGGCTCGCTCACCGGGACCAGCGCCGACGGCTACGTCTACCAGCAACTCGCATCCATGGCCACCGCAGCCGGCAAAACAGCAGTATTCGGTTCCTGGCTGATTGATGGGGAGCCCGCCGGCATGGGAATTCGTGAGTCCACAGGCCTGATTACCAACAACACCAGCCGCTTCGTGCCGCATCTCCTTAAATAAGCGCATCAATATCCAATGTCTGATAACGGATATTCTGTATAGTCGAAGCGAAGAAAGCTCAATAGCACCTTTTGGCCTAACTTTGTCGAGGCTTTCCGCCCGTCCGAGTGCCGTCACTTCCCCTACCCTGTCATGAAAGCGACCTTGAAGGAACGTCCCGCCAGATCCATGCAAAGAAGAAGCTTACTTAAATCCAGGCCGTTTCTTTTATCTCTTGCTCTGACAGTCGGTACAACCGCGGCTGGCCTGACAGTTCGTTTTGCCCCGTTCGGCCTGCCGCCGTTCGTTATCAAGTACGGCGGCTCCATGCTTTGGGCTTTGCTCATCTATTGGATCGTCTCAACGATTTTCCCGACTGCGCGTCTCCCCATCGTGGCCATCGTCGCTGCATCTCTCGCAGCAGCCGTTGAGCTGATCAAACTCCACCACTCGCCGGCTCTCGACGCCTTCCGCCGAACGCTCCCTGGAATTCTCTTGCTGGGCCGGATCTTCTCCTGGTGGGACATCCTGGCCTATTGGCTGGCAATCCAGGTCGGAGCCTTTATCGACTGGAGAATTCGCTCAAATCAGACCTGACTATGCGCCCACCGTTCCAACATTCCGCGGCGCATATCCCATATACCTTATTTATTATCAATTACTTGAACGTGTTGGGCTACATCTTGTACTTACTGCCCAAATCGTCATCGTTCAGCCCCTCAAGCCAGCCGCGCAGCTGCTCGGTAGTTGCGCCTTCCGCCGGGCCTGAAGAGCTCAGCTTCGCCGCCTGCATCACGTCCTCGGTCACGTAGATCGGGCAATCCGCGCGCAGCGCAAGTGCAATCGCGTCCGAAGGCCGGGCATCGATCGTCAGCGGTTCATTCCCCTGCCGCAGCCACAGAGTAGCGAAGAATGTATCGTCCTTAATTTCATTAATTACAACGCGTTCTAGCTCCGCATTCAAGTTATGGATGAGGTTTCTGGTTAGATCGTGCGTCATCGGGCGCGTGGCCGCCACCTTCTCAATCTCATTGAAGATTGCATTCGCCTCAAAGATCCCCACCCAGATCGGCATCACCGTCTCTGACGCAACGTCCTTGAGCACCACAATGGGCATGTTGGTGGAGGGGTCCATCATCAAGCCCCGAATTCTGACCTCGACGGAGCCAGGCTCCGGAAGCGAACGATTCTGGAGAACATTCAGACGCTTAAGCTCCGCCTCAAGCCTGGGCAACTCGCTCTGCCGGATCTCGGCCGCTCTCTCTGGGTGCCCCTTGCGCGTCTGCTCCTCTGCCTCGGAGCGAAGTGCCTGAATTCGCTTACTCAGTTCGCTATCCATGGCTCCCCTTTCCCGTGCCCGCTCGAACCCGCCCCTGCAACCCGTGCCCCCATATTAGACGCTTTCGCCCACCAGGCTATTCGGAAAAGCGGAAGTGATTTTGACTTGGCTGTAACTTCCAGGTGCCGGAGCAATAGGCTGCGCGCAGGTAAAGTTCACCGGCTTATTCTGGCTGCTGCGTCCGGCCACCTGTCCCCGTGCAGGATGCATTCCCTCAACCATCACTTCCATTACTTGCCCGATATGCTTGGAATAATTGATTCTCTGAATCTCGCGTTGCCGATCCAGAAGCGACTGCAACCGCGCCGCCTTCTCGCTGTCGGGGATGGAATCAATCATGGTAAGGGCCGGCGTATTCGGCCGTCCAGAGTACTTGAAACCAAACACGCAGTCGTATTCCACCTCAGCCAGAAGATTCATGGTCTGAATAAAATCGTCCGATGTCTCCCCCGGAAACCCGACAATAATATCCGTCGAAAGCGAAATCTGCCGCTTCGCCGCCTTCACCCAGGCGATCCTTTCCAGGTACCAATCAGGCGTGTACTCGCGCGCCATCAGCTTCAAGACTCGAGCCGAGCCCGACTGCACCGGCAGATGAACGTGGTCGCAAAGCGTCGGGTAGGCGTCGATCGCCTCGACAATGTCCCGTGTAAAGTCGCGCGGATGGCTGGTCGTAAATCGAACCCGCCGAATCCCCTTGACCTGTCCAACCGCCGCCAGCAGTTCGGCGAACGTCAACTTCCCTTCCGGATCCTTGTAGCTGTTCACATTCTGACCCAGCAACTGAATCTCGGTATAGCCTAGGTCCGCGATCTTCCGCGCCTCTTCCAGTACCGAAGATCCCGTCCGGCTGCGCTCCTTGCCGCGCGTATACGGCACCACGCAGTAAGCACAGAATTTGTCGCACCCCTCAATAATGGTGATGTAGGCGCGGTGCGGATTCAGTCGCGCTGTGAACTCGGTCTCAAACGTCTCGTCGGTCTGCCGGTCGTCGAGACCCGTAATCCGCGTCTCGCCCGCCTCCAGCCGCGCCAGCATCTCGGGCAGCTTCCGGTAAGACGCTGATCCTGACACCAGCGACACGTACGGCGCCCGCTCGAAGATCTTCTCGCCCTCCTGCTGCGCCACGCAGCCCAGTACGGCGAACCGCTTCCCGGACTTATGCAACTTCTTGTAGTCGTTGAGGCGATTGAAGACCTTTTGCTCGGCTTTATCGCGGATGGAACAGGTGTTGTAGAGGATCAGGCCGGCTTCCAGTTCGGTTTCCACCTGGCTGTAGCCCTGCTGCTTTAATGTGCCAATCACCTTTTCGGAGTCATGGGCATTCATCTGGCAGCCGAACGTCTCAAGGTAGAAGGTTTTTTCGGTTGCCATAACAATCCCCAGTATAGCGTGATGCAGCTTACTGCGTTCTGCTGCTGGAAAGACTTGCGAAGGAGCAGCGGTTTTGATCCTAACTTTGACGTAGAGGTGCGAAGGGGCACGACTTCAGTCGTTTCATAAATCTTTTTTAATGAAAGAATTGGCGCTTCAGCCCCATGCTACTCAATCTTGGAACGCCCGCAACATGGACCTTTCCCCTTCACTTCACGGTAAGGCTTCTCTCCGCCCCACTACCTTAGCCCGGTATGCAGGTAAGCCAGTAGCGCCGCCATCTGCGAGTCGTCAAAGCGCCCTGTGAAGCCAGGCATCAATCCCTTGCCATTCAGCACAACCAGACGAACCCCCGCATCGGTTGCTGGCTTTCCGCTGGGAAGGTTCGCATGTTGGAAGACCCCATGCAAATCCGGCGGAGCCTTCTTCAGCCCCAGGTCGTTGTCCTCATGGCAATGCGCGCAGCGAACATCGTAAAGATGCTTCCCTGCCGCCTCCTGCGGCGTAAGCTGCGGCGCCGAGTGGCAGCCGGCCAAAGCAAATCCCAGCCCGGCAGCCAAAACAGATAAAAAGGTTGCTCGGCCAGACCAATCCTGCCTGCCGAGCCCGGAGTTATCGGCCATTTACGCCTTCTTCGCGTACTGCCCGCTGACGTAGTCCCAGTTCACCACGTTGAAGAACGCCTTCACGTAATCAGCCCGCTTGTTCTGGTACTTCAGGTAGTACGCATGCTCCCACACGTCAACCCCCAGCACCGGCTTCAGCCCCACGCTGATCGGCGAATCCTGGTTCGGCGTGGTAATGATCGAAAGCTCCCCATCCGGCCCCTTCACCAGCCAGGCCCAGCCGCTGCCGAAGACGTGCATCGCCGCGTCGGTCAGCTTCTCCTGAAAACCAGACAGCGAGCCGAACTTCGCATCAATCGCCTTCGACAACTCTCCCACCGGAGCGGCCCCACCCCTTCCCAGCGTCGGCCACCAGAACGAGTGGTTGTAATGTCCTCCGCCGTTGTTGCGAATCGCCGTCGTGGCCCCCATCGGCAGCGTTCCCAGGCTCTCCAGCAAATCCTCGACTGATTTCCCTGCCAGTGCAGGATTCGCCGCAATCACTACATTCAGGTTGTTCACATACGCCTGGTGGTGCTTGTCGTGGTGCAGGTGCATGGTCTCGGCGTCAAAGCTCGGCTCAAGCGCGTCGTAGGCGTAGGGCAGCGGCGGCAGAGTGAAAGGCCCGGTCGGCGGAGCGGCCGGCGCAGCGGGGCTCTGCCCGCCAGCCGTGGGCTGCGCATGAACGGTTTCGGCAAGCAAAGCAGCGCCGGCAACGGCGCCCATCTGAAACAAGGCGGTTCTGCGGTCGATCGCGGTCATCACGTGAAATTCCTCCAGGAAGTTTGAGTTCGGGAAGCCGGCGGCAGAGTGTTCCGCCGGAAGGCAGCTGTTGGGAATAAAGATTGCTCCCTCAGTCTGCGCGGATCAGGCCCCAAGGTCAAGAGAGCTTATTGTCAATGACGAATTGTTCTTCTTCTTGGATTCACGTTGAGGCCACCGAAGACCGTATGCTGGAACCATGCAGCTTCCCTCGCTCGCCCAGATTCGTGAAGCCCAGACCCTTGTCTATCGACACATGCCGCCTACGCCTCAGTACACCTGGCCGCTCATCAATCGCCGGCTCAAAGCCGAGGCATGGGTCAAGCATGAGAACCATTCGCCGGTCGGTGCATTCAAGCTGCGCGGCGCTCTGGTCTACGGCACCTGGTTGAAGGAAACGCAGCCCGCACTCAAAGGAATGGTTGCAGCCACGCGCGGCAATCACGGCCAGGGAGTAGCCATGGCCGCGCGACTCCTCGGGATGAAGGCGGTCATTGTCGTTCCCCGCGGAAACAGCCGCGAAAAGAATCAGGCCATGATCGCCCAGGGCGCGGAGCTGGTCGAACGCGGCCACGACTTCCAGGAAGCGCTGGAGTTCGCCCTTCGTCTCTCCGCCGAACTGGGCTTTGCCATGGTCGACTCTTTTCACGAGCGCCTGGTGATGGGCACGGCCACCTACGCTGTCGAGCTTTTTGAAGCTGCCCCGCCGCTCGATGTGGTCTATGTCCCGGTCGGCCTCGGCTCGTCCATCGCCGGCATCTCCGCCGCCCGCAACGCCCTCGGACTAAAGACTGAGATCGTCGGCGTTGTGGCAGCTCAGTCCCCTTCTTACGCGTTGAGTTTCGCGCAACGCAAGGTCGTCGAGGCGCCCTCGGACACAGCCATCGCCGACGGCCTGGCTTGCCGCCGTCCCAATCCGAAAGCCCTTGAAGTCATCTGGGAAAACGTGGCCCGCATCGTTGAAGTCCCCGACGCCGCCATCGCCAAAGCCATGCGCGCCTTTTATGAGGACACGCACAATCTGGCCGAGGGCGCCGGAGCAGCCGCCCTTGCCGGCGCATTGCAGGAAAAAGATAAGCTGGAAGACAAGCGCATCGGCATCATCCTCACCGGCGGCAACGTCGATCGCCCAATGTACGAAAAAGTGCTCGCCGGAACGCTCTGACCCCGAAAGCTCTGACAAGGAAGAAATGACTGACTCCCACAACGCCCTCACACCCTTTGCTCACGCCGCGCAGAATCGCTGCTTTGGTTGCGGCCCAGCCAACGACCGCGGCCTTCATCTTGACTTTCTGCTCGCCGAGGACCAATCAGTCGTCTGTCTGGCCGCCATCCCCGACAGTTACGAGGGGCCTCAAGGCTATCTGCACGGCGGCATCATCGCCACCCTGCTCGACGAGGCTATGAGCAAGTCCGTTCGCGCCCGCGGACTCATCGCCATGACCCGCCATATGGAAGTCGACTACCAGCGCCCCGTTCCCTCGCAGTCTCCCATCCGCCTTGAAGCCCGCGTCACCCGCAATGAAGGCCGCAAGCACTGGACCGAAGCACGAATCTTGGATACCGAAGGAGCCGCGCTCGCCATCGGCAAGGGCCTGTTCATCGAATTGCGACCTCGGCAGTAGCCCGCTCCAAAACGGGAGATGCGATGCGGCAAGCTTGGAAGAAACTCGGGTTTTGCGTTCTTTGTTTCGCCATTCTGTCCCTTGGAAGTTCGCAGGAGATTCTCGCTCAGCAGGACGTGCAATCGAACCTTTTCGAATTCCACACTGGGTTTTGGATCAATCTCCACCATTTTCTCTATCGGCAAGCACAACTTTCCGAGCCGCAAAGCGGGTCGCACAACCTTGCCTTGAACAAGGCCGATGCTGAGGAACTCGATCTGCTTTCCGCCTCGGAGCGAAGCACATGGAATGATGCCCTTGCGTATTACAGCACTTTCTTAGTGAAACGTGATTTGCTCTTCGATGACGACTTGATCCAGACCAAAGATCAACTCGAGGATGCGGAGCTTTCCTCGGACTTGGCGAATGTGAAGATTCCCGCACCCTTGAAAGCCACGCTCCTGAAGGCCGCCCCAGTCTACAGGCAACACTGGTGGGTACGACACAATGCGGAGAATCACGAATGGATTTCTCATCTTGAGCCGTTGATCAAGCGCTATGGATCAACCCTGAGCGGAGAGATGGCTACCATTTATCGCGAACCTTGGCCGAAGTACCCCGTCAGGGTCGATGCTGTAGCCTACGCGAACTGGGCTGGCGCTTACACAACCATTCAACCCACACGGCCTACCATTTCGACAACAGATCCTGCGAATCAGGGCACGGCGGCCCTGGAGATCCTTTTTCATGAAACCTCACACGGCATGATGAGCTGTGTGATGGACGCGATTCAGTCTGCAGAGGCCAATCTCAACGTCCATCACCCAGGAGCGGCGTTCCATTCCGGTTCAATATGGCACGCGGTTCTTTTCTATACGGCTGGAAACCTCGTCGCGCAACAGGTTCCGGGCTACATCCCCTATGCCGACAAGAACGGCCTATGGGTTCGCGCCTGGCCGTCTCCGGATCGATCTCTGATTGAACAAGACTGGAAGCCGCACATGGACGGTTCCATTACGCTGCAGCAGTCCTTGAAGAGGCTGGTGAATGACCTTGCGTCGGCGGCTCAACCACGTTGACGTGCTGCGGCCGGCTGATCATAACCCGCCTTTGCGAATCATTTGAACTGCGCCAGCCAGTTGATCACAGTCGCTTCAAGGAAAATGCGGTGATCGGACCACGAGTGATCCGTTGCCTGGTGAATCTCCGTCACATTTTTGCCGCCGCCGGCCTTGACTGCAGCGACAAGCGAGTCGGCTGAAGGCGCCAGTCCATCGTTGGCGGTGAGAACAAGCAGCGGAACCGGAACCAGCCCAGCCGCTGCGTTGCCGAAGTTGAAAGCTGAAAGTTTGCTGATCTCGTCCGCCATGCTTTCGGCAGTCACTCCGGCGAGTGACTCCATGTTATCTGCCATCAATGCAACCGCATTCTTGTGGTCCATCGTGCCCATCGCGCTCATGTCGGCCGCGCTGATCAGGATCGCCCCCAGCAGCGCATGATCGTGCGCCGCCGTATTCACCGTCACCCAGCCGCCCATGCTGTGCCCGGCAATCGCAATCCGCTTGGGATCGACACCCAGCTTTGCGGCGTTGCCCGGATCACGCAGGTATGCAAGCACCGCGTCCGCATCTTCCAGATTCTGCGCGAATCGAAACTTCCCCGGGCTGCCCCACGATCCGCGATAGTTGAAGGTCACCGCGTTCCACCCAGCCCGCCGCACCGCCTGCGCCAGGTCAAGGTTCTTCTCATTTCCCGGCAGCCCATGGCAGATCACCAGCGTCGGATGTGGGCCCGCACCGGAAGGGCTGTACTCAACGCCGTTGATCAACACGCCATGGCTGGGGATGTGCAGCACCGTCATCCCCGCCGGGTGAGCCGCGTCGGCTGGCGGATCAGTAAAGATGGCCGCGGGAACCGACTGGGCAACTGCAGTTGCGGCGGAAAAAACAATACCGGCGAGAAACAAAGCGCGCATCAGAAGAACTCCTGGGGATTGATTCAGTTGGGTAAGCCTGCCAGCATCCTACCAGCACAAGGAACCAACCTGTGGCACAATCCAATTCCCCCCAATCCATCGCAAGCGGAGCGTCTCATTGTGCTCAGCAGCAATCATCCCCCGACTCCCGCCCTGCGTGCATTCTGCGCGCTCGCACCGCTCCTTCTTGCCCCAGCAATCCTCGCTGCTCAAGACCCACCTCCGCAGCAGGCTCCCGCCGTTCCAACCCTGCAGCGCATAGAAGCCACCGACTCCGCCACAGGAATCCACTACGTGCGCCTGTCAATCTCGCTTCCAGCAACCGCAAATGCTGGCCTTCCTCCACGCTTCACCGTCGAGTGCCGCGACGATCACGGCAAGCGCGATCTGCAATGGTTCGTCGGCTTCGGCGGCGCGCAGGACTCAGGCTTCATCCCGCCCTTTCACCGAACTCAAACCGCTCTCTTTCCTCCCGTCTATCCAAAGGTCAAACTCAAAATGAGCTATGAAGGCTACATCAAGTGGAAGCCGGTAATCAAAGGCTGGGAAGCCCTTCCCTCAGGCGAATTGCACTATCTGAACCCCGGCATCGGCAGCCCCAACATGGAGCCCGCGCGTTCCTTTCTTCCCTTCCTCAACTCGCTGCCCGGCCTGCGCATCGGTTATGCCAGGCCGGCCAAGGGAGATCCCGCCGAGCTCTTCTTTCAAACACAGCCGCTGCTCGATGAGATAAAGAAGACTCCCGATTGCGCAGCGGCTCCATATCACGAGTAGACGAAAGAGAAATCGCCCTTTCCTCTTGAGAAGGTCACTCACGCCTGGGGCCTGGAAGCGGCCCCGGAAAACCCATCGGAAACGCCCGCATCGCAACCTGAGCCACCTCGCCACCAAGCAACAAAGAAGGAGAGATTCCCTTCTAGCCCTGAGGCCCATGAGTGTGGTGAGGCTGGAACGATTCTTAACCAGTGCCATGCGGTCCGTAAGGATCCAATTCGAGCACACAGTTCAGTCCCGGCAAAGGCGGTCAGCGTCATGCAATCGTTCGCGCGTAGTTCTGGTTGTCTCCAACAGCACGACCTTGTTTGCCCGAGTTCGCCCACGAAGCGCGCTGGCCTGATGCGGCGCGCAACATCTGTACCGAGGGCCAGAATTACGCTCTACGAATGCGTCGGTTCGATGGGCGTTGAGTGCTCCTGGCTCGTTCCCGCCACAGAGGGCACCATGCGCTTCGACCTTCTGTAAACGCTAGCGACCGCTATCGTCCAGAAGGGCGCCAAATCAACTCCGGGCACAAGTTTCCCCAGGAACGACGGGAGGAACTCCCAGTGCCAACCGAGCAGGTAGAAAAGGGCAGTCCCCATGCTGAAATCCAGAATGTCGTCAGCCGGCGACGCAGCTCCCTCTACGAATAAAGGAAATACGACGATCTGGAGTGCATCCGCGATGATCGCCAGGACCATGGCGACTCGAAACCGCTGACGCAGTGAGATTGTAATAGCGCCCTGAGTCAAGCCACCCCGTTTCATCGATGTCTCTGCCTTACCAACCCATTTTACGCTGCAAGCTCCACGATAGCGGGCAGCGATCCTAATGCCCCGCCGCGCCCACCCTCCCGATCCAAATGCGATGAACTCTTGACTCGTCCAAAAAATAAGTCTGCGCGGAAGGTCCTAAAACGGCCCGCACCGGGTTGACACACCTCGAATGAACTCAACCTCCCTTGAGAGCAACCACATGAATATGTAATTCTCTCGCACCACTTGCAGCAAAATGAATCCAGTGATCATTGCAGCTTCGCGTACTCTGCCTTCGCTGTCTTTACGATGGGGATGTCAGGGTCGGCGTCTTTCCAGAGGGTGAGGAAATCTTTGTAGGCGGCCAGCGCCCGGACGCGGGCGGCATCGGCATCTGCTCCCTGCGTGGTTGTCGACTGCAAGGCGTTCGCCCGAGCTATTCCCAAATGCGCCAGCGCTCCCGTCCAGCAGTTCCAGACTATTCCGCTGTGATCGAGAATCTTCTGGAACTCCGCGGCAGCAGCACTGCCGCGTCCGGATGCCAGATACGCTTCTCCGCGCACATACGTGGGGTACAGGCAGGAAATATTGTTGACAAACGGGATGCTACCGTACTCAATAGGCGAAGCAGCTTGCAGAGAATTCAGAGTAGGTCCAGGATTCCGTCGGCTAAGTGCCAGTTGTGTTTGAATCGCCGGCAACCAAAGCGACTGCATCTGGGTATCCAGCGGAAAGCGTCTGCCCAGATCCTGAGCCAACGACTCGGCCCGCGCAGTTCCGCCCGCGATGGCAAACGCCAACGCCGCTTCGGCTGCGACTCCCGGGCTTGAAGGTAGCAGATGCAATGCCTCTGTCGCTGTTTGTTGGGCGTCTCGAGCATTGCCGTAAACTGCTTGCTGCAAAGCGAAATTCGCCTGATACACGGCAGCGCCTTCTTTATTGTCTGCCCGCATGGCCGACTCGACCGCTTGCTCTTTCAGTTCCCTTGCCTTCCTTACACGACCGGAATACGCCTCGGTGTCTGAGGCGAGTGCGAGCCCATAGTTCTCATACAAGGGCCGGCTTTTGAACCACTGCTGCTGCTCGACCATGCCCTTCGAATCCGCCTCAAGGAATGCAAGAGCGTAAAGATCGCTACGCATCAAGTAATCATCCAGTTTTCGGGTGTGCGCCTGTTGGATGATTTGTCGCACCTGGTCGAAGTGCTGCAAGGCCAGTTCGTCGTTGGCGAGATTGGTGTAGGCAAATGTATCGTCGGGGTCAAGCTGGAGCAGGGTGCGGGATGCTGCAGCGGATTGTTCGTATTGACCAAGTTGTCCATACAACACGGCCAGGCCGTTGTAAGCGAATGTGCCGCGGGGATGGATCACCGTCTCTTCTTCGAACGTCTTCGCTGCTTTGTCCAGTTGACCGGAAGCATAACCATAGTAGGCGGCAGAGATCACCAGCTTCTCCCCTTCGCTGGCTCGGTCTCGCAACTCAAACGCTTTGGCGTAGTACTCACTGGCGCGATTCATTTCATTGAGGGTGTAGTAGGTTCCTCCCATTTGCGCGTAAGCCATGGCAAAGTTCGGATCGAGTTCAATCGCGTGTTGAGAGTACCGCAGCGCTGCCGCGGGGTCATTCCCGAGCATGGCTTTATCGGCAAGACTGTAAGCCTTGAGCGCTTCGAGCGACGGCGTGGTGGCCTGATCGAGCGGAAAATCATATTTCTCCACGGTAGCCAGTGACTCGCCCAGTTCAGCACGTACCTTCGACGCGGCCGCGCTCAACGCATCGAGCACCTTCTCTTTAGCCGGAGCCGTAGCCTGCTCCTGAGCCAGCGTGTCTCCACTCTGGCAATTCACAGCCTCTACCGTGACCACGTACTGGCTGCCAAGACTGGCAATCGATCCGGCAATATAGGCCTTGCTTCCTGCCCGTTGGCACACCTCGCGGACCACTTCGGGCGTGAGCTTCGTGCCGGCCGGATCGGACATCAGTCGCAAAGTCGCGGCGACCCTGTAGTCGGAAAGCACATTCAGGAACGGAGACTGGTTGAGAGCTACACGGAGCCCGGTTTTCAGCGTATCGTCGAAGACCGGGTCGCCCGTGCGGTTGGCAAAGTCGGCCAGCACCACAGTGTCCTTCTCGCTAAGCCGGCGTGCGGATCGACGATGCACGACGTAACCGATGACCACAAGGGTGACGAATGCCAACAGCAGGGCGCTTGTCCCGATCATGGCCCAGGATCTACGCGGGACCGGCGGCCTAAGCTGTTGCTTCTCTTCGATAATCACCCGGGTCCTGATCGTGTCTTGCTGAAAAAACAGCTGGTTTTGAGGATCGTGCGCAGCACTCGCCGCATCCGGGATCGTGCTCAGGCTCTCAACGGCAACCACCGTGACCGGCGCGACAAACTGATATCCTCTCCCAGGCAGAGTGATGATATAGCTGTTGTCACCTGGCTTCTCCCCGAGCGCTCGACGAAGTGCGGAGATGGATTGCGCAAGGCTGTTCTCGTCCACGAAGGTGTCTGGCCAGACATTCTTCAGCAATTCATCGTGAGTCAGAATCCTCCCGGAATTCTGGACCAGGTACAGGAGCACATCAAAGGCCCGGCGGGTGAGGGGCAAAACCTCGTCCTCTCGCCGCAGAACGCGAGCCAGGGCTTCGATCTGAAACTCGCCGAATTGAAGTATCCCATCCGGTTTCATTGACTTAGAGGCGATTCAGAACTTGTCAGGACCTGTCAGAAGGCGTCACTGGCGTTTTGAGAAGCTCACCGCTACATTCGCGGCATGAAAAACAGAGGTCGCGTGTTCAGACTCTACCAGTGGCTATCGCGCCGGGCAAGGTTCGCCCGCCGCGGTTCGGCCGTCGACGTTCTGAGCCGCACCGTTCGAACCGAGGTTACGCTTGAGCGCCACGGGGCAATCATGCAGGTCGGTGGTGCACCGGCGAACCTTGACCGCTGCCCGTTCTGCGGACAGAACTTGGCCCCGGGACAGGTAGAACAATCCGGACTTCTTCTTCAACCCGATTCGAACATTCACAAACTCTTTCCAGGTGATCGCGATCCTCCATGAGTTCGCGAACCAAATCACGCAGGTCGTAGCTTTTCGAAAGAATGCGCATTCGCAATCCCGGATCACAGCGCGAAGCCGACATGACTCACGCTCAACTGGGATGACCAGCCAAACACCCTCCCCCGGGCGGGACAACCTATAGCGGTTCTTCAATTGCCGTACGCCGAAACCACGAGCTCAAGTGACCTTTTCCCCAGAAAAGGCCACCCCGCACGTCGCCGGACAGTGCACTTGTATTGGAGAACCGATCAAAATTGGAGGAAACATCAAATGAAATTGCACAGCACAATGAAGCCTTCCCGGGAACTTAGAATGCGTCCCCACAGGATTCCAGGTTCAGCGGGCGCAATCCTGTTCTCGGTTTTCCTGTTGGTTCTCTCTACCTATTCCGGCCGGAATGCAGCCGCCCAGGCCACCGAACAGACCGCCAACGAGCCATTGGTTACCCTTGAGAACCACGTGCCGTTCAAGGTGTTCGACGGCACGGCAGTTCGCGTTGGTCATTACGAAACCGAAAAAAAGCTGCGCCTGGCCATCTTCGTAACGCCGCCTGACCTCGCGGGCGAGGAACAATTTATCCGTGAACTGCAGACCAAGAGCTCGCCGAACTTTCACAAATTCTTGAGCGCGGAGGAATGGAACGAGCGCTTTGGACCAAGGGTGGAAGACGAGCAGAAGGTTGTGGACTGGGCCAACAGCCAGGGGCTGACGGTGACCAACCGGTACGCCAATCGACTGCTGGTGGACGTGGAAGCGCCGGCGGGGGTCATCGAGAAGGCGCTTGGCGTGACGATCAACCACTACCTGGTAGGCGAGGAAGTGGATTTTTCCAATGATCGCAATCCCTCCATCCCAGCGCACCTGTCGGGCATCGTGGGCGGCATCTTTGGCTTGAACAGCATTGAGCGAATGAAGCCGGTGAGCGGGCACGTCGAGGGCAGAAATGGTTGGGATTACGTTCCTGGACCCGTTCATAGTGCGGAAGTCAACTCGAAGGGCGACGGCGATCCGTCAAAGGCGCCCTGGAACACAACAGCTGATGCTGCGCCCGGGGTGCTCTCCGGTAAAGCGGCCGCGGTTTCAACCAGCGGGCTTACTACGCCCAATCCGCCGAATGAAATCGGAGGAGTTGATCCGGCGAACCTCTACAGTTCACAGGTGTATGACTACAACGCGCTGTTGGCGCAGAGCAAATGTTGCAACGTCCACAACGACTCGAATGGTTCTCCGGCCGATACGTCGATCGCCCTGGTGACGTTTGGCGGTTTTCTTGAGAGCGACGTCAACACATTCTTCCAGTACTACGGAATGGCCTGGAACATCACAGCCTACTCGATCAATGGTGTCATCGATAGTCAAAACAACATTCCCGGCACCGAGTGCCAGATCGGAACCTCCGGCTGCAACAGTGATGGATACGACGACGAGGCGGACCTCGATGTGGAGTATTCGACGGCGTTCTCCAATAGCTTCGGTTCGTCGAACGATACCGCGCACGTGTATGTGTATGAGGGCGCAAACGGCTATCAAGGCACCTACTTCGATGTATGGAATTCGGTACTGAACGACGGGCATGCGCACGTGGTTTCCACAAGCTACGGAGATGAAGAAACTTCTTATTGGACTGGGTACGTAGCAGGGACAGCGGTTGGCGATGCCCATTACATCTTCAATCAGATGGTCGGCCAGGGATTGACTCTGGTGGCGGCAGCAGGTGACCAGGGCTCGACCCCCAGCTGCGGCGACTCAAACGGAGTAATCTACCCATCCTCCGATCCTGATTTTGTTGCAGCCGGCGGCACAGCACTGAAACTGAACTTCGACGGCACCTGGCAAAGTGAGAATGCCTGGACGGGCGGCCCCACCCTGAAGAATTGCCAAAAAAATGGCGGCGGCGGCGGCGGCGGGTTGAGCGTTATGTTTTCTGCGCCCGCCTGGCAGAGCGGCATCAATTACGAAGAGTGGGTCAACCACAATCAATACATCGTTTCCGGCAATACGCAGCGCAAGGTGCCGGACATCTCGCTGGAAGCGGGCGGCTATGGGCAGTGGGATTTTTGCACCACCGGCTGCGGCAACACTACCGCCAACGGTTGGGCAACCTGGGGCGGGACCAGCATCGTTGCGCCGGAATTAGCAGGGTTCTTCGCCCAGGAGAACTCGTATCTGAATTCGATTGGGCACATCTGCGGGTCCGATGGAACCAGCCGCTGCGAACCAATCGGCAATGCCGCCCCGATTCTCTACTACGAAGGCATGGGCCAGGCTGCGCCGCACGATCCCTTCTATGACATTACCCAGGGCTGCGTGACCAACTATCTCACCACGACCTATCCGAGCTTGACCTACTTCTGTGCAGAGCCCGGTTACGACCTGGCCACCGGCTGGGGTTCAGCCAACATGCTGCAACTGGCCTGGACGTATAACTTCTATATCATTCCCGCCGACGGCGTACCCTCGGTGAAGTTCTCCGGGCCATCGAAGAACACCTGGTACAACACCGACCAGGTCGTCTCCTGGACGGTAAGTGACGGGGTCACAGCCTCGACGGCAGGCCTGCCTGCTCCGGGCGTGGCAGGCTTCACGCAAGGCTGGGATTCGATTCCAGCCGACGTCTACAGCGAACCGCACGGCGGGTCAGGCAATTCGTTCTACAGCGGCCCGCAGTATCCATATGCGTCAGCCGGCTGCCTGGCCTTCAACGGCGCGAACGGCTGCTCGGGTAACCCCGGTCAGGGCTGCCACACTGTGAATGTGGGTGCGTGGGATAACCAGGGTTTCTATACGGGAACCCAGACTTACGGTCCCGTTTGCTACGACACGGTCGCGCCTACCATCAGCATCTCCACTAGTCCGGCCACGTCCGGCACCGTGTGGGTGAACAAAGCCGTCACCGTCACTCTAACTTCAACGGATCCCGGCGGCAGCAATGCGTCCGGCATCTACAAGACCTACTATGCCATCAACTCGGCGTCCTGCTCTCCGGGCTCCGTCAGTTCATGCAGCGTTTACAGCGGGCCGTTAACCATCTCGACGCAGGGGCAAACCTACATCTACTACTGGACCCAGGACAAAGCCGGCAACGTCTCGGCCGAGACCTATCAGTGGGTGAGTATCGACCTCTCGACTCCGGTCGCCACCGCAACCCTGAGCGGAACGGTGTACAGCGGCAGCACCTACAAATCGGTGGTGGGAGTGACGCTCGGCGCAACCGACTCCGGCGGAAGCGGCGTTGCGGCTATCTACTATATCCTCGATGGCGGGGCGCAGACGACGTATCCCGGCTCCTTCACTGTCTCCGCCCTTGGCAGCCATACGGTAAAGTATTGGAGCGTCAACGCCGCCGGTACAACCAGCGCAACCCATTCTGTGTCTTTCACTGTCGACTCGCCAACCACGGCAACGCTGGTGGCCTCGCCTAACCCGTCGGTCCACGGGCAAGCCGTTACCATGAAGGCGACCATTACGCCGACGCTCTCCGGCACTCCAACCGGCTCAGTGATCTTCTATAACGGAGCCACAAACCTTGGAACGGGCACTCTCTCCAGCGGTGTCGCCACCCTCACGACAACCGCGTTGCCGGTGGGTGCGCTCACACTGCAGGTGTCTTACCAGGGAGCGGGTAACTTCATCGCAACCAACTCCGCCCCGTTCGACCAGACAGTGCAGCAGACCACAACCACAACGCTGACCTCTTCGGCGAATCCGTCGGCCTATGGCAGTAGTGTCACCTTCAGTGCGACGGTCAAGCCCTCTGTCTCCGGAACCGCGACAGGCTCTGTGAAGTTTTACGATGGAACCACGCTGTTGGGAAGTGCGACGCTGAACAGCAGCGATGTTGCGACGCTGGCAATCAAGACGCTGGCCGAAGGCAGCAACTCTATCAAGGCG
>JBEKDE010000060.1:0-33444 GCA_050014515.1 Occallatibacter sp.
GTGGTAGGGCTTATAAGTTGACCCCCCCGACAGGTATCCGTCCGCCAGGTACATCTGCGGATAGCCCACTGTTGCCGGATATCCTGGGACGGTCACGTTGCCGACGCCATACTTGTCGGAATAGTCGACGCCATTCAATAGGCTATAAAGATCCTCGTAATAGTTGAGGTAGCCAAATCGAATCTCGTTCAGCGCCGTCGGAGTGAAAATGCGGTCATAGGTGATGGAGATCGACTGAGCGCCGTCGTCCTCCTTGTTGCCCTGATCGGCGTCGCCGCCGCCGGGAACAACCGTGTGACCATAATATGGGTCAGTAACCAGGCTGTTCTCGTCCTGCCAGTGATACACGGCATACAAACGATCCTTGTTGGTAATCACTTGGTCGAATCGGCTGTCGACATGATCGGTATTATCGTTGGTCGGCGAGTACACATCGTAATTCCGAAACCACCCGTTATCGATGCCGGTAAGATTCGGCTTGGGGTAAAAGTTCAGCAGGGTGTTCAATCCGGCAGGGCTTACTCTCGATGCCGGAATCACGTTTCCCGTAAACTGCTGCTCGGCGCCGCCGTAGGATTCCACCGAAACAACAGGGTCGAAAATGGGATCAACAGTTCCTGCGGCTGGGTAGGGATTTCCGTCACCTCCCAGGCCCGCACGGCCCGCATATGGATCCAAGAGACCGGCAAAGCTGATAGGCTCGCCAGCCACAATCGGGTTCCCATTGTTGATCAACCCGAACGGGATCGTGGAATCAACATACGAATATGCGTTCTTCTGGCGCACACCCTCGTACGCGCCGAAGAGGAAGGCGCGATTCCGCAGGATCGGACCACCCAGTGTGCCGCCAAAATTATGCTGCTTAAGAACCGGAGCAGGTTGCGGAGTATCGACCCCCGGCAAAGTCTCCTTGGCCGTCAGAAAATTTGGCCGGAAAAACTCAAATGCATCTCCGTGAATCTTGTTGGTCCCTGCTTTGGTCTGTACCGCGATGACGCCGCCTGCCGCATTGCCAAATTCCGCGTTGTACGACGCCGTGATGACCTTGAACTCTTCCACCGAGTCCACGTTGGGTGTCACCGTAACGTCCTGGGTGCGATTGGTGGTGGACTCAATGCCGTCGAGTTGGATGGAGTTGCCAAACTCGCGCTGGCCGCTCACTGAAAGTGCAAAGCTGTTGATGCTGCCTCCCACCGTGGTCACTCCAGGCACCAACAGTGTCAGCGCATAAAAGTTGCGGCCCTCCAGCGGCAAGTCCACGATTGCGTCACCGCTCATCGTTGTTCCCACCTCCGCCGATTGCGTCTGCAAAACCGGCGGCGCTTCGGTGACCTCAACCGATGCCGAAGCAGCGCCCACCTTGAGTTTAAAATTGAGCGCCTCCTGCTGGTCGATGGCAATCACGGCATGTGCGAATCGGGCATCGGAAAACCCCGGCGCGGACGCTGTAACCGAGTAAATGCCCGGAGGCACGCTCAGAACGTTGTAGGTGCCGGCCCCATCCGTCTTGCCTGTAAACGAGACGCCCTTGTCCTCATCGGTAACGGTGATTGTCGCCCCCGGGATAACTGCCCCCGTTGTGTCCGTCACCTGGCCCACAAACTGGCCGGTCGTGGCCTGCGCCTGGCAGTTCTCGGCGGTAAACATCGCCAACGCAGCAAGCAGCAGCGTCGCGGCCAAACAACGAATACGAGTAGACATCGCTTGCTTCACGAAAGCCTCCAGAAAATACGGTTCAGGTGTTTCTGTCCCTGCGCTACCTGCGCTTGAAGTCACCTGCCTCTGCATAGAAACGATGCAGACAGCAGAACCGACTCCTCAGCATGAATGCTGATCGAGGGGGATCGTTTCGGTGCTGTCAGAAAACGATTTCCCAGATCAGCTTTGGAGCATACGGAGGATGAAATAAGTTTGTCAAGCATCTAAAAAACTGCTTCAGCGCGGTTTTCTCTGTGTGACCCGGCTATCGGGGTTCCACAACCGCCAACGAGGACTAAATAACATCAGGTTTAGCAATACTTTGCACCCCGTGCCTCTGCGCGAAATCATGCCTGAAATGCCGATAATGACAGTCTCGTGAATTCGATTTCCCAGGTGCCTGAACTCTTCCCCTCGCGGCTCTTGCACGCTGGAGTCAGCACTGCGGCCTTTTCCGGTGGCTGCTTTTTTGTGGGACTGAATCGACGAGTTTTCAGCAATTCTGTGATGAGTTTTGCAGCACCATGGAATTACCTATTTCGCGAACAATTGTGAAATCGTTTTCCTCCTGTTGTAGAATTCTGCGTGAAGATGTCAATGATTTGTGCACAACTCGCCGGAACACACATTCCAGCCGGAGCAACCGCCCCCTTCTGCTGTGAGTCCTCATTGGGTTGCGGCGTCCCATTAATTCGAGAACCAGATTGGCTCCGTGCCCAGGCGCATTTCGCACAATGACGATTTCACACAGCAAGGACATCGACTCACTATGACCACACATGTTCCCGATCCAAGGAAGACGCGGAGCGGTGGTAGAGATATTCTTCAGGTCGCAAAGCGTGCGGGCGTATCTCCCGCAACCGTGTCACGCGTCACCAACGGTCGCGCCACCGTGGACAAGCAGCTTGCCAAGAGGGTTTGGCAGGCCATCGAGGAGTTGGGTTACTCTCCGAATCCTCAGGCGCGGGCTCTCGTCTCCGGTCGCAGCCGTGTACTCGGACTTCTTATTTCGGAGATCACGAATCCGTTCTTCCCCGAGCTGATTCAGAGTTTCGAAGACATCGCGGGCGAGAATGACTTCGAAGTGATGGTCGGATCGACAAACTACAACCGCGACCGCGCCAAAATTTTCATTCGCCGCCTTGCCCAGCGCAAGGTTGAGGGCGTCGCGGTAATGACCTTTCGCGCCGAATCCAATCTTCTCGATGAATTGATCGCGCACAACATTCCGCTGGTCTCCGTCGATGTAGCCATCCCCGCTCCGCGTTCGCTGATTCTTGAGGTCGACTACGCCCGCGGCATCAACCAGGCCGTGCAACACCTGGCCATGCTTGGCCATCGCCGCATCGGCTTCGCCAGCGGCCCCATGCCGCATCTCACCAACGTTCGCCGCAAAGACGCATTCCTTCAGGCCGTGAAGAGGATCGGCTTGCCCGCCAGGTCAACGGCCGTGTTCCTGGGCGACCACACATTCGAAGGTGGAACCGAGGCCGCGCTTTACTTTCTGAAACTGAAAGAGCCGCCTACTGCGATTGTCTGCTCCAACGACATGATGGCGGTCGGTGTTCTACGCGTGCTGGCGGAGCGCGGAATCCGCGTTCCCAGTGAGATGTCTGTCGTCGGTTTCGACGATATTCATCTCGCGGAGTTCGCCAATCCTCCTCTCTCTACGGTCCGCATGTCCCGGCAGGATCTGGCCCACGCCGCATTCAAAGGGCTGCAGCAACTGCGCGAACAGGAGGCTCCAGCCTCATCCGATCCCATCCGCATCGAAACGACGCTTATCGTGCGCCAATCTACGGACGCCCCCAAACATGCGCTCGATGCCCTGATTGGCAAGTCGCGGCGAAAGATTCCAGCAGACATTCGGGTATTACAGAAATGACCGGAGCGCCCTTTGCAACCGGCATTGTGCAGCGTCACCACCACAGCACATTCAGCAGCACGCAAACCGTCAGCAGCGCCGCACTCAACACAGCCAGAGCCGGTGTGAGACCAATTGTGTCGCGGATGCTCTTCGACGGCGCCAATCCCTTCTGCACGATTTCGTTCGATTTACTCTTCTGCCGGCCATAGAACAAGCTTCCCAGCATCGCCACCGAAAAACTCAACATGGCCGCGTAGAAATTCAAACTCATCTGGCTTCCAAAACGCAGGTATCCCGCCCAGCAAACTCCCTGCAGTGCGCCCGCGGATAACACGCCAAACACGATGCCTGCAAACGCGCCGCGCTCCGTGGTTCGCCTGCTCACCACTCCTGCCAGCACTCCTGCAAACACCGGAGCGTAAAATAGCGCAACAATGAGTTGCAGGAATTCCATCAGATCGTGAAATGAAAACGTCGCATAGGCCGCAAGTTGCCCAAGCAAAATGCATCCCACGGCTGACGCGCGCCCAATCCCAATGTAGTGCTGCTCGGTGCGGTCCGGGTGAATACGCGTGCGATACACTTCCTCGGTCCACAACGCAGAAAAGCCGGAGACATTCCCCGCCAGCCCGGCCATCAGCCCTGCCAGCAGGGCCGCGGATCCCAACGCCAGCAGCGCCGGCCCAAGCACGAGCGCCATAAGCGCCGGCATGGTCTCGTCGAACGACAGGCCATGCGTTCCGCGCAGCAGTGCGGGCGCGGCTACACCCGGCAACACAATCAACAGGCCAAATGCCATCTTGCCAAAGGCCGCCAGCAGCGGAACCTTGCGCGCCGCATCCACTGACCGTGCTGTGAGAGCCCGCTGAATCATCACAAAATCCGTACACCAGTAGGAGAAGCTGATGACAAATCCCAGCCCAAGCGCAACTCCGAAACGGTCCAGCGTGGCGTGAGGTGAAACAAATGGCAGCGGCTGCCAGAGATGCCATCGCTCCGTTCTTGCCGCGAACGACGCGGCATTGAAATGTACGGTGAGGAACACCAGCGGCGCAAGACCGGCGATCATCACAAAAAGTTGAAACACGGATGTGAAGATGGTCGCGCGAATACCCCCGAGAAGAACATAGGCAAGCACCACCGTCGCGGAAATCAGGGCGCCGGTCAACAGGCTCCAGCCCAGAACCACGTAAAGCACCTGGGCCATCGCGTAGAGCGCCACACCCGCCGACCCAGCCGTGCCGGCCATCGATATGCACGCGTCCAGCAACCGGACCCGCGCGCCAAATCGCATCCCGAGATACTCCGGCAAGCTGCGTGCTCCCGTCTGAATATAGATTGGCAGGACCACGACCGCCATAAAGATCATTCCCGGAATTCCGCCAATCCAGTAAAAGTGCAAAGCCTGCACACCATATTGAGCGGCCATCGCACTCATTCCCACCACCTCAATCGAACCGCAGTTGTATGCCAGGAACGACAGGGCGACCACCCAGGTCGGAAGGGATCGAGAGGCGTTGAGAAACTCGTTTGAAGTCGGCCGCAGCCGCCGCGCACCCCAACTGATAAGCAGGATGATCAAGACGTAAAGCGCGAAAATCGCCAGCCCCCATGGGCCCAGGTTGCCAGGTCTCATCAATCTGCTCGTCGACGGATATAAGTCGAATTCCCTTGTACACGAATCACCGCAAAGCGTCCAGACACACGTTGGAGCACTTGCCTCGCTGCGAAGCTGACGCAACTCACAACTTTGTTTCTTCACAGAAGTGCGGATTTCTGTTTGGACTTCTCCGCGGCGGTGGGATATAAATGAGGCGGGTCCATGAGGCATCCGGCGTCGTTTGCGTTAACAGGTGCAGTGTGCCCTGTCGCTCGCTCTCGCGCCGTGTGTTGCAATAGTCCATCCCGCCCGTGACCCAATGTGAACTTCCCTAAGGAGCCAATCAGATGAATCAGGAACAGATGCTCAATGCAATGGGCATTAGCGAACAGGACTTCTTGGACTTCGTCACAAAGTTCCTGGAGTTTCGCAGCTCGCTGGCCCCGGCGCAACTCTCACTCCTCGAACGGGCGCTGCCTACCATCAGCCAGATCGCCCAGTCGTTTGGGCCGGATTGCACTGTAGCGGACGTGGAAGTTCTGCTCCAGATTGCCCCGGCAACGAACGGTATTAGCTGCATTTGCTGGATGGGAATCAATCCCCCTAATTAGGCGTCCTCCTCCATGTCAAGGGATAATGGCAGCCTGCGCAAGCTTCTCGGATCGCAACGAACACTGACTGCCGAAGAGACAGTTGCGCGCGCGCTCCCGGTGGCCAGAGCGCTGGGTGTCACACGCCTTACGGACATCACCGGCTTGGATCGCATCGGCATTCCCACATGGAGTGCCGTCGTGCCCAAATCCGACGATCAGCTCTCCGTCTACAACGGCAAGGGGCTCCGCCAAATCGATGCCAAAGCCGGCGCTCTTATGGAGGCGATTGAACGGCAAACCGTCCTGCGCGCGCAGTTGCCGCACGTCACCGGAAGCTACGAAGAGCTTCGTCAAACTCATCTGGTCATCAATCCACGGGAATTAAAAGAGACTCTTTCCTCGGATTACGCGGAAACGCGCACCTACGCCTGGGTTGAAGGCGAGGACCTGTTTTCTCACCGCAAGGTCCTGGTTCCCGCATCCTTTGCCGGGTACCTTTGGAAGCATCTCCCGTACCCTCCCTGTTTTGCTTACTCGTCCAGTAATGGCATCGCCGCAGGCAACCTGCGCGAAGAGGCGATCTGCCAGGCTCTCTGCGAGCTCATCGAACGAGATGCATGGACGCTTGCCGAACTGGTGGGCCATTTGCTGCCGTGGGCGCGGCACCGGATGGCAAGTCCTGGCACTCTCGATTCTGCGGTCGATGACTTTGAGATTGTGCCCAGCCTGGAACTAGACGGTGATCCGGCATTCGACCTTTTTCGGCAGGCGGGACTTGCTCCGGTCTTGCACGACATTACTTCCGACCTCGGAATTCCAGCGGTGTACGCGGCGATTGCGGACGAGACAATCCCCGGCCTGCCCGTGGTCCATTGCGGTCTGGGTACCCATCCCGACGCGAGCGTGGCTGCGCGGCGCGCCTTGACCGAAGCGGCGCAATCGCGGTGTGTCGATATCCAGGGGATTCGGGAGGACATTGATCCGGCCGACCGGCCCGCCACCAGGTTCATCCTCCATGCCCGCCGGGTCAGGGATATCAATGTCCGGCAATGGCATCTCGGTCACTCCAAGGTGAGCAAGCGGCTTACGGACCTGCCCTCGGTTTCAAACGCCGATATCCTGGAGGATATCGAACACATTCTTTCCCGCCTGCGGGCCTGCGGCATAAGCCAGGCCATCGTCGTCGATTTCACGCCCCCAGGTGCGCCGTTTTCAGTGGTTCGCGCCATTGTCCCGGACCTGGAAGCCTGGTCGGTAAACAAGGGCCCTCTCGGGCGTCGAGCTCTTGACCATTGGCGCTCTCATGTCTGAGATCGCCGTGT
The DNA here is from genome assembly GCA_050014515.1 of Occallatibacter sp. Classification (GTDB taxonomy): domain Bacteria; phylum Acidobacteriota; class Terriglobia; order Terriglobales; family Acidobacteriaceae; genus Telmatobacter. The sequence continues at coordinate 7,081 of JBEKDE010000060.1, forward strand.
TTCTCGGACCAACCCTCCCCGTGGCAACCGCGCGCTCGGTTCTCGATGCCGTGTACCTTCCTCCGATCAAGCGTGGCGACCTCGCTCTGCTCGACCCGGCGATCCGCTGCATCGGAATCGTTGACGGCGAGTTTTATCAAAGCCTGGCGGTTTCTCCCAAGGAGATCCTTCCCCTGCTCGAACAAGGCGTCGCGGTCTATGGCGCCTCAAGCATGGGAGCACTGCGGGCTGTGGAGCTCGAACCATACGGCATGATCGGCGTGGGTCGCGTATTCGAGGCGTACCGTGATGGAATCGTCGACGCCGAAGATGAGGTGGCGCTCGTCTATGACCGCGAAACCTACGAGCCGCTCTCCGACCCGCTCATCAACATCCGCTTCGCGCTTGACGATGCGGGGCATCGCGGCCTCATCACCCGATCCCGCGCTGAAGGGCTTCTTGAAACAGTGAGAAAATCCTGGTTCCCAACGCGCTCGTATGCAGACGTCGTCCACCTCTGCCCAGAGCTTGCCAAACTGATTTCCGCTGACCCTCCGAACCAGAAAAAAGAAGACGCGCTGCTGATGTTGCAAAGGATGGAGCGTTCCAGACTCGCATAGATCCGTCGTCGAGAAGCGACCCGCCGGGGATCACGCTCTCTGTGCCCCATCCATCGAGCGCCTTTTGTGTCAAGTTGCATGACATCCTTTGCTCGATGGGCGGGAGACCCCGATTGCCACGACACTCGCTGCGCTTTGGCCCCTTCGGAGGCACTCGCTATTGAGCCCCTATCCCCGCAGCGGCAACGCAGCCTTGGTTCCCTGCGGCAGGTCGCCCGTTCGGCCCCCGGACCCGTTCGTTGGCTCTTTATCAAGCACCGGTGCGAAGTCGATGCGCAGAACAGTAATGTCGTCCTCCTGGCCGAACGCCCGCGCCGCTTCGGCAATCTCCGCGGCCGTCTGCGTGCTGATGGCCGCGGCGCGCTCAAAGCCAAACAGCTCGCCTTCTCCATTCTGAGCTTCCGCGATGCCGTCGGAAACCAGCGTGAGTGTGTCTCCGGCAGCGAGCTCAATATGTGTCTCCGCGTAACCGCTCGCCAGCGAAACCCCGAGCGGCAATCCGCAATCGATTTCCACTTCGCGCCCGTTCAAATAAGGCGGCAAATGCCCCGCGTTCGCCATGCGGATTCGGCCATCAAGTGAAATCCGCAGCACCAGGCATGTCACCATGCGTGCGGCATCGGGATCGATGAGTTCTTCGTTCAGACAGGAAAGGATTTGCGGCGGAGACAACTCTTGCCTGGCCAGCGAGCGAAGCGCCCCCACCACAAGGGTCGCGAACATGGCAGCGTTCATGCCTTTGCCGCTTACGTCGCCAATGGCTATCAGCGCCGAGCCGTCCTGCGCAGTAAAGACCTGGTAAAAATCGCCGCCCACCTCGCTGGCGGCAAAGTAGGCGGCATCGAAGCGGAGATGCGGTGTCGGAGCCAGCGCGGCAGGAACCAGGTGCGCTTGCACCTGGCGCGCCGATTGCAACTCCGTTGTCATTCGCTGTTCCTCGCGCGCTGACCGAGCGAACCGCAGCACCAGCACCACGGCGACCGCAAGGTAACTCAGCAGCGAGAAGAACTCATCGCCTGTCACCATGAAGGCTGCGTTGTGATAAAGCGTGAACGATTCGGAATGAGCGTTATCTACTCTGAGAATCCCCAGGAAGAAAAGCGCCCCGCGCAGGTCGTTGATAACCGCGTCCACTGTGTAGAACAGAAACGGCACAAGGAAGATCTGTGCATCGCGATTGCCGCGGAAGGCAAGGCGCAGCAGATGGATGAAGAGAAGAACCCCCAGCGTCAGAGTCACCCCGCTGCCCACCAGATAGTTCCCCGCTACGGGTATCGCGCGCATCATGACCAGCACAACGCTGATGGGGAGGAGCGCCACAAGTGCCAGGCCGATTTTTAGCTTCCAATCATCGCGGGCCCCCACGAACCGCCATATGAATAGCAGCCAGAAGGCGAGCCCGAACGCCTGGATGATCACGATGATAAGCACCGATAAGGGCAGCGGCCACTGCTGGTGCTGGCGCAGCAAATTTGCGGCCAATTCGATCGGACCGCTGACCAGCCACAGCGTCCCCCACAAATACTCCTTGGCGCGGTAGCCAACCAGAAACAGCGCAAAGCTAAGCAGAGCCGTCACCGTCGCAATCACCACTGGCAACGTGGACGGCAGTTGCAGAATCGCGAATCGGTTGATTGCGAGCGACTCCAGCTCTCGAATCGCACTTTGGCTGCCGGCTACGGGCAGCGCCGCTCTGCCCGCCTCCGTGGAGGAAGCGTACAGGCTTGACTCCCACACCCTGAGCGCCAGCTCGGCGCTCCGGCCTCCTGACCCGGCAGGCAGCTCAATGCTCACAGGAAGCGGAAAGCGAATCCGCAGCACCGGCGCGGGGCGCATCTGTCCAATGGTCGCCATCAGCTGCCCGTCGACGAAAACCTCCGCCGAACTTGCCGGAGTGGAGAGCAGCAGAGCCAGTGGGGTCCCGGTGGCCGGAAGCTGAAGCCGGATCCGATACCACGCATATCCGGAATAGCCGTTGTATCCCTGTTGCGCCCAGCTCTTGTCCAGGTCCAGAAGCGACCACTGCGAATCGTCGAATCCCGGAAGCGCCCACTGCGGGTTGTCACCGGTGTGGAATCGCCAGGATTGATGGATCTCGGAATAACCTGAACTCCAATGAGAAAGGTCGACCACTTGCGCGCACGCTGGAAATCCGCCATGTCCGGCAATCAGCAGCAGGCACCAAAACTTGGTCGGCAATCGTCGGCAGGTGAAAACGATCCGCGGAACCAGCTCGATCAATTTCCTCGGCTTCATCCGCGAACCTCCTCTCCCGGCTGCAACCGGTCTCATCAATGCCACAGCCCGTACTGGGCCGGCTGTGAAACCCGCAACAAAGCGGGTCGAATAATCCACGCGAGTCGATGCGCTGGTTCAGGAGACCGGCCCTGGTTCAGCGCCTGAGCAATGAAACCACATTATCATCAGGAAGTTTTGCCGGTTTCCGTTTGAACTGCGGGGGATTGAGGCGCTCTGTCACCAGCGATGTTACTCAGCAGCATAGTGCAGGTAGTATAACCGCAGCCCCGCCAGACTAGAGTTGCAATGCTGCAGCCGAAGAACATCCCCCGTTGCGAACTTCTCCAAAAAATGTTTGACGGCACAATAAGGTCGATACATAATCGCGTATGCACTCGCTGGCAACTTATCCCGTGCGAAAATCGATTTTCCTCCCGCAGAAGCTGCGCTACATCCTTGTCATTCGCCCGATGCACTAAGACCAGTCTCATAAATGCCGCAGCCTTGATCGGGGCGACTGGGAGACCCGCAACAAATCAGCTCGAATGAATTCCGCGAGTCGATGCGCCCCTTTTATGGGACCAGTTCTAAGGCGCTAATTCATTCTCGTTGCAAGTCCCGACCCCTTCGAGCCCGCGTTGCCTTCACGGTGACGTGTATGCCTCGCCCTTCCACCCGTGTTGCTGACAAGCAGAATTCCTGCCATTCCATTTGATAAGAGGGCTCAAAGAGATGAGAATCCAGAACAGAATAGGTGTCTTCACGCTATTGGTCATTGCGTCCTTCACAGTTGCTGGCTGCGGAGGAGGCAAGAAAACTCCACCCCCACCCGCCACCTACACGATCGGTGGCTCCGTCTCGGGACTCACCGGCGCAGGACTGGTCTTGCAGAACAATAACGGCGACAACCTGACGGTGAGCGCCAACGCCACCAGCTTTACTTTTGCCACTTCGATTACAAGCGGCGCCGCATACAGCGTCACGGTCCTCACCCAGCCCGCCAGCGAGAGCTGCACGGTGACGAATGGCAGTGGCACCGCCACCGCCAACGTAACCAGCGTCAGCGTCGCCTGCGTTCAGGCATACACCATCGGCGGCCAGGTCTTCGGCCTCAGCGGCACCGGTCTGGTCCTGCAGGATAATGCCGGCAACAACCTCACGGTCAGCGCAAACGCCACCAGCTATATCTTCACGTTCGACGGCGCAATTCCCAGCGGAGGCGCGTCCTACAGCATCACCGTGCTCTCCAATCCCGCCGGCGAGGAATGCACGGTCGCCAACCCCATCGGCACCGCTACCGCAAATGTCTCCAATGCGGATGTTGCCTGCACCAGTCTCGCATCGGTCACCTACACAATTGGCGGAACCGTGACCGGCCTCACCGGCCCAGGGCTGATCCTGCAGGACAACCTCGGTATCAACAACGATGACCTCTTGCCGGTGAATGCGGACGGCAGCTTCACCTTCGTCGATCCGGTTGCCAGCGGCGGCGTATACAACGTCTCTGTGCTGGCCCAGCCCGCAGACCGCAGTTGCGCGGTTGCCAACGGCACCGGCACGGCCAGCGCCAATGTGACCAATGTGAGTGTCGTCTGCGTCGGCGAGTGGACATGGATGGGCGGCAGCAGCGCACTCGGCAGCAACGGCGGCCAGCCCGGCGTCTACGGCACACTGGGAACCGCAGCCTCCACCAACATTCCCGGTGGCCGTGAGCAATCCCTCACCTGGACCGATACATCCGGCAACGCCTGGCTTTTCGGCGGATATGGCGAGGATTCCACCGGAGTCGGATTCGGTGGCGAGCTCAACGACCTGTGGAAGTTCGATCCGAAACTCGGCGCCAATGGCGAGTGGACCTGGATGGGTGGCAGCACCATAGCGCCTCCCAGCACCAGCTTCGGCGCCGGTGGTCAACCTGGTGTTTACGGTACGCAGGGAACCCCCTCGACTACCACTGTCCCCGGAGGGCGCGAGCAGATCGCGAGCTGGATCGACGCCTCCGGCAACATCTGGATCTTTGGCGGAGAAGGCATCGACGCGAACGGAAACAGCGGACAGCTAAGCGACCTGTGGAAGTTCAACCCGGCACTCGGCACAAACGGCGAGTGGGCGTGGATGGGCGGCAGCAGCACAATCCCCGGCTTGTTCCAGGGCCAGGCCGGAGTCTACGGTCAGCTCGGGACGCCAGCCTCCACCAACATTCCCGGCGGGCGCTACGGCTCCGTGAGTTGGATTGATGCGTCCGGCAACTTCTGGCTCTTCGGCGGAAGCGGCAGCGACTCCACCGGTACGCTGGGATATCTCAACGACCTGTGGGAATACACTCCCAGCGCGTCCGGGGACACCGGTGAGTGGACCTGGATGGGCGGCCCAACCACCGTCGGCAACAACGGCGCCCAGCCGGGCGTCTACGGCCAGCAGGGGTCGCCGGCCTCCACTAACCTGCCCGGAGGACGAGACGCATCTGCGAGCTGGGTCGATGCGTCGGGCAATCTCTGGCTCTTCGGCGGCTTCGGCGCTGACGCGAACGGAACCCAGGGCTATCTCAACGACCTGTGGAAGTACACCCCAGGCACGAACGGAAGCGTGGGCGAGTGGACCTGGATGAACGGCAGCAGCACCGTCCCCCAGGCCTACCAGGGTCCGCCAGGAGTTTACGGGACGGTCGGAACGCCGGCATCCACCAACGTTCCCGGAGGTCGATTCAGCGCCGTAACCTGGACCGATGCGTCCGGCAATCTCTGGCTCTTCAGCGGAGATGGCTTCGACTCGATCGGAACGGGAGGCTATCTCAACGATCTGTGGAAGTTCACCCCCAGCGCGAGCGGAGACACAGGCGAGTGGACATGGATGGGCGGCAGCACCACTGTCGGCCGTGGAGGCGGCCAATCCGGAGTCTACGGCACGCTGGGAGTAACCTCCACCAGCATCCCCGGAGGACGATTCGGCTCAGCCAGCTGGATCGACGCGTCGGGCAATCTCTGGCTCTTCGGCGGAGATGGCTACGACTCGAACGCAGCACAGGGTTATCTGAACGACCTGTGGGAGTACAAGCCGTAAAAGAGTAATGTCCGCTCTAGGGTGTATCGACATATACCGGTGCGCAGCGTTGCGAGAGAAAATTAGGCCAGACAAAGCGGAGGCCGAAGACTGTGGCGGGTCCACCTTCGAGGCCGACAATGAAGTATGGCCGAATTTTAACCGCAACCCGCCGGGACGGGGCCATTTTTCCTGATTTCTTCGTCGATCGTCGCTAGCAGACACCCGGTATGCGTCGCTCCTCACTCCTCGAACTGAGAAAAAATGGCTCCCGTCGCTGTGCGCCGGTATATGTCGATACACCCTGTTGTCCTGAGTCTGAAGTTCATGACAAAAGAGAGGACGTCATCCCGAGCGAACCGCGGTCCCCAGCGACGGGTCTTTGTCGCTGGGGTGGGGAAAGGGACCCGAACGTCTTTCAGTTCCCGGGTTCCCCAAAGAGCGGTCTTTGCTCTTTGGGGTGGAGTTCGGGGGTGGTGAGTCGGAGGACCCGCTTCTGCTTTTCGTCAATTGTGCACTGAACTTTGGACTCACCGCTCCAGGAGACGAGCGGTCTGCCCGTGCACGAATACCAAGTGCGTTGGCCAGCTGTTCGCCTCAACGTTTTTTGCCGGGTGGCCATTCCTTTCACCTCGTGCTCAAAGCAGTCGCGTGAAGACCATTTTTCGTTTCTTTGCAACCGCAATGAGCGAAGGTTGAACCAATGCTGGCTTTGCTTATTCAAGTAACCCGAGAAGCAGTTTTGAATCTAACTCTGAGACGTCGAAATTCCGAGATCGACGCACATCCGTACTGCTGAGTAACAACCTTGGAGACGATCGACATGACACTTGGACACCGTACTGGAAAAGTCACTGCCATCCTCGCTGGAGTATCTTTGACGGCCCTATTTGCCCAAAGCGCGCCTCAAAACGTAGCGAGTGGCCACCGCGAAATCCTGTTGCAGACTACGCAATCCTGGAATGGCAAACCTTATACGCACTATCCCACGGGACAACCCCAACTCACAACCATCAAACTGACCATCGCGCCTCATACCGCTTTGCCGTGGCATACTCATCCGTTCCCAAATGTCGTCTATGTGCTTTCAGGCTCTCTCACGCTGCACGACAGGGCCAGCGGCAAGACTCTGGTTGTTCACGAGGGGCAGGCCATTGGGGAGTCTGTTGACGATGTGCATCGGGGAGAGTCAGGCGACGAGCCCACAGTACTGCTAATCACCTATACCGGCACTCCGGGCGTCCCGACCTCAGTTCCCGCGAAGGGAGAAAAAGCGGAGTACTGATTCGGGTTGCAAGACGCTGTCCCGCAGCGATTACCATCCGCATGTCGATCACCGCCGTGCCAATCTCAATCTTGCGCGTTTTAGCGCCAACCGCCGCGAGCAATGGAAACGGTGATGCGAGTTGCTGCGCGAAGTGATGAACACGGAAGCAAGCCCCGTCCATTCCCAGGCGTTCTGCTTCGGCAACAAGCTCAATTGACTGCAACAGCGTGTCAGCCGCTCATCGCGTTTCTGACTGCGGTGACGGCGTCCAATGACCGAATGAGAGAAACCCAATTCCCTTCATACAATCCAGTTTCCTATCCCGGCCAGGAAAAATCACCATCTCTCGATAACCCTCGCACTTTCTCGTTCCGGGGGTTTCCGGAGTTATGCCTGAGCCACGCCGCCATTGAGGGCTACAGCAAATCCTGAGATGCTGTAACCCGAAACCACAATACTGAAGTTGACGCGGCCATCAGGCCGGGATCCCCGGCGACAGGTCTTCGTCGCGGGGACGGAGAGAGCGGCAACCTTGCACAACGCCCAGAAGGACACGCCTTCTCAGGATCTGTTTTAGCGCAGCAGCTTTAGATGTGCACAATGCCGCGCTGCTGTGCGACCGCCGCCGCCTGTGTACGGGCGGAGACACCGAGCCGGCCCAGAATCACATTCACGTGACACTTGACCGTCCCCTCCGTGATCCCCAGTTCCTGCGCGATCTCGCGGTTGCTGAGGCCTTTGACAATCTGCGTCAGCACCTCATGCTCGCGAGGCGTAAGGTCGGAATCCGGCAGGCGCTGCGCAAGCTGCCGCGTTACAGACTCCGGTACGTACTTGTGCCCGCTCACAACTCGCCGGATGGCTTCAATCAGAACCTCATGCGGCATTGCCTTGATGACATAACCCATCGCCCCCGCCTCCAGAGCGCTGTGAATGTCTTCGTCGCCGTCGTACGTAGTTAAGACGATCAGCTTCGCCTTGGGTTGCTCGCTGCGAATCCGCGCGATCACCTCGACACCCGTCATGCCGGGCATGCGCAGGTCAATCAATCCCAGGTCAATGTGCTCGCTTGAAAAGCGCCGCACCGCCTCCGCTCCGCTGGCAACCTCTGCGGCCACGGTCAGGCCGGCTTGCGCATTGATGATTGTCACAAGTCCCAGCCGCACCACGGGATGATCATCGGCAATCAGAACACGCACCGGGCCGATTCCTTCAGTTGGCATGCATCACCCTGGCATCGAGATTACGCTGCGGCAGCCGCGGAATCGAAATCGAGACGGATGTTCCCTCGCCCGGCACGCCGGTTACCGTCAACGTTCCGCCCAGCTGGAGCGCTCGCTCCTCCATGCCGATCAGGCCGTAGTGATGCCCATTCTCAGGGCCGCACGTAAGCCGTTGCCCGTCGTCTGCGATTGACAACAGCACCTGCTGCAATGTCAGCGCCAGGTGCACCGTGATGGTTGATGCGTGTGCATGTTGCAGAGCATTGGCTGCCGCTTCACGCGCGATCGAAAGCATTTCGTGATGCCGCTCTTCCTCCATTGGCACGCTTTCCGGCTCGCATTCGCAGAAAACCTGCACCTGGCTCTCCTGTGACAGCCGCCGGCTCAGGTCGCGGAGCGACTCTGCCAGATCGCGCGATGCCCGCTGATGGCGCAGGTTCCACACCGAGCGCCGCGCATCTTCCACCGTCTCGTGAATCTGGTATCGCGCCCGCACCAGCACCTGCTTGCTCACTTCCGGCGAAGTAGCCTGGGTCGTCGCTGCTGCTTCTAAAAGCGTGGAGACGCCCACGCAGCCCTGAATCACCGTGTCGTGCATCTCGCGCGCCAGGCGGCTGCGTTCTTCCAGCACCGCCGCAAACTGCATGCGCATCCGGCGAACGTGCAGGCGATGCATGGTCAACACCAGCAGGCCCAGCGCAACAACGCAGCCCAGCAGAAACCAGGGCGTCTGGTACCACATGGGGATCCGCGTAAGCCATATTGAAGCTATCGCCGGCTGCGACGGACGATCGGAGTCATACGCCTGCACTACAAACCGGTATCTTCCCGGCGGAACATTTGTATAGAAAGCCGTGCGCCGTTCGCCCGCATCAATCCACGCCGGGTCAGAGTCTTCCAGCCGATAGCGGAAGCGTACATGCTCAGGATTCCCAGGTTGATGGCCGCATAGTGGATCTCAAAATTCTGCTGATCCGGGGTCAGCTTCAACTGCGGTGCAGTGCCGAGTTCCTGTCCTCCCGAAGCAATGCGGTCGATCAAACCGGAAAGCTTGCTGGTTGGCTGACCTCCTGCGGGTGCAACTCCACTGCGCCTGAACTGCTCGCAAACCACAGGTCGCCCGACGCCGCACGCCATACCGAGGGCTGAACCGCACCATTCATCTGAGAGTTGTTGACGCCCTCCGACTCTCCGAACAGGTGCATCGGAATAGGCGACGCCGCATTCCGCGGGTTCGTCAGGTCAGCTTTCTCTACCGAAAAAATGCCTTCCGAGCTGCTGATCCAGAGCTTGCCGCCCGGCCCTTCTACAAGTCCGAGAATATTGTCGCTCAGCAGCCCCTGCGTGGAGTCGAAATGCTTCAGCGCGCCGCCCGCCCACAACCACAATCCCGCACCGCGCGTTCCGCACCATATCGCGCCATCGCGGTCTTCGAGGATCGCATACACCTTCTTGCCGCGCATCACTGCAAGCTGTGGCATCGGAACAACGTGCCCATCCTTCACCACGGCGACTCCCCCGTCGGTGCCGACCCATAGGCTGCCGCTGCGGTCGAACACCAGCGCGCGCACGCTATCGCTGCCTAAACCGCCATCGCCATTCAGGTGCTCATGCAGTCGGTCGCCCATGTGCGTCAGCCCGCTGTCCATTCCAATCCAGACCGTTCCATCCGGTGCTTCGGCGAACGCGCAGACGAGATCCAGCTCCGGATAGTGAGCCACGCGCCCGCTTGGCGAAATCGCAAACAGTCCCTGCCCCGCGGTTCCCACCCAGAAGCGGTGTGTGCTGTCTTCAAACACTGTGCGCACTGCCAGCCGGCACGGAATATTGGGCAGACAAGCGGGTCCCAATACACCACGCCGCACTCGCTTCAGCTCGTCGCCGGAGCGTGTTGCCCACAGCGTGCCATCGTTGCTCTGGTATACGGTCTTGATACTTATGGGCGACTCGTTCGCGGCCATCACAACCGCGGCCGCACTCTCGCGTAGCCGTGTCAGACCGTTAGCCGTTCCCACCCAAAGGCTCCCGTTGGAGTCCCGTAACATACTCAACACACTGTTGTCGGATAGCCCGGCCGACACCTCGAAGTGCCTCGTTCCCCAATCATTGATCCAGAACACGCCTTCATCGGATGTGCCCAGCCACAGGTTTCCATCGCTGTCCTCATCGAGCGACGTCACGGTGATCGGTTGGGCTCGCCACAAGCCGCCAACTGGCGTTGCCAGGGGATGCACGATTCCCGGCGCGGCAAATAGATCGTCCGCATATCCGGCCGGCCAGAACCACAACTGGCGCCCTGCGCCAATCCACAGCCCTCCCTTTCGAGCACGATGGAGCAGCCAGACGCGCTGGTCTCCAGCGGTCGGCGATGCCTTGTACCAGGCCGCTTCCCCGCGCGGATTCAGTGCGAGAATCCCCATCGCATTGGACGCGTCTGTGCACCCTACCAGTAATCGCTCGTGCCCGTCCTCACTGATTGAATACACATTGATCGAAGGCAGTCTATTCCTGGCGTCCACGCGATCGAGCCGCCCGTCCCTGAACGCGAACAAGCCGCGATCCGTTCCTACCCAGATGTGTCGCCGATTGTCCTCGAAGATCGCCCGGACAAATCCATTCGAGAGCCCCTGCGCGGGGCCAAAGTGGTCAAAACGGCCAGCATGATAGCTGACCAGTCCCCCGCCCTCGGTACCTATCCATAAGACGCAGCCCGCATCCACATACAACTGCAGGATGCTGTCTTGGGCCAGCTGCGGCGTATTGTGGCGTCAGAAAAGTCGAAACTCCGATCCATCGAAACGAACCAGTCCGCCATTCGTGCCGATCCACAGATACCCATCCGGGGTCTGCGCAAGAGCCTGGACTGCGTTCTGCGGCAAGCCGTCGCGGACACGCCAGACGTGAGCGCTGATGTCGTCGGTTGCCGACGCTCCCCCTGCGCTTGCCGTAATGAATCCGCAGAACATTGCCAGGGCGATGCTTCTTATGGCAAAGCGACGCACCTGCCCTTCAGTCCTCATGCCGGAATCATATGTTCCGTCGAGCACGGCTTGCAACCACACGGAGTCCCTCGAAGCCGGCAGGGGCCTCGCGAATTTACTGGCTAACCAAGACTGTTCCGACAGCCTAAGTCGAATTCTTCGTTACTGAGGTCGGAAATCTGAACCGGGTGGCTCAAATTTTTGCTTTCAAAGATGCATCGGACCTCGAGAATCGCCGCGCTGCTCTTTATACGGATCAGGAGTGGCTGGATTTTGTCCATGTTTTCAAAGCGTTCATCACGCAAATGGAGAGCTGGCTGCAGGATCCAACCCGCTTTTCCCCGTTGAAATGAATAACAACCCCTCAACATCCGGGTTATGGAAACCCTGCAGCCTACACACTGGGGAATCCCGGTCAAGCCGGGTGATGCCGAAGCTGTTGAACCGGAATGGGACTTCATCCTTGTTGGACCACCGTGCTAGGCTGTAATTTCTGCCGGGCAGTCGGTTCCCCGCGTCTTTGACGCCGCACCCTGTTTGCCGGCAGCAGGTCGGATTCTCTGTTCTCTCCGGGTCAGCATTTCTTGACTGGTAAAAGCTCGACTGGTCGGCTTCGCCGCCAACAAGAGTTCGCACATCCACTGGACGAAAAACATCATTCACCTCAAAACGCGTCTGACGGATCTGGTACTTCAACCACATGAATACGAAGGGTTGGCTCTTGACGACTGCATTGCTTTCACCCGCAATGCTCCCTGCCCGTCTCATCGCACAGGGCACTCCACCTGGATCAGCCATCGTTTGGCAACCCAGGGGGGCGCAGTCGCTCGAAAAAGAGTCTGCCGTAAGACCGCGGGACCGGGTCAGCCTTGCATCCGACAAGACCTACACGCTGGCTGAATTGATCGATTTTGCCGAGCAGCACAATCCAGAGACGCGTGAGGCTTGGGAACAGGCTAAGTCGAGAGCGGATGAGTTGGGCATCGCGAAAAGTTCCCTCTATCCAACTTTGACGGCCGTCGCCCTGGCCGTCTCACTTAGGCAAGCCACCCTGATTGACGAGTACTTTCATCGCCAAACCGAAGGTATTTTTGAGCCCGTGCTTCACGTTGAGTACCTGGTATTCGATGTCGGCGGACGCAGTGGTGCAATCGACGTTGCCAAAGCAAACCTGCTGGCTTCGGATCTTGCATTCAATGACACGCATCGCCGCATCATCTTCCAGGTTGCCGAAGCGTACTACCGCCTACTCAACGCGCAGGGTCAGCGCCAGGCTGCCGAAGCCAGTCTGGCCAACGCCAGGGCGGTTGAGGAAGACGCCAAGGCGCGCCTCGAAAATGGCCTCGCCACCAGGCCGGACGAGCTTGAGGCTACCGCTGCCCGTGCCCAGGCAGACTTCGATTTGCAGGCCGCCATAGGCGCCGTCGATATTGCGCGCGGTGATCTTGCCACTGCCCTCGGTGTCGACCCCGGCACCGCATTCGCTGTTGAAGGCATCGACCAACTCAAACTCCCTTCGTCTATTGCCGACTCCGTGGACGACGAAATGAATCGAGCCTTTAGCCATCGGCCCGACCTGCTGGAACAGTTGGCGCGCCTGCGCGCGGCAAGCGCTACAGTCAAGCAGGCCCGGTCCGCGTATTTTCCCACCCTCAGTTTTAAAGGGGATGGCGGACTTGCCCGCGCATACGGACAGCAGGACCTTCTTCCCGGAAGCTACGCACAAGGCGAGGTGTGGACAGCCCAGCTCGAGTTGCGATGGAATCTCTTTGACGGCGTGCGGCGCGAATATCGCATTGCGCAAGCCAATGCCGACAAGAAAGCAGCCGAGGCAAAGATCGATGCGCTTCGTGACCAGATTGCCGATCAGGTTTGGGCCGCTTACACCAACATGCGTACCGCCCTTAGGCAGCAGCAGGCCGCAGCTGCCCTCCTGGCCGCCTCGCAGGAATCGTACGAAGCAGCACATGAATCCTACGGGTACGGCGTCCGGAATTTGCTGGATGTGGTTTCGGCGCAAAAAGCCCTGGCGCAGGCCCGATCTGAAGATGTTTCCGCGCGAACGCAGCTGCTGCTCGCGGTCACCGGTCTCGCCTTCCAAACAGCGGACCTCATCCAGACTCAGCACTGGAGCCCGACGCCATGAAGGCAAAACGAAGCAAGAGGAGCAAGGTATGCCTGTGAGCCGCCTGCAACGCTGGTCGATTCTGCCAACCGCACTGCTGACGATTGAAATCGCAGGCTGCAGGCGTGCGCCCACTTTTAACATTCTCGGTTCCTTCTTCCCGTCCTGGCTCATATGCCTTTTTGCAGGCATCATCCTTTCGGTAATTGCCAACCGCATCTTCGCCCGATTCGATCTCGAAAAGGAGATCCTCTGGCCCATTGCCGTCTATCCATGCCTCGCGCTTCTTTTCGCCAGTGTCTTTTGGCTCATCTTCTTTAGCTGATAGAAGGAGGAACCGTGCCGCATAGCCGCCTGCACATCGTCGGCCGCACCATCAGCATCGGGATCATGGCAGGAGCCGCAATTGTCGCGCTCCTGGTGATTCACCAGGTGAACGCAAACCCGCGCACTGACGATGCCGAAGTCTTTGCCAACTTCATCGGCATGGCTCCATTGGTTAGCGGCCCGGTAACTCATCTTTATGTCGCAGACAATCAACTCGTGAAGGCCGGCGCTCCCCTCTTCGACATTGACGACCGTCCATACGCATACGCCCTGGCCCGCGCACAGTCTGATCAGGCTTCCCTTCGGGGCCAGATCGGCGACGAGCGCCGCATCATCGCGGGAAAGACAAGTGGCGTCGATGTTGCCAGGTCGAGCGTGCTTGCCGCCGATGCCAGCCTGGCCCATGCTGAAGCCGCGGTGCAGCAGGCAAAAGCGGATGTGGCCAACTCGCACGCGGCCGTAGAACGCTCCAATGCGGAACTCGAGTATGCATCGAACAACCTGCACCGCATTGAGCCGCTTCTGGCGCGCCAGTTTGTCACCGTCGATCAAGTCGACCAGGCGCGCACGCTCCAGGCGTCCCGCACCCAATCTGCGAGCCAGGCCAAATCGCAACTCGCCCTGGCCGAAGCCGGCCTGCTCGCGGCGCAGGCACAATTGAAGCAGGCGCAGGCCGTCGTCGCACAAAGCCATCAACAAGTCGAGCAGGCCGCACATAATGTGACGACACTGCAACCGCTGCAGGGACAGCTCACTGGGAAACAGGCGGCCATCGACACGGCAAAGTACAACTTCGACAATTGTCATGTCGTTGCTCCCTTCGACGCGCGGGTCACGAATCTGACCATCTCCGAGGGCGCTTACGAGACTGCCGGCGAGCACATCTTCACTCTCATTGACACGCGCACCTGGTGGGTGATCGCCAACTTTCGCGAAACACAGTTGCGCCATATTCGGCCCGGGATGCTTGCCGAAGTCTACGTGATGTCGCGACCCAGCGTCCGTTACCAGGGTGTCGTCGATAGCGTCGGCTTCGGTGTGACTCCCGATACCGACCTCGTGGGGCGCCTGGCTGCGCCAGGCCTTCCCGATGTGCAACGCACCTTGAACTGGGTGCACCTGGCGTCCCGTTTTCCGGTGCGCGTTCGCATTGAAAATCCGCCTTCCGAGGTTTTCCGCCTCGGCGAATCCGCAGTGGTGATTATCCGCGGCGACCCGCCTTCTCGGCATGGGGAGTAGGAATGGCATCCGAACCAATTCATCTTCCGCACCCGGAACGATTCAGTGATTGGTTCCCCGACTTCCTCAAAAAGGAGTTGGCGCCTTATCCGGGCCGCGGCGCCCTGGTGGCTCGCATCGTCATCTCAGCCACACTCACCATGATCATCATCGAGACGTTTCGCATCCCTGGTGGTGTCGTCGGCGCTTTGTCCGCATTCTTGTTCTCACGCGAAAACCTTGTTTCCACAGCACGTTCCGCAATATTCATGATGGCGGCGTTTCTGATCGGAGCGCTTTTTATTCCCGTCGGCGCGCGCCTCCTGGCTTCTACCCCTGAGACACACTTTTTCTGGGTTGTTTGCAGCCTGTTTCTTGTTTTCTTTTTGCTGCGATGCCTGGCCAATTATGGCGTAGCAACCGGTCTTGCCCTGGTCGTCAGCAATGTCGTGGGAATCTGGTATCTGCCCGGGCCGGCAGAGCGCAATGTTGAATTGACCCTGTGGCTCGTTGTAGCCACGATCATCGGTGCACTTGTAACCCTTGGCGTCGAAGTCGTCTTCAGCGCCTTATACAACCGCGATGATCTCATCGAAGGCATCGATACACGTCTGGCTCTGATCGAAGATCTCATGGCATGTTACAGCCAATTCCGGCCCGTGGCGCCGGCAACTCAAGCCGCCCTCGCTCAGTACGCAGTTGTTGGAGCCGGAACTCTTCGCCGTCACGTGGCCCGCGGAAACTACACGCAACTCTACCGTACTCGCATGAGTACGCTGGTATCTCTCACTGCGCGCTCAATCGACTTCGCGGCTGCTCTCGCCAGCGCATATCCGTCTCTTCCTCCTGAACTCGGTGATCGCGCATCTCTAATCAACAAAAGTCTGGCGGATATTCGCCATTGCATTCGCACCCATGGGCAGCCGTGCGAAGTAACTCTGGAGGCGCGGCCAAGTCCCGGTACGCCGCTCTTGTCGGAGATCGAGTCAATGGTGTCGTTAATGCCCGCGATCTTCAGTGACGAGAATGCTGACGACCCTGCGCTTGAACCACTTGAAGATGCGCCCGACACCATGCGCGTCTTCATCCCCGACGCCTTTTCCAATCCCGAGCATTTGCGCTACATTCTCGGTGGAACATTGGCCGCCGTGCTCTGCTACATCCTTTATATTTCGCTCGATTGGCCCAATCTTTCCACATCCGTAACCACCTGCGTGCTGACAGCCCTGACCTCCGTCGGCTCCTCCAGGCAGAAACAGCTTCTTCGCCTACTGGGCTTTGTCCTTGGTGGAATCATCGCCGGCCTCGGCGCTCAGGTTTTCATCCTGCCATATATCGACTCAATCGGCGGCTTCACTGTTCTGTTCGCAGCAATGACGGCAGTAGCCGCATGGGTGGCAACTTCCAGTTCCCGCCTGTCCTACGCCGGAGTGCAATTTGCCTTCGCGTTCTACATCGTCCACCTCAGCGATTTTTCCATCGACACCAGTCTCGCCGTGCCGCGCGACCGTGTTCTCGGAGTACTGCTCGGAATCACCATGATGTGGCTGGTATTCGAGCGCCTCTTTCCTCGCTCTGCCGCCGATGAAATGGTGCGAGTCTTCGTTCGCAATCTTCGCTCGATGTCAGACCTGGTGTCCTGCACTCCGAGTCCGAACGATCGCACCGCAATCTTCAAAATCAGGCGCATGAGAGATGACATTTATCGCCGCTTCGGAGAGGTCAATGCGCAGTCCGATGCCGTTCCGTTTGAGACCGGTCCGCTGCGTTCGGGTGACATGACTGCAAGAGATCGCATACGGCGCTGGCAAGCCTCCCTGCGCAGTTTCTATTTGCTTGAGGCACCATTGCTCCAGTTTCGTCTCTTCGCAACTGCCGTTTCGAAATCGCCATCCTTCACCGCATTTGAAGACGACTTTCGGTACGAGTGTTCGCGCATCTTCTCACAGATTGCCGAAAGTCTCGAGAGTGAGAATGCAAGCCGGTTTCACACCGCTCGCTTGACCGCCAGCCTGGTCGATCGCGTTGAGACTATTCCGCTTGGGGCCGAAGCGGAGTTCTCCGACCGCGAGCGAGCGCTGGCACGCATGGTCCGGTTCATCGCGCAGCTTGTCGACCACCTCCAGTTAGAAGTCGCCTCTGAAGGGCTCTACGATGCCCTGCCGGCACCCGGGCCGAGAACGGCGGACAGCCAGAACATCTGACGCGGTCAAAGACGTGAACCACTTCGAATGGGATTTGTGACAAGTTCGCGACGCCTCCTAAGAGGCAACTTGGCGACCCGGCATCCTGGTGCCCTGAGTCTAACGTTCATAACAAAAGAGAGGCCCTACAGCAAATCCTGAGATGCTGTAACCCGAATCCACAATACTGAAGTTGACGCGACCATCAGGGAGAGGCAACCTTGCACAACGCCCCAAAAGGAAACACCTTCTCAGGATTTGCTCTATAGCGAAACCAGAGTAGCTGCACCCAGGAAGCACGATGCCAAGTGGCTTTTTCCTCAAGAAAAAGCCACCTCGCGCACTCTCGGCAAGGGCACGTTTGCTCTGGTTTCGCTCTACGTGCCAACCAGAAGGCAAACTCAAAGATCGTGCCAATGGGAATAGCTCAACCGAAGCCGCAGTCTGAGCCTCAGGCGTTGGCGGTTTGAAAAACTGTGGGTTGTGTGGGGTTCTGGAATCCGTCTGGATTCTCTAATTGCTTGATTCTTTGGTGGACGCGGTAGGAATCGAACCTACAACCTGTCGGTTAAGAGCCGAATGCTCTGCCAGTTGAGCTACGCGTCCAGAATGGAAAAAGCCGTGCGGCGGAGAGAGGTTGCATCGGCTTTGATCGGCAGAAAAATCCATGCCGACCCTTGAAGAATATAGCACAATTCTCAGCCTATTCCAAAGACGCCGCGCACCGCTAACAGCGTAAAGGATCGGAGCCTTAGAAGGTAAATGCCAGCCCGCCCTGGAAGCCGCGCTGTTGCTGGGCAAACATCAGCAGCGATCCGTCGCTCATCAGGTAAGGCCTGTAGCCCTGCGCCAGCAGGTTGCGCACGTCCATCAGCGCCTCAAAACCACTTGTCCCGTCGCCGCGCCGGTGAATTGGCTGGCGCAGGTGCAGGTTCAGATAGGGCTCTGCCGCGTTCACCGCGTAAGGCGCAACGCGTGTTACTGTATCTTCCGGCTGCCAGCAGTAGCTGGCGCGCCAGCGAGTTCCCGTTCCATCCAGCGTGCCTGAAACCGACAACGAGTACATCTGCGCGCGTTTCGCATGCGTCGTGGTCAGCACTTGCTGCAGCCCCGCGCTGGTTCCGCTCCCCTGCATCACGAGCGCGTCACCGTTGGCGTAGCTCACCCGGATCACGTTCCCGCCCGGCAGCCGCTTTTCCACCATCGCCATCACGCCTGCCGTTGAAAAATTCGGCCCCGCCGCGCGTATCAATCCGCTCGCAGGATCGAACAGGACCGCCGGAGCAATCGCCGCTCCCGGTTCTCCATTGGCAAACCGGCCCATCGCCTCAATCACCGGGTCCGTCAGATGATCGGCAAACACCATCACCGACATGCCCGACGTATCCGTGCGCCGCTCCCAGCCAATCTCCTGGTGCAGCCCGCGCTCAACTGCCAACTGCCCATTGCGCACCGCAAGCTCCGGAAGCCATGCCCGCGCCTGCGTCTCGTCCACGCCCTGTGCAGCCGGTAAAGCCGTCTCCAGCCTGTAGCGCAACGTCGAGTTGCCCTCCCGGTAGCCCACTGAAACCATCGGCAGCGCTGTCAAAACCGTATTGCTCGCCGATCGCGCCATCACCTGGGTCGACCCCGCTTCGGCCTCCAGTTCATCTCCCAGGTTGAGCGTCTCCCAGCTGCGCATCGCCGCCTCGTCCACTCCATCGGAACCGCCCGCATCCACCACCGGGTGAATCGCCACCGCCGCAACCGACTGCACCGAACCCGCAAATCCCAAATCTTGCCGGAAACCCAGCATCGATTCCATGCCTGCATCCGAGTCCGGCGCAAAATCCACCCGCGCCAGCAGTTCACGGCTGTTCGACGGCGTCTCTTCCACCTGGGCGGTTATCCGCTCGCCGCTCTCGCCAAACGTGCCTTCCTGCCCCGTAGCCATCAGCCGCGCCTTCAGCTTTGGCGTCTTACCCGATCCGTCAGACACCACCACCAGCGGCCCATCCTCCAGCCAGCGCAGCAGCGGACGATTGGCCGCCGAGCGTAGCGTCCACTTCCAGTCGTCCGGCTGCGAGTTGGCGCCGCGCGGCTGCGAGGGCAGCCACTGCATCGCTTCATATAAGGTGTTCAACGTCAGATTGACAACGGTGGCCGAGTGGACCCGTATATTCTCCCGCAGCGAAGGCAGGAACGAAGTCCCCATCGCCTTCAGCGCATATTTGCCAGGAATCACCGAGGCAATCGTGAATCGCCCCTCACTGTCGGTGTAGACCACCGCCAGTACCGTCAGGTCCGGCCGCAGCAGTTGAACCGCCGCACCAATCTGCGGAACTCCCCCGGAGTCGCGCACCACCCCGGAAATGGATGGTGAAGCATTTTCACGTGCCGGGGCGCAAAGAGCCGTAGCGCTCCCCATGGCAACGAGCGCCGCAAAAACAACGAGATTCACCCTGCGCATATGCACCATCAGTAACCTGGCGGCGTCTCTGGCAAGACTCTTCAGAAATGGCCCCGTAACGGTGTCCGAATCTAGGGTCCGGTCAACCTGCTGTGCGGGATACTTTCTATTCCACGACAAAAGGGGCCGATTGCGCAATCTCTTGTTTTGAGATTGTGTCGTTTACCTTGATATTGACCTTGTATTTTCCTGGCTGCAGCCCCGCCATCGGCAGAGTTTTCTCCACCGTCAACTGATCGCTGTGCGCTCCCAGGTCCTTTGACGCGACTTCCTTCTCAAACACCACCGTGTTGGTGGCCGTGTCAATAATCTGGTAGGTCACCGTCGCCTGGTTGCTCTTGGTGGCGTCGTCGATCCCCAGGTTGTACACCTGCATCCAGAAGTTCAACTGCTGGTTGCGCTTGAAGCTCACTGGAGTTGCCGGGTTCGAGCTCACCCTCGGGCAGATATGCGTATTCCCGATCACGCAGCTGCCTGAACCGATGTCATGCGACGAAACCGCGTTCATCTCGTCCGCCAGGATCAGCGACGAAGTCGCCAGCTTCTCTTCGTGGAATGCCGGAACTTCAAATCCCTTGCCGTACACGCCGATGTGGTCCGCGTTGTTCACGTCCTTGATCGCAATGTCCAGCCGATACAGGCCCGGGGGCAGCGGCAAAGCCTTCCAGTAGACCGATTTGCGGTCCAGTTGCTTCTCCAGCAGCTCAGCCGGCTCCTCTACTGATACCGTGGTCTCATCGCTCTGCACGGTTCTGTGCGTCAGCGTCGTCACCTTGATCAGGATGTTCACAAATCCCTTTGACACCCCGTCCTTGGTCACAAATGTGATGTCGCGGTTCCTGATCTGCACCGTCACCGGAACCATCACCGTGCTGTCTGTGACCTTCACAAAGTCAGTGCGCACATCAAACGGGAAGATCGGGCCGCTCAGCAGCTTGTGCTCTGAAATAAAGTTGTCCAGATCGCTGAACTTGATCGGCGGCGGCGCAAAAATCTTCGCGGCCAGCTCAATGCGGTCAAACTGCTTTGACTGGCTCTGGGATGACATCGGACCGGTGCCCAGGCTTTCCAGGCCGCCCTTGAAACGGTCAGCCTTCTTCGCCATGCCCATCTCTTCATACTGCGTCTGGCCCGCGCCGGGAACGTGCAGCAGCGCGTCTTTTTCACTGCGGTCGATGGTGAAGTGGTAGTCGCCGCACTGGCAGGTATCTACAAATTCGAGGTCGATGTTTTCGCCGATGCCTTCAAGATAGCGGTAGTGCCATACTTCGAAGGGGAAGGTCGACGTCTCGCCGCCGCCCTCTTCCATGGGTCGCTGATAATTGCCGCCCGAGGGGTGCGAGTCAATCGAGTCAGGCTTGCCGAACGATATGTAAATGTGCCCGCGATCCGTCTTCCAGCCCGGCTTGCCCGCCGCAAAGTGCTCGTTGGCGTAGGCGATGCGGCGATAATGCTCTTCGCGGAATTCGTTGTCCGGCGAATCTGGATTCGGATTCCGGCGCAGCCAGAACTGCTCGATGAACGCGTCGCGCTCCTCGTCGTTCGACAGGTTCTTGAACGCCTTGGCCTCTTCGTCGGTAATGATGTAGGCCACGTCCTGGGTCAGCCAGGTCTTGTACGCGCCCTTCAACTCCTGACGCACCGCTTTTTGGGCCTCGAACTTCTCCTTGTCGGAGCGCTCCCGTTTGAGAGGGTCGACTTCCTGCCCATCACCGGAGGACGGCTGGGCCTGGGCGCCGCTTGCGGGTGTACTGGTCTGCTGGGCCTGCATCCTGGCTTGGGAGGTCATTACCAGGCCGCAACCCAATGCGGCGTAGACAAAAATTCGGCTGTTCAGCGTCATTGCCTTCAAAACTCCTGCGATCCCTTATTCTACGTTTCCCAACACACCTGGGCAAGGTTCGAAACGGAGTTGTTTGCGGTTTGGACGCAAATCACCCCCCAAGGTTAGCGCCAGACTGCTGCAAAGGTGCGCCCGAGTTCCGGCCAATGAACAATCCCAACCACGATAGTACGCAGGAATTCAACCTACCGAAAGGACGATTCATTACGCCTGTACTGCATGTCCCGTCTCGGTTCGAGACCTGACCTCCCGCTCCGTCAACCTGCCAACTCGCTATCCTCGCGAAGCGTGCGCTAACATGCCAAAACCATCCCCAAAAATCCCGCTCATGCCGTCTAACCCCGCCCAACTCTACCGCAAATGGCCCATTGCTCCCTTTCAAACAACACTTTTTGAGACCCTTCTGCACTTTCAAACGTCAAAAATGCAAGCGTAATCCTCATCGTCTCAGTCTTTTTCATAGCGCTTCCGCGGCCTCGGAACCCCTTTTGCAAGCTCCGATGGTCAACCCTTTCCCGCAAGGGAATCCGCTCACCAGCTTTTGGCAGCTTCTCCATGGACTCGGAGACCGCCTGAAGCCGCCGCCGGGAACCGGATAACACAGAATTGCGTACACTAATGCTGGGGAGTCCTGGAGCACGAACTGCACATGAAAAAGATACTGTTGATCGTCCTTATCGTACTGGTCGTATCGGGTCTCGTAGCTGGCTTCATCTATAAGCAGCAATCGGGCTACACCAAGGTATTGACCGCCAAGATCGCCAGGCAGGATCTGTCCACCGTCGTCAGCGGAACCGGCCAGATCAAGGCCAAGTACTACGTGAATCTCGGCGCCACGGCCATGGGCCGCATCACCCACCTCTACGTCAAGGAGGGCGAGAAGGTCAAAAAGGGTGAGACCGTCGCCACCATCGAGCACGTCCAGCAGGAAGCCAGCGTCGAGGGTCAGGCGGCAGCCATTGCCGCCGCCAGAACCGATATTGCCTCCTATATCGCTGCCGAAAAGACCCAGGAAGCCAACCTCGAGCACGCCAAAGCCGACCTCGAGCAGAAAAAGCTCGATTGGGATCGCGCCCAGGCCCTCTACCAGGACGGCATCATGGCCAAGCAGGACTACGACGCCAAAAAGGCCGCATACGACCTCGACGTTGCCTCGGTCGCCCAGGCCGTTGCCCAGCTGAACCAGGCCAAAGCATCCACCGATTCGGCACGCGGCCATCTGCAAACCCAGGTAGCCATGCTGCGCGGCGATCAAAACCTGCTCGACCTGACTGAGGCCATCGCCCCGTTCGACGGCATCGTCACCAACGAACCGCTTCGCGAAGGCGAAACCGTGGTCGAGGGCATTCAGAACACCGAAGGCTCCACCATCATGACCATCGCCGACATGAGCGTGGTCACCGCGGAAGTTAAGGTCGACGAAACCGACATCGTCAACATCCAGCTCGGACAGCCCGCAGACGTCACGGTCGACGCCATCCCCAACAAGGTCTTCAAGGGCCACGTCACCCTGGTCGGCGATCAGGCACTCCTGCGCTCCACCGGCGTTGCCACTTCGCAGTCCACCACCGGCACGGAAGAAGCCAAGGACTTCAAGGTCGTTGTCACGCTCGACAATCCCTCCGACGAGCTTCGTCCCGGCCTCTCCACCACGGCCAAGATCACCACCGCGCACAAGACCGGCGTGCTCTCGCTGCCCATCCAGGCCCTCACCATGCACAATCCGGACGACGACAAGCCCAAGTCCGCCGGCGGTGTCCAGGCAGCTTCCACCACCCCGGCCACCAAACCCGCCGACATCCAGGGCGTCTTCGTGCTCGACAAGGACAAGGCCGGCAAGCTGCGCGTCAAGTTCGTTCCCGTCACCACCGGCATCACCGGCGCGACTGACATCGAGGTGCTCTCCGGCCTCACCGAAGGGCAGGAGATCGTCACCGGCCCCTTCAAAACACTGCGCGTCCTCAAAAACAACGCACTGGTCAAGCGGGACACATCGATTCAAACCACCCTCTCCACCAGCACCCCGTCGTAGGATTCGCCGCGATTCCACCGTGGCTTTTCAAAACAGAACCGGGCAAAGGATGAAATTCGGATGGCTCTGGACATCACAACCGAAGAAGCTGCGCAGACCGCGGTAAGGCCGCAGGGAAACGTCATCGTCGTTGAAGACCTGTGGCGCACCTACGACATGGGCTCCGAACAGCAGGTGCAGGCCCTGCGCGGCGTCTCCCTCAAAATCAAGCACAACGAGTACGTCGCCATCATGGGCCCCTCTGGCTCCGGCAAGTCGACCCTGATGAACCTCATCGGCTGCCTCGACACGCCCTCCAAAGGCAACTACTGGCTCAACGGACAGCTTGTCAGCGAGCTCGACGACGACCAGCTCGCCCGCATCCGCAACAAGGAAATCGGATTCGTCTTCCAGACCTTCAACCTGCTGGCCCGCGCCAGCTCGCTCCACAACGTCGAGCTGCCCCTCATCTATAACGGAACTCCCGCCGCCGCCCGCATCGCCCGCGCCAAGGAGTCGCTCGCCAACGTCGGCCTCGAATCGCGGATGAACCACAAGCCCAACGAGCTCTCCGGCGGCCAGCGCCAGCGCGTCGCCATCGCCCGCGCCCTCGTCAACAGCCCCTCCATCATCCTCGCCGACGAGCCCACCGGCAACCTCGACTCCAAAACCGGCGTCGAGATCATGGCCCTCTTTGACACCCTCCACGCCAAGGGCAACACCATCGTCCTCGTCACCCACGAGCCCGACATCGCCGAATACGCCCATCGCGTAATCCACATCCGCGACGGCCAGATCTTCTCCGACGAGCCCTCCAAGCGCTTCCGGTAAAACAAGCATAAATCCCGAAGATTCCCCATCCCGAACCGGAGAGATTCCAACATCTCTCCGGTTCAAGTTTTTTTTCACCCCGCCGATACATCCTTTGTTGGCCCGGTACTGCACTGACAGGCCAGGGAGGCGAGGCGCCTTGACACCTTTGCGGAGCACCACCCAGTACCAGTCCTATCCCTCCATCTCCGGCCTCGCCCTTGTAGAGGTTGACTCGCCCAGCGGCACCCAGGTCGTCGGGGTCAGCAACGCCTGGCGCAAACTCATCCTGCAGGCTGAAATGGCCGCACCCCACCTGCAGGTGGCGGCTCTCGAAGGCGAATCCGGCGCCGGAAAGCAGACCCTCGCCCGCTATATGTTCAGCCGCTCGCCCCTCGCCAACACCACCTTCCAGCGCCGTGATGCCCGCGAGTGGCTTGTATCCGACGCCGATCCCGCCGCTCTCGCCGGCTTTACCTACCTCGACCGCGTCGACCTGCTCGCCCCTCCAGGCCAGGGCATTCTCCTCAGCATCCTCAAAGCCCTTCAAGACCGCCCCGCCGGCCGCGCCGTTTTACTTGCCTCGTCCCATGCCTCGCTCCGCCAGATGGCCGGACAGGGCCTGCTCATGCCCGACCTCGCCTTCCGCCTCTCCGCCGTCCGCTTCGCCGTGCCCCCGCTGCGCCAGCGCCGTGAAGACATAGCCCCCCTCGCCCAGTGCCTCCTTGACCGCTTCTGCTCCCGCTACCAGCAGCGCCCCGTCATCCTCGGAGCAGGCGCGCTCGGCCGCCTCATCCAGCACGCATGGCCCGGCAACGTCCGCGAACTTGCCTCCGTTCTCGAAACTGCCCTCCTCGAAGCCGCCAACGGCGTCATCCGCGCCGCCGACCTGGCCCTTCCCAGCGCCGCCGAGCCCGGCGCACCGCTCCCGTCCTTCGGCTCCCTCGATCCGTCCGCCCCGCACATCGAAAACCTCTCCCTCGACTCCGTCATCCGCCACCACGTCCAGTGCGTCCTCGAAATCAACCATGGCAACAAGCTCCGCTCCGCCCGCCAGCTCGGCATCAGCCGCTCCACCCTCTACCGCATCCTCGGCAATGAAAAAATCCTCGCCCCCTAAGCGCCGGCCTGGGCCCCTGGAGCGGTTCTCCAACTCCCGCGGAGTATTCCGGGGCGTGCAAGGTGGCGTTTTCTTGAGGAAATCGCCACTTTGGAATGGTGGTTCCGCTATACACCAATCGGGGAACCGCTTTAGTCCTCATCCCCTTCGTCCTCATCCTCTTCGTCCCTGTTCCCTGTCCGCTGTTTTAAAACCCAGCGTCCGTGCCCGCGTTTCCGCTCTTCCTCCGCCGCCAGTTCCTCTTTCGTCTTCGGGATACTGTCGTCGAACCACTCCCACACCGGCTGCGCCGCCATATCCTTAATGAAATCAAACAAAGCGTGCCTCTTCCCTGTCTCCGGCTCCGGCTTCTTCTTTTCAGCCAGTCCCACCAGCATCTTCACGCTGTTCAGGTCTCCCTGGATGGCTTTCTCCCCAAGCAACTTGGCCAGCCTCTTTGAATCCCTCAAGATCACCCTGTCCGCTGCCCGCCGCAACTCCTCCGCGCCATCCTTCCGCGCCCTCTTCACCGGTTTCACCCTTGGTTTTTTCGTCACCATTCGTAGCTCTCCCTTCGTCCCCTGAATCGCCATCGGCCACTTAACTCCGCCAACTCCGCTGGCCGGCTACAGCGCTTTCGCAGTCACTGTGTCCCGAAACCAGTGCAGCCAAGTGAATTTTTCCTCAAGAAAAATCCGCCCAGTACAAAATTTGGAAGCGGATACAACAACTGCGAAACCGCTCTAGGGAGCCTCTGATTAAGTACTTTTCGATTCGGCATGCCGGGGTTAGATTTCGGTCAGGGGGATTTGATGCAGCGGACCTTGGCAATGGCAAACGGATTTGAGCGTTACAGCAAGCAAACGCGTCGGGGGGAGTTTCTGTCCACGATGGAGCAGGTGGTGCCGTGGTCGGAAGTTTGCGCGTTGATCGAGCCGTTTTATCCCAAGGC
>JBEKDE010000061.1:0-33351 GCA_050014515.1 Occallatibacter sp.
CCTGACGTGCACCTCTTTCTCTCGTCGTTCGGAGTCGGTGTTCTTTTCATGAGCTTTACCGGCATACTCACATACTGGTTAGTGGTGGGCTTGTACCAGTCGATGCACTTTTACCAGGTTGCGATGGAGCGCCAGACCATAGCAGCGCAACTGGAGACGCAGCTCTCCCACGCAGAACTCGAGAATCTCAAGAGCCAGCTCCATCCGCACTTTTTATTCAACAGCCTTCATGCCATCGGTGTTCTCATGCAGGAGGACGTCGATGCTGCGGGCCACCTGCTGGTCAGCCTCGGCGACCTGCTGCGCATGGCCCTCGAACGGCGGGAGAACGAGATCACCTTGCAAAGCGAACTCGAGTTCGTCGGCAAGTATTTGGAGATCGAACAGACCCGCTTTCATGATCGCCTGAAGGTGCACATGGACATACCGCTTGATCTTCTCGAAGTCTATGTACCTAGCCTGGCCCTTCAGCCTCTGGTTGAGAACGCCATCAAGCATGGCTTCAGCGTGGATTCCGCCGCAGGCCGGCTGGAGATCACTGCCAAACTCGACAACGGCAGAGTTAGGCTCTGCGTCCGCGATGATGGTCCGGGTCCGGCACCGGGATCGCGCCTGCGTTTCGGCGTCGGGCTCACCAATGTCCGGTCACGCTTGAAACAACTCTACGGGGACGAGTCGTCGCTGGATCTTACCTGGGGCAACGGTCGAGGCTGTGAGGCCATCATCACCATTCCACTGCGGAGTTCGCATTGAAGACGCGAGTCCTCATCGTCGATGACGAACCGATCGCCCGGCGCGGTATCCGTCGCTATCTGGCCGAACACGACGGCATTGAAGTTGCAGGCGAGGCGGCGAACGGAATAAGCGCGGTGGAGCAGATCAATGAACTTCGTCCGGACATTGTTTTTCTCGATGTGCAGATGCCTGATCTGGATGGTTTTGGAGTCATCGAGAATGTGGAGCCAGCGAACGGCCCCGCTCCCATCTATATCTTTGTCACGGCTCACGATGTGCACGCCATTCGTGCTTTTGAAGTGCACGCAGTTGACTATCTCCTGAAACCGTATGATAAGGAGCGATTTGCCAAGGCGCTGGCTCACGCACGCCAGGTTCTCGAACACCGCAGGGAAGCAAATCGAGATC
Source organism: Occallatibacter sp. (assembly GCA_050014515.1). GTDB lineage: Bacteria > Acidobacteriota > Terriglobia > Terriglobales > Acidobacteriaceae > Telmatobacter. The sequence continues at coordinate 1,144 of JBEKDE010000061.1, forward strand.
TAGAACCACTGCTTCGATCCCTGCGCAGTTTCCGCAGGCTGGAACGCTTTGTGGTGAAGGACAATAAGCGGATTTTCTTCGTTCCCGTTTCTAACGTTTTGTGGATCGAAGCAACGGGAAACTACGCCTGCATACACACTGCCAGCGACAGCCACCTGTTGCGTGAAACGCTGGCGCACCTGGAGGAGAAGCTGGCGCCACACCACTTCATCCGTGTGCGGAAGTCGGCTATCGTGAACGGTGCCTGCATCAGCGAGATTCGTCCGATGTTCGATGGTGTTTACGACATCGTACTGGCTGGAGGAACGGTGGTCACGTCGAGCCGGAGATACGCTCACAAGTTACGGGCGCTACTGGAATCTTAGTATTGGCGACTGGGATGTAAATTGGTGCGTCGGCTGGAATGCCGACGGCGAAGATGATTTCAGTACTTGCCTCGAATCGAGATTTGGCCGGCTATGTCGGCAGTTCCGGCGATTAAACGCCTCCTAAAACAGGAGGTCCGCTTCACTGCGAAAAGCTCGTGGGCCGTTGAGCAGGTGCTATTTGGGAAAATCCGCCAGGCGAAGCTCGAGCCGCACTGTGCGAAAGACCTCATCATTTTGGGGCAACGCTTCCATCTGATGCCCGAGACGGCTGTTCCACAACGCCTTCAGGCGAGCGTCCTTTGCGAGGATGCGGTCTTCGACGCCAGGAGTGTCTTTCTCGCGAAACCGGAGTTTTTCCGTAATGGCTCCGATCAGATGGGCGATTTCGACGCCTGCATGAGAGGCGAGGAACCATAGATCGTAGAGGTCGCGCGGCTCGTTTTGAGCCCTGTCCTGGAGAGCACGATCTTTTCAGTCGCGATTTCGTTCGGGCTGTACACGGAGATTGGGCGATCCTCTGATACATCCTTGAACTATGGATAAGTGCGTAGCACCGGAAGTTGCTCCGCCGGAAACAGCAGAATCTCCGAAACCGTGATGTCCACCTTGACGGTATTTGGTGTCTGCTGGCCCTTTTCGCGGTAAGGCTGTTCAAGGTGATTGCCGGACATGTCGTTCCGCGCCTGGGTGGAGTGACGGAAGGCTGGGCGGTTCTGGGGTGGAGACTCGGGTTAGCGGTGCTTGCCGCATTTTTTGCAGGAGCGATTCCGGCCCTGCGCGCCTTTCGGTTAAATCCAAAGGAGGTGTTGAAAGTTGCGGGGCCGAAGGGAACGGCGGGAATCGGAGAGAGGCGCCTGCTGCGCGGAGTCGCGATGCTGCAAACCGCGTTGCCGTTGGCGTTGCTCGTGGGCGCGGGTCTGCTGATTCGCACCATGGTAAAACTCGCGGAGGTTCCGTCGGGATATAGCACCGGCCGAGTATTGACAACGAGAGTCACGAAGGTGCAAAGCCGCCCAAATTGGGGTCCCTTTCATCGGCAGGCGTTGGAGCGCATTGCGGCGATTCCGGGTGTCGAATTCGCTGCGTTTGCCTGAGGCGTTCCGCTGACGGGGAACAATTGGCCAGCGACCATGGACATTGAAGGCCAGCCGCCGGAGCAGATTCGCGATGAGTCACTGGCGTCGCGCACATTTGCGATGCACTTGTTAACAGGGTTTTCGGCGGTGGGAAGCGTGCTGACGCTGGCGGGAATCTAGGGTGTGCTGTCGCTGTCTGTGGCCTCGCGGCGGCGAGAGTTGGCGATTCTCAGTGCGGTGGGCGCGCAGCAGAAAGATATTCGCAGGCTGATCTTTGGCGAGAGCTTCCGGTTAATCGCAGGTGGCGTGCTTGCCGGCATGGCACTGACAATTGTTTTCTCGGGAGTGCTGATATCGTTCCTGTTCGAAGTCGAGCCGAGCTATCCTGCAACATTCAGCATTGTGGGAACTCTGTTCGTGGGCGTTGGACTGCTGGCCTGCTGGGCGCCGGCGCGGCGCGCAGGGAAGGTCGATCGTCTGGAGGCGCTGCGCTACGAGTAAATCATGGAGCAGGCGTTTTCACGATAATGATGGACCTTATCGCCTCGTTCCACTTTGAACAGTCTTATCGCTCTATAGTGCTCGGAACTCGGAAAAAATAGGAAGCTCATTCAACCCCATTGAAGATGTTCGAACTTGATTGCTCTTTGAAGAGTGATGGATAGTCCACCGGCCGATTGTTGTTGATCCCCTTTGCTCATGGACGCTTCGGCCGCTATAACTCCGTCGATTTCGACTGAACTGTGCGGCTCATTTATGTAGTGAATGGTGGGCGTTAGATCGGGGGGGCGGTCGATCGGTTGACGGTAATTTGCAATTACCGTCGATCGATCGAATGGAGGATCAGCCATTTCGAGGGCCGTTAAGGAAGGGAGCGGGACGATTCCGACCCACAAGGTAACAATGGGAGTGACGGAGCCGGAGCGCCTTGCCCCTTTAATATTCAAGCGGTACGCTGGATGCCGAAGTTCCGGATTTTCCCCAGAGAGCAGTCTGAGCTTCCGGTGTGCCTTTGCCCCACAACGCGGTCTTGCCCCAAAGCGCCGTGTAGCCGTCGGGATCGCTCTCGCCCCAAAGGGCGCTTGCGCCCCAGAGCGCGGCATTGTCGGCACCGGAGTTGAGGAATGCTTTTCCGCCATAGACACCGGATGCCGACCAAGTCCCGGTCTGGGTCCAAAGTGACCCAGGGGCGGTCACGGCAGTCACAATTCCAGTCGACGCGTTGTAGCTAGCAATCGGCGACATTGCCGTGCCCGCCGGCACCGAGCCGTTATTTACCGCGGCGGCATTGAGCGTCTTCAGTATGTCCAGATAACCTGCGCCGATGGTAAAGACATCGTAGTTCGCGTTGTAGACAATCCCGTCTGCGGTGACACTGCTGGTTGCGGGGAAATAGCTGCGGTCTCCGTTGACCATCAGCAGGGCTTTTACTTCATCGGGAGTGAGTTTGGGGACTCCCTGCAGCAAGTCAGCGATGGCTCCGCTGGTAACTCCGGTGGCCATGCTGGTTCCACTGAGCGGGAAGTAGTTGGCCGAAGGAGTTTGTGCGCCGTTGGTCTCATAGAACGAGTACAGCGTGTAGAACGACGGGTTGTTCACGGCAAGCGAGTCACCCGAATACTGCAGGCTCGTCACCAGGTTCCCCGGAGCAACAACGTCGGGCTTAATCACATCGTCAATGAAAGAAGGCCCCTTGGAGCTGTAGCTTGCGATCAGGTCGTCGTTGATGGTGGGTGTCTCCATTGTGCGCATGGCGCCGACCGTGATGACGTAGGGGTCATTGCCGGGCGAGTCAATGGTGCCGTAGCCTTCCGGATTGAGATCGAGATCGCGTCCATCGTTGCCCGCGGCCACCACAACGACAATGCCTGCCTTCCAGGCCTGTTCAACCGCCTGGCAGAGCGGATCAAGCGTGTAGCTCTCAAAGATGGGTCTGCCAAGTGAAAGATTGATGACGCGAATGTTATAGGTGTCCTTGAGGGAGATTGCTTCCTGAATGGCAGCAATTACGGACGAATCGGTTCCCGCGCCATTCTCATCGAGAACGCGCAGGTTAATGATATTGGCGTTCGGAGCCGCACCATAAAACGTCCGGAAATCCGATGGCCCGGTGGACAGAGAACCGTTTCCTGCAATGAGCCCGGCCACGTGCGTACCGTGTCCGTAGTGGTCCAATGCGTCGTTTTGACCGGAAACAAAGTTCTGGCTGTAGACAATGCGGCCGTTCATCCATGGGGCAACTTCATTGGGCAATGACAGGAGTTGCAACAGCAGGGGCTGGTCCGGCGGAAGAAGAGACAGCGCGTTGATGCTCAGGTCTGGCACAGGCGTAATGCCGCTGTCAATCAGGGCGACACCAACGTTGGTGCCAACATATCCTTTTTGCCAAACTGCCGGTGCGTTGATCGGTTGAGTGGTGTATTCAGCTGCGGTGACGCTGACTTCCTGCCGCGCGCCTACTGCGCGATCCAGCGAAATGTAGGTAACGTTTGAGTCTGCGGCGATCTGATTGAGTCCGCTCAGGGGTACGTCTGCGACAAGTGCATCAATGGTCCCCAAAGTCGAGTTCACAATGCCACCCAGCAGAGAAATCAGCAATGTCTCGATCGATGATGGCGGCTGCTTGTACTGGATGATCACCGGCAGCTTGGAGGAGGACGATGCAGCAGCCAGGTCAGGAGAAATTTTGCTGCTCGCTGTTGTGGCGGCCGCAGAGGCTGCGGTTACGGTGGTGATAAGCAGGCCGAGCGTAATCGGCAGACGAAAGCGAGACATGGCAACTCCAGTTCAAAAGAGATGTCTTTCACCGTTCGAGCCAATCTTGCTAGCTTCGATCACCCCCGTGAACCATATGTTGGCTAATGGGGTGTTCTACTTCTAGAACTTAACGGCGTCAGAGCAGGAATGCCATGACCTCCAAGTTGTAAAAACCTACCCGATGGTTGGAAGGTACTCTACCTAATGGTAATCAACCGTATAGTTACTGTAGAAGTAGTTGAAATTAAATGGCTTGCAGCACTGTCTCTTGAGCTCCGGCTGACTCCGCTGCTAACCGATTCCGGTAGGTCAGCAGCACATCGGGTGGCACGGGCAATGCATTGAGCAGGGCGAGCGTTGCTGCGTGGCGTGCCTGGCCAATCTCGGCAACAGGAAGAGTCTCGACGATCGTTCCCGCATCCAGCACCGCGATTCGATTGCTGAGTTGCAGGACTGAAATCAAGTCATGAGAGATGTAAAGAAGCGTCGTGCCGTGCTTGTGACTTAGTTCCCTTAAAAGGTCAACGACCTGGGTCTGCGTCACCGGGTCAAGAGCGCTGGTGGGTTCGTCAGCAATGATCAGCGCGGGCCGATGTAGCAGGGCAAGCGCAATGAGCACGCGCTGCGCCTGGCCAACGCTGATCTGCGAAGGCCTCTTGCGCAGGAACTCCGGATCGTAAGGCAGTTGCACCTCAGGAAGCAATGTCTGCAGTCTTTGCGTGAGTGCCGTTTGCCCACTGTTTTCGTGCGCTTTCCAAGCCTCGTTGAAGTGAGTCTGCAGGCTGATCGCCGCGTTGAGTGCAGTCATCGGGCTTTGCGGAATCAGGGCAACTTCACGTCCGCGTAGTTTGCGGAGCTGGCGATCGGGGAGTGCGAGTAGATCTTGTCCATCCAGCATCACTTCGCCCGTCACACGCCCTCCGCGCCAGGGCAACAGGCCGAGCAAAGCTTGAACCAATGTGCTTTTGCCCGCTCCGCTGGTGCCGACAAGCCCGAGCACTTCGCCCCGCTGTAATTCAAAGCGAACATTGCGCAGTACCGGCTTGCCAGCGTACCATGCCTGCAATCTGACCCGAAGAAGAACATGTTCGCTCATTTTGCTCCCTCCAGACGGAGGCTTTCGATGTTCCACACCAGTCCTGGTTCGAGCACAGCAGGTTGGACACCCAGCAGGCGCGGTGAAACTGCGAACAACGCGTTGGGATAAACCAGGTAGATGAATGGCTGCTGGTCGGCGACAATCTGCTGCACGCGGTCAACTGCCCGCTTCCGCTCCGCATCATTCGGACTACTGGCCTGCAAGTTCATGGCTTTATCGATCTCCGCTTCCCATGCTGTAGCAGGTGTCTTTTCCGATGGATTCCACTGGTGATTGGGTGAGGAGCTGAGCCACACGTTCATCATTGCGTTCGGGTCCGGATCCACGTTCTCCAGACCCAACAAACAGGCCTCGTAGTCCTGGGTGTGCATGAGCCGTTCAATGAGGGCGGGGAAGTCGAGCGCGACCACGGTGACCTGTATCCCCAGCGATTTGAGGTCTTCCTGGATCAGCGTTGCCATCTTCAGACGCGCTGCGTTCCCGGCGTTGGTAAGAATGGAGAATTTCACCGGATGACCCGTTGCGTCTTCAAGTTGTGAACCATTCAAACGGAAACCTGCATGCGCTAGCGCTGACTTGGCCTCTGCCGGATCTTCATGCGGTACGGAGATGTTGTGGTTGTACCAGGCGCCGTTGGCGGGAGAGATAGAACTGTATGCGGGCGTCGCGTGACCCTGGTAAGCAATGCGGGCCAGATCGGCGCGATGGATCGCGCGCGACACTGCAACGCGAAACGCCTGACTCTGGAACCATGCTTTTTCCCACGCGGGTAACGGTGCACCGGGAGACTGGTTGAACCACATCTGCTCAGTATTGAGCGATGGCCCAAGATCGCGCACCGCGGCTGGCGTCTTCTGCTTCAACATTCCAAAATAGTCAGGAGGGAGGCCGTCGATCAAATCGTATTCGCCGCGTGCGAAGAGATTGATCTCCCGCTCGTGGTTGTCAAGAACATCGAGCCGGACACCTGTGGCGTAGGGAAGAACCGAGCCCTTGGCGTCGCGGCCCTGAAAGTGCGGATTTCGACGAAGACGCACATATTGGGAGCGCCGGTAATCTGCAACAACGAAAGGCCCAGCGGTAACGCGGCCTTCGCTTTGGTGCTCCGCAGGCTCAATAGCGATTTCATCGAATACCTTTCCTATGCCGATGACTCGCTTGGGAAGATGGACGATCACCGTGCGTTCATCCGGAGTTTCCACGGTCACATCATTTGCTGAAACGAACTCCTCCGCAACCGGTGCGCCGGTGGCCGGAAGAAGAACGCGCCGAATCGACCATGCGGCATCCTTTGCCGTCAGCCGGGTTCCATCTGAGAATTGCAAGCCGGGACGCAATTTGAAGATCACAGTCTTGCCATCTGGCGAGAGGCTCCAACTTTCTGCGAGTTGCGGTTCCACCTTTTGTGTGGAGCGATTGAAGCGAAGCAGAACGCCGGCCGTGAGATAGCGCACCAATTCGGATTCCTGGTCATCCACCTTCGCAGGATCGAAAGTCTTCGGATCGTATCCGATGGTCCAGGCGAGTTCGCCCGGGAGGCGCGGCGCGGCCTGCCCCGCGCACATCATCGCGATTGCGGCACAGAGAACAGCGGAGACGGATCGGATGAGACGCGAGCAGCTACGCATGGTCAAGCCTCGACGGCGATTGCTTCCAGAAGAAGCAGAATCAGAATCAAAAGAGCGATAGGGAGATAGACCCAGCGAGTCTGGAGCAGCATCGCGGAGTTGTCTAGTTCGAGTAGCATCCCACCCCATGAAGGAAGTGGCTCTCCAATGCCTAGTCCAAGCGCACCCAGATTCGCCTCGGCAATGATGAATGCAGGAATGCAAATCAGGAATTGAGGTATCAATAGGGGGACAAGATTGGGGAGGACATGTCGTGCAATCTGCCTACCGCGCAGTCCGCCCGCACGAACTTGTAGCACCCACTCCGCATTGCGCAGGTCGCACGCTCCCCGATACACGGCACGCGCACACGCCGGCCAACCCAGCGTCGCGAGAACCAGGAATGTGATAGCGGCAGAATGTGCCGGAGAAGTCGTCAACGGAAGTGCAGATCGAACCATCATCAGCAGGAATAGCCATGGCAGTGCAAGAAACACATCGCATACAAGCATTCCGAGTCTGCCAAGGCTTTCGGGGCTAAATGCCGAAAGAGTTCCCACTCCAGCTGCGGCAGCGGTCGTTATCGCGGAAGCGCAGATTGCGCCTGCCAGGCAGAGCAAATAGGCTGCGGCAACGCGCACCATGCGATCACGTCCAAGCGCATCCGTTCCTGCCGGATGGTGCGCGGACGAACCTGCGAGCGGCAGATCGCGATCCTGATTCGAGTAGCTACTTCCAGGTGCAGCGACCACAGCAATGGCGATCAGAACCATGCCCAGCAGCAGCCAAGACGCTAGAACCCTGCCTCTCATGCGCCCTGCCAATCGGCGCTGCGGTCTGACGCCATTCCGACGCAGGTCACCGCTATCGCCATGATCATGGTTACCGCGAGCAGCACGGGAAGGTCACGGTTCATCGCCGCGTTCCACGCCAGTTGTCCCAAACCGGGGACGCTGAAGATCACTTCCACCGGGACCAGCGCACTGAGCGCAGTAACGATCGATAATGTTGCGAGTGCAAGTAGCTGCGACGCAACGTTAGGAAGGATGTGTGCGCGCACGAGGTGAAGCGTGGTTAGCCCCTGAGCTTTGGCCTGCAGCAGATGGGGACTGCGCCAAGCCTGACGCAATAGCCGATCAAGAAACTTGAAGTCCCGCGCAGCGAGCAGCAGGGTCATTACCAATACAGGGCCGCCGCTGCCGGCAAGCAGGCAAATGGTCGCTATTGCCGAGGTTGGAACGGCCAGCAGAAGAGTAGTGGGGGCCTGCCATAGCAAACTCGGATTTCGTCCCGCGTTGGATAGCAGGGAAGCGCCCACTGCAAGGGACCAGGCGAAGACGATCGCCCGTAGCATGAGGCTGCCCGTTACAGCGAGCCGGGGAAGTACAAGTTCGAGAACCGGAACATCATACTGCCTCGAAAGCCCAAGGCTTCCGTTCGCCCATGCGCTCATTTCCGTGGATAGCATCTGTCGCACTGAGGAGCTCCGTGCTGCCTCCGCGGAAAGCTCGGTTCGCGCTGCGTCTCCATAGCGCGCGTCCATCTCGCGCACATCGCTGAGGTATCCAGGCGCGAAGCGTATGAGGACGGTGGAGCCGAAGACAACCAGGAAAACGACGAGGACAGTCCTGGCGAGCCGCCTCAACAGAGAAACCGCGGACTTCATTGCGCTGCCAGACTTTCTAGAGCGGGATCGCGATTGACCCTGGTCTCCACACCATTGAAGCGGAGAGCCTTCTGTAAAGCACAAGAAAACCTGGGCTCGATCGCCTCAAGAATCTGAAGATGATCTTTCGAGAAGGCCGCACTTGCGCTGGAGTATAGTGCAAGTACTCCAGAGACGACGCCGTCCGGCTCATGTAACGGGATCGACAGAGCTGAACTCGACTCTGTGAGCAGGCCAGAATCAGAGAGGTAGGTTGGTTCCATCGTCGGATTTCCGTTCACGATGGGCCGTGCATTCTCTGCGACCCATCCTGAGAGCCCCGCCCCGATTGATATTGCCCCCTTTGAAAATGCTTCAAGGCCGCCACCTTCGATGAACAGCGGTAGAAGCGATTTGCCCGACTTTATGTAGACCGCAAAGCAGTCGTACGAGATGAGAGGCCGCAGACAACTCGACATCACAGCGCTGATTTCGCATGCGCTGATTGAGGAGCCAAACATCCGGCTCACTTCCGCTATCGCTTCTGTTGCACGGCTTGCATCGGCGATCAATGTTTGCGATCTCAGCTCCGGTTTGGCTTCACCTCTATTGGTCACCGCAGTCTTGGCTCTCTCCGCTAGCCCCATCGCACTTTGCTTTGGCTCGAATCCTGCGCCAGGCGCTGCACCGCGATCGATGATCAGATCAGTATTGAGCGGCGCAATTTCCTCGATCTGTTGGCGCGCCTTCTCTTCCAACTCGAGATAATGCTTGTCCAGCAATGCAACAATCTGCGGGTCGAACTGTACTCCGGCTCGCCCCTTCACGAATGCCATCGCTTCGTCCAGCGGCATAGCCTTGCGATACGGACGCTCAGAAGCAAGCGCGTCGAAACAGTCCACTGCGGTAAGCAGGCGCGCTCCAATGGGTATCTCCTCGCCCTTCAGTCCGTCGGGATACCCGCTGCCGTCCCAGGCTTCATGATGTGACCGGACGATAGGCACCACGGGATACGGGAAGCGAACCCTCTCCAGGATGTCAGCGCCGACCACTGGATGGATCTTCATCTTGTCGAATTCTTCTGGTGTAAGCTTGCCCGGCTTGTTGATGATGTATTCCGGTACGGCAAGCTTACCGATATCGTGGAGAAAGGACGCGATTAAGAGCGCCTGCATCAGGGGTTGGTCGAGACCCATCAGCTTTCCTAATTCCGCGACATAGACTCGCACGCGCAATAGATGGCGATGCGTGCCCCGGTCCTTGGCTTCGATGGCCATTGCGAGACCTTCGATCGTTCGCAGGTGCAGTGCCTCAGTATCTTTTGCATGCTGTTCTCGGTCGCGCACAATGGCCATCTGTGAGGAATACGTTCGATAGACCGTGTAGACCATGGGAACGAGCAACAGCGAAGTCATCCACCCGAAGTTGGCGCCGATCAAATAAGCGCTTACGGCGAGAATAGCGCCAACAATATAGAACGGTAGAAACCATAGAAAATCCCGGAGCCAAAGTGCAAAAGGATCGATTTCCTGGTCCCAGGCGATAACCAGCGCGACCGGAATGGCGCTTGAGAAGAAGTAGATCGTTGCCGCGACGGCAAGTGCGGGCGCCGTCTCGCAATGCAGGTGCAGTAATCCTGAAAAGCCATGCCATGCCAGCGCAGTGGCTGTACTAACGTTCGCGACGTTAAACAGGGTTTGCATTAGAGTGAATGGGCGTATCACCCGGATGCGGCACTGGGCAACAACACTGCAAATTGCCAGACAAGCAGCCTGAAGCGGTGAGAGTTCGAGGATTCCCAGCAGGATGAAGGGGAAGTTGAGCGACATCGTCCCTTCGCTCTTGGGCAAACCCACTTTCATCCCTGAACTGAGAAGGATCGCGGCGAGGTACACGAAGAAATGCAGCCAATGATGGCCTGTGTATCCGCGGATCGACCAGAGGCTGGCGACTCCTCCAGCTACTGCCAGGCACACAAGAGCTTTGATGCGAAGCGCCATGATGTGTTCTCGAATTCCTCTCGATGCCGGACGAGCCGTTTTCCGACTTCCTCCTTACTCGTATTCCGGGGACCTGGAGGTGTCGGAGCGAACGTACGCTCAGGATGTAAGTTACCTTCGTTTCTTCCAAAACCCAATGGGACTTTCGTGGGACACCTCACCACAAATGGTGATAATCAGATCAATCGAATCAGGGAGTTTCGCTGGGCGACGCGGAACAGGGAGCCATCAAAGATGAATTGGCGGCAGAGGGCGACCTCCCGCCAAAAATTCATAGACATACCGACTCCGGCAGGATCCGCACTGCGGCCGATCAGTAGGGACTTGGTGCAGGCCATGTCAGTCAGGCGGCACCACCGAAGAACACTCTTGCTGTATCTGCCAGATCTATGAACTCAGCCTGCCGCTTCAAGACACTTCAACGGCCTCATCCATCGTCTACGGATGCGATTGCGGTCAACGCAGAGGTTGGAAATCGATGGAATTCTGCTCCTATCGTCTGCGGGATGCTCGCGGATTCAGACGTTCAGCCTTCTAATCCCGCTTGAACTGCTGCATACAGACAAGCAAGAAACTCAGCCGCGTCATCGAGTCGTGCATTGATCTGATCGTCCTCGGTATTCCTGTACCAAAGAGAGCTTTAATCCCAGATGTTTGAAGATGCTTTTCGGACTGCGACTTGTGATTGAAATAGAGAAGTCTCGCAAGGATGGGGTTGGGGATGGGAGCGCCGACTGAGCTGTTCGAACATTTATTTCGTGGAGACGCAAGGGAAACCTTCGTTGCGCGATGAGCGCTGTGGAGCGCAGGCCAAATGCTCCCGATGATCGGTAGTACAGTTCGATAAGAAGCGAAACTCCATCTGCAGAGTGAAGTCGGAACCAACCGATAGGGGGAAGACGCTGGTCTTCTATATTGCAATACTTGAAAGGACGACAGGAAGAACCCCGTGAGCCATAACCCACGTGGATCAAGGAGAACGTCGACCTTGAGGAGCCTAATGGTCCATTGGTCTCCCCCAGAGGTTGCCGCAATACTTCTTGCGAGTGCATCCCCGGGGAAATTTTTCTGACTTCTAACTCAATACCTGGCGATTCCTCGCCTTTACAGGAAGACAGATTTAGGGGGTCTTGAGAAACGGGCTTGTGAACCCCAAGATGTCGTGGAGAGCCATCGAGCGACAAGACATGAGGTCTTCCGAAATGGACAAAGTTCTTCGCGCTGTCAAATTGACATTTCGCGCCTACTTCATTTGCATACATGGACCCGAAAGTCATTCGATGGTGCGAGTCTTGTTGGTAGAGGCAAGAGGCGCTCAAGTCATCTATGACGGCCTCGGATCTTGGTCGCAATGCAGGCGATGGATCGAACAACTTTCGAGCGACATAGTGTCCGAAGATGAGGTCGCCATCGTTCGGAGACGCCTCGGCCGGAAGCGATTGGCAGCAATTAAAGAAGTCAGAGCGTCTCAACTAGATATCGAGTCCCTTGGACTCTGCCGAGTCGATAACTCGGAATAGAACATCAAGTTTCTCCATTTTCCCCATTCTTAAACCCGAACGCGGCCACATAGTGCCCTTGCATCAGAGACTTGGCAGAATGTGCGACCGGGGCTCCTTGCCCGTGTGCATTGTATGACAGTGAAAGAATGAATCACACGGGCATCGCACCTGCATGTTGCAGAGCGAGAGTCGAAGTATCCACGTACCAAGATCGAAACACAGCCAATAGAGAGGTGAAAAGGAAGAATGCACTTGCTGCGAACGCTTCCGCATTGCTGCCTCTGCCACGTTCGACTTTCGGGAGGGCTGCAAAAACCATGCTAAAGATCGGCGCTTGAGTCATTCCTTCGGATGAGCTGAACTGGAACTCTTGCTGAGAAATTCGCCGTCAATCCCTGCAGCGGTTCACGTTGCAAAAAGTCAACGGACAAGTGCCACTATTTTTGTCCTTCAATGGGATGAGGACTGGGTCCTCCTACAGAATGAAGACAGTCGCGACTTTGCACGCAACAATCCAGTGCTATGGGTCATTCTCCACCCGTGAGGTCGCAACTTGATCGATACTTGTGTGCATCCTGTAGTTCGGTGCCGGACCGTAGCTGCCGCTGCGATGGCATTTTTTCTAGTCTGCGGAGCAGGCTTTTCCCAGGGATCTACGCCTTCACAGGCGCCGCTCTATGGCGGCAATGGACATTCGGCTCCTCCACAACAGCAAGCCGGCTCGGCCACCGCGGGCGTCTTTGCGCCTGTCCTTGACTCCGAGAAGCGTCCAATTACCGCTGGCGGCTTTGTGAAAGAGGGTCCTGTGATTTTTCAGGATATCTCGGAGAAGGCGGGTCTCACGGTTTGGCAACACAAGATGGGCACGCCGCAGAAGCCATACATTCTCGAAACCATCGGATCCGGCGCGTGCCTTCTTGACTACGACCACGACGGGTGGCTCGACATCTATCTTGTCAACGGCTCAACCTACGATGCAGAGAACGGCAAGACCGATCCGCCTCATGCCGCTCTTTTTCACAATAACCAAGACGGGACCTTCACAAACGTTGCTAACATCGCGGGCGTCACGAATGACAGATGGGGATTTGGGTGCGCGGTTGGGGATTATGATAACGATGGCTGGCCCGACCTCTACGTAGCCAACTACGGCAAGAATCGTCTCTACCACAACAACCACGACGGAACCTTTACGGACGTTGCTGAGTCGGCCGGGGTTACACTCGGAAATTGGTCTACTGGCCCGAGCTTCGGCGACTATGATGGCGACGGGCGGCTCGATCTCTTCGTTCCTGGTTACATTCACTGGGATATGAATAATCTACCGGCATCTGGGTCGCAAGCCGTGGGCTTTGCGACTTGCCAGTTCCGCGGCGCGCGGACGATGTGCGGGCCGCGCGGGCTGGAAGGTGAGCCGGACCACCTGTTCCACAACAACGGAGACGGCACATTTACCGATGTCAGCGCAAAAGCGGGCGTGGACGACAAGCGCCGCTACTACGGCTTCTCCTCCACTTTTGTAGATATAAGCAATCACGGGAAGGTGGACCTGGTTGTCACGGACGACTCCTCGCCCAACTACCTCTACATAAACAAAGGTGATGGGACTTTTGAGGACGCGAGTTTCTACTCCGGATTTGCCCTCAACCAGGACGCCCGCGAAACCGCATCAATGGGCCTGGCCGTCGGCGACTACATGAACAATGGGCGCCTCGACCTGTATACGACGACGTTTTCCGATGATTACAAAACGCTCTATCGCAATGACGGCGACGCCAACTTCGTGGACATCACGCCCCACATGGGGATTGCCGAGCCCACCTATCCGTTTCTGAGTTGGGGCACGGAGTTCTTCGATTACGACAACGACGGTTGGAAAGACCTGATGTTTGTTGCCGGCCATGTTTACCCGCAGGTCGATCAACACGAATGGGGTACGTCGTTCGCGGAACGCCCACTCCTTTTTCACAACTTGAATCACGGCAAGAAGTTCGAAGTGGTTCCTGCGGTTGAAGGCACAGGGCTGGCCGACGTAATTCCCGCGCGCGGAGCGGCTTTCGGCGACTTGTTCAATGACGGCAAGATTGATGTGGTCATTAACTGCCTGGATCACACGCCTGTTCTGCTAAAGAACGTGAACAACGATCAGAACCATTGGGTGGGACTCATGTTGATTGGCGGGCCCAAGAGCCCTCGCGATGCGGTGGGGGCGACGGTCTATTTGACAAGCGGCGAGGTGCGCCAGCGCGGCGATGTCATGAGCGGGGGCAGCTTCGAATCCTCCAACGATTTTCGGCTTCACTTCGGACTGGGCGAAAGCACAACCGTGGACAAGGTTGAAATCCGCTGGCCGGACGGCGCAAAGGAGACGTATGCTCTGCCCGGGGTGGACCGCTATTTCGCAATCGAAGAAGGCAAGGGGCTGGTGCCGAGCGTCTACGATGCAATCGCAGCAGATCGCCGCGCGAACAACTCGAGTGGGAAGCATTCGGGCAAATAAGCAGAAGTCGGCAATAGGAATGAATCGGCAGTTCTACCGTGAACGAGAAACTGTGACGCAAATAGCATGAGAATGACGGCGAGAACAATCATTGCAATTACCGGCCTCATGATTGCCGGATACTCGACGGAAACGGCGCTGGCTCAGCAGAATGCGGCCCAGCAGAATGTGCCTCAACAGCCTAGTCCGGAGCAGGACGCGGCGGCGTTGACTCCCCCACCGGCGTACACTCCCCGGCCCAAGGGTGCGCCACCAATCGAGGACACCCCGGCGCAGCGCGAAGCATTGGCAAGATGGAAAGCCAAGGCGGAGCAGGCGACCGCTGCGGACCGCAAAGAGTTCAACGCAATGGTCACTCCAAGCTATAACTTCCACTACGGGCCCAAGAACCCCTTTTTGCCGGGAAACGTTCAGGTTCAGGGTGAGGGGTTTCTTCAGCCGGGTGCGTTTCCGAGCGCGGAGTACTGCGGCACCTGTCATCAGGAAGCCTATAGCCAGTGGCGGCAAGCGCTGCACTCGAACGCATTCCGCACGCCGTTTTATCGAACCAGTGTGAACCTTCTGATCCGCGACAAGACGCGCGGCATCGCGTTCGCCCGCCATTGCGACGGTTGCCACAATCCGATTGGCGTGCTGGGTGCAGCACTCACCGAGGACTCAAAGGTGGATCGCGCCAAGTTTGATTCCGACGGATTGACTTGCACCACGTGCCACTCGGTGGTGAGCCTGGACTCGACCAACGGCAACGCGAGCGTAAAAATGGGTGTGCCGGCCGTGATTGTGGACGAGAACGGGGAGCGCATTCCCGGCGAAGTTCCGTTCGACATGATCCTTCGCCATCCCGAGCGGCATTCGAAGGCAGTAATGCATGAATTCCTGCACACGCCGGAGTTTTGCGCGGCCTGCCATAAAGCCAATTTACCCGCCCCGTTGAACGACTACAAGTTCATACGCGCCTTCACGGCTTATGACGAATGGCAACAGTCCAAGTTTTCGCAGCGCAATCCGCTGACTTTCTACACCGCAGATTTCACAACATGTCAGGGTTGCCACATGAAGCGCGATCCGATTTCACTGCCAGACTACGGCGCGAAAAACGGCACCCTGGTCTCTCACCGCTGGCTGGCCGGCAACACCGCCGTCCCGTTCTATTATGGCTTCGACGAGCAACTCAACAAGACGATTGAGTTCCTTCGTTCGGGCAACTATCTGAATGTGGACATCTTTGCACTTAAGAAGGCAGGCAGCGACAACTTGATTGCACCGCTGGGCAGCGTCGCCTATAGCCTTGTTCCAAATGACACGGTCGAAGCCTACGTGGTGATCCAGAACAAGAACATCGGCCATTCACTGATTCCCGAAGTGCGTGATCTCTACGAAGCCTGGGTGGAGTTCACTGTAAAGGATGCCGGCGGCAAGGAGATTTATCATAGCGGATTTCTGAAGCCAGACGGCATGTTGGACCCGCGTGCGCACAGTTTTACCAATCGGCCAGTCACTGACGAAGGCGAGTTTGTCGACAACCACAAGGTGTGGACGATTCACTCGGTCGCTTATGACAACAGCGTACAGGCCGGCCGCTCTGTGCTGGTGCGCTACGAGTTTCGCCTGCCCAGCGACCTCAGTGGCAGTGTGACTGTTACCGCCAAGGTTAACTATCGGCATTTGAGGCAGAGCTACCTCAACAATATCTTTGGAAAGGATCACCCGGCGTATCCGATCGTGGAGATCGCATCGCGTAGCCGCATTTTAAAGATTGGTGACAACCAGCCCGAAGCAGCGGATCCGGCGGACAATCCCGACTGGATGCGCTGGAACAATCTCGGAATCGCCTTGCTCGACCAGTTCCAGTACCAGGAGTCTATCCAGGCCTTCACGGAAGTGATCAAGCTGCGGCCTCTCTACGCGGACGCGTACACCAACATCGGCCTCACGGAAGTTGTGTGGGAGAAATACGACTCTGCCCGCAGGGCCATTAACAAGGCGCTTTCCCTCGACCCCTGCAGCGCACGGGCGCTTTACTATGACGGGCTGCTGCAGCGGCGCGCCGGCAATACGGCGGCGGAGATCGCAGATTTTCGCAAGGTGGTTGAAATGTTCCCGCAGTCACGCGATGCAAGACGCGAACTCGGAATCACTTACTACCAGCAAAAGGACGAGCACGCCGCTTTGGAGCAATTCGAGGCGCTGCAGAAGATCGATCCCGATGATCTGGCTGCGCACTATAACCTGTCCATCCTTTACCGCCGCATGGGAATGCCCGACAAGGCCGCGGAACAGCAGGCAATGTTTGCGGACAAGAAAGTCGATCCCGGGGCGCCTACGTACGGCCTTAACTTTCTTCGCCTGCATCCAGAGATATCCACGGAAAGCATTCCGTGGCATATCCACTCCGACCTTGAGGGTGGTGGAGGCTCACTGAATGGCAAATAATCCGGCCCGCCGCAGAAGAGTGCTGCGACGTTCAGCGATCAGCCTGCTCTGGATTTGCCTTCTTGCGGTACCCAGGGTCGTCCAGGGAGCAAACAATTGCGCATGGCTGAATGAAGCGACCGCCTCGGGCCTGCTAGGCGGTGATTCGGTAGGCAACGTGTCCGCGGTCGTCGGAGAGCCGACGGTCTGCACGTTTACTCAAGTGAGCGCGATTGCGAAGCGTACGTTGCGTGTTACCGTGGAGATCGCCGCAGACGCGCATGCGCGCCTGGTCGTCCTTGCAAAGGGGTGCGGAACTGATGCCGCGTCGTTGAAGGCCATTGGTAACGAAGCACTGGTTTGCGTCATTTACGATCGAATGGCCGGGTTGGGCGAACGGGTAGTGGGAAGGGTGCGCGATCAGGTTTTTACGATCACGATCTCCTCCACGTTAAAGAGCGACTCCATCCTGAATCGTGATGCTCTCAAGTCGCGCGTTTATATCGCAGCCGAGCAGGTCGCGGGCAATCTTTTCTGAGTTTCATCCTGCGGCTGAGAGGCAGCGTCGATTCTTGAGATGGCGCGGAGGTTTATCAGTATGGTGAGGGAGGCGCGGGCGCAGCGAGACGCCTGAAACTCCCTATTCCAAGGTTGGTATATCTGAAAGTCCGCTCTAACGGACCGACTTGATTCGCACCAAATCATCAAGTTACGCTCCTGGCCTCGATTCGATATGCCAAACGAATCCTGACTGAAGCTTACTTATAGGCAGTTACCCCAATTCTCTCCAAATCGTTGTCCACCTTTGTCACAAAACGCACGTTTGAGAAGGCCCTTTTCATCCAAACCTAGCTCTTGTTTTCCAGCGAGATAGAACTCGCGGTTGCCAAGGTGTTTCGGAACGGAGATGACGGCTGTTGACGGAATAGACGTTTCAATAGGCTCGAGCGGCAGCTCGATTTGTGACACCGCTTCTGAAACATAACGCGTGAAGATCCTGCCGGAGTTTGGATTCCAAGAGTATCACCAGCCAAAAGTCCAACCAGGAGTCATTATCTGTGCAACAGCTGAAACGGCCTACGCGCGTCTGAAACAATTGGAACCGAGATAACGATGCGGGATCCTGGGGTTCCGTTGGACGCACTTACCTTCTGGAATCCAATTGAGGGAAATGTCGGCGACTCGGACAGGTGACAAAAGGCCAATGCGCTTCGCCGACTATTTAGCAAGCGATAACGTCCTTTATCATTCACAAAATTGGTCGGCAAGCCCGAATCGGATTTTGGCTCGTTTGTCTGATATGGCGCCCATCCGCTCGCGTAGATTGCAGCTACGAAGTGCGCTAAATGTTATTCCTAGACCCTGCGGCGCTTATTAGGAGAAATTCCGGAATTCGGATTCGCAATTCGATTTTCGCTGCCCGCACCGTGCGCGAGCTGGAGCAAGCAATAGATCGTGCGCTGGCGATGCGGGTGGCCGACCGGACATTGCCCGAGGACCTGCCGGCTGAGATTCTCAAAATGGTCTCCACCGAACCCGGCTCATCTGACAAATATGATCAATGTCAGAGCGGCGTCAAGGAACCAAAGAAGCAGCTCGTCCTTAAAGCCATGCAGCAATTTAGCGGGAACTGCATCGAAGCAGCAAAGATGTTGGGGCTTCGCTCCGCGCTTCACCCGAGGGTCACTTTAGGGAGAACCAGGCGAGCAGCCTCAGCACAGTGGCGAGAATCATTCTGAGCGATTCCGGGCTGAAACGATCCAGAAACATCGTGCCCGCTTTTGGGCTGGGGTGATCCACACGGCCCTGAGCGAGAATTGTAGTGAGGGGGATGTGCACTCCTTTTATGATTCACATTGCAGCCGCGGTGTGCGGGGCCACGGTGAACGTCAGAGCGAGCAGGATTGTTGCGGTTGCGAAATTGCGTGTGCTTTTCATCGTCCCCTCCTTTTGGGATGGGCGCATCGGCTCGCGATGCGCCCGGTCTTGGTTCGGTTAAGGCTACGGATGCAGGGGGACGAGGGGCAGGTCAGAAGGGCCTGACGACCAGCCTCTGGATCGTGGTAAGAATCATTCTGAGCGATTCCGGGCTGAAACGATCCAGAAGCTGGACGCGCTGTGCTGGGCTGGCGATGCGCTGTGCTGGGCTGGCGACGCGCATTTCGGTGCTGATTCCCATTGCAGCCGCGGTGCGCGGGGCCACGGTGAACGTCAGAGCGAACAGGATTGATGCGAGTGCGAAATTGCGTGTGCTTTTCATGGTCCCCTCCTTGTGGGGTGGGCGCATCGGCTCGCGATGCGCCCGGCTTTAGCTGCGGTGAAGGTCGCGGATGCAGAGGACCAGATGTCCCGCACCCCGTTCGGGAAACTTCGAAGCGGCCTTGATGACCGCCTTCACTGATGAGTGCGCAGCGGCGCGGAAAAAGGGGCAACCTGAAAAGATTATTTTTATGAGGACTGCGGAGGGGAGATGCCGTCTGGGCCTGGGATCTAATTCACTGCGTCGGAATCGGGCTGGCCGGAGACATTTCCCGGGTTGAGTTCGCGGGCGAGAAAGATACGGGCGAGGGACCAGTCGCGCTTGACGGAGCGCGGGGCGACTTCGAGGATTCGGGCGATTTGTTCGACGGAGAGTCCACCGAAGTAGCGCAGCTCGACGACGCGGGCCTGGCGCGGATTGTTGGCGGCGAGGCGAGTGAGGGCCTGATCGACAGAGGCGATTTCATCGAGCCGGCTGGGGGAGACGGCGAGGTCGTCGTGCATCTCGACGCGGTTGAGGCCGCCGGCGCGGCGTTCCGCATTGTGGCGGCGCGCGTGGTCCACCAGGACCTGGCGCATGGCGTGAGCGGCGAGGCCGATGAAGTGGGCGCGGTTATTCCAGTCGATGTCTTCGCCGGCCAGGCGGAGATAGGCTTCGTTGATGAGCGCGGTGGCCTGGAGCGTGTGGTCGGGGCGCTCGCGGCGCATGTAGGCCCGCGCGAGGCGGTGGAGCTCAGAGTAGATGAGCGGGAGCAGGCGGTCGGCGGCGGCGGGGTCGCCGTTGTGCATGGCTTTGAGCAGTTGCGTAACGTCGCCGGGAGGGTTGGATTCCATGGTCTAAATCCTGTCCTTTCATGGTACTGTAGAAGCCAAGTTTGTGCCTGAGCGCGAGTGATGGAAAAACCGATTACGGACGCGGAACAGATTTTCGGGGAAGCTTTGGAAGTGCCCCGCGCAGGGCGGAAAGCCTTTCTGGATGCGGCATGCCGCGCGACGCCGGAGGTGCGGCGCACAGTGGAGGATTTGCTCGCCGAGAATGACCGGCTGAGCGGATTCCTGTCTGAATCGCCTTACGAAAACGCGGAAGAAACCGCGGCAACGGCTGGAGTGGCAGGTTCGCCCGTAAACATGATTGGCCAGACCATCTCGCACTATCGCATCGTCGAAAAGCTCGGCGGGGGTGGCATGGGTGTGGTCTACAAGGCCGAGGACACCGAACTCCGTCGTTTCGTGGCATTGAAGTTCCTGCCCGATGAAGTGGCGAGAGACCCGCAAGCCCTGGAACGTTTCCGTCGCGAGGCACGCGCTGCCTCGGCCCTGAACCATCCCAACATCTGCACCATTTACGAGATCGGCAGGAGCAACGATCAATCGTTCCTGGTGATGGAGTTCCTGGACGGGATGACGCTGAAGCAGCGGATCGCCGAGCGGCCCATGGAAACCGAGACCATCCTGTCGCTCGGGATCGAGATTGCCGACGCTCTGGAGGCGGCGCATGCGGCTGGGATCATTCATCGCGATATCAAGCCCGCAAACATCTTTGTCACTGGGCGGGGACGCGCAAAGCTTCTGGATTTCGGCTTGGCGAAGGTGACCCAGAAGATTCGCCAGCCGGGCAGCGAGCCGCAATCGGAGGGGGAGACGACTGTGGCGCCGGAAGACCAGCTGACCAGCCCCGGGACCACCATAGGGACCGTTGCTTACATGTCGCCCGAGCAGGTGCGCGGCAAGGAACTGGATGCGCGCACTGACTTGTTCTCGTTCGGATCGGTGTTGTACGAGATGGCAACGGCCACGCTGCCCTTTCACGGCGCGACTTCCGGGCTGATCTTCAAAGCCATTCTTGATTCCGACCCGCCGGCCGCCATTCGTTTCAACCGCGAGATTCCAGCCAAGCTGGAAGAAATCATCCACAAGGCGCTGGAGAAAGATCGCAACCTCCGCTATCAAAACGCAGCCGATATGCGAACGGACCTGCAACGGCTGAAACGCGACACCGAGAGCGGCCGGGCTCCGTCCCTCAGTGCATCGCACCGCGCGAAGACAGCTTCGAGAAAGAATTGGTATCTGCTGGCCGCCATAGGGGTCGGCCTGACCATGGTGGCTCTCGTCGCTGTTCTTTGGCTTCGACGCTCTCACGCCCCCTCAGCTCCAGCCGCGATCACAGAGCGACGGCTCAGCTACTTTGAAAGTGACGATACGCGGAGGTTGTCGTCTATCTCGCCGAACGGCGGCTACATGCTCTATGCCACCAAAGACAACGTCCTGCGAATTCTAAACACTGAATCGGGCGGCGAACGTGATCTCAGCTTGCCGAAGGACCTGGTGAAGCGCATATGGGATGCCCAGTGGTTTCCCGACGGAGAAAGAATCTTGCTGAGTGCGGATGCTGAAAACAAAACGGAAGGAGGCGTCCTTTATGTTTATTCCCTTCTCAGCAGCGAGCTCCAAATAATAAGGACCCGTGTTCTCTGGGCGATGCTGTCACCTGATGGTTCCACCGTTGCATTCAGGCAAGGTGGCAAAGAACTATGGACGATGGACGCCTCCGGCGAGCGAGCACAGAAAATCTTCACTGCCAATCTGGGCGGTGGAAATATCGATATGTTTCAATGGTCTCCGACTGGCAAGAGACTGGCCTATGCCATTCCCCACGCCAACGGATTAGGCATGACTGTAGCTACCGTGGCCCGAGATGGGAGCGATCCTCGCCCGGCATTTGACGATCCTCTCATGAACTACCAGCACGGAGATATGATCTGGACCCGTGATGGAAGGCTTATCTTTGTACGCCCAGGTTCCAGCTTCTCTCTCATAGACGACAATCTCTGGGCAGTGCGCCTGGATCCGGATTCGGGCGTTCGCACCGGAGAACCACAACAGCTTACTCAAATGGTTGGATACGAACTTACATTAACGAGCATAATCAACAATGGGCGGTCACTCGTTGTTCAAAAGGGACGACAATGGGCAAATGTTTTCACGGCCGGTCTGAAGGATGGAGGCACAAACATCGAAACGGCCCGGCGAGTAACCTCCAATGGTGGTACGGAAGCAGCGATGGCGTGGCTCGAAAAAAACGAGTTACTCATTTACTCGAGCCGCTCAGGGCGATATCAGCTCTATCGTCAATCCGTTGCCGACGATCATGCTCAGTTGCTCTCCCCAGGCACTAGAGATGAGCAGCAAGGCGCAGTCACGCCCGATGGCAAGTGGCTCTTGTACATCGCAACTCAAAACGATCAAACAGCATCCGGGCAACCAGCGCAAACTGTTATGCGCGCCCCATTGATCGGCGGCATCGGACAACCGCTTTTTGACATCGCCTCGCGCGACGATAGTCTCGATCTCCATTGTCCCGTTCAGAGCGACCATCCCTGCCTGATCGGACGTGTGGAGAAACAAGAGCTTGTGTTCTATCAACTCGACCCACAGAAGGGGCAAGGACCGGAGGTCGCCCGCACGGATGTCGGTAATCCCGGCCAGTTTCTGGTTTGGAATCTCTCTCATGACGGTACCCAGATCGCCGTCAGCGGCTCGCCAAAGCTGCAGGGTCGCGTTCGCATCCTCAATTTGATTAGCCATGCTCAACACGACATCTCAACACCCTGGTGGGTCGCAGGCCTTTGCTGGTCGGCCGACGGAAAAATGCTGTACGTGACCGCACAAGACGTGACCGCACAAGACGTGACCGCACAAGGCGACCAGTTTGTCCTTGCGTGGGTTAGTCTCGATGGCAAATCCAAGACTCTCGCCCACAGGGCACTCCCTTGGTACTTTTCTCCGGTTGCCTCGCCGGACGGTCGCACGCTCGCCTATACCGAGCAATTCGGCGAGAGCGATAAGGTTCTCCTCGAACATTTCTGAGCTTTGTTCCGGATCGTCGGTCCTGTAAGTCGCGCCGAATTGAGCGCGTCTCCTTTTATGTGGAGTGGCGCGTGGCAACGATCGACTTCCGGCGATTACGCTTAGATGGTGTGTCTCAAGAAAAATTCCACCACCACCATCCGAAAGCCCGGCTGCTTGCATAGTTCACATCGGCCCTTCGCACGGCATAAGGCCGCATCTCTCACCTTACGATCCCGCTCCCGTACCGTGCTGCTCATCTCACGACGTATCGACGCTTGCGGCTCCGGTGTCGCGGATTGGCCATCGGTGACGACGGAAACTACTACCTGTACGATTCGCAGTTCCCAGACTTTGCAGTTCAGATCACGTTCGTGCAAAACCTGGGGGATGATCAGGCAGGCAACGATGCGGAATAGGTTGGCCAATTGGGTGAGCCACTGCAGCAATAATGTTTCGCGGGAGCCAAATCGAATGGAAGCCAAGAAAGAGATTGCGTTTCCGCAATGTGGACAGGCTTTGGCCGTTGTGCCGCTTTCAATCAACAGCCAATTACACTGAATTGCAAAGAACTGGTCGGTAGTAGCGCCCCCTCCAGAGAATCAAGAGTCAGCCGTTGTAGCGAATGTTAACCAGCGTATAGTCATCCTGCGTAGGGTAGTTCTTCCTGAATTCCGTCAGCCGACACAGGATTTCGTCGACTCTCTCAAGGTGCGCAGCCGCAAGAAAGCGGTCATCACCAAACTGTTCGTTCGTCTCATTCTCCGCTTCCGTGATTCCATCTGTTGCCAGCAGGATGCGGTCACCCTTGATGAGCTGAATTTGCGTCGAAGTATACGTGGCGCCTTCAATCAGGCCAACAATGATATTTGCTTCTTCCAGAGGGCGCACGCCGCATTCAGAGATGAGCAGAGGCTGAATGTGTCCACAATTTATATAATCCACGCGTCCATCCGGGTACAGCTTGAGCAGGACCATGGTGGCGTATTTGCCAACATCGCGCGTGCAAAGGAAACGATTGACCAATGCTGCGATGTCTGCGAGGCCCTGCCCGGTGAGCATTTGAGCATGAACGATTCCCTGCAGGATGGCGGCCACGATCGAGGCCGGAACGCCCTTGCCGGAAACATCGACAATGGCCGCGCCGAGGCAGTCGCCCAGAACTAACGCGTCGTAGAAATCGCCTCCGATTTCGCTGCACGGCACCGTTCTGGCCTGCACTGTTGCATACGAGATTGACGGGAGAGTGGCAGGCATGAGGCTTGCGTGAATCCGCGCAGCGATGGATAGTTCTTCGGCGGTTTGGCGGGCCTTCAATTCGGCCTCAGCCATCAGCGCGTTATCGAGAAGCGTGGCAGCTTCGGTGGCAATCGTATCCAGCAAGGCGTGGTCGATCTCGCTCAGATGACCCGTCCGTAGTTGGCTGTCGAGATAGAGCAGCCCAAGCAGCCGATCAGGCTCCGCGGCGGAGACGTGTTTACGTAGAGGGATGCAGTAGATGCAGCGAATGGAATTAGCCAGGACGCTATCCCAGGATGCTGCGTTGGTGTCTGCAAGGGTATCGCTCACGGAGAACTTCGATTCGCTTTCGATGGAGCGACGGATGGCGCGCCGCGATAGAGTGCTGTAGTCGTGGACCACGTCCCCGTTCGCGAGAAGCCCCATCGCCGGATGCATGCCATCGCGATCTCGGAGGAAGACAAATCCACGTTCAACCCCGGTTACCTGAATTGATAACTGAATCAGCGCCTGAAGAACATCTGCTTTAGCACCGCCAGAATTCAACCTGCGGGCAGCGCTGATCAAGAAATTCAACTGTGCCATCTCCCGCAAGACAGGTGATTCCCCATTGCCGCTCGGGGAGAATCTGGATATGGCCGAAATCAGGACGTTAGAGAGCGAAGGATGCGATTGCTCACGATTCACGGAGCCCTGCCGAAAATGGATTTGCGGGGCGCTCGTGGACCCGAACTGGAGTATGTCGCCGGAGCGAAGCAAGATTCGGTCAATGCGCGCGCCATTCACATAAGTGCCGTGCGAACTGTTCTGGTCGACGAGTTCAAAACCGTGAGCCAATTGGTTGATCACCGCGTGCCGGCGTGAAACGCAGCTTTCCCGCAGCACGACATCCTGATCGTGCTGGCGCCCGATGGAAGTCGTGGCGGAAATCAGTGTGACCTTGTGCGCGCCGTCACTATCCGCATAAGTCAAAATCGGCAAATTGTCAGGCAAATCCATCGGATATTCCTTGCGTCTGTAAGTTACTATACGGACTGCGACGGCCGCAGCGTACCCCCGATCGCGCCTGCTTCGCCCCTGGTGATTCGGCCACTGAAACGAAATCTCAGAAGGCAGGTGTCGACGCTGTTTCCCGAAAGTAGTTGGGTGGCCAAGATCGATAGGAAAGGGAAGTCCGGTGCGTCGGCGGACTATTGGCGAAAGTCTACTGAGGCGAGCCAAAAGAGGCAAGAGCTGTGATCGCCTCGGCGGTCAGAAATGACTCGGTACAACTTCGGTACGATTGGAGAGGAGATAGAATGGTCGTCAGATCCCTAAGCGGCACCGAGCACAGCACTTAGAGTTTGAAGTTTGTTAGTTCGGGACCAGGGGGTCGGAGGTTCAAATCCTCTCTCCCCGACCATTCTTTAGAATCAATCGTTTACAACAAATCTCCCGGTGCAGAATACCATCGCCCAAGGGGTCATTTTTAGCAAGCATTGGGTTCTGTGCTATGAGTCCGGTACCGAATGAGTGATTGATAGAAGTCTTCCAACCAGAAAATGCAGATCGTTTGCGAAGAATTTCGATCAACTTTCAATAAATCAAGGGGCATGGGGCTATGTCCGAAAGTCATTTCAATGCGAAGAAGATCGCCGATTCAGATCAACAAAACGACTCCGTCTTACCGAAATGGACCAGAACCACTGCGGGAATCATCGGGATTTTGGCGACGATTACCACGATGTTTGTCGGTTTGTACTCATTGATTCAGCAGCAACATGAATTCCAGCGACAGATTTTCGATGATCGGAGCAAAGAGGCACAAGCAGCCGATGATCGAGCTAAGACTGAGAACGAAATCGCGAAGACGAATCGGGAACAGGCGGATATTCAGCTACAGACTGCTCGGTTGAGTAATCTTCAACATAAAGAGGACCTTCAGAACGAACGACTCATTGAAAAGCAAAGGGAAGCTCAGCAAGAAGATGTGCGGTTAACGGGGATCATCTCCGGCATGTTTCAGTCAAATCAACCCTCGGAGGGTTCGCTTGCGTTGTTGTCGGACTTCGTAAACAAGGACGATGCTCGACACCGGACCACGATCTTAGGGGCGATTGCCGCCAAGCTTCAGAATCCCCGCAGCGTTGGTGAGGTGGACCTTGCTTTTCATCTGCTCAAACAATATGGACCAGAAGCGGTGGATACCGTGATCGTGGCCAACAAGGGTGCCCGGAAACAGTTTGATCGATTGATTCTCGCGCATCTTTGGGTGGACGTTCGAGAACACCTGCCTGTACCGAACGCGAACACGAAGCTTGATGCCCTTATGGAAATCGTGAGAAGAGCGAATGTAGATCTCAGTCTGTCAAGTACCTTTAGAGGCGAGTACGAATCGGCCTTAATTGGGAATGAACTCGACAGGGCGCTTGGTATGGACCGGGTCGACAATCCCAACGAGGTGAATTCAAACTCGAAGCAATTTGAGGAGCGTCTAATTGCGGAAAGCTCCAACGCCGCAGAAGGACTCGGATACCTGGATGTTAGCGACTGGCGACTACAGGCCACGATTCAGTCGGCGATCATGTCCGACTCGGTCGACGTGCTAGGAGAGCTCTTGGAAGCTTGGGAGCGCACTCAGGAATCATCGTCGGGCGGCCACCATGAATCCGTGCTCGACTTGCGTGAAGCCTATCTAGGTGGAATAAAGTGGCCGAAGCAATTTATTAAGACTCGTGTACTTGCGGATGGAGCATATGTTAACGGCAATGAATGGCTGTGCGGAAAAGAACTGGATGCATTTTCTAGAGCTTCATTCATAGAGAATGCTGTAAGGCCTTGGACCTTAGTTGATGCGCGAGAAACAAAGAGTAGTAATGGCTGGGAGCCGCCTTGGCTCGACTTCGGAATGATGGGTTTACCAAGGTGCCATGCCAATTAGATTGGGGTGCCATTTCCTAGCCGATACCGGGGAAAATACCGGGGACTCATGACAGCATTTGATGGAATTCAAGCGTAAATGGAAAATGCTCGAAAGCCCTATCAATACGGGCCCCCGAGCACTCGAAGGGTAATCAGGTAAAGCGGTGGAAATTGGCTCCCTTGCAACTGTTAACTGAAGGGTTTTAGGTTCGAGTACTGCCAAGGTTCGAAGAAAATTCCAAGAAGATTCCCAATCGAGACCTCCGGACCGAAACTGAGCCTTCGCCGCTTGGCTCAAGCCGACATGTCTCTGAGCAGAGGCTAGTTTCAGCCAAACTTCAAGCGTCCGGCTGCGGTTCCAAGGCCCCTAAGCCGTAATGGGGAGCGCTGAGCGCTCCCCATTACACCGGGTGCTGCGGGTAGCTCAGAGAGGAGATTTTCGAAAACCGCTCCCCAAACCACTCCCCAGATTTTTGGGCCGTCTCACAAGTAATTGATTTTAAATTACTTTGGTGAGCTCGCTGGGACTTGAACCCAGGACCCACGCCTTAAAAGGGCGTTATTGAAGGCTCTGCATTGAACTGCACGGGGTTGCAGAAATCTGCAAATCTCCAGTATCCATGCGGCGTTTCATTCTTCATTTAGCGCAGAACCTTTGCAGCGAGTTGCACTGGATACGGCTCTCGTGTATCACATATGTATCGCAGTTGATCAGGTAGAAGACAAGGCAAAAAGCGCCAAGAGGACCTTCGCCCATGAGAGAACACCACCACCAGGCTGTGATACAGGAGTGTGATACATGGCCCGGAAACCTGCACCCGTAAGCGGAGTATATGAAAGAATCCCTGGCGGCGACATCTGGTCCGCCCGAATCCGGGTCAATGGAAAGCTGGTCCGAAAGAGCTTCGGGCGAGGGCCGAAGGGACGGGCCGACGCAATTGCCTGGGTGGAGAAGGCGAGGACGATAAAGCGCACAGGAGAGGGTGTGTTGCCGGCGACGGCCAAGCGGCCTGTTCTGACTACCGCAGAGGTCGCTGTCCTCGGTGACGCCAATGCGATGACCGTTGGAAAACTATGCGATGAGTTTGAACGGTATGTGAAAGCCCACCCTGAGGAGTACCGGGACCAGACGAACCCGCCGAGGAGAATCGCCGAAATCAAAGCGATGTTCGGCGACCGCGACGCGACAAAGCTCAAGTCATCGGAGATTGAGGACTGGCTCGACGAGATTCAGGACGAGCGGGACCTGGCCAATGCGACCATCAACAAAATGCGCGGCACTTTTTCCATGGTCTTCAAGCATGGAAAGCGGAAGGACCTCGTCAATGTGAATCCAGCGGCAGATGTCCCTCTCCGCGATGTGGGCGAAGGGATCGTCGAGCGTTTCCTCGGTGCCGATGAGGAAAAACGGCTACGAAAAGTCCTACAGCAGAAGATTGATTCCCACGATCCCATCAAGCAGCCTGAACTGCGCAAGCAGGCGATTCACAGGCTCCTGGAATTCGAGGTGTCACTGAAGTCCGGGATGCGCAGGTCAGAGCAATACAACCTGCGGTGGGGTGACGTCGATTTTGATCGGCGCATCGTGCGCCTCCGAAAGACCAAGAATGGAAAGCCGCGCAATGCATTCATCATCGATGATGCGGCAAAGGCGCTAAAGCAGTTGCGCGAACTTGACCTCGAACGCAGGGACCGGTCCGGGAACCAGCCGAACAAGTCGCCGCAGGATGTGGTGTTCGCCAAAGCTGACAACAAAAAGTGGTGGCAGGCCGCACTGGACGAAGCAAAGATTACGAATTACCGGTGGCATGATAACCGGCATACCTTTTGCTCACGGCTCGTTCAGGCCGGTGTGCATTTGAAGGTTGTTCAGGAGGCTGCGGGTCATGCTTCAATCGCTTCGACCATGCGCTATGCGCATTTCGCGCCGTCGCAAGTCGTGGATGCGATGGCTGTCCTCAATGCGAAGCGGTGACCCGACAGCACCATATGAGCTGGAATGGCAAAATTATGGGCCTGGCGCTGTACTCCGCCGCTGGGCCGAGTCTCCTATCTCTTATCAGTTGCAGAGTTCATATAGAATGTTATATATTCGGTTCAGTCATGAAGGGTCGCAGCCAAGGTCAGCCAGCGAAGATCGAGTGGGAGGGTGACTCAAAGGAGGTTCTGAGCAGCTTCCCTCATGATGTGAAGGCGACGCTGGGATTCTCGTTGCGGCAAATCCAGAATGGGAATAACCCTCGCTGCTCACACCGTCCCATGACCTCAGTTGGGAAGGGCGTGTGGGAACTGAAAGACGGTGACGAACGGACGTGGTACCGGCTGATGTACCTGACGCGGATCGGCGACAGAATTCACGTTCTGCACTGCTTTGAGAAGGACAGCAGGAAAACAGAAAAGCGCGATCTGGATGTGGCGAAGGGCAGGCTGAAGGAAATCCGGCAAAGGCTGCTGGATAAGAAATAGAGCACATCGACCAACCGGGAGTGGTCAAAATGAGCAAATCAAATCACGTCACCACCGGCGATGTTCTGGATGACCTGGGATTCTCCAGGTCGGAAGCATCGGCGCTGAAGATCAAGGCCTCTATTGTGGAGGCGATCCTAGCGGAAATCGACCGGCGCGGCTTTACTCAGCGGCAGCTTGTGGACGTGCTGGATGAGTACCAGCCGAATGTCAGCAATCTCCTGCACGGCAGGATCAGCAAAGTCAGCATCGAGAAGCTGCTGAGTTACGCGGACCGACTCAAGATGCGAAGCAGCATCGAGTTGCGTCCGCCTGTCAATGTAGATCGGGGCAAACCGGCGAAGCATGTTACTGCGAAGGACGCAGTGTACGCATAGCTCCGCCGCGATCGGCTATCCGGCCTTGCGCCTCGGGTGATCGGATCGGGCGAACTTATGAATCTCCCCGACCGGGATCAGCACGCGATTATCGATTTTTCTTGTCAACAACCGCCCGTCTGCAATCATGTAATCCACTTTGCGGATACTGATGGTCAACATCTCCGCAGCCATTTTGCGACTCACGAGCAATTTCGCGTCTGGCGGAAGGCTCGCTGGGGCGGGCGGTTTGCGCTTGCCGCTCTGACGTCTTCGCGTCCGCAGTTTCTGATTTGCGGATTCTGCCATCATTGCGGGCGCGGAAACGCAGGCACTGCCAAAATGTGTTGGAACCTCGGGCGTTTGATCACCGTCGATCTGGACCAGAGGATCAACCGGACTGAATAAGGAAAGCTGACCGGCTAGCGCGGCTCGCTGGTAGCGTCGGATTGGGGATGAAGTACGCAAAGGGCACCTCGACGAGCTTGCATGGGTTGACAATAACCCTGGAGTATCAATAGAGTCAACATGTAACTTTACAGATCTCTATGACAGTTGCGGTCGTAGCTTCGAGAAGTCGGATCGAGAAAGGGGCACGAATGCCCGAAAAGCCTGGATGGTCGCAGCAGCCAGTTATTTCCATTCGCATCTCGGAGGCGCTTCGCTCAAGACTCGAACAGTTGAAGGAAGTCCTCACAAAAAAGAGCGGAGACAATGTCACCACTTCCGAGGTAGCCAAGCAGCTTCTCGAATCGGCTCGCGAAGACCGGCTGGAAGTGGCGGAGTTGATGGCCAACGCAACCGTGGCGCTCGCGGCGGCGAGACGCAAGGCCGAAGCAGGGGTGAGCCTCTCGCGAGCCGAATGGATCGTCCTTGCCTACTATGTCCAGTTGGGGCTCGAGAGCCACATTGGCGTTCTGATTTCGCCAGAAACGATGAAGGGAATTCTGGAAGCCTTTCTTGCGGCCTTCCGAGTGCGGCGAGGGAAGAAGTCGAGCCAGGACACCCACTACCTCTCAAATCTGCCTGTCCTAGACATGCAGGGCAAGCCGGTTTTCGGAGCCGAGGCGGAAGGCATCGATGTTTCGAGCGCAGTAGAGCGCTTGATCCGCAAGATGGACGGCCCGAGGGACGAAGAAATATGGCCGCAGTTCGCGGCGCGGAATCTCTACGAGTTTCTGGAGGAGGAAACATTCGGAATCGAAGCGATGAATCAGGCTCTGAAACCTCACTGGCCCGCACTCTGGCGAGCGGCAGCACGAGGGCATTACTTGGTTCGTGGTTTTCCGATTCGGGATTCGTCCCGGAGCGCCGTTTCTGAGCACGCTTGGGGTCCGGCGATTTCGTCCGTATTCGAGGGCGGATTCGTGTTGTCCTTCGCGACGGGAAGCGAACGCGATTTATCCGTGCTAGTGAGCTTGCCCGATGCCCGCCAGGCGATGTACGAGATTGGAGGGTACCCGATGATTGCAGAGTTTCAGTCGATGCTCCGTAACTGGGACACGAGCGAGCCGAATTCATTCTGGCGGGGCCGCTGGTTCTTCGGTTATACGGCCATGGAGACCACGGTGCCGCCTGTGTGGGTACGCTGTCAGGGTTCCGTCTCATTCGGGTTCACGTCTGAGGAATGGGCTTCGCTACGGGAGGCGTTTCGCCGTGCTTGGGAGAAGCCCGAACTGCAGCGCATCTCGGGCGAACTGATGCTTGAGTACGGCGAGATTTAAGAACGGCGCTGCTGACGCAGCGGAAGTAAGTGGACACGCCACCCCCAAATCGGGAACTGTGGAGCGCTCTGGAGCGCCGTGACGTTTACAAATGTCAACTTCCGCTGCGACAACAAGTTAAGTTATCGGCGTTTGCAAGAGTCTGCGGACGTCTACACGCGTAGACGAAAACAGGGCCGCGGACCGCGGCGACGTAAACACGTTGAAGCATAAGAGCTTCGCGAAGGTTCCATTGGACGGTACTGTACGGCCAAAACCGCAAGTCAGCAAGGGAGGCTCCCCGATGAATTCCTTCCAAACGACGACTGCGCAAGCTAACAAGCCGTCTACAAGCGATGAAAGCAAGCCCGGCTTCCGCACCAAAACCATCTCCACGCGACTAACTCCAGACGAACTGTCCGAGGTGGAATCGGCTGCTGAGCGAGCGGGAAAACCTCTTTCGGAATGGCTG
>JBEKDE010000062.1:0-33257 GCA_050014515.1 Occallatibacter sp.
TTGGTCTCATCCTCATCAAAAAACGCAATCTCGGTTGCATACAGGCAGAAGACGCCGACGATCTTGCCCTCGCAGCGAAGCGGAAACGCAGCCATTGACCGATACCCGTTCTGCAATGCGTCGTTCTTCCATGGCCTGAAAAACTCGTGCTCAATGTCGTTGCAAATGGAGTGCTCACCTGAATGGAAAGAATGTGCAGCCGGCCCAGCGGCGGTTCCCTCCTCAAGGAGATCGATCTTCACGCGGTCAAGGTAGCCGCCCACCATTCCGCCGGAGGCAATCGGTTCGAGCTGATTGGTCTCATGGTTGACCATCCCGATCCAGGCCATCCGGAACCTCCCTTTTTCAACGGCAATGCGGCAAGCTGACTCGAGCATTGCCTGGGAATCCTTCTCACGCACGATGGTTTGGTTGATGTCGCTCAACATGGTGTAAACGCGATTGAGCCGGCGGGTGTGTTCTTCTGCGTGCTTGCGCTTGGTGATGTCGCTATTGATTTGCATCACACTGGTTGGCGCGCCCTGCTTGTCGCGTTGAAGGGCCCAGCGGCTGTCCACAATCAGAACTGTTCCATCCTCCGCGGTGTGCGTGAGTTCGCCCTCCCAGCGGCCCGTTTCAAGAAGGATTGTTTCGATTTCAGTGCGCGGAAACGGAAACTCTGTATTGAACAGTTCGTGCGTCGGCCGGCCCACTGCCTGCGCGCTCGGGATGCCGTACATTTCCTCGGCACCGTGATTCCAGAAGCGGATGGTTCCATCCAGATCGCGGACCATGATGGTGTCGTGCGCCAGGTCGAGCAGCTCTGCCTGCTCGCGGAGCGCCGTCTCCTCGCGCATGCGATCGCTGATCTCGCTGAAGACAACTGCGACGTGGCGCAGCTCCGGCTCGCCAATGCGATAGGCTCGCACGTCGAAGAACCCATGAATGGCCTTGGCTTCGTTGAGGAAATGGGCCGGTTCTCCAGTCAGGGCGACGTTTCCAAAGAGCTGGCACCAATAGTCCTCCAGCTCCGGCGCAAACTCGCGCATGGTCCGGCCCACGGGATTGGGCATCCCGGTCTGCTTTTCAAAGGCAGGGTTGGCTTCGAGAAAGCGGTAGTCGAGAGGAGTTTGGTTCGCATCGAAAATCACCTCTATGACGCAGAATCCCTCCTCCATCGAGTTGAACAGCGTGCGAAAGAGCGCCTCAGTTGCGCGTAGAGCCTTCTCTGACCGGTAAATCGCGATTGCCCTCTGGCTTCGCAGGTGACGCTCGGCGAGCAGGCTCATCAGCAAACCCATCGCCGCAAAAACCGTAAGCGCTACCGCGTCAGAGGCTCGGCTGATGGCGAAATGGTGAGTGGGGGGTAGTACGAAGTAGTCCGTCGCCAGAACCGAGAGGGCAGTAGACAAGAGTCCTGGTCCAAGTCCGCCCAGAACAGCAGCGATCATCACGGCTGGATAAAGAAAGATGAACGGCGGTAACTCCGCGCCATGGGGTTGGTTAAGTCCGGATCGGAGCAGGAAAGACAGGGCTACAGCAACGACCGCGAGCGAGTAACGAGCGGCTGGTCTGGCAAATACGGTGCTGAAAGGATCAGCCATTGGGGGCCCGGTAGTGAGACTACTCTTTTTTTTTCTTGAAAGTGAATATAGTGTAGTCCTGCGGAAGTGAATTGTGGGTGATCTGGGTCACTCTGCCATGGAGTACCGTTGGGACATGGCCAAAACGCACTTTCGATTTCAATCGATTTGGACGTTAGGGGAAAATCTGTAAAGATAGAGACGCTATGACAGTTTCCGCTCCCTCCCAAGTATTTGCCGACCGCATTGGCCGGATTGAGGTTTCCGCAACCATGGCTGTGGCCGCGGAGGCCGCCAAACTGCGCGCCCAGGGCATCAACCTGGTGGATTTTGGAGCCGGTGAGCCTCACTTTCCCACCCCGCGGCACATAAAAGACGCCGCCATTGCCGCCATCGACGCCAACTTCACCCGCTACACCGTCGTTCCGGGTATTCCCGACGTGCGCAAGGCGATCGTGGAAAGGCACGCGACCGACTTCGGCTCGGACTACTCAATTGACGAAGCGATTTTTACCACTGGCGAGAAGCATGCGCTGTTCAACGCCGTGCAGATCCTGGTGGACCATGGCGACGAGGTGATACTCCCCGTTCCCTACTGGGTGAGCTTCAAGGACATCATTCAGTACGCCGGCGGCAAGGTTGTCTTCCTTGAGACCAGCGAGGCGGAGAACTTCCGCATCACGGCAGACGCAATCGAGAAGGCGATCACGCCAAAGACCAAGGCGATCATCCTGAACTCACCCTCGAATCCGGCGGGCAGCGTGGTGAGCGCGGAAGATCTGGAGCGCATCGTTCATCTGGCGCACGACCGCGGCATCTTCCTGCTGCTGGACGAGTGCTACGTATACCTGAACTACGAGGGTAAGCCGGTTTCGGCGGGCTCGTTTACGTGGGCCAAGGAACACATGGTGGTGCTGGGCTCGCTGTCGAAGACGTACGCAATGACGGGATGGAGGGCTGGCTTTGCGCTGGCTCCGAAGGCGATTGTGGCCAACCTGAGCAAGCTCCAGTCGCAACAGACGTCAAATGCGACCAGCATTGTGCAGAAGGCGGCCATCGCCGCGCTGTCCGGGTCGCAGGAATGCGTCTGCGATTTCCGCGCCGAGTTTATTCAACTGCGCGACTACATGCTGGCCAAACTGGCCGAGATTCCCGGCGTCACCTGCACCAAGCCTGAGGGCGCCTTCTATGTTTACCCGAACATCGGGGCGTTTCTGGGCAAGGGCGGCATTCGCACGGCCACTGAACTGGCCACGCGCCTGCTGCATGAAGCGCACGTGGTGACTGTGCCCGGCGAGGCATTCGGGACCAGCGAGCACATCCGTCTTTCATACCCGGTAACCAAGGCCAATATCGACGAAGGCACGCGCCGGATGGGCGAATTCCTCGCCCGCCTCGGATAAAAAATCCTGTTCAACTGGTTTATTGCGACCGGCAGAGCCCGGCCGGCGGAAAAAGTGTCTTTCGTCACTGGGCAAACGTAGCGTCTGTCGATTAGGATGTGACTTCAATGTCGAAGCCAATCGATTTTCGTCCTGTGATCCTTGCCGGGGGCAGCGGCACCCGCTTCTGGCCCCGTTCGCGCCGCGCGCGCGCCAAGCAGGTGTTGGCGCTGGACGGCGAGCGCTCCATGATTCAGCAGACGGTGGAGCGGTTGAATCCCCTGGCCGGCCTGGAAAAAACCTGGATCATTACCAACGAATTTCTGGCCCATGAGATCGCCGATCAGCTGCCGGGATTGCCGGCCAGCCAGATTGTGCAGGAGCCGGTGGCGCGCAATACCGCGCCGGCCTGCGGACTGGCCGCCTTCCTGATCGAGCGCGAGAATCCGAATGCGGTGCTGGGCGTGTTCCCGTCCGACCACGTCATCGCCGACGAACCCCGCTTCCTTAAGGCTCTGCAAAAGGGCATCGCGCTTGCCGCCTCGGGAGACAAGATGGTGGTGCTGGGCATTGAGCCCACCCGCGCCGAGACCGGCTACGGCTACATCGAGACCGGCGACTTTACCAAAGACGGCGAGGCAATGCACGTGCGCCGGTTCACCGAGAAACCCAACCAGAACCGCGCCGAGGAATTTGTCTCCGCGGGAAACTACTACTGGAATTCGGGAATCTTTCTCTGGTCGGCGCGCACATTGGCCAATGCGGTCCGCGAGCACCTGCCGGAGACCGCTCCGCTGCTGGAAAGTATCGCCGCAGCCTACGGGACGCCCAAGTTCGAAGAGGTATTTCACGCCCTCTATCCCAAGTGTGAAAACATTTCCGTGGACTACGCCATCCTGGAGCCGCGCTCGGCCAAGGGCGAGCATCTCTCGCACCTCTATTGCCTGTCGGCGGAGTTCAGCTGGAACGATCTCGGCTCTTGGGCTTCGCTCTACGAATACCAGTTGGAGACGCGACTGCGCGGCGACGGCGACGGCAACGTCTCTGACACTGAGGGTCATATGGCCATCGACGCGGCCAACAACTACGTCTTCAGTCCGCGCAAGTTTGTGGCGTTGGTGGGCGTGGAGAACCTGGTGATTGTGGATACCGAAGACGCGATTTTGATTGCGCACCGCGACCACTCGCAGGACGTAGGCAAGATTGTGAAGGAACTCGGGCTCTCCGGGCGCACGCAACTGATCTAAGAACTTCAGCGCAGTCATCGCTTTGTCAGGTGTTGACGCCCGGTACGACCCGTGGGAACAGGAAAGGGTCACTCTTTCTGACGTTAGTTACACTTGTTGTTGACGGAGACGGACGACCCTACCATGCCCCATCCACAAATCAAGTTTGGTACCGACGGCTGGCGCGGCCTTATCGCCGACGATTTCACTTTTGCCAACGTACGCATTGCCGCTGAAGCGATCGCTGCCTACGTGCACGCGAAGGAAGACCCGACCAAGGGTCTCTGCATCGGATACGACACGCGTTTTGGTTCCAAAGCCTTTGCCCAGGCCTGCGCTGAGGTGGTTGCCGCCACCGGCATTCCCGTGCTGTTGGCAAACGCCATTACGCCCACCCCGGCGCTGAGCTACGGCGTGCGCGAGCGGGCCGCGGCCGGCGGAATCATGATTACCTCGTCGCACAATCCGGCACAGTGGAACGGCGTCAAGTACAAGGCGTGGTACGGTGGATCGGGCAAGCCATCCATCATTGCGGAGATTGAGACGTTTCTTGGCAAGCCCGTCGCACGGCACGCGCGCCCGGCGGCGATTCGCGAGGTCGACTTCCTGCCCAGCTACCTGAAGGCCATTGAGGCCTTTGCCGATCTTGACTTGATCGCCGAAGCAGGGTCCGAGGGCCTCAGTGTCGCAATCGACTCGATGTACGGCGCCGGCGGAATCATTCTCTCTGAGATCTTTACCCGGCTGGGCGTGCGCCACGTGCAGATTCGCGGCCACGTCGATCCGCTGTTTCCCGGCATCAATCCGGAGCCGATTGAGCCGCACATTCGCGCCCTCGGCGAGGCGGTGGTGGCCAACAAGTGCGATGCCGGCCTGTGTACCGACGGCGACGCCGACCGCATCGGCGCAACCGACGAGCTGGGCAACTTTGTGGATCCGCACAAGATCTTCTCCGTCCTGCTGAGTTGGGTACTGCGCCGCAAGAAATGGCCCGGCGCTGTCACCCGCGCCTTCAACACCACTAAGATGCTCGACCGCATCTGCCAGAAGCACGGCCGCGAGTTGATCGAGCACGGCATCGGCTTCAAGTACGTGTGCGACTACATGCTGGAGCGCGAAATCCTGATGGGCGGCGAGGAGTCGGGTGGTATCGGCTTTCAGCGCCACCTGCCGGAGCGCGACGGCCTGCTGAACGCGCTGTTGCTGGCCAACGTGATGGCCGAAGAGGGCAAGACGCTGGGCATGTTGGTTGCCGACCTGCAAGCCGAATACGGCGAGCACCAGTACGGCCGCATCGATCTGCACATCTCCGACGAGATCAAGAACGCGGCCATCGAGCGGGCGCGCGCCTTGCAGCCCGGCGACCCGGTCTTCGCCGGCATGCCGATTCACTGCCAGGAGACTCTCGATGGCGTGAAGTTCTACCTCGACAATCCGGAATCGTATTCAAAGCCCAAGGCCGCCGAAACCTGGCTCTTGCTGCGCGCCAGCGGAACTGAGCCGCTGATGCGAATTTACACCGAGTCGTGCTCGAAGGAGTCGGTAGACGCCCTGCTCGAGTCTGCTCGCAAGTTCGCGGTGGGCGGCTGACGCTTGAGCGGTCAAGCATATTCCGCCTTGGTCCAGAGCTCAAAAAACCTTCAAACCGCACCTCAAAACAGAGAGGTCGCGAATTCTATTTCTTGCATCTTTCCCACAGAATGGGCTTACCCTTTTTGGGCTCATGCCGCTTTTGAAAAATGCAGGATCCTCAATGAGTTGCGAGGGATTGGGCGATGGCGGAGAAGGTGAGATCGTTTGCTGCTGAGCCATGCTGGGCGCGCCAGACTTCAAAAAGCCGGCCGTAGCTGAGGGTGATGTAGTCGGCTGGTGAGACGGAGAGCAGCGCGGCGGTGCGGTCGATCCAGGCGGCCGGCCCTTCGAGCTCGGCGTAGTTGCCGATGGGGGTCTCGTCGACGACGCAGTGGCCTCCACCGGAGGACCACTCGGTGCGCCACTTCTCATAACGAAAGGCTGGGACGAGGCCGAGCGAGAGAAAGACCTGGGCCAGGGCATCGCCGTCGGAGACTTCGGTTTCGGTCTCGATGCGGTGCTTGTGAGTGTCTTCGCCGGGGCCTATGTCTGGCAGGCGCTTGTGGGTGAGGATGGTGCGGCCGGCGTAGCTGCGGATGCGGAGAATCTCAGTGCGGGCGCGCATCCGGCGATCGGGAGTGTCATAGAGGACATTGCTCTCGAAGCTGCGCGGGGTTTGCAGGGCGAAGCCGGCAGCCTGCAGGCGCAGGGCCAGGCCGGGGAGGTCGTCGACACGGAATTTGATCTCGGTTTCGACGGACATGGTAAGAACTCAGCTTCCAGCTTTCAGCCGCTAGCCTTTAGCTGTTTTTGCTCCATTCGCGCAGTTGACTCTTCCAGGAACAGAGACGGCGATGAACGTGAGTATACGGCAGGTACCTTGCTGCGCGGCATACGCTTGCTATTTGCTCTCATGGGGGCTCGTGCTTTCCCACCCATTCCGCTGAAAGAAGCGGAATGGATGGCACCCTGAGCTCGTGCAGCACTCGTGCTTTTTTGTCCCAGAATCGGGACATGGGGCACCCGGCCACGGTAGCTGGGCCGGGCGGGTGAGAATAGAAGGGTGAAGACGCTGCGGTTGGGAGTGGACGGGGCAAATCTGGAGACGGCCGAAGCGCAGGATGCGCTGGGGCGGGCGGCGCAGATTCTGCGCGGCGGGGGGCTGGTGGCGCTGCCGACGGAGACTGTCTACGGGCTGGGCGCTAATGCGCTGGATGCGGCGGCGGTGGGGCGGATCTTTACGGCCAAGAAGCGGCCGGCTTGGGATCCGGTGATTGTGCATATTGCAACCTTCGAAATGCTGGAGGGTCTGGTTTCATTCAGCGGACTGGACGAAGAGGGTCGGGCGCGGCGGTTGATGGAGGCGTTCTGGCCAGGACCGCTGACGCTACTGCTGACACGGGCCGCGGCGGTTCCGGACGCGGTGACGGCGGGGAGGGGACTGGTGGGGGTGCGGATGCCGGCGCACCCGGTGGCGCTGGAATTGATTCGGCGGGCTGGGATTCCAGTGGCTGCGCCGAGCGCGAACCTGTTTGGGCATACCAGCCCGACCACGGCGCAGCATGTGGTGGACGATCTCGACGGGCGGATTGATGCGGTGCTGGATGCGGGGCCGACCGGGCTGGGCTTGGAATCGACGGTGCTGGATTGTTGCCAGAGCCCGATGTTGATCTACAGACCTGGAGCGGTGACGGCAGAGCAGATAGAAGCTGTGGCCGGGGCAGTGGAGGTGTTTGCCAGCGAGGAGCTGCGGGAGACGCCGCGGGAGGCACTGCCGTCGCCTGGGGTGGGATTGAAGCACTATGCGCCGCGGGCGCGGGTGGTGCTGGTGGACGCACCGTGGGAAGAACTTGAGGAGCGGCTGGAAAAGGCGGCTGCGCGATTCCCCGCCGAACGGGTAGGGGTGATGCTGCCAACCGAGATTGCGGCGCCAGCCCGGACGGTTTTGTTCGAATGGGGACGATGGGAGGCGCCGGAGGAGTTGGCGCGGGAACTGTACGCTGGCCTGCGCGCGCTGGATGGGTTGGGATGCACGGTGATTCTTTGCCCGATGCCGCCGGCGAATGGGATTGGAGCGGCAATTCGGGACCGGCTGGGGAAGGCCGGGAAACTGGAGTAGGGTCGGCCATGATTCTTCCCGGCTTTCCACAATCCTGAGCGTCCCCCCGGCCCCATCTGCGAAAATGGAAACTTGACTATGAGCACGGAAAACCTACTTTCGCTGAAAGATGACATGGTGGCCTTTATTGCCGGCCATGGCATGCACCGCCTTCCCGGTTACGTCACTGAAGACATCCCATCGATTCTGTGGGAAGGTCAGGGCAACCCCGACGCATGGAAAGACTTTGTTGAGATGGCCAAGCACGTTGGCGCGCCATTCGTGACCTTCAGCGAAATGACGCTGGAACGCGAGGAACTGGACGCGCTGATTGAAGAAGCCGGCGAGATGAACTTTCCCGACGAAGAGGCCACGGAACTTGTCGAGGCGCAGTGGCTGCGCAAGTACTGCGGCAACCTTGGCTACATCCAGCTTGGCTTTGTCTATCAGGGCCTGGTGTTTTTGCACGAGACCACCACCGAGTGGTACGAGCGCTACCAGACGCTGCTTGAAGATATCGAGAGCTTCCAGGACATTGTGATTGAAGACCATAATCACGACCACGACGAGGACGAGTAAGTCCGGTGGCCGCGCCTGCCCACCCATCCATTTCGGCCGGCAGGTCAGATTTGGCCGGTAGATCAGATTTGGCAGGGAGATCAGGTCAAGCTCCTGCTGCAACTAGCAAGCCAGCGCCGCTCGCTTCGCGCCAGCGGCCTGCGCAGCGATGGCTGATGGCGGAGCCGCATACGGCTGAGGCTGAGGTGCTCGCAAAAGAAGCGCGCGTGCCGCTGGTTCTGGCTGAGCTGCTGATTGCGCGCGGCATCAGAAGCGCAACACAGGCTTACGCGTTTCTCAATCCCGATGCGGCCCAGCTCAATGATCCTTTCCTCATGCGGGGAATGACCGAGGCCGTTGAACGCCTCGAAGCGGCGATTGGGCGCAGTGAGCCGATCCTTCTTTACGGCGACTACGACGTGGACGGCACTACCGCTGTCGTCCTGCTGAAGACTGCCATTGAGATGCTGGGCGGCGAAGCGCGTTTCCACGTGCCTCACCGGCTTCGCGAAGGCTACGGGTTGCAGTCGAGCGTGCTTGAGGAGGCATACGCGGCAGGTGTTCGCCTGGTGATCACGGTGGACACAGGGATGCGCGCATTCACTGAAGCGGAGACAGCTCGCGAACTCGGCCTCGACCTCATCATTACCGACCACCATTTGTGCCAGGCCGACGATGCAGTTCCGCATGCGCTCGCCATTTTGAACCCCAATCAACCTGGATGCACATATCCTGAAAAATCTCTATGCGGCGCGGCCATCGCGATGAAGCTTGCGCAGGCTGTGCTCTCCCGGCGCGATCCCGCACGTACCCGTGAAAAAACGCTTCCGAGTTTTCTGAAGATGGCCGCAATCGCCACTATCGCCGATGCGGTTCCATTGCATGGCGAGAATCGCGTGATTGCGGCACTCGGACTTCGCGAGCTGCGCGATCCGCGCGGCGCAGGATTGCGCGCATTGTTCGCAGTTGCCGCACTCGACCCAGCAACCAAGGCAATTACCGGCTTCGACGTCGGATTCCGCATTGGTCCGCGCATCAACGCGGCAGGCCGCATGGATGTTGCCTCCGAGGTGATCGAGCTTTTCACCACGCGCGACGTAGCGCGCGCCGCACTGCTGGCCGGCAAGCTGGAACGTCTGAATCGCGAGCGCCGCGATGCAGAGGCCGTTGCGCTTGAATCGATCGAGATTCGCCTGGCCACGAGCGCGGAACTGGCGGGCAGCAGCTTGCTGGTCGTTGACGGCGAAGGCTGGCATCGCGGCGTGATCGGCATTCTCGCTTCGCGCGTGGTGGAGCGCACTGCCAAGCCCGCTATCGTGGTGAGCGTGGAAGACGGACCCGACGGCCGAGTTGCTCACGGCTCGGGCCGCTCCGTAGATGGATTCCACTTGCTGAACGCGATTGAATCCTGTGCCGATCTGTTCACTCGTTTCGGCGGCCACGCCTTCGCCATCGGCTTTGCGCTGCCTGCCGATGCGCTGCCTGAGCTCAAGCGGCGGCTAAACGTCTATGCGGACGAGCACCTGGCCAGCCGCACACCGGAGCGTCTGCTCCGCATTCATGCAGAACTTCCGCTTGATCGCATCACGCCGGTGCTCGCCGGCTGGCTGCGCAAGCTTGAGCCTCTTGGGCACGGCAATCAGGAGCCTATCTTTGTTACACGAAAGGCGCGCGTACTGGCCGCGCCGCGCATCATGAAGGAGCGCCACATACGCCTGGAACTGGCCCAGCAGGGAGCCGACGGCAGCGCTGTCGCGGGTCGCCGTTCGGGAATGCGCGCCGTTGGGTGGGACCTCGCGGGCCGCGCAGCCGACTTGAAGCTGAAAGAAGGCAGCCTCATCGACCTGGCCTATCGCATCCGCGAAAACGACCACCCGGAGCACGGTGGCCTGGAAGTCGAGATTGCGGGCATCGAGCTTTCCGAGCCATAACAATTGGCGAGACGCAGTAAGGCCCACGGTTTACCGTGGGCCTTACTGTTCATTATTGAAATATTCCTTGCCTTGTCTTACTTGTGGTGCCCGGCTGGGCTCGACTTGGGAGCCGCGCCGCCACCCTTGGGTGCTGAAGACGCATGTGCTGCTGCTGCCGGATGCGATCCTCCGCCGGAAGCTGCGTGGGACGCGGTCTTCGGTGCGCCGCCTGCGTGCGATCCTCCAGCCGTGTTGGTGTGCGAAGGAGTGGCCGCGTGCGACTGGACTGTGTGACTCGTTGTCGTATGGCTCGTGGTGGTGTGAGTCGTTGCGGTATGGTTTGTCGCCGTATGAGATTCGCTCCCGTGAGACGCAGCCCCATGCGAAGCCGCTGCATGCGACTCTGCTCCGTGCGATGCGCCCAGCGGATGCGCGACAGCCGCGTTGGCCGGGTGACCGCCGTTGTTCTTTGCATACGAAGCCTTGTCGGCCCGTGCAGCTTCCGCATGATGCTGCTGTACCTCGCTCGGTCCGCGATGCTGGTCGTGTTCGGCTACCCGCTCCTCGGGCGTCGGGTCGTGGTGAATGCCGCCGGGGCCACCGCTGAAGGCAACATGGCTATCCCTGGCGACAAAGCCGCGGTCGACGGCTCCACGGTCTTCATAGAAGTGGCCACCCCATCCTCCGCCCACGCCGATATGCATCACCGCCGTGTTGTAGGAGAAGACGCCACCGCGCCAGATGCCGCCGGCGAAGCCGATGCCGCCATACCCGAAGCCGTAGTTCACGCCGCCGTAGTAGCCGATGTGCGCGCCCCAGTAGCCATCATGAAACACATACAAGCCGTTGGACCAGCCCCAGTAGCCGGGAGTCCAGAGCGCACCGACGTAAGGCGCGGGCACCCACGCGCCTGGAACCCAGAAGTAGCCGTCCGGGCCATAGGACCAGTAACCGGGAGTCCACATCAATCCCGGTTCAGGGCAAATGGGCTGCACATAAACCGGCAGTACCGGAGGCGCAAACCCCACGCTGATGAATACGCCAGCGTACGAGGAAGCGGGAATGACAGAAAGCAGAAGCGCCAGCAATAGCCAACGCACAGAGCGGGAAAGTCGCATGGGAATGATCCTCCTGATTTTTTCGAATCGGTAAGCACTGAATCGCAAATTCGCGGTTAGTCTACGGTATTGCGAACCCCCTTTGCCAGTGGAAGTTGCAGGAAAAAGATGGCGAGCGACCCGGAAATCAATAGCGTGGCACAATTTATCGCTGTCTTTTTGTGCCTTGGAGAGTGGCAAGACGCAGAAATGCCCACGGCTCACCGTGGGCATTTGCGGGAAAGCTGAACGACTCCGAAGTTACCGCCCTTTTGGCTTTTCTTCCTTTGGAGCCGGCCTGGAGCGGGGCGCGGCTTTCTCTGCAGGTGCTGTACGTTGCGCGGCGGGAGCATGGTACTGGTTTGCGGCGGGCCGTGCTTCGTTCCTTGCTTGCGCGGGTGCTGCGTGGCTTTCCGCGGCGAGCGGTTTTTCAGCGGCCAGGTTCGTTGGGTGGCCGCCATTGTGCGTTGCGTAGGAGGACTTGTCGGCGCGCGCCGACTCGGCATGCTGCTGCTGGAAGCTGGTAGGCGCCAGGTGCTGTCCGCGAGACGCGGCCTGCTCCTCGGGTGTCGGCGGGTGTTGAATGCCGCCTGGGCCGCCGCTGAAGGCCACATGATTGGTATTGGCGATCGTGTTTCTTTCCACGATTGTGCGGTCGACGTAGGTGGTGTGGATGATCGTCTCGTTCACATGGACCACGGCGGTGTTATAGGCAAACACGCCGCCGCGCCATTCACCGCCGGCGAAGCCGATGCCCATGTATCCGAAGCCGTAATTTACGCCGCCGTAGTAGCCAACCTGCGGTCCCCAATAGCCGTCATGGAAGACGAAGAAGCCGCCGGACCAACCCCAGTAGCCGGGGGTCCACAGCGCGCCCTCGTAGGGTGCGGGGACCCAGGCACCGGGGACCCAGTAGTAGCCGTCGTCGCCGTATGCCCAGTAGCCGGGCGTCCACATCAGGTTGGGAGCAGGGCAGAGCGGCTGTTCATAGACCGGCAGGACGGGCGGAGCAAACCCGACACTGATAAAGACTCCTGCGTAGGAAGAAGCGGGAACGAGAGCTACAAGCAGCGCCATCAAAAGCCAGCGCGCGGAACGAAACATTCGCATGATACATACCTCCTGAAATTCCTATTGCTGAACATGCTTGAACCGCGACTCCAAAACGCTATCAAAGGTT
Source organism: Occallatibacter sp. (assembly GCA_050014515.1). Taxonomy (GTDB): domain Bacteria; phylum Acidobacteriota; class Terriglobia; order Terriglobales; family Acidobacteriaceae; genus Telmatobacter. The sequence continues at coordinate 12,589 of JBEKDE010000062.1, forward strand.
CAGCCATGCGAATTCAGACCCAGGTTTCGTCCAGAAGTTGCTCGCGGTGGGCAATCCTATCCTGTTACACAAGAAGGCCGGCGGCGAACCGCAGGCCTTCAAGGTCAAGCAATGTGTCTTTCGCTATTGTTCCTTTGGCTTGGACTGCTCCCTTGGTGCAGCCTTTGGTGCCGGTGCGGGATGGGGCGCCGGGGCAGCGCGAGGTGCCGGCGCGGCCTTGGGCGCCGGTGCAGAGTGTTCCTTAGGCGCGGGGGCGCTGTGCTCCTTCGGTGCGGGAGCTTCATGCGCAGGTTCCTTCGGGGTTGGGACACTATGCTCCGCCGGAGGAAGTGTGTGTTCTTCGGTCCGCGGAGGAGTTGTATGTTCTTCAGTACGAGGAGCGGTTGTGTGCTCCTCAGTCCTGGGGGCGGTGGTGTGCTCCGACGGCGTTACAGTGTGTTCTGTTGTGCGCGGAGCGGTGTGCGTGGTATGCGGCGTTGCGTGCTCAGCAGGCGTTGCGGCGTGTTCGGTAGCACGCGGGGTTGTGTGCTCTGCCCGGGGCGTTGTGTGTTCCGCTGTACGTGGAGTCGTATGCTCGGTAGTCCGCGGCGCTGTGTGCTCTGCCGGACGGGCCGTGTGCTCAGTGGTACGCGGAGCGGTGTGTGTTGCCGGAGTGGTTGTGTGCTCGGCCGTGCGAGGGCTATTGCGCTCTGTTGTACGTGGAGTCGTGCGTGTTGTCGAGGTAGTTGAGTGCTCCGTGCTATGCGGAGTCTTCGCATGTTCCGCAGTAGCCGTGTGGCTCCTGGCAGTTGTGTGCGTTGCAGTTCCCCCGCGCGACTCTGTTCTTGATTCGGTCTTCGGCGCTGTCTTGGGCGCGGTCCTGGCCGCTGTTCTTCCCGCTGAGCCGGCTGCCGTTCTTGTTCCCGCGGGCGCGGCATGGTGTTCGGCGGTGAGCGGTTTTGCGGCTACCAGTGTCTTTGGGTGACCGCCATTGGCCTTGGCATACGAGGCCTTGTCGGCCCGCGCCGCGGCGACATGCTGGGTTTGGAACCGGGTAGGAGGAGTATGCGCCTGGTGCGAGGCAGCCTGCTCTTCGGCCGTGGGCTGGTGTTGAATACCGCCAGGGCCGCCGCTGTAGGCAACGTGGCCGGGGTTGGCTACGGTGCTTCTCTCAATAATTGACCGATCGACAAAGGTGTTGTGAATGACGGTGGTGTTCACGTTGACGACCGCGGTGTTGTAGGCAAAGAAACCGCCCCGCCATTCACCTCCGGCGAAGCCGATGCCGAGGTAGCCGCCCCCGTAATTCACGCCGCCATAGTAGCCGACCTGCGGGCCCCAGTAGCCCTCATTGAATACATAAAGTCCGTTGTTCCAGCCCCAGTAACCGGGCGTCCACAGCGCGCCGATGTAGGGTGCGGGAACCCAGGCGCCAGGCACCCAGAAGTAGCCGCCGTCAGCGTAGCTCCAGTATCCCGGCGTCCACAGCAGGTTGGGATCGGGACAGATCGGTTGTTCATAAACCGGGAGCACCGGGGGAGCAAAACCGACACTGATGAGAACTCCCGCGCGCGAGGATGCGGGAATCACAGAGAGCAGAAGCGCCAGCAACAACCAGCGCCCAAAGCATTTCAGTCGCATAGGTTTTTCCTCCATTTTGTTCTTTGCTTCCAGCCTTCACGACACCTTTCCTGAAGGCATAAGCGACTTGGAGGCCGTCGGGCTATTTGAAGTTGCATGGTGCGGCGGTGGCTGTTCACTGTTGACCACGCATTTTCAGGCAATTTTCGCCCCGGAAATATGCGCTCAATGCTTCATTCCAAAGGCGGCCAGACAAAAGGAGGCCCACGGCTGACCGTGGGCCTCTTATCCGGAAAAGTCCTTCGAAACAGGAGGCTATTTCGGCTTGGACTCTTCTTTAGGAGCCGCCTTCGGAGCCGGAGCGGCCTTGGGTGCGGCATGCGCCGCCGGAGCGGCCTTTGGCGCAGCGTGTTCCGCGGGCGCAGCGTGCGTTGCCGGGGCGGCATGGGCTGCAGGCGCAGCTTTTCGTGCGGCATGTTCGGCCGGCGCAGCCTTTGGCTCGGCTCTAGGTTCTGCCTTGGGAGCAGCTTTCGGTTCGGCTTTCGGCTCAGCCTTCGGTGCTGCTTTAGGCTCAGCCTTAGGCTCGGCTTTCGGTTCAGCCTTTGGTGCGGCCATTGGCTCAGCTTTCGGTTCTGCCTTGGGCGCAGCCTTTGGTTCAGCTTTCGGTGCTGCTTTTGGCTCTACCTTGGGAGCTTCCAAAGCTACCGGCTTCACGCCCTTTGGAGGATCAGTTCTTTGCGCGGCCAGCGGCTTGGCGGTAACGACGTTTGTCGGGTGTCCGCCGTTGGCCTTGGCAAACGAGCTTTTGTCGGCTTTGGCGGATGCGGCGTGCTGCGTCTGGAAGCTTGTTGGCTGGGTGTGCGGCTGTTTTGCGGCTGCCTGCTCGGCCGGCGTCGCGGTGTGCTGGATTCCGCCGGGACCGCCATTGAACGCCACGTGATTGGGGTTTTCGACGATTCCTTCGTGAACGATTGTTTCATTGACGTAGGTCACGTGAATGACATTCACGTTCACCTGCGTAACCGCGGTGTTGTAGGCGAAGCTTCCACCCCGCCACTCGCCGCCGGCAAAACCTATCCCGCCGAAGCCGAAGCCGTAGTTCACGCCGCCGTAGAAGCCCACGGTCTGACCCCAGTAGCCGCCATGGAAGCCATACTGCCCGTTATTCCAGCCCCAGTAGGGAGGGGTCCACAACGCGCCGCCGTACGGCGCAGGCACCCACGCGCCGGGTACCCAGTAATAGTCTCCCTGGTCAGAGGCATAAGCCCAATAACCCGGTGTCCACATCAAGTTCGGCTCAGGGCACATCGGCTGCACGTAGACAGGCAGCACAGGCGGAGCGAATCCGACGTTGATGCTGATTCCCACACCGAATTGCGCATGGATGGATGGAACCGTAACCGTTACGAGCAGAGCAAGAAGCACCAAATAAACAGGGCGGAGCAGGCGCATACAGAGAACCTCCTGGTTCTTTCCAGCCGGTTCCGCCGCGGTGTTCAATCACTCAGGGAGGAAAGAGGGCATGGGGAGCTACCCTCTCACCGTATCCAGACGCCGAAACTCATTCTGATCAAATCTGCTCAGGAGTTCTTCTTTTTCTGCCGCAGTTTCGAGGACCACCCTAGGGCCGGTAGCTCAACCCCACTCCCACCACATGCCGCGCCTCCAGGTTTACCGGGATCGATGCCGGATAGGGCGCCGGCAACCCTGTCGGGATCGAGCCGATATTGCCGGCCACCTGTCCAACTCCGATATCAAATGCGAAGTGCGGATGCTCCCTCTGCGTCACGCGCACGGCGTAGTCCAGCGTGGTGGGGATGTCTGCCTTACCGGCCACAAACGGAATGCCGTTGGGCGGCGCAGGGCCCAGGCCTTTCACCGTCGGCGGCTCCTGCGTGAACCCGGCAGAAGGCACGGCTACCAGCCCCTTCCCAATGGGAAGCGGTATTCCCAACCCGCCGAACAGCCGACCGCCGAACCGCGTCGCCTGCCCGCCAATTCCGTAGATCGCGGCGTTGGTGGCCTTCCAGCCCAGGTTCAACAGGAACGGCAGGGGCGGCTTGGCCCAGGTCTTGGTCACCGAGACGTAAACGTCTCCGTTGGTGTAGGCCTTGGCAGCCGGAACGGGCACTGGGGTACATGATTCGGTTTCGATGCAGTATTCGTCGTAGAGTCCAACCGCGTCCGGGATGGCCGCGCCAGTAACAAACTTGTCGTTTGTCCTGACCACGCCGCCCACTGCAATTCCCGGCGTCCATGGGCCGAACTGTCCGTCCTTGATGCCTACCACCTTGCCGTGAAACACATTCATGCCGTCGAAGTTCCACAGGGCGCTGGTGGCTTCATTGGTCGAGGTAGCCGTCGGCGTGTTGCCGAGCTGGTGTACGCTGCGCGTGTAACCCACTTCAGCGCGGTTGGCGAACCCCTCGGTGATGCTGAAGGTCTCAATGTTGCCGATCACCGAGGAGGCGCCAATGAAATGGAAGCCCACTGAAGGATGAGAAAAGAACTGACCCTTATTTGATTCCACCACGTAGGCCGTCGGCGTAATGAAGCCGCCGGTCTGTCCTTCCAACGTCAGGTTTTGTGCGTTGAGCCGGCCTGCTGCCAGCATTGCGACCAGGAAAAAGCCGCATACGGTGAGTCGATGGATACTACGGAGACTCATTGTCTTTCTACTCCAGTGGAGCGCAGTTGCCTGGCTCCGGTCACGTTCAAAAATCATCCTGTTGTAACACAAACCAGCAAGACTCGTCTGCAAGCCGCGCCGCAGACCTGCCCACCTGATCAATAACGCTTTCAACTCAGGATTTTGCGGATGATAAACTCAGCCCATGCCGCGCGGTCTGTTTATCACGCTTGAGGGTCTCGACGGTTCGGGCAAGACGACTCAAATCAAGCGCCTGGCCGCATGGCTCGGCAAACGAATCCCCGCAGGAGACGTGGTCTTCACTCGCCAGCCCGGCGGCACGGCCACCGGCGAGTCCATCCGCGCCTTACTGCTGGACTCGCGCTCCACCGGCCTGGCGCCGTTTGCGGAGATGGCGCTGATGTTTGCCGACCGCGCCCAGGCAATCGCGGAAGTGATTCAACCGGCGCTTGAGCAGGGTAAGGTCGTGGTCTGCGACCGCTTCACCGATTCGACCGAGGCCTACCAGGGTGGCGGCAGGGAGCTAGGCTCTGAGCCAGTGCTGGAGCTTCATCGGCTGCTCTGCGACAACCTTCAGCCGGACCTGACGCTGTTGCTCCTGCCCTCGCTTGAGTCCAGCCTGGAACGCGCGCGCCGGCGCAATCAGCGCGTTGAAGCGCAGACCGGCCAGGATGAGAATCGCTTTGAGCTGGAGCAGGACGCATTCTTCCGCCGCGTCTGGGAGAAATACCGAGAGATCGCGCTGCGCGAACCCGGGCGCGTCGAACTGATTGAGGGGGATCTGCCCATCGGCGATGTCCATGAAAGAATTGTGGCCGCAGTCGCGGCGCTGCTCTTGCGCAAGGCAGAGCTAAGAAGCTGAGAGTTGCCTCGCGAGGCTCCCGCCAGCTACTGCCGCACCGTAGGTGTCCATGCCCCCAATTGCCGCTTCAGCAGCACCATCTCGCCCAGGTGATAAGCGTTATGGTCTGCTACTACCAGCGCCTCGCGCAGAATCGTCTGACCATTGCCATGCGGGATCTTTGCATACAAATCCGTTTTCGGGTCGGACACCAGGTCGCAAATTTTCTGCAGGTCACTCTGGAATGCCTTCACGCTTTTGGCCCACGCGCTCTTGCTCGGTGGTTCTTGCGTCTCGGGCCAATACTCTTTGGGCCACTCGCGTTCTTTGTATTTGGGGTTCCGCGAGAAATCCAGAATGTCCCACTGCGCAATCCGCAGGTGCTCCAGCACCTCCCACGGCGAATGCTCCGCACCTTTAGGCCGCTTGCCCTGCAAGTCTGTCGGAAAACTCTGAGTTGCCTGCTCGAATGTCGCATGAGCGTCACCACCCTTGAGCAGCTTCACCAGATGCTCTCGCAGTGCCTGATTATTTGAGGTTTTGGCCATTTCGTCTCCGGGATCCTGATTACGCAGGGCACACTGATTGAAATCGAGTTTCAATCAAGAGATTCCCGAGCACTCAAAAGGATGCCTTCTAATCCGATCTCATTTGAGATCCCCGAAGTGCACATCCTCTGCAGGCGGCCCATCGAGAAACTGGATTGTCGTGGCAGGTCCAAGATTTGCAGGATCAGCCCACGATTTCAGGGTCCACAAAACCTGCTTCGCGGGATTCACCTCAAGAGCCTGCACCGTTCCAACCATGTTCGCCGGTTCCGTATCCCATTCGTTCACCCAGTTGTTGATGACCGTGTTCCCGTTGGGAAGGCGCCAGGCCTGCTGCAGGTTGGCGACGGTGTAAGCGGCCGCATCTGCTGGCGTCCAACTCCATGCCGTATCGCCGCGCCGTGTAATCTCCCGCACTCCCTTGCTGTCGGTGATCAGTACATTGCCGTTGGCGAGGGGGGTGACGCCCCACGGATGGTCCGCTGGAAAGGACCACAGCTCGTTACCGTCCGAGTCGTACTCCACAACTTTGTTGAGGTCCATGTGTGCGACCAGGAGCGTCCCTTGCGGGGTGAGTCGCGCGTGCCGGAACTGAGAGTGGGTGCTGGACGGCAGCAGGGTCTTGAGCTTGAATTCCTTCTCCGTCGCATTCGTGTTCAAGTTCACCACGCGCACCACGGGATAATCGCCGTTCTGGATATAGAGCACGTGGTCTTTGCCGATGGGGATCGCGGTGTGAACCTCAGTGCCCTCCGGGGCGGTGTAGGTCCAGAGCACGTTTTTGTCAGGAGTCACCAGGGTAATTCCAAACTGATGCGCGTAGAGGATATTGCCGTTGGACATCATGACCGCGTCGCTGATTTCGCCTTTGCCCTCCGGGTCTGAAAAGCTCCAATCAATCTTTCCGCCGCGCACAATGTAGAGGTTGCGGTCCTTTGACTCCCCCGCATACATAAAATCGTGCCGCGACAGGAGAGTGGAGACGTGCTCGATCGGCGCCTGGGCAAAGGCGGAGCCAACCTGACCCTGCACCACGGGCGTCTTGGAAACCGGCGCGAGAACAACGTTGCCCTGCACGGCCTGCGCCTGCAGCGACGCAGCAACACCAAATGCCGCCAGAACGGCGAAGTGTTTAAGTTTCATTTGAGTACACCTTTCCTCGACAAGCACCCCCGGCAGCCATCTTACAACCCAACGAATGAGGATTGGAGCAATGGACCATTCCTCGACACCCCTCAAGTAATGTTCTAGCCTCAACCATGTGAGCCAAAGCGTCTCAGAGGCAACACTCGAGTCCGGTCGTCTGCCGCGTACTGAAGGTCCACCGATCCTGGTGCGGCACGGCCGCTCTATCTACCCGCCCGGGCTGCGGATGAATTTGCCCCTCTACCTCTTCCACAAATTCTTCAAGCCTGGCAACCCGATTCTGCTGTTTGAACACATGCGCCGCTTTGGGCGCGCCGCTCACTACAAAATCCTCTTTCGCCACGTGGTTCTATTGCACGACCCCTCGGACATTCGCGAGGTGCTGATCGACAAGGCTGCGTCGTTCGGCAAAGACCGTACGCAGAAGCGCATGAAGATCCTACTTGGCGAGGGCCTCATCACCTCGGACGGAGAAACCCACAACCGCGCCCGCCGCATCGCCGCGCCGGCCTTCCATCGCCAGCGCATCCAGCGCTACGCCGCGCAGATCGTCTCGCTCTCTGCGGACCTGAGCGAGGAATGGCAACCCGGCCAGCCCATCGACATCAACGCCGAGATGATGCGCCTGGCGCTCCAGATTACCGCGCGCACGCTGTTTGACACTGCCGTCACCCCCGAGATTCACGTGATCAACGACCAGGTCAACATCATCATGGAACTCTACAACTACCTGGTCGCCCTCCCACACGCGGAACTTCTGCTCGACTCACCGTTGCCCGTTATGCGGCGATTTCGCAAGGCCAAAGCCAGCCTCGACCAGGTGGTTGACGGCATGATCCGCTCGCGCCAGGCGGAGATGCAGAATGTCCGTTTTGTGAGCGAAAATGCAACGGAGATCGAAAAGGCTGCGGAACTTCACGGCGACCTTCTCTCCATGCTCATCGCTGCCCGCGACGACGAGGCCGAAGGCGATGGGCTGACTCTGAGCTCTGAGGAGCTTCGCGACCAGGTGCTTACGCTGTTTCTCGCCGGCTATGAAACCGTGGCCAATGCGCTGGCATGGACATGGCTTCTGCTCGGCCAGAATCCTGAAGCCGAGCGCCGTCTTCATGCTGAGCTTGACGAGGTCCTTGGCGGCCGGCTGCCGACGCTCGAAGACCTGCCCCGCCTGGAATACACCGCCATGGTGCTGGCTGAATCGATGCGTCTTTACCCGCCTGCCTGGGCCATGGGCCGCGAAGTCCTTGAAGATGTTTCCATCGGCCCATATCGACTGCAAAAAGGCACCATGGTCTTCTTCAGCCAATACATTATTCAGCGGGACCCGCGTTGGTTTCCCGAACCGCTGGCCTTCCGTCCCGAACGGCACACGGCTGAGGTGAAGGCTGCGCGTCCACGCTTTGCTTATTTCCCCTTCGGCGGCGGCGGCCGTCAATGCATCGGCGAGTCATTCGCCTGGATGGAGGCAACGCTGGCGCTGGCCACCCTGGCTCATCGCTGGAGGCTGCAGCTTGTTCCCAACCAAACAATCGAACTGCAGCCCAAGATCACGCTGCGGCCGAAGAATGGAATCAAGGCAATCGCAGTTCCGCTCTAGTTTGCGGGTCCAGCAAACAACAGCAGATTTCCATCCGGATCCTTGACGACGAAGTTCCTGGCGCCCCAAGGCTGCTTTTTCAGCGTCTGGCGGAAGGCAACTCCAGCGGATTGAAATTCAAGAAACAGCAGCTTGATCTCGTCCGCTGTAGCGACGGTCATCGATACCGACAACAGCTCCTCCCGATCGCGGACTGTTGACGCGATGACCGATTGCTCGACGCACCTTAGGTTGAGACGCGCGGAGTCGCGCCCCACCTGGGCATAGTAGGGAGGTTTGCCGTAGCTGAATACAAGCGTAAAGCCCAACTTGTCGCGGAAAAACTCGCACGATCTTTCGATGTCGGTGACGAACAGTTGCGGTTCTGCATACACAATCGTCGCTTTGGATGGCGGGGATTTCATCTTGGGCGGCGTGCTCGAAAGCCCACTTTTCAGGGCCTGCCAACTATCGAAGCCTTGCTGCCTTGCGACGATTTCTTGCGCATCGCCAAGCGTGAGGCTTGCCGCAAGAATCTCGGAGTCCGACACATTCAGCAAACGAGGTAAATACACGCGAATTTGCGCGGCAACAGGATAGTGTCCTTCGCGATGCCACCGCAATATGAGCTTGGCTTGCTTCTTGAGGTTCTCCAGATTGGGCATGTGGGTCTCCACGATGAGATCGTAGGTGGGCATGGCCCTTCGGCGAACTGCCGTTGCATCCTACATGCGCAGGCTCCAGTATCCGGGACGCCGTCAGCGTTCGTCAATTGAGAAGGAAGCCGCACCACGCCACAGCCCACAGGGGCGAACAGCGAGCGTCTGCCCATCTCAGGTGCAGTCCGTTCCACAGCATGTGGATGGGCTATCCTCAAATCGTGGGCTTCCAGGATTTCCTAGGCAACACGCAAACCGTCACCCATCTGCGCGAAGCGATTCGCGCCCAGCGATTTCCGCATTCGCTCATAGTCTCTGGGCCAAAGGGTGCGGGAAAATACACGCTGGCCCTGATGCTCGCCAAGGCTGTCAACTGCACCAACCCCACTGAATCCGACGGTTTGCCCGACTTTTGCGGAGTCTGCCATAACTGCACCCGCATCGCCGACTCCGCCGATCTTGAAACGCTGGTCGCCGAGGCCGTCGAAGCCCGCGAGGGGCTGCGCGAGACCGACAAGAAAGAAACGCGCATCCTCATCCAGACCCACCCAGACCTGCTTGTCGTTCCGCCGGACCCGCCGCAACTGATGATCAAGCTCGGCCAGGTGCGCCAGGTCATTCACGTGGCCTTTTATCGACCGCCGGTCGAGTCGGCGCGCACCTTCACCATCTTCACCTCGTCAACCTTCATGAAGGAGGCGGCCAACAGCCTGCTCAAAGTGCTTGAAGAGCCGCCAGAGCACACCTCGCTCATTCTGCTCACCGAAAATCCACAGGAGATGCTGCCTACGATTCGTTCCCGCGCTGTGATTCACCGATTGGGTGCGATTCCGGCAACGGATCTTGAAGCCTTGCTCGCCCAGCGCCGGCCCGAACTCAAGCCGGCCGACCGCGCACTGGCAGCACGGCTGGCCGAAGGCGCCGTCGGCCGTGCGTTGACCATGGATCTGGCTGCTTACGTCACCAGCCGCCAGGACGCGCTGGTCTTGCTTCGAACCGCTCTAAGGGAGCCTGAATACAGCCAGCTCTTCCAGGCCACGGAGAAGTACCGTGCCGGGGCTGACGGACAGGAGAAGACCATCAGCCTGCTTCGCGCCACGGGCAGCCTGCTTGAGGACCTTTTGCTGATCGTCGCAGGCACTCCTCACCTCATTCGCAACATCGATCTTGCCGCCGAACTCGGCCGAATGGCGCAGAGTTTGACTGTCGATTGGATTGGCAATGCCGCGCGGGCGCTGGTTCAAGTGGAGCAAGGGATGCGGCGCAACCTGCTCCGCTCGCTCTCCATCGACGCAATGGCCGTTTCACTTGATCGCGGCTAAAATATCCCCAGCGCCCCTGCTTCCGAGTTGATGCGGTGAAAGAGCAACCTCCGCACCCGCTCGCGCATCTCTTGATGTACAAGTAACCCTGCAATTGCACGGATTCTGGTGCGCAGCGGGCATTCTTAGCCCGTGCGGTCGTTATTTCTGTTTTTTGGACGTGCAAGACGCGAGCCGTTGATAGTAGGAGCTTTTGCGCTGATGTTTGCGTCATTAAAACGTAGCCGGGAATTCAGTTGCGACAGACAGACCGGCAAAGTTGAGCGACGGCTTTCATTTTTTACCCGAGGGAGGATCGTTTCCCATGTCGAGTCTTTCGAGTCAGGCTGTTTTGCCAGAATTACCGAACGAGACCTCGCGCCCGCAAACCCGTACGCGCAAACCCGTGCCGATGCCGGTCCCCGTCCACTTTCCTGCGCAATTTTCCGAGGGGGATTTGCCGCGCCGCCATGCCGAACTCTTTTACCTGCAAAAGCAGATTCAGGCCCAGACACGCATGGTCATTGTGCTGGAAGACGGCGAAGAGATCGAAGGCTGCATCGAGTGGTACGACCGCAATTCGATCAAGGTCCGCGGCCGCTCTCGGACGCTGATCTATAAATCCGCAATCAAGTATATGTACAAGCACGGCGACGCCGGCCAATAAGCGCATCCGGCAAGCACCCAAGGAGCGATGACGGTTCCCCGGGGGAAGCAGGGAACTGGGTCTACCAGGCCACAGGAGGGTGACTGGATTAGTCTTAAAGGAATCGCAATTTTGGAGGGGTTTCGCTTGCCTGCATTCGAACATCATGTATTTGTTTGCCTTAATTCACGTCCAGCCGGTTCGCCGCGACCCTCCTGTACCACGGATGGAACCAGCGAACTGCATACCCAGTTGCAGCAACTGTCCAAGGCCGCGGGATTGGGCGGGAAAGTGCGCATCAACAAGTCCGGCTGCCTGGACCAGTGTGAACATGGCCCGACGGTGGTGGTTTATCCCGAAGCAGTGTGGTACGGCAACGTGAAGCCGGAAGACGCCGCGGCGATTGTGGAAGAGCACCTGGTGGGGGGTAGGCCGGTGGAGCGCCTGCGGATCGCCGACGAGTGCCTGAACGCGAAGGTCTGCCCGCACAGGAGTTGAGGGCCAGGACTAAGAGGCAAGGCTGCAATTCGGTGCGCTTCCCCGGGAATTTGCTGGCTCTGGCGCAGTGCCCAGGGGATTGTTGTACATGCGGTGGTCCCATGGGGTATCCTGAGCTTTAACCCATGATTTTTTCCCGTGACTACATAGGGTACTTAGCCCGCCGAACCGTGAAGCACCTTGTCGACGCCAAGATGATCACCGCCAGTAATTTGAAGGCGGTGGAAGCGCGCGTCGCCGAGGGGCTGATTGAAGAGCTGTCTCTTGAAGACCGCATCAACGAAGAAGTGCGCGTGATTCTGGACGCGTATTCCGAGGAGATGCGCAAGTCGGGCGCGCAGTACGCCGAGATGTTCAAAAAAGTGAAGACCGAGCTCGCGAAGAAGTACAAGGCGGTTCTATGAGGATCAACCGCGACAAGCTGAACAAGCTGGCCCACACGGTGGCCGACACGCTGGCCGAGATTGACGAGGTCGGATTTCTGGAGGATCGCAACACGATTCGCCAGGAGGCGCGCAAGGCGCTGGAGAACCTGCTGACCGAAGAAGCCAAGATTGACACGGCTGCGCGGTTGAAGATCGCCAACCAGCGGAAGATCATCATGGAAGGCTCGCAGGAGTGGGAGATTCTTTACCGCAAGTACTATAACGACGAGGTCAAGAAGCTGGGGATCTGAGCAGGCGGTTTGATGCGCGTCGTCTTTGGCATTGAAGGCTAATTTTGTTAGAGTAGATGAGTGGCCGGAAACGGCTGCACCCCGCCTGCCATGTGGCGCTATCGTCTAGGGGTTAGGACGTGAGATTCTCAATCTTAAAACACGGGTTCGATTCCCGTTAGCGCTACCAGCTAACTTCCGCTAAAGCCTGCTATTTCAGCAGGCTTTTTCATTGTTCAGAATTCGTACTGGCGCTCTCTAACCTCAATTGGCGCATTCCGCGGTCTACACGGTGGTACACCGGCCATAAGACTCTGCTTCGGCTCCCACGCCCTAGTTGGAAGAGCCAATCCTCGCCCGGTAACAGGGAATTGAGATTGGGAATTGAGATTCCCTGATCTTGGTCTGGAGTATGCTGCTCTTGCACGACGGGGCCTGGCTCGCCTTCAACGGGCCGGTTGCGTGGTCGGAAAGGTAGTTGACTCGCCTCTCGTATCTTCGGTCGAAACGATGCAATGGCGCCCGCTCGTTTCGCTATTTGGAGACATCTAAACGGAGAGTTCCTTTGAGGAGTGTGAGCGCCCAGGTCGCCTCTGGAGAGACCATGGGTGGTCCCACAAATTCAACATGCTCGATTGACCAAGAGCGGTATGATTGATCTCGGATTTGACCTACTGATCTCGGGGGACCTCCATTGATTCAACACAGAGCAAGGTTGATGAACCTGTTCTCCGGGTTGGCCCTGACAACTGGCATCGTCTTTAACCCCGCGATCGCGTTTAGTTCATCTCATATTTGTGATGCTCGTGTATTCGGCGCGAAGGGGGATGGCGTCAGCAAGGATGCAGTCCCGATTCAAGCGGCGATTAATGCGTGCGAAAAGATCGGCGGCGGCACCGTTCGTCTGACTGCCGGGACATACCTGAGCGCTCCGATCGTTCTGAAGAGCAACATCACCCTTGAACTCGACAAGAGCGCCACGCTTCTGGGCTCAGCCGATCACGCCGACTATCCAGCGAAGGAAGAGTTTCGAGAGCCTGGACTTCAATCGCTGGTGAGCGCATTCAATGCATCCAATGTGACGATTACGGGAGAGGGAGTGATCGACGGCGCGGGAGAGACCTGGTGGCAGATGGCGCGGGAGATCAAGGATGCGGGCATTATGGGGGGCGATCATCCGAGGCCAAGGCTGGTGGTATTCGATCATTGCAAACATGTGATGGTGGAAGGCGTCACCATCCAGAACTCTCCCATGTGGCAGCTGGTTCTTTATTACTCGGATGATGTCATCATCCGAAACACGAAGATCCTGGCTCCAGCACGCTCTCCAAACACGGACGCCATCGATCCGTTTTCATCGTCAAACGTAGAGATCGATCATGTCCTGGCAGATGTGGGAGACGACAACGTCGCCATCAAGTCAGGCGCAATCGGCTCCAAGGGGCCGGATGCGCCAAGCCGCGACATTACGATCATCGACTGCACGTTTTTGCACGGGCATGGGCTTTCGGTCGGTAGCGAAATTGCCGGTGGTGCGCAAAACATTCGAGCAGAGCGCATTCATTTCGAAGGCACCGATAATGGCATCCGCGTGAAGGCCAACCGTGACCGCGGCAACGATGTCGGCCCTTTGGTTTTCCGCGACATCGAAATGAAGGACGTGAAAAACGCTCTGATCATCAGCGAATACTATCCCAAAGTAATGCCTGCTGATGGAGAAACGCCGCAGCCTGTGACTCGACTCACGCCCCACTTTCACGACATCACCATCGATGGTCTCACGGCAACTGGAAGCGTGGCTGCTGGGGCCATCGTTGGATTGCCCGAAGCGCCGATTCGAGGCGTGGTCCTCCGCAACGTGAAGATAGATGCGCAACATGGATTGACCATCGGAAATGCGCAGGTCTCCGGCGAAGGCGTGAAAATTGAAGCGGGCGACGGACAACCCCTGATTAAGCTCGCTGGAGCGAAGGTCTCACTGAACTGATAGGGATCTACTCCTGTTTGGCAGGCGCAGAGGATGCAGCGAGGATGCGTTCTACTGCCGTCCAAGAAAGACCGGGACGATATGCCGGTCGTAGAGGTTCTCCGTCACGTTCTTTGCGATTACCGCTTCATTCGATTCGAGCAGTTCTTGAAAGCGGTTCCCCATTTTTGCCGCAACCTTGAAAGCAACGTGCAGCAATTGCCGCAAGCTGCTGTTGTATGCGGCTGCTCCTTTTACATGGCGCAGAGCAGAGGTATATTGCCCAGAAGACCAGCCTTGAACTTCATTTGGCGAGGGGAGCCTTGCCGGATCGATGTCAATGACCGTGCTATACGGTGCGCATAGTTCGTCGCGGTGAGCGAATGCTTCAGAGTAAATCTCTTGTGCAAGTGCCAGCCCATCGCCCCCGGCTTCTGCCAGGCCAATTAATTCTTCGATCCATGTGGTGCCGGCAGTCTTCAAATGCACGCCCGCATTGAACTTCTGCATTGTTGCATGAATGGCGGGATAGATGGAGAACTTATCGCTTCCGGAATGAATGCTGAGCTTCAGATTCTGAGGCAGGCCGTATTGCCTTACCGCATGGGCAATGGCGGCGACGTCAAGTGCCATCTCGCGTTCAAATTGCACTGTGTCCCCTACGTAATCGACGCCTTTATTGAAACGGCCGCTGAATTTTGGTGCGATCGTTTGCACAGGTATGCCTTCATCCGCGATAGCTGCCAGGATAATGAGGAGTTCCGTAGGACTCTGTGCACGGTCGGTCTCGTCCATCGACACCTCTGGGATGAAGTTTCCCGGGCCCCTGGCGTTCTCGATCCTTCGATAGACTTCTCCCGCTTTCTTGATAGCAACCAGAAACTTTTGAGCCGTCTGTCTGAGATTCTCCGGTGTGATTTCGAATGCCTCGTCCACGCCGCTCAGTTGAATTCGGCCCAGAAACTCCTGGTGGCGATCGACGAACCGATCTACCTCAGTTGTCGCAGCGGGTTGCCCTATAAACTCTGCGACATCGATGGTGTAGAAATCGCAAGGAGTGAGAAAACGCTCAACAGTGCTCAAGGTGATGTGGTCGGCGTCGCAGAAGTAGGGAAGCTTCCAACCGAGCGCCCTGACGGCGTCGTCGGCAGCTTCCCTGACGGATGCCGGTTCCGAGCCGATAATGGTGTGTTCGCGATTCGACTTATTCCACACGGGAACGACGTCGATTCCGCGATTGAGCGCTTGCACACAGGCCTGCAGTTGCGCCTTAGCCTGGTGTGCAAATCGGTCTCCAGTTCCGATGGAGTATTTGTCAAGCTTCAAACCCTGACTTGTCATATCCACTCTCTGCATTTGGTTCGCCGCGGCGGCCAAATCGTTTTTGAAGGTGCTCCGCGGCGACGGCCTTTTTGTGAATGCGTGCGGTTGAGCATGAATTAATAGCCAAGTTCACATGGTAGTGACCGCGGCCCGCATCTCCAAGAGGTCAGACCACAGTATACACATTCAACTCGCAGCCTAACCTCGCTCACGGAGATTTTCGGGCATAGATTGCCTGCCGGTGTTAATCTCATTTTTGCTCCTGATTTCAGGGTTAACAGAGGGTTTCAAGCGAGTATGAGGAACAAAGAGGATGTAGCAGATACCCATCGAACGATGCATGTGGTTAACCACATTCG
Organism: Occallatibacter sp.; assembly: GCA_050014515.1. Taxonomy (GTDB): domain Bacteria; phylum Acidobacteriota; class Terriglobia; order Terriglobales; family Acidobacteriaceae; genus Telmatobacter. The sequence continues at coordinate 28,317 of JBEKDE010000062.1, forward strand.
CTCTCTGATTGAGGATGGAACCCTGAAACCTGGCGATAAGATACCACCGGAGCGAGAGTTTGCCCGGTCGCTCAAGATCAGCCGAGCCAGTCTTCGCACTGGGATAGGCTATTTGGCGGCCATGGGCGTGATGAAGGTGCGCCATGGCGTGGGAACCTTTGTCGCCGATGGACCGCCCGAATTTGCCAAGGCCTACCTCAGCTTTATGGGGGCGCTTCATGGCTTTCAGCCGTGGCAGATGTTTGAGGCGCGGTTGATCCTTGAAGGCAATCTCGCAGCATTTGCCGCGGAGCGCGGAACAGAGGAGCACCATGCCGCGCTTGCTGAAGAGGTTGCGGAGATGTTTGCCTCCATGGGTAATCCCACGGAATACCTGATTCACGACGTATTGTTTCATCGAATCATCTCGCAGGCTTCCGGCAATCCGATCCTGGCTGCTCTCATGGAGACCATCACATCGGCACTCTACGACAGGCGCCGCAAGACGGTAGAGCGCGCCACTGACCTGCGTGAGTCCGCGGAGATGCACCGTGAGATCTACCGCGCGATTCGTGCCCGCAATCCTCTCGATGCCCGCAGACTAATGGATCAGCATCTGCGCATGGCGGAGAGTGCTCAGGGCATGGAGCCTTCTACGGATCCGAAACCCATTGAGCGCAATGGGCGGCCGCGGAGAGGACGCGCTGAAGTCAGCGCCCATGGCTCGGAAAAGTGACCTGGAGCCTGAAAGCAGCCCTCCTGACCGGTTCATAAACTGCGGAGATTTGCGCTCACCCGCTGGGATTTCTCATCAAAAGATCGGACCAGTTGATCTCAATCCATCTCGGACTATCGGCTGACATTTTATAAATATAAGATTCTAATACATTTATAATCAATATGACGACGCCATGTTTTCCTGTTGACAGAAATTGCTTCGGTGCCCGACACTATTTGGGTTTCTTTAGTGGTCAGACCACGCACAGCGAAATCTCTGAAGCACACGGCACGGAAGAGTGCCCGTTCTAGCCGATTCGCAAATTTTATGGAGGCAATACCCATGCAACGAGCCTTGGAAGGGCATTTGGATACAAGAACTGCAATGAGCAATTTGTTTCGGTTTTGCTTGAGACGAATATGGGTTATGTTTCTGCTGGGTGCGTTGGCCTCCTCTTTCGTCGCATATGCGCAGATGGGGGGTACCGGCACGATCGAAGGAACCGTTTCCGATTCCTCCGGCGCCTTGGTTGTTGGTGCGAAAGTGGCTGCGCGCAATGTGGCAACGGGAGCCGAAACGGTTCGCATCACAACCAGGAGCGGTCTCTATACGCTCGCTCCGCTCGACGCCGGCGATTATGTTGTGACCGTAACCGCTCCGAGTTTTGAAACGCTTGTTCGCGAGAACATCCATCTCGACGGACTGCAAGTGCTCTCCCTCAACCTGACCTTGCAACCCGGATCGGCCACGCAGACGGTCACCGTGAAAGACACGCCGCCGGCCCTGGAGACGGGGGATGAAACGCTTGGCGCAGTGATCGAAAACCAGGTCTATCAATCGCTCCCGCTTGAGATGGGCGGCGCAAATGGCATCAGCACCGATCAGCGCAGAGCGACCGATTCAGCGCTGCTCATGCCGGGCGTCACCAACAATGAGACCAAGAACAACGAGTCCGATGAGCCGATGGTGATCAACGGCAACGCTAATTCGACCGAGATGTACATTGAAGGGCTGCCTTTCGAGTCCGCTTCGGTAGCCGGCGATCCGCGTTACATCTGGTCCGCGATTTCTGTTGAGGCCGTCGATCAGTTTCAGGTGAAAACCACTGCCTATTCGGCTGAGTATCAAGGGTTGGGCGTGGAGAACTTCACTATCAAGTCTGGGACGAATCAGATTCACGGCTCTTTCTATGAATACCTGCGTAACACCGCGCTCGATTCTGCCGGCTTCAATCCTGCGCAATACCCGAGCAATTACGCAATTGCCGCGAAGCAAAACGAGTTCTACAAACCACCGGAGCACATGAACGAATATGGCGTAACCATCGGCGGCCCTATCTGGCGCAACAAGATCTTCGTCTTCGCGAATTACATGGGATTCCGATTTTCCGCGCTCACATCTCCGCAGACTGAAACCATTCCCACGCCAGCAGAGTTGTGCGGTGATTTTTCGGCATTTCCAAATCCCATCTACGATCCCACTACGCAAACGCTCGGCAGCAGCGGCTACACGCGTACGCAGTTCATGGGCCCCAGTTACACCTCGTCCGGATGCGGTACCGGTCCGGTCACGGCAAATGTGATTCCGCAGTCCGAAATTTCCCCGATTGCGAAGTCTCTGCAGCAATATTGGTCGGGGGTGGATTATCTGAATTCAAACCTGACCAACAACTATCAGGGTTCGTATAACTGGGGCTTGAACAACTGGTCCACGACGGATCGCCTCGATGTCGACCTTTCAGACAAGCACAAAATGTCTGTGATTCTCGCAGCAGGACGCCAGGGCCTGGTAGGCCCTGCCGGCAGCCAGACTACGCAGGTGGGTCCGCTGCCCTATCTCTACTCGAAGACCTATGCTCCCGTCACGAGAGTTGCGCTGTTCCAGGATTCGTACCAGGTCACGCAAAATCTGGTCAACCAGTTCAACTATGGAATCGGTCAATACCATGCACCCGACAACAACGTGACACTGTTGAATCCAAAGTGGGCGGCCACGGCGGCCGGCATTACCAATCTGCCCTCCGCCGGGCAGGCACCCAACAGCTTCCCGATCGTCAAGTTCTCTGGGACAGACGATCCTGCTCAGTGGGGACCGAACACAGGGCAGTACATCCAGAGCACCAACACTGACTCGCTGAAAGACAACATGCTATGGGTTCATGGCAAGCACGCGCTCACGTTCGGCGGCCAATACGAGTGGCTCGAGTTCAACGATCTCTACGCATACGGAGCAAGCACTCCACTCACCATGAGTTTTGCCGTTACTGAGACCGCACAAGTCAGCGGTGCTTCGGCTGCGGCGGCCAAGAACACCGGATTGGCTTATGCAAGCTTTCTGCTCGGGGCGGTCGACTCGTCCAGCTACACGGAATATGCGCAGATTGCCCAGGAAACCGGTTCGCGCTACCATCCCTTCGCGCTCTACGTGAATGACGACTACAAGCTCACTCCCAAACTCACGGTGAACGCCGGTCTGCGTTGGGATGTGATGCCGCCGTTCCGTGAATCTGAAAACCGCTTCTCGTTCCTCAACCCGAACATGGCCAATCCTGTCACCGGGAACATGGGCGCATTGCAATTTGCCGGCAATGGCATGGACGGTTGCAACTGCAGAACCCCAATCAACACCTATTACAAGGACTGGGGGCCTCGCCTGGGTGCGGCATATGCCATCGGCAACAAGACCGTACTTCGAGCCGCATACGGCATTTATTACGCGCATGGCGGAGGCACCTCTGGTGGAGCAACTTCGCTGCCGGCCTCCGGTATGGAGCTCGGTTTCTCGGCAGTGCCAAATCCGCCCAGCCCCGGCGATTCGCTTCCTGCTTTCTACCTGAATACAAGCGACTACAACAGCACCCTCAACAATTCGGCTTTCGGTGGCACTGGCTATTCCGTATCCGCGCCGCCCCTCTATCACGCCGCCTACGCAACCTACTACTCAACCGCTGCCGTGGCGCCCGACAAGATTTCATCCACCGTGTCCTATCTCGATCCCAAGTATGGCGGCCGTACGCCGACCTTCGAGGGATGGTCAATCGGCTTCCAACGGCTGCTCACCAAGGACATCACAGCCACTGTGAGCTATGTGGGCAACCAGGGGCATTTCCTGCTGCCAACCGGCGTCGCGCGCGGCTACTGGGGCAACCAGTTGAATCCGGCATACCTGTCTCTGGGAAGCACAGTTCTAGGCACAAAAAATCCCACTTCCGCCGAGATGCCCGCTGGCACCTCGCTGCCGTATGCGACGTACGGCAACAACGGCACCATCAGCCAGGCGCTGCTGGCCTTTCCGCAGTACAGCGGCGTTACGGACCAACTCGGTTCAGTCGGAAACGCGAACTACAACGCGCTGCAGCTCTCCATGGTTCAGCGCCTCAGCCACGGCATCACGTTCATGTTGAACTACACGTACAGCAAGACCATCGACGATATCGGGACCTTCCGCACCGGCTATGCAATTCCCACGGGTATCCTAGCCAATAGTGGAAAGGCATATCCTATCGATCGCATCGAGCGGTCGCGCAGCACCCAGGACCAGCCGCAGAACCTGGTAATCACCAGCACCTACGATCTGCCATTCGGCAAGGGGCACATCGGCGGAGGCAATCCCGTTCTCCGAAATATTGTCGGCGGATGGCGCATCTCCGACGTAGTCACGTATGCCGCCGGCAACCCGCTCGCAATTACCTCATCCACCTGCACCGGTACGAGCGGCCAGGGAACCTGCATGCCCGCATACAACACGGGAGCCAACTCACTCTACCCAGTCAGTGGCAGCGTTCGCCAAAACGGTGGCTGGGGACATGGAGCAACCAGAAACGGCAACTCCGGCACCGTCAACCCCACAACCGAGTTGTCCGCCATGCAGTACATCAACCCGGACGCTTTTGTGCAAACAGGCGTGTTGACTAACACCACAACCTGCACAGCAAGCGGAACAGCCTGCAATGGAATGCTGCTCGGTGATGTTGCCCGCACCGCCCCCTTCGGTCTGCGCGGCCCCGGCAACTACGACATCGATGGCGATCTCCGTCGGACCTTCGACATCTGGAAGGATGGCAGGGTCAAGTTCATCTTTGAGGCCAGCGTATTCAATGCCGTGAATCACGTGTGGTTCGGCAGCTCTGCCAGCACGGCGGATGGTTCCATTGGCACGTCGGTCACGGGAGAGTATTGCCCTACCTGCAGTACTGTTAATGGCAGTCCCAGCCTCGGCGTAATTTCCGGGCAGGCAAACAGTCC
>JBEKDE010000063.1:0-61110 GCA_050014515.1 Occallatibacter sp.
GAATGCGGCAGATTTCTCCCATCCTGCTGGAACGGCATGCCTTCGCCAGTGAACACTCGCATTGCACGGATATGAGTGTGCAAGCGGCCGCTGATCAAGAGCTCTGCGGTTTGATCAATAACCTCCTCATCGGAAGGGTTGCCGATCTCCCACGCATTCCCTTCCTCGGTCAGCGCAGCCCGCCGCGCATGCATCTTCAGAGCATCGGTTTTAACCTCCGCGAGGCGCTGGCCGAGGAGAAGGCGACCGTGCCGGCCAAAGTCACTACTTTGGTCTTTGCATTCGGACTTTCGGCAAAATCCCCAAACGTCTGGCCAAAGCATTTTCTTGACCGCCTGCGCGGTCCTCATATTCAGCTATCAGCCGAATCCCGCTACCAAACTGCCTTAATTTGGAGGGGCAAATTGCACTGCGTGGCAGCCCAAAATCAACCCTGCTTACCGGAGGCAATCGAGTCGCGGATGCGCTGGATGCTGGGGATGAGCTGCAGCAGATTATGGCGGGTCGCGATCGTGAGAGCCAGGTCGGCGACCAGGCGCGCCTCGCTTGCCCGTTCGGAAGAGACGTGCACCACGGCCTGGTTGGCCAGCGAAACGACGAGGCCGTCGGGATGATCGGCTTCCCGGCAGATGCGCTCCTGCTCTTTGAAGCGCGCCATGGCGCCATTGAGGTCGCCGCGGCTGGAGAGGATAGTGGCCTGGTTTCCCAGCGAATTGGAGACCCCCGGCTTGTGGCCAAGCTCACGGTAGAGCTTCTCCTGGGCGCCAAGCAGGCTCATGGCGTCCTTGAAATCGCCGTGATCCTTAATGATGAGTGCCTGGTTACCGAGTGAGGTGGCCTGCCCATACTTGTCGCCCTGCTTGCGGCAGGCGCCCTCGTAATCCTGGAGCAGCGCCAGCGCGCCTCGAAGGTCGCCAAGGGCGTGGAGAATTGAAGCCTGGCCGCCGAGCGCGCTGGAGATGCCTTTGTTGTCGCCGAGTTCGCGGCTCAGGCTCTCCTGTTCCTTATACAGCGGCATGGCCCGCTTCAGGTCGCCCTGCGCGTAGAGGATAGAGGCTTGGCCGGCCACCGCGGTCTGCAGCCCGGCTTTTATTTCGCGTGCGGCTCCTTCATCGGCAGGCTTGTCCAACACGGAAGCAAGCAATTCGCGGCAGATCAGCTCCTGTTCGCGATAGTGAGTGCACGCACCTTTCAGGTCATCGCGCAAATGCAAAACGGTTGCATAACTGCCCAGAGCGGCCTGCAGGCTCCCACGGTCGCTGGTCTCCCTGAAATGCTTCACCAGCCCGAAGCGGATGCGCTGCGCGGCCTGCGGACGACCCATGGCGGACAGCAGGTCCCCAATGCGGGCAGCATGATCGGGATTGACGGCGAGCCTGCGAATCGCGGGCGCGTACACCGTCTCCATGCGCAGCGGGGAGTTGGCTTCGATCTCCGTCCAGAATGTCTTCACTTCTGCCTGGCTTCTGTCCCACAGCGCGTCAAAGAAGCCCGGCTGGGCCAGCAGAAAAGAAAGGCTGTTCCATTCGCCGGCCTGCTGCCACTGCCAGGGCAGCTCTTCAAACTGACGCTGGCCCTTGAGTTGGCCATAGAAGAAGGTGGCCAGGGTGAGGTGCGCGGCCTTTTGATTTTCTTTTTTGGGCAGATAAGCGTCGCGCACCGCCTGGCGCAAAAGCGGATGCGCAAACGTGAGCAGCCCGCCGCGGTTTAGCAGGCAATCGCCCATGGCGGCCCTGAGCGGCGACCACAGCGAAGCGGGAAACGGCGCATCCACAGTTCCGATCGATTGAAGAAGCTCCACTGTTGAAAGACCGCGTCGCGCTGCCCACAAGCGCGTGAGAGCCTCGCATGTGAGGTCTTCGCACAGTGGGTCGCGCGCGGCAGAATTCCGTTCCCAGCGCTGCATTGCTTTCAGGAAGAGCGCCAGCGCACTCGGGGCTTCGAGATAAGCTGCGAAATGCTCTTCAAAATCTTCAGATTGATCGATCTGATCGGCTCTGCCGACGGAGCGCAACTCGTTCAATAGCGTGGTCAGGTAAAGAGGGTTCCCGCTGGGACGCGCCGCCACCATGCGTTTTACAAAAGCCGCTCCGAGGGTCTTGTCCTGCCGCCCAAGATACGCGGCGATCAGCGCCTCGCGCTCTTCCCTGGTTAGCGGGTGCACAGTCAGCACCGGCCATGCCCGCTTTTGCAGGTCGGCAAAAGGGCGTCCGGGAGGTGTGGAAACAATGAGCCGGATGTTGGCGGGAATCACCGGCGGCAGCCAATTCAGATCGAGCGCCCCGCCCTGGTCTTCAAGCTGATCCAGCGCGTCGATCACCAGCACCATACGGCCGCGCGCCGCCACCATGTGCAACGCATTGGCAAAAGCCACCCGCAGCGCGTAAGGGTCATGAGGAGTTTCGATTGCGAGGTCGAAGCTGCGCCGGAACTCGCCGAGAAAGCGCCGAAGCATGGGAATCCAGCCGGCCGTATCGGGCGCGGCGCCAATGAAGTGAGTCAGCACCGGCGTTTGCAGATTGCGCTGGCTCCAGAAGTGGGTCCAGTTGGCAAGCAGCGACGACTTGCCTGCTCCGGCCTCGCCGGTTACCACCAGCGGCGGCCCGTCTCCTTCCACATGGGAAATCAGCTGGAGCGCGTACTCTTCCCGCCCGAAATAGAGTTCTCTGCGGCTGGCCGAGTAGGCTTCGTGATCGGCCGTAGCCCGGTCAAGCGCGTCGAGCGTGTCGCTCTCCGGATAGAGCGCTTCTGCAGCAGACACTTTCTCGTTCACTTCCTCCTGCAAAAGCTCACTCATGATAGCCGTTCTCCGATCAGCGTTCCCCCGCATGTATTGTGCGAGTCAGCGTCTGTTTCCACCCCCGTCAACGAAGACCTGTTGCCAGGACTCTGATTCCGGGATTCCTGTAAAGCTGTGTCACTCTTCGAAAATTGACACACTGCTCTTGACGCCCCTTTTCAGACTATCGGGAATGCAGCATTCTGCGCTGCCTCTTTGGTGGGATGGAACCTGTCACTGTTGCGCCAATCAGACCGGTGATAAATGGATCCCTATTGAGTGACAAAGATCACGATGAGCAGCTGGGGTTAATGGATTACAGCAGATCCAGAGTAAGTGTACCCAGGAACCAGCGCGCTCAAGTCGACGCGAGCAACAGAGAGCGGGGAACTTGCACAAAACTCACGAGGCACACCAACTCTGGAGTCGCTCTAGACCGCTTTCCGTGAGGGAAAAAGCTTCGGTTATGGATGACCGGATCGTCCTTGGCGGAGGCAATGACTTAAGATTACTGGCGAGGAACTTTATCCATGATTTCAGCGCAAAAGAATCGCTGCCGCATCGCTGTATTTCTGATCATTTTCGCCGCAACACTTTTGTCTTCAGGCCGCATGAGCGCGCAGAGCGCCGAGGATGCCGCCAAGATTGCCGCGAACTTTCAACCGGAGTCGCGCAAGGTGATCGATCGGCTCAGTCAGTTGCATGAGTTGCCCGATGGCGTGTGGAAGACCCACGCCGGCGATGTGGCGCACGGCGAAGCGGTGAATCTGGACGAGAACGGATGGGAGCCGATGAAGAATCCCTCCGATGCTCCCAAGGATGCGGTGTGGTTTCGCCAAACTGTTGAGGTGCCCGCCACTTTGCATGGCTATGACCTGACCGGCGCGCGCGTCTGGTTCCAGTTTCACGCGTACGCCAATGGGCCCATGCCGGAGATTCTCTACTTCAACGGCCGCCGCGTGGCCATGGGCGACGACCTGGAGCCGGTGGTGCTCTTTGACCAGGTCAAGCCCGGCGACAAGGCCGTGATCGCCATCAAGCTGCTGCACACGGTAGACACCAAGCAATTCCAGGGCGCAACCATGCGCGTCGAGTTCGCGGAAAACCGTCCCAATCCCGAAGACCTGCGTCTGGAGTTCCTCTCGGCGGCTCTGCTGGTGCCGTCTCTCGCGCCCGGCGATGCTGCCCAAATTGCTACTCTCGATGGTGCCATCAAGGCAGTGGATCTGGCCGCGCTCGATGCACATGACCAGGCTGAATTCGATGCCAGCCTCAAGGCGTCGCGGAGCAAGCTGGAAGCACTGTTGCCGCTCATGCGGACCGCGACCTTCCACATGACGGGCAACTCGCACATTGATGCGGCCTGGCTCTGGCCGTGGACCGAAACGGTGGACGTGGTGAAGCGCACCTTCGGCACCGCGCTGCAGCTGATGTATGAGTATCCCGACTACACCTACACGCAGAGTGCCGCGCAATACAACGAGTGGCTGGCCGACAAGTATCCCGATATGAATGAGGCCATCGCTCAGCGCATCAAGGAAGGCCGCTGGGAGGTGGTGGGCGGCATGTGGGTTGAGCCCGATCTGAACATGCCGGACGGCGAGTCCCTCGTTCGTCAGTTGCTGGTGGGCAAGCGCTGGTACAAGCAGCACTACGGCGTAGACGTGCGCATCGGCTGGAATCCGGATTCATTCGGCTACACCTGGCAGTTGCCGCAGATCTACAAGAAGAGCGGCGTCGACTATTTCGTCACCCAGAAGATGACCTGGAACGACACCAACCAACTGCCCTTCAAGCTCTTCTGGTGGGAGTCGCCCGATGGGTCGAAGGTGCTGGCGTACTTTCCGCACGACTACGCGAACACCGATCTGAGCCCGGTGCGGCTGAGCGAAAACCTGGTGCAGGCGCGCGAGCGGGCCACGGGCATGACCGAGATGATGGACCTCTATGGCGTGGGCGACCACGGCGGCGGCCCCACGCGCGCCATGCTCGACGAGGGCTTCCACTGGGCCGGTCCTGCCGCGGACGGAACAAGTCACGTGACGCCGAAGTATCAGTTTGGCATTGCGCAAACATTCTTCTCCTCGGTCGAAAAGCAGGTTGCGCCGGAGAGCAAGGAGTGGAACTACCAGTCGATTGCCAAGGGCTACGCGCCGCCGCCGGCCGTGCCCGGAGCCATCAGCATTCCCACCTGGAAGAGCGAGCTTTACTTTGAATACCACCGCGGCGTGTTTACCACGCAGGCGAATCACAAGCGGAACATGCGCGACGCCGAAGTGCAGGTGCTCGACGCGGAGAAATGGGCGTCTCTCGCGTGGCTCGATGGCAAGGCATATCCGGGCAGCGAGTTGACGGAGGATTGGAAGAAGGTGCTGTTCAACCAGTTCCACGATCTGGCGGCTGGTTCGGGAATTGGCGTGATCTACAAGGATGCGCAGAAGGATTATGATGTGGTGCGGTGGTCGACGGATGAGATTGGGGCAGCCGCTCTCGATACCGTTGATGCGCGAGTCAACACGGCTGGCGCGGGTGTTCCGGTGGTTATCTATAATCCATTGGGCTGGGAACGTTCGGGCGACGTTCCGGTGCATGTTCAGGGCAGCGCAGCGGAAGGCAAGGATGTGACGCTGCACGTGGACAAGGTGCCGGCGCTGGGCTACAAGGTGGTCTTCGTTGCGCCGGAAGTGAAGGATCGCAGCGAGTCGATGGCCGAAGAACATATGGACAAAGCCCTCGAATTGCGCAATAGGCACATCAAGCTTGCCGTTGATAAGGGCACAGGTTGCATCACAACCCTCTATGAGCTGAATGCGAAATTTGAGACGCTCGCTTCGAGTGCATGCGGCAACCAACTGCAATTCTTCAAGGACACGCCCAAGGACTACGATGCGTGGAATATCGATCCCGGAACCTACGACGTGGCTCCGACGACGATTGATCACGCCGATTCGGTGGAGTCGGTGAGGACGAAGACCGGAGAGCCAGCGATTCGTGTGAGCTATTCGCGACCGAATTCAAAGATCACTCAGACGATTACTCTGCAAGGCGACCAGGTTGACATCGAAAACGACATCGACTGGCATGAGTCGCATGTCCTGCTCAAGGCGGCCTTTCCGCTGGCTGCTTCAGGCCCGTTTGCTACGTACGAAATTCCCTACGGCACCATCCAGCGCCCAACTACGCGCGACAACTCGTGGGAGAAAGCGCAGTTCGAAGTTCCGGCCATGCGCTGGGCGGATCTGGGCGATGGCAAGCATGGGCTGAGCATCATCAACAACTCGAAGTACGGCTACGACGCGGTGGGCAACGTGCTTCGGCTTACGCTGCTGCGCTCGCCTAAGTGGCCTGATCCCGATGCGGACATGGGACATCATCACTTCCACTACGCGCTCTATCCGCACGCAGGCACGTGGAAGGATGCGCTCACGGTGCGCCACGGCTATGAGTACAACTACCCGTTGACCGCGGTGGTCACCACGGCGCACGCGGGTTCGCTGCCGGCCGAGCACTCGTTTGCTTCCGTCTCGCCGGAGAATGTCGTCCTGACCGCCGTGAAAAAGGCCGAGGACGCCAACGGCCTGATCTTCCGCGTTTACGAGTGGGCAGGAAAGGACTCGACCGTCGAGTTTCATGTGCCGCCCGGCGCAACCGGGGCCACCGTCACCAACATGATGGAGACGCCGGAAGGCGCGCCGCTTGCAGTCACCGGCGATGTAGTCAAAGCGCCGATTAAGCCGTACGAGATTCTGACAATTCAGGTGGACTACCCAGCACCCGTGGCGCGGCAGTAGCCGGCGGGGACTCGCCTCACCCAGTTACACAGCAGTACCCGCCTCTCCCGACCCCCACCCCGGGGGTCGGAGCAGTTGGTCTGTTTTCAATGCGCAGCAGGCAGAGTTCTACCGTAAGGTATCTTGTTCTCAGAAATTTTGAAGACAAATTACCGAGAAAATGTAACTTACGCGAACCGTGGCGGGACGCGATAACCAAACGCGATGCCACGGATTTAGAGCGGTTCCAGGATAGATGTAGCCCATCTAGCTTTTCTGCCGGGTCTCCTCTTCTTGGAGTCGGGTCGACATAGGTGTGTTACCTCCGGGGGTATAGCAATCCTGGAGCCGCCTCCAGACGGACGCAGACGCTCCACAGCAGGGAGGCCGTCGGCCGTTTTCCTCGAGTGGATTGGGCATAAACCCGCCAATACCATCTTGCGCCTTGCAAGGTGCGATGGTCGGTGAGAACGGTTACTGTCCGGAAGACGCGACTTCAACGGCGGAGGCGAATTGGGCCTCGCGGCGGCGATAGAAGGCGCCGTTCATCTCGGCGCCAATCAGCACGCTGAAGGCGGTGATGTAGAGCCAGACCAGCGTGGCGATGCCGGCACCGAATGAGCCGTAGAACATGGAGTAGTCGGCGATGCGCGTGACGTACCAGCCAAAAGCCAGCGTGGCTGGGAACCAGATCAGGGTCGCAGTCACCGCGCCGGGAATCACGCGCAGCCAGCGTTCCGTGCGCCTTGTTCCAAAGTGATAGACGGCGGTGAGCACGGCAGCGCTGGTTACCAGTGCCAGCGACCAGCGCACGATTCTCCAGAAGAACAGGACCACAGCGCGCAGTTCATGGTCGGAGTTTTCAATCATCCACGCTTCAATCTGGTGTCCGAAGACCACCACCAGCGTGGCCAGGGCCAGTGGAACCAGGGCAATGGGAACAAGCATCAGGGCGCGGAAGCGGCGTCCCCAGAAGCCCCATGCGTCGCGCGGCAGGCGGTAGGCGCGGCGAAAGCCCTCCATCAGCGAGAGCATCATTCCCAGACCGGCAAAGACGCTCAGAGTGGTTGCAGACAAAATCACCTGGCTGGAATGAATGCGCCGGGAGACCATGTAGGACTGCAGCACATCCATGGTGTCTCCAGGCAGAAACTGCTGCGAGATGCCCCGGACTTCGCTTACGATCGTGGTTCCCTGGGGCAGCTCGGCCAACACAGTGGTGAGCACCAGCAGGGCGGGAAACAGCATCAGCATTCCGGAGTATGCGGCCGCCTTCGCCGTGTTGAGCACGTCGTGGTCCAGGGCTTGGCCAACGGCATCGCGAAGTGTGAGAAGGAATTTACTCATGCCTGTCAATGGCAAGAGTAGAGCATTGAAGGGGTTTCATGCGACAGGCCTTTTCCACCGGCGCCGCGGTTCAGCGGATGAAACGTTGCAAAATCGGCTCGTGGCCGGAAGGTGGGAGCGGTGCGGCGCTTACACGTTGAGACAGACCGTTTATGATGACCGAGCGATGAAATTTCTTTCAAACGGCGCTCTAAGGAAATCGATCTGTCTTCTTTTGCTGGTGGCCTTTGCGTTGGCGACTGCCGTGGCACAGGGCAAGCCTATCCCCAATCCCCAATTGGCAGCCAGGGAATTGAATGCCCGGGTTGACGCGCTGCTCAAAAAAATGACGCTCGACGAAAAGATCGGGCAACTGGTTCAGTTTTCAGGCGGATGGGCCAGCGGACCCAACGCGTCGAATCTCAAGTACGACGAGTTGGCCGCCAAAGGCGAGCTGGGCTCGATGCTCAACGTTGTCGGTGCGCAGGCCACCAACCACTACCAGCACATCGCCGTGGAAAAGTCGCGGCTCCATATTCCCATTCTGTTTGGAGAAGACGTCATCCACGGCCACCGGACCACGTTTCCCGTTCCGCTGGCAGTTGCGGCAAGCTGGGACCCTGCCGCGGCCGAGACTGTTGCGCACTATGGCGCAATGGAAGCCCGCGCCGACGGCATTCCCTGGGTGTTTTCGCCTATGGTTGACATCGCCCGCGACCCGCGCTGGGGACGCATTGTCGAATCCAACGGCGAGGACCCTTATCTGAGCTCGGCCATGGCGCGCGCGTGGGTCAAGGGCTATCAACAGAACGATCTTTCCAAGCCAGACTCCGTTGCGGTCAGCGTGAAGCACTTCGCGGCATACGGAGCGGCCATTGCCGGGCGCGATTACAACGCCGCCGACATGAGTGAGCTCACGCTCCGGCAGGTATACCTGGAGCCGTATCACGCAGCAGTGGAGGCCGGAGCGGCCACCGTAATGAGCTCGTTCAACTCCATCAACGGAGTGCCGGCGTCGGCCAATCCCTTTACGCTTACACAGATTTTGCGCAAGGAGTGGGGTTTTGACGGCTTTGTGGTCTCCGACTGGGGCGCGGTCTCAGAGCTGATCAACCACTCCATCGGCGACGGCCCAACGGTTGCGCGAAAGGCTCTCGAAGCCGGCGTGGATATGGACATGGAAGGCAATCTCTATGGAACCACCCTCGCACCGCAGGTGCGGGCGGGCAAGATTCCTGAGAGCGTGGTGGACGAAGCGACGCGGAGGGTGCTGCGGGTCAAGTTCGCTCTAGGGCTGTTTGAGCACCCCTACACGGCGGAGGGCCCGGCCTATGATGCAACGCCGGAAAAGCGCGAGGCAGAGCGCAAGGTTGCGGAAGAGACCTTCGTTCTTCTGAAAAATGATCCTGTAGAAGGCATCGGTAGTCTCCTGCCTCTCACGGCGAAGGCCAAGAAAGTGGCGCTGATCGGCCCGCTGGCGGACAACCCGCGCGAGATGCTGGGCGCATGGGCGGTAACCGGTGATCCCAAATATGTGGTCACGCTGCGCACGGCACTCCAGGAAAGTCTCGGCGACAAGCTCCTCTACGCCGAGGGCTGCGGGCTGTTGGCCGGCGAAGACGAGAACGTTTTGAAGCGGATGAGATTCACCGGCCCAGCTGCTGAGGACGATCATGCATCAGTGCCGGACGATGCGCAATCGATTGCCGCGGCTGTCGAGACAGCGAAGAAAGCCGATGTGGCGATTCTGGCGCTGGGCGAGAGCGCCGACTGGATGGAAGGCGAAGCTTCGAGCAGAGCGCACCTTGGCTTTACCGGTTCCCAGGAAAAGCTGCTCGAGGCAGTTGTGGCTACCGGCAAGCCGGTGATCCTGGTGGTTCTGGCAGGGCGGCCGTTGGAGCTGAAGTGGGCCGCGGCGCATGTCCCGGCGATCCTCGAAGGCTGGAGCCCCGGCATTGAAGCCGGCCACGCGCTGGCCAATGTGCTGCTGGGCGAGGTGAACCCCTCGGGCAAGCTGCCGTCGAGCTTTCCCCGCGCGGTGGGGCAGGAACCGCTGTATTACGCACAGCTCCCCACGGGCCGGCCGGCACAGGGAGACTTGAGCCACCTGCCGACCAACGCGCAGGAAAAGTTTGTCTCCCGCTACATGGACGAAGATAACTCGGCGCTGTTTCCGTTTGGCTGGGGGTTGAGTTACACGCGGTTCAGCTATTCGCAGCCGACGATTACGGGAGCTATGATTCCGCTCAGGGAGGTTCTGGCGACGCGGAACGGGCCGGTAGCAACGGTGGGAGTGAACGTGAAGAATACCGGGAGCGTGGCCGGGACCGAAGTGGTTCAGCTCTATATTCGGAATACGTCCGCAAGCGTGGAGCAGCCGGTGCGGGAGCTGAAGGGCTTTGCGCGCATTACGCTGGCGCCGGGCGAAACAAAACACGTGGAGTTCCCCCTCGGTTTCAACGAGCTGAGCTTCTATAACGCCGACCTGGAGCGGACCGTAGAGCCGACAACCTACAAGATCTGGGTGGGCGGAAACTCGCTGGCAAAGGCGGAGACGGCGCTGGTTGTGGAGTAAAAAAACAGGCGCCGGGGATAGGGAACAGAAAAACGTGGCTGCCGGGGCATCAACCGAAGTCCCTATCCCATGCGTGAGCGCACAACCTCACCCAAAAATTTACATTCGGATTTGCAGATAATTTCCCCTCTCTGGCGCACAATAAGAATTGAGTGGGTCCAGGGATACCTTTTGGGAAACCATCACGACCTGATCCAGTTGAACCCCCAACCAGAAAAGGGCGCTTTTTCGTATTTTCCGTTTAAGCGGTTGAAAACACGTATGTTGTATTAGGGAAGGCTCAAAAAGCCCACCAAAAACAAAGAGGTTACGTCAAGTCTGTTTTCGGCTTTTTTCCAAAACAAAGAACTTACGAGCATCGAGAGTCTATGCATGAAGGCCTCGCCAGCTCCTCGCCGCATGGACCATTTGAGCAAGTCCTGAAGCCTCGACGCCTTGCCTCAACACCACCTTTGCCATTTGAATTCCCGGGTTGACATGAATTCCATTCGTCCGTATTGTTCCCATAAGAGATTTATGGGAACAACCTTATGGGAACAATCGCGGACTCGGGTGAATTAATTCAAGGGACGCTGGAGATGCTGATCCTCAAGGCACTCCTGCGCGGGCCGATGCACGGCTACAGCGTGGCGGAGTGGATTCAGCAGACATCGCAGCAGATGCTGAAGGTGGAAGAGGGCGCGCTTTATCCGGCATTGCATCGGATGGAGCTGCGCGGCCTGCTGAAATCGAAGTGGGGCACATCGGATAACAATCGGCGGGCCAAGTTTTATGAGCTGACAGCGGATGGGCGCAAGCGACTGGATGCGGAATCGCAGCGCTGGGCGCGGCTTTCGTCGGCGGTGGCATTTGTGATGCAGGCATCCTAAGACGCGTAGGAAGAGGCCGAACATGGCGCAGAATCTGAATGAATTTGTGCTTCGATTGAAGGCGCTGTTTCAGAAGCGGCGCATGGAACGTGAGATGGCCGACGAACTTGCGTTTCACCAGGCCATGCTGCAGGACAAGTTATTGAGACAGGGGGTTGCAATGGCGGATGTGGATGCGGCAACGCGGCGGAAATTTGGCAGCACCAGCCGGTGGCATGAGCGGTTGCGCGAACTGTGGCAGTTCAAGAGCCTGGAGAATTTCTGGCGCGACGTGAAGTTTGCCGCGCGGCTGCTGCGCGGAACGCCGGGGTTCACGGTGGTGGCGATTTTGACGCTGGCGCTGGGGGTGGGCGCGAATACGACCGTGTTCTCGATCATCAATGGGTTGTTGCTGCGGCCGCTGGATGTGCCGGCGAGCGACCGGCTGGCGGTGATCGGGATCAGCCAGGGCAATCCAAACATCAATTACAGTTTTTCCGAACCGCTGTTTCGCAGCCTGGAGCGCCGCCCGGGGTTGCTTGAGCAGGTGTTTGCTGAGAGCTATTCGAAGCTTCAGGTGAGGAACGGGAGCGGGAGCGAAAGCGTCCCCGGGGCGCTGGTGAGCGGAGGATTCTTTCCGGCGCTGGAAACGGCGCCTCTGCTGGGGCGTGCGCTGGGGCCCGAGGACGATCGCAAGGGCGGCGATCCGGCCGGATATGGGGTGGTGATCAGCGAGGGATTCTGGCAGCGCTGGTTTAACCGCGCGCCGAATGTAATAGGGCAAAAGCTGGCAATCAATCATGTGGCGTTCACGGTGGTGGGGGTGATGCCTAAGCGCTTTATAGGAGTGGACCCGCTGGCGCGGCCGGAGCTGTTTGTGGCCATGGCGACCGAGCCGGCGCTGAATGGCGTACGCAGCATGACGATGGCTGGTTTTCATGCATCGTGGATGAACGTGATGGGGCGCATGAGGCCGGGGGCGACGCTGGCGCAGGTGGATGCACAGGTGGCATCAGAAAGCGGCGCCGTACTGCACGAAGCGATTCCCGATGCACAATGGATTGCGGGCAGAGAGAAGCAGCATTTCCATTTTGTTGCCGAGAGCGGCGCGGGGGGCTTCACGTATCTTCGCTTGATGTTTCGCAAGCCGCTGACGGTGGTGTTTGCGATGTGCGGAGGGATTCTGCTGCTGGCGTGCATGAACCTGGCGAGCCTGTTGATGGCGCGCGGCGCGGCGCGGCAGCGGGAACTGGCGACGCGGCTGGCGATGGGTGCTACGCGGCGCAGGCTGGTGCAGCAATTGCTGGTGGAGAGCCTGCTGGTTGCTGCGATGGGGACGGCGGCGGGCCTGGCAATTTCACCGCTGGTGAGCAAGTTCCTGTCCGTCCTCCTGCTGGGAAGCATGGAGGAGGTGCATGTTGACACCTCCCTCGACATCAGGGTGTTTGCATTCGCGGCACTGGCTTCGATTGTAGCCACGCTGCTGGTGGGATTGGTGCCCGCGTTGCAGGCCACTTCCGGCAGCCTGAACGAACACATCAAGAGCGGGCAGCACACTACGCAGGCGCACGAGAGGCAGAGGATATTGCCGAAGATCATGATGGGCGGCGAAGTAGGACTGGCGCTGATGCTGGTGGTGGGCGCAGGGCTGCTGGCATCGAGCCTGGTGAAGCTCTACCGGTCGGGGGCGGGGTTCGATCCGCGCGGGGTGCAGAATATCTCGTTCGCCATGGAGCAGCAGCCGCTGAAGGGCGATGCGCTGGCGCAGTTTTACCGGCAATTGGGCGATGGGCTCAGCCATCAGCCGGGGGTGACGGACGTGAGCTTTGCGCGCATTGTGCCCTTCACGCATTATGTCTGGGATCAAAGCTATTCAGCGGCCGGCGGCAAGGAGCAGGAAATTTACCGCAACGAGATTGGGCCGGATTACTTCAAGACCATGCGCATTCCTTTGTTCACAGGGCGTGACTTCACCTGGAACGATACCAAGTCGTCGGGATTGAAGCTGATTCTGAACCAGTCGGCGGCCAAGCTGCTGTTTCCCGACCGCAGTCCGCTGGGCCAGACGATTACGAACAAGGACGACAAGACGACACTGCAATACGAGGTGATTGGGGTGGTGGGCGACGCAAAGTATGAAGAACTGCGCTCGCCTGCGCCGCCGACTGCCTATTCAACCCTGACGCAGAACGACGGCGAGGAATCGCGTTCGTACAACCTGGTGGTGCGCACCAAGGGCGTGGCAGGTCCGCTGGCGAACACGGCGCGCATGATTGGAACGAAGCTGGATCCGGGGATTCCGGCACCGGTGATGACGTCGATGGAAAGCGTCATTGACGATTCGCTGAGCGCGGAGCGGACGATGGCGCTGCTGGCGGTTTTCTTTGCGGTGTGCGCGCTGGTGGTGACGGCTGTGGGGCTTTATGGGACGCTGGCGTATGCGACGGCGCGGCGGACCAGCGAGATCGGCATTCGCATGGCGCTGGGCGCGAAGAGAAGCCAGGTGGTGACCATGATTTTCTTGCAGAACGCCACGGTGGCGGCGACGGGGACGGCGCTGGGCGTGGGCGGCGCGCTGCTGGCCTCGCGCGCGCTGGCAAGCTTCCTGTATGGGACGTCGACGCGCGATCCGTGGGTGTTTGCGGGGTCGGTGTTTGCGCTGGCGATGATTGCCAGCGCGGCGTCGCTGCTGCCGGCGCTCAGGTCAGCGCGGATTGACCCGATGACCGCGATTCGCTGCGAGTGAAGCGGCCTACATTCGCAGACGGTGTCAGCGGAACCGGTCGACGAAGCGCAAGACAGGCGAATTGCGGCCGGCGATCTATAGCATTTTCGGGATTGGTGTAGACCGAAAGCACACACTCGAGTGACTTTTTCCTCAAGAAAAAGCCACCTTTCACGGTACTGAAAAAGTCTATATGTATTCCGAAAATGCTCTAAGTTCACTTTCCCAGCAGACGCTCGACAGCTTCGCGCTGATAGCGTGACATGCGCAGCTCTTCCCCGCTGTGCAGCAAGACAATATGGCTTCCCTGGAACCACGGCTGCACCTCGCGAATGCGGCGAAGGTTGACGATCGTTGAGCGGTGAATCCGGAGGAATTCCTGGGGGTCCAGCTTCTCCATCAGTGCCTGCAAGGTCTCCCGCACATCGTAAACCTGGCGTGCCACATGCAGCCTGGCATAGTTTCCCTCGGCCTCTATCCAGTCGATGTCGGCGACAGAGACAAACCGAATGCGGCCACCTGCGGCTACCGTCAACCGCTGCGCATAATCGGATTGCAGACGGCTGTTGAGCAGGGAAAAGAGACGCTGCGCGGCTTGCGTATCCTGGCGCCCCAGGCAGCGATCGCGCACGCGTGCGAGGGAACGGGAGAAACGGGATGGCGAGAACGGCTTCAGCAGGTAGTCGACTGCGTTTGCATCGAATGCCCGGATGGCGTAGCGATCAAAGGCGGTGACGAACACGGTGACCGGCATGCGTTTGACGCCAATAGCCTCGAGCACCTGGAATCCGTCCATCTCGGGCATTTGAATATCGAGAAAGACCAGATCCGGTTGCATCTGGCGGATCGCCTCAACGGCCGATTCGCCATCGCCGCATTGGCCGATGACGCTTATGTCGCGCTCGCGCTTGAGCAGGCGCAGCAAGGCCGTGCGCGCAAGCGGCTCGTCGTCGACGATGATCGTCCGAAGGCTCATGAGGCGGCCTCAACGGCGGGATGCGGCGCTTCCTTCAAGCCGGGCCGCCCCGGAATGAAGAGAAGAGCAGCTGCGCCTCCACGCGCCAGTGGACGGAAGATCAGCGAAGCCTCGGGGCCGTAGAGGTGTTCCAGGCGAGCCCTGGTATTGCGCAGACCCACTCCGCGTTGAAACAGCCGCTCACTCCTCTCCAGCACGACGCTGTTGGTGTTCCACACCTCGATTGCAAGCCCTCGATCCTGTAAACGCGCAAAGATCTCAACGCAGTCCTGTCCCTTGTGTTTCTCGATTCCATGACGAATGGCGTTTTCAACCAGGGGCTGCAGAATCAGCGGCGGCACCAACAAGCCAAGCGTTTCCGGTTCAGCATGGATTTCAATCGCGAGCCGATCGCCAAATCGGCACCGTTGAATCCCCGTATAAAGATCGAGGAACTCCAATTCACGTGCCAGAGAAATCTCATTTGACGCCATCTGGTCGAATGAAATGCGGAGCAATTCGCTCAGGCGCAGCAGAACGTCTTCGGCAGCCTGCGGATCGTCGTGAACGAGGGTAATGGCTGCCTGCAGCGTGTTGAACAGGAAGTGAGGATGGATCTGCATGCGCAGCTTTTCGAGTTCGGCAGAGGTCAGGCGCGATTCAAGCTGCGCCTCTCGCAGTTCTCGGAGGCGAGCTTCCTCCTGGAGATGCGCAAATCCCGCGACGATGACAATGATCCCGTAGGCAATGATGCCCACCAGCATACGCTTCTGCACCCATTCTATCGAGAGCTCAGCCACCGTGGAAGAGACCTCGACCTGCAGCCACTCCGTCGTGGGGCTACTCAACGAGGCATGCATCTCGTAGTGCACCGTGAATAGCAAGCCTGCAATGCCCCGGAAAACTGCCTGTGCTGCCATGCATGCGGCGCAGACGAAGACGTGGGGAAAGACAATGCGCTGCGGCCAATTGGTTTTGGTGATCGGGTAGCGGCGGGAGAGCTGGTAGATGTGCGGCGTCAGCAGTGCGAGGACGTACCAATTAAATGTCGCCCACGCAACATAATGCAGAGTCCCGAGAACGTACCCCTGGGTGGCGTCTCCCACAAACACCTCGCTGCTTTCGAGAAAAACGACGACCGACCAGCAAACAAGGGAGACGGTCAATTGCCGCAGGTAGGCGTAGAGCCCATTCCGCCTGGAGAACCCTGCAGAGGCCGAGACTGTCGGTGTGAAGACGGGCATTTTACCTCTGTGATTGTTTATAAGGCCTTGGCAGCTGCCAGGGCTGCAGATTTATTGCGTGTGCAAGCCACATTACGTTTCATCCCCGCGCTCCTACGATTCACCCCGGCTAATGTCGCCTGACCCCGTCGGCCTCGGCGTTATAGCTATGCGGCTTCTAGTCTCGACCGCATGGAGGAAGAACACCATGCGGCAACTGGCAAAGCAGGCAGCAGTGATTCTAGCGTGTGGGTTTGCAGCAGGCGCGGCAGGCTGGGCACAACAAAGCGGAGCAAGCCCGCTTGTCGAAGAGATTCGGGCGCGTGAGTACACCCTCATGCGCACGCCGGAACAAGCCAGTGGCATCGACTGGTTCAAGCTTGCGGTCCTGTATCAGGATGCGGCTCGATATGGAGATGCCGAGCGCGGGTACCGTAAGGCGATCGCATTGCTTAAGGGAGGCAACCGCGCCGTGCTGAGCGCTGCACTGGACCACTTGGGGACCACGTACGTCGAGTGCGGTAAATACGCAAAGGCTGAGCCTCTGGAACAAAGGGCGCTGGCCATGCGCGAAGCCGACAGGGATTTGGCAGGGATCGGCACGAGCTACATGCACTTGGCCCTTCTTTCATATGGCAAGAAGGACATGGCCGCTGCCGAAGCTGATGCAGAGATGGCCGTGAGTCTGCTGGTCCCGGCGCATAACGAGCATACCGAAAATAGCAACGCCACACCGGTGGAGAAGATGGCAGCTCTCATTGATCTCTCACTGGTGCAGTGTGCGCGCGGTTCTTGTGCGGATGCGATTCCTAACCTGAATAGGGCCCTCGACCTGGCCCATTCCTACTACGCCGCGAACAGCATTCCGGTGGGTATGGCTGATTTTCTGCTGGGCTACGCGCATTGGAAGAGCGACGACAGCCATGTAGCTGAGGAAAAGATGAAGACAGGCGTTGCGGAGCTTGCGTCACAGCTTGGATGGGGTCATCCCACCTACATCGCGGCCCTGTGGCAATACAAAGCACTCCTGACACAAAACGGGGAGGTGGATGAAGCGGCTGAAGTGGGGGTGAGGATCGCGAAGCTCGATCGATCGCATGAGGCGCTTCCCCCGGCACGCGAACAGGCCCTCTTCGGCCTGGATCGGTTACGTTGACGAGAGCCGTGATCTTCAGCAAAAAAGCTGGGGTCTCCGGGCTCATTGGAACGGGAACGGACACGAGTGAAATCGTGCGGGGTCAGGCTCCGGGCGTGGGCAGCGCGCCGAGTTGCATCATCAGGCCCACAGTGTCCATGATGATGCGGGTTTCCTTAATGCGGCGTTCCACCAGGCGATCGATGACGATACCCCACACCTGAACCTGCCGGCCTGTGGCGGGGACTCCCATGAACGACGCCAGGTGGGTGCCGGTCCATTCAAAGCGGCTGGCGACCTTATCTCCTTCGGCGATCTGCTCCTTGATCGCGAAATTGAGATCTGGGAAGGCGGTCCGCATACCGCGCAGGATATCTTTCAAACCTTCGAGGCCGGGGCCTTGTCCGGGGAGCGGAACCTGCTCGACCACGTCTTCCCACACGTACTGCGCGGCTAATTCCATGTGGCCTTGCGTGATCACTTCATCGACGAAGCGGCGAACGATTGTGGCGTTGTCCTGCATGAAATGAGACCTCCTGAGTTAGCTTGGCCTCGAATTATATCCGGTGGAAGACGCTATTGTTGCGGCGGGAGATGGTGGAGCAGACGGTCAAAGCAGGCGGGGATCTGCCCGTTCCACTCGTTCCAGTCGTGGCCGCCGGGAGTGGTGTGGAACTCGTACGCGAAATGACGGTTGTGCAGGACAGACGCAAAGCGGCGAATCGGCTCGAGAAGCGGTTCCTGCTCCCCCGCAGTCATGTAAATGTAGGGAGTCACGGTGGGGTTGGCGTATTGAACGACGTGGAACGGGTCGCTCGCCTGACGGGTCGCGCTGCCGGCGGGGCCAAAGATTGTGCGGAATCGCATGCTTTGACCCCAACGCCGCCAACTGAATCGTCTGCTGGGGGTGTCGACTGCGGGGCTGATGGCACCGGCGAAGGCGAAAAGGTCGGGACGGGTGAGAGCGAGATTGATTGCTCCGTATCCGCCCATGGAGATACCGATGACGGCGCGGTTTTTGCGGCCCGTTGCGGCGGGGAAACGGGATTCCACGTCGGCGATGAGGTCATTCACCAGGTAGTCTTTGAAGCGGTCTTCGGGTTTGAGAGCGGCGTTCAAATAATAGGAAGATCCGCCTTCGGGCATAACGAGAATGAGTTCCGCCGAATGGCCGGGAGCGGCGTAATGCGCAACGTCTGAGTCATTGGAAAATTCGCGGAAGCTGCCGCCGTTGCCGTGCAGAAGGTAGACAACCGGAAACTTCTGGCCGGGAGCGAGGTGGCTAGGAAGATAGACGCGGTAGGGCATGTCGCGATTGAGCGCGACCGAGTGGAAGATGACGTCCTGCATTCTGACGCCGGGTGCCTGACGGGGACTGTCAAGCAACGCGGAGTGGCAACCGGTGAGTCGCAACGCGGCAGCGGCGAGGATCGGCAGCGTTGAGCGTGAAATGCCAATTATTTTCATCGAGAATGCGATTCTATCTCGACTTCCATGGCGTGTGTGCAGGTACACTGGCGTGAAACAGGAGGGATTGCCCCATGCAAACACGGATACAAGGCACGACAATGCCCGTGCTGGATGTGCAGCTTGACCCAAACGAGAGTGTGTTCTCTGAGAGCGGCGAGCTCTCGTGGATGACGGCTTCCATTCAAATGACCACGCACACGCAGATGGGCGGAGGCGGCGGGCTTTTCGGAGTACTGAAGCGGGTGGCCGGTGGCGGCAGCCTGTTTATGACCGAGTACCGGGCTTACCAGTACCCCGGCGAAGTGAGCTTTGCCACCAAGGTGCCGGGACACATTGTGCCGGTGCAGGTGGGGCAGGGCGTGGACTACATGGTGCATCGGCACGGATTCCTGTGCGCTACCGACGGCGTGACCATCGGCGTGGGCTTCCAGCAGTCGCTGGGCGCGGGCATCTTTGGAGGCGACGGATTCCTGCTGCAGAAGCTGAGCGGGCAGGGCACGGCCTGGCTGGAACTGAGCGGCGAGCTGATTATGAAGCAGCTCGCGCCGGGCGAAGTGCTGCGAGTGCATCCCGGACACGTCGGCGCGTTTCACTCAACCGTAGCATTCCAGATCACGATGGTTCCCGGACTGAAGAACGCGATCTTCGGCGGGGATGGTCTGTTTCTGGCGGTTCTGCAAGGGCCGGGTACCGTATGGTTGCAGACGCTGCCGATCTCGCGGTTGGCGCACCAGATTGGCGAGTATCTACCCAGCGGTGAGCGGCGTTCAGTGCCGGCGTCGGCTGTTGGCGGCGGTCTGCTGGGCGGCATCGTTGGATCGATCCTGAGCGGGGACCAGTAAAGCAGGGAACAGGGATTAGGGCCGAAGCAGCTTGCTGGATGTGAGCGGGACCGATCCAGCCGGCGCTCGGCCTGTTTTTCATGTGTCAGAATCGAGACATGAAAGACCTGCATCCAACTTGCTCCATGGGGAAGAGCGCATGACCGGGGCTTCCGGCAAAACGCGCACGTTGCGCAGCGACATCGTGTTCACCTTTGGTCTGGCGCTGGCTTGCGCAGTGGCCTGGCTGGTGCGCGATGTGCTGATGCTCTTGTACGTGAGCGCTCTGTTTGCAGTCGTTCTGACGCCCCTGGTGCAATGGGTCTCGGAGGTGCGGATCAGGCGATGGCAGCCGTTCAAGGGTTGGGCAATCGCGGTTTTGCTGCTGGTGGGGATTGGCGCCGTGGCTCTGTTCGGCTTTCTGGCGATTCCACCGGTAGTCAGGGACATGCAACAGTTCGGCGGGGAAATGCCGGCGCGGATGCCTGCGCTTTTGGCCAAACTAAAGGCAATTCCCTTTGCAGACCGATTGAATACCGCCGACATCACCGCGAAGGTGCAGGATTTTGCTAGCCAGGCGGCGACGTACCTGGTGCTGGGCATTCGGGATTGGGCGGGCAAGATTCTTGATCTCGCGATGGGCCTGATCCTGACCATCTATTTCATGCTGGAGGGTGAACACGCCTACCGCTGGTTTCTCTCATTCTTTCCCGCGGATAGCCGTGAGCGGCTGGACAAGACACTGCGGCGGGCGGAGATTCGCATGGGCAAATGGCTCTTTGCGCAGGGCAGCCTGATGCTGATTCTTGGACTCGTGAGTACCACGGTTTACCTCGCGCTCAACATCCGATATGCCTATGCGCTGGGCGTGCTGACAGGGGTGTTGAACATTATTCCGGTGCTCGGCGCGGCCGTTTGCATTGCGCTGGCGCTTCTGGTTGCGGCGCTCGATTCATGGGGCCGGGTGTTGGGGATTGCGATCTTTTATCTGGCCTATCTGCAGCTGGAGAACTCCTACCTGACGCCACGCATTATGAAGAACAGCGTGGACCTGCCCGGCCTGGCGATCCTGGTGGCGTTGCTGATGGGGTCGGCGCTGGGCGGAGTGGTGGGCGCCATGATCTCGGTGCCAACGGCGGTGCTCGTGTCTGTGCTGTTGGACGAATACCTGGTGCGGAAAGAGCCGTCAAGCTAGCAGGTCAGCGAGTCAGCAAGTTAGCCGCGCTGCGCGCGTGTTAGCGAGCCTTGGGGGTTGGAGGTGACAGTTCTCCGATCTGCAAGTCGAATTCTTGATCACTTCCAGTTCCCGTCGCGGAGGTTTTTCAGATGAGCATTGTTCGCAGAGTCTTTTTCACTGCTTGCCTTTCAGTGTTTGCCTGTGTGATATGCGCACAGGAGGCCAAGCCGCTTGTGGCGGTCCCTGAGGGGAGCTTCAAGTTTCAGGGATCATGGGATTGCGCGGGCTCGTTTGGCAACGGAAAGACGCATAAGTCGACGTTCAGCGGAAGCGTCATCCTGGGAGGCAAGTGGCTGGAGCTTGGCGAGCAGGATATTGAGCCGCACACCGGCTACCTGGCGAAGTATCTGATTGGCTATGACGCACAGCAGAAGCGGCTAGTGGAGTTTGACGCCAACAATTTTGGCGCGGCCACGTATGGCAGCGCAGATGGCTGGCAGAATGGCGTGCTGACGATGACCTCGCCGGTGTCCGCAGATGCGAAGGCGCTTTATGCGGCGAACCGGTTTGTCTATTCGATTACTGCACCGGATAGCTTCACCGTGGACTGGCAGGTTGCCAAGACGGTCGCGCTCAATTGGGTGTCAGGCGACCATCTTGTGTGCAAACGCAATGAACACGCCTGAGAGCTGATCCGGGCCCTCTGAACGTTCGGCCCGCAGATTCGCGCCTGGTTATGAGGATTTCGCAGCTATCTCTGAGCGGCTGCGGTCTTGATTTCAGCGTCGACTGCAGCTTTCATGATGCCGCAGTTGGCGAGAAAACGGGTGAGGCTTGCAGTTAACGGTTCACCGATCGCCGGAGAGGAAGGTGCACTAGGTTCCTTGCCTGGGTGAGTCCCGGCCATGCGTAGAGCGCCGGTGCCCTGGGAATCCATGACCAACTGCGTCAGCTTGCGGGCGAGGTCGAGATCGAAGCTCTCCGAGACAAAGACAAGTTTGCCGCGCGTTGTGATGACCACAGGGCCTTCGTTGGTAGAGAAGACCTGCTCCTGCACGCCGGAGGCAACGGGCGCAGACTTTTGCGCGGCAACGTCTATCTTCAGGCCGGAGTATTTGCGGCCAAGGTCCTCCGCGTAGAGCTTGGCGAAGGCCTGCGCGGATGCGTTGTTCTTCCATGCGGAGAGATAAAACATGGCGAGAGATTTGGTGCTGGCTTGCTCCGCAGCAGTGGCGTCGAGGCGCTGGCCTGCCCAGTAGATGCCGCCGTCCCATGCAGGCGTGAGGTCGCGGGCAGCCTGGTCTCCGCCGAATATTTCGGCAAGGATGTGCAGATCGAGCTGGCCGACCTGGCCGATGTCGTAGGGCTTGTAGAGCTTTTCGACGAGGGGGTGAATATTGGGCATGAGCGGCACGGAGGGGACGTGTTTCTTCTCGTATTCGAGGGGGTTGATGATCTCCCAGGTGGATGTGGGCGGGCGGTCAAGCGCGCCGGCAAAGGCAGCGGTCTGGCCCTCGCCCATCCACAGGTCTTGCTCGAAGCTGAGGCCCTCGCGATAGGGAAAGACCAGCGACTCGGAGAGTAGGATCGGCGCGCGCGAGAGGACCGGCGAGTCTTCTGACGAGGACATCCGATTCTTGATCAGGTCCATGACTTCCGGGTTCTTGATCAGGCTCTTGCCCATCGGCTTGAGGATATAGTCCATCATGACAGCCGTGGCCTGGCCCTCGGCGACGGCGTCGCGCGCAGTGTCGAGCTCGTCTTTGGCGATGTGGTCGGAGTCACCGGCAGCGTCCGTGGAGACGTCGTCGGGTGTCTGGTCGTTCCATTTGACGAGGTCGGAGTGCTGGTCCTGAAGGGCGTGGGTTAGCTCGTGAGCCAGTACCGGCTTCTGCTCGTCAACGTCGATCCAGTCCATCATGTTTACAGTCTTGGTTTTGGCGTCGTAATATGCCTCGATCTGCTCGGTGAGTAGGATGAGAAGAAAAGGCTTGAGGTCGAAATCGCGATCCAGCAGGCCAAACTTCTTCATGACGATTTCGCTGCGCTGGAGGCGCTTGGCGTCCTTATCGTCGTTGAATTTTTCGCGCATGTACGCTTCGACGGCCGCACGGCTGGTGATCTGGCGCTTGACGTCGCTTTTGATGGGCAGGCCGGTCTCCTGAGAGGAGAATTTGAGCAGGTCATCGACCAGCGAGAAAAGCTCTTTGGCCTGCTCCGGCGTGATGTGGGTTTCAGCCTTTGGAGTTGCTGCGGAAGGAGGGGTAACTGTGACAGGCGGCTTGGTTTGGCCGGCCGCGAGGGCAGGCAAGCAAAGAATTGCGGCCAGCAGTGCCGCCTGGGTCCAGTTTGCGTTCTTCCTTTTTAGCGGGTTCGACTCCTGCTGGCCGGGCCGTGCCATTTGCTGCTTCCTCATTCACTCTCCAAACTGGTTAGCGGCGCGGGTTGCATGAATCGGGACCGCAAAACCAGTATCTTCTTCCAAGGCTATAATCAGGGAGCGGCTTGGCGCGAGGTTTCCAGGGGAAATCTGCGCACCGGGCCGGAGAAAAGTTCCCCTATGATCGAAACCGTATCTGGCGCAACCACTCCGTTAACTCCCCTGGGAGCGCTGCTCAAATCGACGGCGAAAGCTCCTGAAAATTCAGCACATCCAGTGGACGCCCATCCTTTGAGCGTTTACCGGGGTGTGTTGACCCCACTAACGTTGGACGCGCCGGAGGTGGAAACGGCGGCTCTTGCGATTGGAACCGCGGTTCACGATATGGGTTGGCTGCGGCGGATTGCGGTACGCGGAGAAGATCGGTTCCGCTGGCTGAGCGGCATGGTCACCAACACGGTGAACGATCTTGGGGCAAATGCCGGTGCGTGGAACCTGGTGCTGAATGCGCAGGGGCGCATCCAGGGCGACCTGATGGTATGGCGCGAGGCCGATGAATCGCCCCAGCGACCGGGACCTGTCGCCGGGGGCTCCGGTGAACTTGAACTGGAGATTGCGGCCGATCAATACGAAAGGCTGCTTGGTCACCTGGGCCACTTCATCATCATGGACGATGTGGAACTGGCGCCGCTGGGTGAAGAAACCGGAACGGCTCTGACCGCTGTAGGACTCACTGGTCCGGATGCGGACGCGGTGCTGGGCCGGGCGGGATTGCCGGTGCTGGCCAATCCGCTGACCAGCACGCGCGTGGAGTGGAACGGATTGGACGTGCGGATTCGGCGCGGGTACGGGGTGCTGGGCTTGCACTATGTGCTGTGGGTGCAGACGGCCGGGCTAAGCAAGTTGTGGAAGTATCTGCGCACCGCAGGAGCAGTTGCCGTTGGCTCTCAGTCGTTGGAAGCTTTTCGGATTGCCGAGGGAATTCCGGTGTACGGCGTGGACATGGCCGAGCGGGATTTGCCGCAGGAGGCTGTGCAAAACGGGACTGGGCAAATGCAGGCCCTGCATTTCAACAAAGGCTGCTATCTGGGCCAGGAGATCGTGGAGCGGATTCGGTCGCGGGGCAATGTGCACAGGCACCTGCGCCAGCTTGAGCTGTTTGGAGCAGTGCCGGCGGCAGGAACGGAATTACGGTTGGACGACGGAGCAGTCGCCGGCGAGATTCGGAGCGTGGCGGCTCTGCCGCTGCCCGAGGGAACAAAGGTATTTGCGCTCGCGATGGTTCGCGGCGAGGCCGAGGTGAAGGCGCAGAGCTTTCAATATGGCACAGGCGCGGAGTCGGGAACAGCGAAGATTGTGGAGCAGCGAATTTAGCGAGAACGCAGATTGGCCGAGTCAGGCTTTTCAGAGTAAATGTAAAAAATAGCCTTACGGGAATGGACGAGTGCGACGATGAGCGATACACCCAAGTTTGAAGTGATTGACCGCCGCAAGTTCAAGGCGGAAGAAGAAGAGCAGAGCGCGCAGCGGGCTGCGGAGGCCCCGGCGATACCGGTTCCGCCGAGCAGCGGGCCGCAGTTGGTGGTGAACGAGAGCAAGCAGGAGCCCGCGGCCGCAGCGCCTGAGAGCGAACAAATTGAGGCGTTTGAGGGCGGGTTACCGCCTGCGCCGACTGCCGAAGAGAGCCATGAGCAGAAAAACGCCTACGAGGCCTCGGCACAACGACTGGAGGACTTGCTGCGTGCGCAGAATCCCGGCATGGGCCCTCAGCCGGCGATTACGTTTGAGCACCTGGTGCAGCAGTTCTACGTTTCGGCCATGATCCAGATGGGCGCGGGGGCGCAGGAAGGCCAGCGGCCGCGAGTGGACATTGTAGGTGCGCGCACCACCATCGACCTTCTGGGCGTGCTCAAGGAAAAGACGCAGGGCAACCTGACGGAGGCCGAGACGCGGACGCTGGACTCAGTGTTGTATGAGGTGCGGATGGCTTTCCTTGAATTGACCAGCATGATCAGCGTGCAGGCTATGCAGCCGCCACAGGGGCCGCCTCCGGGAAAGCGCTAAAAGCAGGTAAGGGACCAGGGACTCGACACCCGGTTCAGTGAGAGGGTATGGACGGGCGGCTGACATTTCTGGGGACGGGAACGTCAATGGGAGTTCCCACGGTGGGGTGCGGCTGCGCGGTTTGCACCTCGGCGGATCCCAAAGACCGGCGGCTCAGGCCGTCAGTGTTAGTGCGCTGGAACGATCCTGAATTGAAGCTGATTGACGATCCGCCCTTCCCGCGCAGAGAGCCGGAAAAGTCAGGGAATGCGGTTGTTCCTGAACGCGCGGTGGTCATCGATACCGGGCCGGACTTCCGCGAGCAGGCTTTGCGCAATGGGCTCTCGCGGGTGGACGCGGTTTTCTATACACATTCGCATGCCGACCACATCTTTGGGTTGGACGATCTGCGTCCGCTGAGCTTCACTGCGATGCGCGAGGGCGGGCCGATTCCGCTGTACGCAACAGCCGAGACGACGGCTGTGCTGGAACACGTCTATTCCTACACATTTTCGCCGAAGGCTACCTATCCTACGCGGGCGCGAGTGCATCTGTTGCCGCTGATGGAGCGGACCGAGGTGCATGGTGTGGAGTTTCTGCGCGTGCCGGTGATGCACGGGGAGATGGAGATTGCCGGGTTTCGATTCGGCAATGCGGCCTATCTGACCGATGTGAGCGCGATTCCTGAAACCAGCTTTGCATTGCTGGACGGCCTGGATGTGCTGGTGGTTTCAGCGCTGCGGCACAAGCCGCATCCGAGTCACGCAACGGTTGAACAGGCAGTGGGCTGGGCGCGACGGATTGGCGCGCGGCGGACATTCTTCACGCACATTGCGCATGAACTGGGCCATGAGATCACCAACCGTTTGCTGCCTGCGGGAATGGAGCTGGCTTACGACGGGCTTGAGTTGGCTGTGAGCTTATGAGTATGGGTGCGGCAGGCATGATTCCCCTTTATCGATCCGTCACGGAGATTCCTGCGGAGTTCGGTCCATCGGTGGGCGCGATTGGGAACTTCGACGGCGTGCATCGCGGACATCGGCGGATTCTTTCCGCGGTAGTGGACGAGGCGCGCACGTTGCGGATGCGTGCTGTGGCGATCACGTTTGATCCCCACCCGCAGCATTTTCTGCGGCCGGAAGAAGCGCCCAGGTTGATTACGCCGATTGCGGAACGGCTGCGGCTGCTGGCGGCGACGGGCGTGGACGCCGTGGTGGTGCTGCCGTTTGACGCAGAGCTTGCAGGGCTCTCGGCGCGGGAGTTCGTGCGGGCGATTCTTGTGCAACGGCTGAGCGTGCACGCGCTGCATGAGGGCGGGAACTTTCGCTTTGGGCATCGCGCCGAGGCTGGGGCTGCTGAACTGAAAGAGTTTGGCGCGGAGTTCGGATTTCAAGTCCATCTGCATGCCGCGCTGCGGGCGCATGGGATGGAAGTTTCTAGCTCGGCGATTCGCGCACTGATTTCGGCGGGCGATGTGAGGCGGGCGCGATGGATGCTGGGGCGGCCGTTTGGCGTGAAGTCGACGCCGGCAAAAGGGCGCGGCGTGGGGACAAAGCTGCTGGTTCCGACCGTGAACCTGGCGGTGTATGGGGGATTGCTGCCGGGGTTTGGCGTATTCGTGACGCGTTTGACGGTTCAAACACAAGACGGCGCGCGGTGCTTTCATGCTGTAACGAATGTGGGCAACCGGCCTACTTTTGAAGGCGCCGGGTTTGGAGTGGAAACGCACATTCTGGATTTTGAGCCTGTGGAATTGACTGATGAGACGCGGCTGGAACTGGAATTCCTGATGCGGCTGCGCGGGGAGAAAACCTGGCCCTCACCCGAGGCGCTGAGGGAGCAGATCTTCCGGGATGTGGCGCGGGCGAAGAGATTTTTCCGGCTGGCTCGTTAAGAGCGATGTGCCGGGTTTTGGGGACACGAACCTCAGGTTCATCCAGTGGCAGATATATTCATTCCGATGAAGGTTCTTTAGTAAACATGAGCGCGGATCTTGCGATCCGCGCTCATGTTTATTCTGAACTGTCGTTGCCGTTTTCGGCTCGACAAGAGCCAAGGCCCTGTTACAAAGCGCACCCAGAGCGGAGTATTTCAGCCGGCTCGCCAATCTCGATTGCGCGTGTGCTAGCGCTTCAGCGTGTAGGTGACGGTGATCGTGGTTTTGACTGCGATGGGCTCGCCATTGAGCAAGTAGGGCTTCCACCGCCACTGCTTGACAGCGTCCAATGCGCTCTTATCGAAGTTGTCGCCTTCGCTTTTGGTCACATTAATGTCTTTCACGGCGCCATCCGCCCCGATAACAACACCTAGAAGAACTTTTGCATCGATCTTGGTTTTGTTGGCCTTGGCTTTATCCTTCTCTTCCTGCGGAAAGATGGGCTGGACCTTGCTCACAATTTCCAGGCTGGTGGATTTCACATTGATGCTGGGAGGGTTGGGGGTGGGGCTTTGCGCTTTGGGCTCATTGACTTCCATGCGCAGGGTGAGAGCGGAGGCGCAGGTAGCGAAAGCAAGAAGCGCGCAGGCTGCGCTGATGGCCAGGCGGCGGCGGACGGGGATGTGCAGAGTTTGACGGGTCAGGTTCATGACTCTCCTCTCAAAGATGTTGGCATCGAAGATTCCGATGGTGTGAAGGACTCGGGGCGCCGTCCGATCGGACAGCAGGGAAGCGAGGCGCAGCAGAGATCGTGCATAACTTTCGCGTCCGCCGATGGCTTCCGCCGCCATCCCGTCGCAGATCATCTCGCGCGCGTCCGCCGATGGCTTCCGCCGCCATCCCGTCGCAGATCATCTCGCGCGATTCAGCGACGTGACGCCGAGTGAGCGCGAGCAGGGGATGGTAGGCAGCGGGCAGGGACAGGACGCCGAGGAGGATGTTCTTGAGGAAGTCGCCGCGCTGGATGTGGGCGATTTCGTGGGCGAAGACCGCATCGATTTCACTGGGGCGAAGACTAACGAGAAATTCCGGAGGCAACAGCACCGTGGGACGGCGAATTCCGACAGTGGCTGGGCCGGTGATGATGGACGACGTGGCAATCAGCACGGAGTCATCATGAACGCCAAACAGGCGTTCAAAGCGATGCAAATTGTGGGTGGCAACTTCGGGTAGATCGAGCTCGATGGCGGAGCGGCGCATGGATTCGGTGGTCCAGACGCCCCAGATGAGGCGCCCGGTGAAGTAGAGGAGTGCGGAGGCGTACGCCGCGGCAATGAGCGAAAACAACGGCGCGGAGAGCCAGGGAACGGGCACGCCGTATGGAGTTCCGCCGCCGAGGATGACGCGGGTTTCTCCGCCAGGCGCGCCGGTTGTGCGGAACAGCACGATCTGGCTCCATGCCTGTTGCCACAGCTCGTTGAGATGAAATTCGCAGGCGGGCAGAACGGTTTCAAGGATGAGCGCGCCGACCCAGATGCGGTGTTCCACCTTCGGACCGGCAGGCCGCGCGATGCGTGCGGCGGCGCGGGCCGCGAAGAAGACGAGCGGGATCTGCCAGACCGAGTTGAGCAGGTAGGCGAGAAGCCCGGGAGGAGTCGATTGGAGCAGAAATGATTTGAGGGCAATCATCATTTTTCGGCATCCTCGGCTTCGAGACGGCGGGTGAGCTCGGCGATTTTTTTCGGGTCGATCTGGCGGGTCTTGATCAGGCTCATGACCAGTTCCTCGCTCGACCCGCCGAACATGCGGTCGACCAGGTCGCGTACGGCGTGGCAGGAGGCGCGGTCTTCCGAGAGCGTGGCGCTGTACTCATAGGCGCGGCCATTGAGCTTGCGCTTCAGCTTGCCTTTGCGGTGCAGGATGTTGAGCATTGTCTGTACCGTGGTGTAGGCCAGCTTCTGATCGAGGCCCGCCTGCACGGCGCTCACATTGCTTGCGCCGAGCCGCCAGACGACCTGCATGATATCGAGTTCGAGCTTGGTGAGTGTGTCGTTTTTCTTTTCGCCCACGAAAGCATCTCCTAATGAATTAGGAGATTATGCCGGATGGAGGAGCGTGTCAACTAAATTTTTAGGAGATGGATGCAAATGGGTCGCAAGCGACGGGGGAGCGTATCTTTTGCGACGAACTCAGCGAGTTGGCCTGCGCTTCGCGCACATGGCGAGTTAGCAAGTCAGCGGAGGCGCTTCGACCGCGACGCGCTTAGTTTGGGTCTAGCGCGGGTTTGACGGTGGACCTGGGTTTGGTTGTTGCGGACGGCGGGGGCAACGCTGGCTTTACTTGTGGTTTCGAAGGAACGGGCGCAGCCTGCGCTATGGACTTCGCAAGTGGTGGTGGCGCAGGCTTGGCTGTCGATGCAGTTGCTGGCGCGAGTGCGGGGTGTTTGGCCTCTGCGGTAGCCTTTATCGGTTTCGCTGGCGGGGTGGCGTCGGCTTTCTCGCTGTTGTTGTCGGGCTGGTCGCCGAGGAAGTGCTCGTCGTCTTTGCCGGCGATGGCGACCTTCATCACATTCATCCAGATGGGAAGGGCGGCTTTTGCGCCGGTCTCTTTTTCGCCGAGGGATTCGCGACTGTCGTAGCCGACCCAGACGCCGCAGGTGATGGAGGGAGAGAAGCCGAGGAACCAGGCGTCAGTGAAGTCGCTGGTGGTGCCGGTTTTGCCGCCGAGGGGGTGCTTCAGTTGGGCCGCGGCCGCGCCGGTGCCGTGAGCGGTGACGTCCTGCAAGAGGATCATCATGGTGCGCGCAGTGTCCTGGCTGATGACTTCGGTGACGGTGGGCGGTTCTTCCCAGAGGGTGATGCCGTCGGCGTTGGAGACTTTGCGGACAAGGCGCGGGGAGACGCGGATGCCGTCGTTGGGAAAGACGGAGTAGGAGGCGACCTGTTCTTCGAGCGTGATTTCAACCGCGCCGAGGGCGACGGGCAGGTAGGCGGGAATGTTGGAGGAGACGCCGAAGCGGTGAGCCTCGTCGATGACCTTGTGAATGCCGACGTGTGCGGCGAGTTTGAGAGCGGGAATGTTGCGGGACTCGGCGAAGGCGTTGGCGACGGTCATGGCGCCCTTGTAGTCGTTCTCGTAGTTGTGCGGCGTGTAGCTGCCGAAGCTCACGGGGCCGTCGACGATGATGTCAGTGGGCTTGACGCCGTCTTCAATGGCGGCGGTGTAGACGTAGGGCTTGAAGCTGGAGCCGGTCTGGCGCTCGGACTGGGTGGCGCGGTTGAACTGGGAGAGCGCGTAATCGCGTCCGCCAACCATGGCGAGGACGTCGCCGGTGTTGTTGTCCATGGCCAGGAGCGAGCCTTGCGCACCGGAATCCTGTTCCAGGCTGGCGCGGCGAGCGATGCCTTCCATGGTCTCGGAGAGGCGGATGTAGATGACGTCGCCGGGCTTGACCAGGGCGTCAGCGTAGTGCTGGCCGGTCCATTGCCAGTCTTCAGGGAGCAGCACGACTTCAGAGCCGGGATGCCCTTCAGGGCCGATGCGGGCGTGAATCTCAAGCGGCATGGTGCGGGTGACAAGGGCGTGGACATAGTCGCCGGGGTGGTACTGCATGGCCCAGTCGGGATGGCGGTAGTCTTCCAGCGTGACTCCGCTCGCAAGGACATTCTCCAGTTTGTTCGGCTTGCTTCGTAACGGCGCCCAGCCATGGCGGCGCTCGTAGGCGGCCAGGCCGTCGGCTACGGCGCGATTGGCGGCTAGCTGGAGGTCTAGGTCGAGGGTGGTCTGGACTTTCAGCCCGGCTTCGTGAACCTGCTCGGTGCCAAAGCGCTTTTCGAGTTCGCGGCGAACCTCTTCCTGGAACCAGGGAGCGACGGCGCTCTCAGGCTGGGAGATGTGGAGGCCAAGCGGGGCCTGGCGGGCGGTTTCAGCCTGGGCGTGGGTGATGTCCCCGTCAGATTCCATCTCTGAGAGGACGAGATTGCGGCGGCGCAGGGCTTTCTCAGGATTCAGGAGCGGCGAAAACGCAACGGGGCCTTTGGGAAGGCCGGCGAGCAGCGCGGCCTCAGTGAGGTTTAGCTGGCTGGCGTGCTTGGAGAAGTAGAACTCCGAAGCGGCCTCAAAGCCGTACATGCCGTGGCCGAGGTAGATCTGGTTGCCGTAGAGGGTGAAGATCTGTTGCTTGGTGAAGGCGCGCTCGATTTGTATGGCGAGGTAGGCTTCCTGGACCTTGCGGGCAGCAGTGCGCTCAGAGGAGAGGAAAAGGTTGCGCGCCAGCTGCATGGTGAGCGTGGATGCGCCCTGGGCGCGGCCGTGGGAGCGGATGTCGTGCCATACTGCGCCGACGACGCGAAAAACGTTGATGCCCCAGTGAGACTCGAAACTCTTGTCTTCAATGGAGATAACGGCTTCGCGGAGGATGGGGGCGAAGTCGTCGTAGTTGACGATCACGCGGCGTTCGAGGGCGAAGGAGCCGACGATGCGGCCTTTGCGGTCGTAAAGGTCGGTGGTGGTGGAGGGACGGTAACGCTCCAGATCGTTGATCTGGGGGAGGTCGACCGAATAGACGAGGGTCAGGCCGGCGAGCGAGCCGGTGATGACTGCCAGGACGAGCAAACCAGCTAGGGCAAACCGTCCGGCGAGCTTGCGGCGGCGGTTAGGTGGAACCGGCTTAACCTGAAGCCGGGGACGCCGGGCGAAAGGTCGCGGTTCGGGAGGCTGGGAGGGAGTGGCAGCCAAGCGATTCAAGCCTCGTGAGCAGGTCTCAAAAGGTTGTTGGAGAGAGACTGCTTCAGGGTAAGGCTAGCACCAAACCGAGGGGCGCGGGTGTGAAGAGTGGCACGAGCGAACCACGGGGTGCAAGGGTGGGAATGCGAGATTGCAGGTTACAGACGAAAGAACCGAGGCAGGCGAGTTTGATGGGCAGATGATTGCGCAGAAAAGAAAGAAGCCCGCGCGCGGCGGGCTTCTGGGGCGTGATTGCGGATTTTGCTACGCGGCTTTGGCCTTGAGCAGATTGAGAGCCTTGTCGAGCGTCTCGTCGCCTTTGGGTGCGGGGGCGGACTCGTCCTCGTCGTCGAAGGTTTGGCCGACGACAACGTTGGGCACAACGGCTTCGTCCTGAATCTTTTTGCCGGCTGGGCCTTCGAACTTGGCAACGGTGAGCAGCAGGGCTGCGCCATCGGGGAGTTCGATGGTTTTTTGCACCGAGCCTTCGCCGAAGGTGCGCTCGCCGACGAGATCGCCGCGCTTGGCGTCTTCAATGGCCGCGGCGGTCAGCTCAGCAGCGCCGTAGGTGCCGCGATTGACGAGGATGGCCAAGGGCGAATCGGTAATGAACTGCGCCGGATCGGCGGTGAAGGTTTCAGTGGTGTACTTCTGACCCTGAAGGGTTGCGATGGTGCCCTGCTTGAGGAAGAAGTTGGCCAAGCGGATGCCCTGCTTGGGGTCGTCACCGTTGGAGTCGCGCAGGTCGAGAAGCACTTTGTGGCTCTTGCCGGCGGCCTTGAGCTTGGCGGCGATCTCATCCACGCGCGATGCTGTGAGGACGCCGGGCTTGAGATAAAGGATGGTGTCGTTGTCGTAATCCTGCTCAGCCAGGGCGGGCGATGCAGTGATGGTGCGGGTAAGGGTCAGCTTGTCGGGATCGGCCTTGCGGGGACGGATCACGCTCAGGGTGACGGTGGTGCCGGGCTTCCCATCGAGAAGGAGGCGAATTACGGCCAGCGAGAGTTCGCGGGTGGATTGTTCACCAATGGACTCAATGACATCGCCGTCGGAGAGGTGCTCGTGGTCTGCGGGCGAGCCGGGTGCGACGGAGACGATGACTGCATAGCCGAAGCGTTTGGAGACATTGATGCCGACCTGGGCGACGCCGGTGGTGGGGCGATCTTTGTAAATTTTGTATTCGGTGGGCGTGAGGTAGCTGGAGTCAGAGTCAAGGGACTCGAGCAGGCCGTGGAGCGCGCCGGTGGTGACGTCATTGATGTTGGGCTCGACGACGTAGTCGGTCTGGACCTTCTTGAGGACCTCGGCGTAAACGCGCATCTGGCGGTAGGCGCCATCCTGATCTCCGCCGGCATGGACGCCGAAGAGACCGAATTCACCCATCGCGAAGCCGAGGCCGAGGGCGGCAAAGATTGCCACGGAAACTACGAAGACAAGACGCTGGAAAACTCTAGGCACACTCACCGCCGGGGCAGCCCTTGAAGGGGAACAGGCCACTCACCTTATAGACGTTAATGATAGCAAAAGAGTGGACGAGGGACAGTGAATGAGTGAGGTAAGACAGTGAACGAGTGAATGAGTGAACTGG
This sequence comes from Occallatibacter sp., assembly GCA_050014515.1. Classification (GTDB taxonomy): domain Bacteria; phylum Acidobacteriota; class Terriglobia; order Terriglobales; family Acidobacteriaceae; genus Telmatobacter. The sequence goes on from JBEKDE010000063.1 coordinate 33,417, forward strand.
TCGCTGCTGATTCTAAACGGGATTGGTTTGTAGGCAATTAGCGGATTGTCCGTTATGGGCGGAGGATGAAGCGGAATGCCGCGTCCTCGCCGTACCACATGATGTAGTTGGTGCCCCAGGTGTTGTTGAAGAGATTAAAGTGCATGCCGCCTGCCAGATCGGGCTGCTGGCGGGAAAACTCGAGTGCGGAACGATGGCCGAGGGCGACCAGAGGCGCGTCGAGGGTGAGGAGGGACAGGCTGCCCGAACCGTCTTTGTAGGAGACGCCGTCTGAGACTGCATGCATGTGGCGGTTGCCGGAATCGACTACGTCAAAGGGCGAGATTTCCTGGCCGGCTTTGTGGAGCGTCCAGCCTTTGGCGTTGGGCGCGACGGGGTTGAAGGTAAACCAGATCGCTTCGGGTAGACGGGTGGCGGGTTTCGATTCCCAATAGAGATTGATTTCGACTATGGGGTCGGCTTTGGGCAGGATGAATTCGGTTGCGATGCGGGCAGGGAAGGCGGCGATGCCGCTTGAGAGCGATGCGGGATCGGCGATTTGAAGATGCGCGATGAGGCGATGGGCGGCTGCATCTTCGGCGTATTCAAAGTGGGTGAGTTTCGGTTCCCAGATGCGGCCGACGGCGCCATATTTGCCGATGTTGGGCTTGCCGAAGTCCTGACGGGCCCAGGCGTCGGGAATAATCAAGTAATCCTTCATGAAGACGTTGTAGTCCGGCTCGGAATAAGTCTGGTAGGAGAAGAGCGCTAGGGGATGGTCGGGCGAGGCCCACTCGCGGCTGGATCTCTTGTCGTGCAGGCGATGGATGGCGCCCGTCTTTGGGTCGAGTTTCAGAACGAAGTGCATTGTTTCAATATCTTGAGTTAGATCGCGAGTTATCTCGAGGTTCGAGACGATGGGATTGAGTTTGCGGTGATCGATTGCATCGATTGCCGCTTTGGCTTCGGTGCGCAGAGTGGGCGGGAGCGCTTCGACCCCGGAGAATAAATCCTGGCGCTTTTCCAGCCAACTGAAGGCGACCACTTTGTAGTGCGGTGTATCCAGCATGGCGGCAAGGTCATTGGGCAGATAGTGATCGAAGTCAAGCCAGGTCTTGGTGTCAGTGCCCCATGTGTGTTCTACCTCGAGCAGAACGTGACGGAGAAGCTGAACATCGGTCGAGTCGCCAGCTTTGAAATGCCCTTGGCTAATCCAACGTTCGCGCAGGCGGCTTAACTCGCGGTATCTTCCGACCTTGAGAGGATCGCTGCCGACGCCGTGAATCCAGGTATCGCCTATCTCCTGAGTTACGACGGGAAGTGAGGCGGAATGTCTGGATAACTCATTGGCTACGGAAGTGAGGTTGGTGGGAAGGATCTTGGCGTTGGGAAAGCGGGTTTTCAGGGTTGCGAAAATCTGAGTGATTTCGTCGGGAGTATGCGGGCCACTGTTATCTCCGCGGACGAAGATGGCGATTGCTGCGTCGGAGCCAGGGACTACGTTGATGCCGCCGTAGCCGGAGTGATACATGACTGATAGCGTGTGTCCGGCTGGGTCTTTCCATTGAAAGAGCGGAGGAAGGATCGCGGGCGTGCTGGCGTGGTTGACACCGATGTCGAGGAAGGTGACGCCGGCTTCTGCGAGCGGCTGGATGAGACCGCGGGTGTGGCCAGGAACATCCGTCATTTTGGCGCCGGTGGTGGTCTGGCCGAAGCGGCGGTCGAGGGACTGCGAGAGGGCGAGCGAGCCGGAGATCATGCTGGGTGAGAGCATTTCGGTCTGCCAGGTGAAGGGAAGCGCATGCCAGTTGATGTAACCAGCGGCGATGGCTGCTTCCATTTGGCGGCGCTGCTCCGTATTGGCCTGTTCAAGATATTCGTAGAGCAGCCAGGAGCCAGTGGTCCATGCGTACTTTCTGGGGCCGCCCTGGCTCACTGAAGTTGCTGTGGCGATTGCCTTGGGGAAAAACACCTCGAAGTAGCGTTTGACGATGGCGGCTTGCGTATCAACGAAACCGGCATCGAAGTGGCACTTGAAGACGGCAAGTACGCGGTGGATTTGCGCATCTCCAACCGGGACGAGGTCGATCAAGCCCAACGCCGGCGCGGAGTTTGCGAGCAGAAGACCGGTCGTACCTGCCAGCGAGTTCAGAAATGTGCGACGCTTCATTTCGATCCCCGATTGTTTAACGAGTGGGCAATACGCAGTGAGGCAACTCGTTTGTTTTAGATGCCTTTCGCATTTTAGAACGCGATGCTCTTTGAAGCGATGCATGTGCATCGCGCGCTCACCACGAACGCTATAATTCGTGGGCGAGCGCTGCCGGAGATGCATGACCAAGCAAACTGATTCTGCTGTTGAGGCGTCTCAAAGCCGTCGGACTGTGTCTAGCCGGGCGCTCTCTAGCCTGGTGCTGGGTGTCGGCTTTGGGCTCACCGGAGCGGGAACGGTGATGCTGGGCGTGCTGCTGCCGTCGCTGTCGCAGGCGTGGGGGTTGCGCGACGATACGGCAGGCTTCCTCTTCTTTCTGCAATTTCTGGGCTCGTCTGCGGGCGCGCTGCTGACCGGCCCCAATCGGATTCGATCGCTTGTGGGCGGATATGGGCTGCTGGTGGTGATGGCGGGGGCGCTGACATTTGCCGGCCCGAAGCTGGCATTTCCCATTTTTCTTTTCTTCGGGCTTGGGTTGGGCATGGCGATGACTTCGACCAGCCTCCTGTTTTCAGACCGATACGGGCAGGGTCGGGCAGCGATGCTGGAGCGGCTGAACTTTGGGTGGTCGGCGGGCGCGACAGCGGCGCCGCTGCTGTTTATGCCTTTTCTGCACAGAGCGAGCCTGCGGCCGTTGTTCTTTACGCTTCAGGGACTGTTTCTGCTTCTGCTGATCTGGGTGCTCGTGCGAGAGCGTCAGGAGGAGAATTGTGCGCAGACGGCGACGAAAGCCACGCAAACAGAGGGTCCCGCGCATTTGGGTGCCCTGCTGCCGCTGGTGATTCTGTCGGTTTGCGCGGTGGGCGTGGAGGGTTCACTGAGCGGGTGGTTGACGACGTACTCTCATCGCGCCGATCGAGCAGGCCTGGGCGGCGCCGCGATTGCAACCGCGGTGTTCTGGGGTGGAATCATGCTCAGCCGGCTTGCATTTTCAACGCGGTTGCTGGCGATGATAGGGCGGCGCAGCGTTCTCTACGTAACGCTTTGGGGTGCGGCGTCTTCGGTCGCATTGCTGGTAGGTGCCAACAACCCCACTCTGATACGGGTGGCTGCGGCCTTGGCCGGACTAAGCGTGGGGCCGCTCTATCCGCTTCTACTCTCGTACCTGCTGGAGCGGACGTCGCGGGGATGGATCTTTGCGGTCGCTGGTTTGGGGTCTGCGATCTTCCCCTGGCTCACGGGTGTTCTTTCCGCCCAATATGGATCGCTGCGTTACGGACTGATTGCGCCGTGCTGCGCCGCGCTGCTGATGATTATTCTGCTGACGGTAAGCTTACGGCCGGCCCAGGATCGCGCGACTACATGATCAAAAGGCGCCATACTCGTTCTAAAGCGGATAGGGCTGAGAGCGGAACCGGATTAGTAGATCGATTTAGTGAAATAAATTTAAGACAAATCGTATGTTTAAAGCATTTCCACGGGAATCCGTGCATTAACTCTTGTGTTTTCATGGTGGTTGGGATGGGCAGTGGTTTGAGCAGACAATACCGTTAGACAATCGTTTTCTATTGAGTAAATCGAATTTCTGTTTCCTTGACAGCCGTACATGGGGCGGCTGATAATTCGCTCCCGTGAATGGATTGAAGTTTCTGGAAACTTGTAGAAAACCGATTGTCTTAAAGCTACCGAAATTGCCCCTCGGCGTATGCTGAAGCGTGAGTGGGAAGCGCGGATTGGGCAGTGATCGGATGGTTCAAGAGAGCGCGGGCATGCGCCATTGGACTTTGCAATACAAATGCACGTCAAGCGCCCCCTTGTTTGTCGCGGAAGGTGGCGTTTGGAGCCTACGCGATTTTTTTAGGAGGACTGGATGCCCGTGCGCAGAGGAATTCTTGCAGTTGCTTTCACCATGATTTGGATTGCGGGATGCGGCAGCGGCGGTGGCGGAGGCACACAGCAAACGCAGACTGCAGCGACGCCGACATTCAGCCCCGCAGGTGGAACGTTTACCGCTGCGCAGTCGGTGAGTTTGTCCGACGCCACTGCCGGGGCTTCAATCTATTACACGACGGATGGAACGACGCCGTCCAGCGCGTCGACTCTGTTTGCTGCGGCAACGCCGATTGCGGTGAGCTCGACGACAACGATTCAGGCGATTGCGATCGCGACCGGTTATTTGAACAGCGCTGTTGGTTCGGCCACTTACACGATCAATCTACCGGCTGCAGCGACCCCAACTTTCAGCCCGACGCCTGGAACCTACACAGCGGCGCAGGTTGTGAGCCTGGCGGACACCACGACCGGAGCGGTGATTCATTACACCGTCGATGGTTCGACGCCCACTGCGAACTCGGCTGCATTTACGCCCGGGACGCCCATTGCGGTGAACGCGACGACAACGATCAACGCAATTGCCGTGGCCTCAGGATATTCGAGCAGCGCGGTTGCTACCGGAACATACACGATCGACCTGCCGGCCGCGGCGACACCGACCTTCTTGCCGGCACCGGGCAGCTACACAACGGCACAGTCGGTTTCGCTTGCCGATACGACGACTGGGGCGGCGATCTACTACACGACGGATGGATCGAATCCAACCGCGAATTCGACGCTGTTTTCGGCGGGGACTCCCATCTCTGTCTCAACCACGACGACGATCAATGCGATCGCGGTTGCGGCCGGCTATTCAAACAGCGCGGTCGCAACGGGTGCATACACATTTCCGGGATCGGCATCGGCGGTTTCGGTGGTGATGAGCACGAATGACGAGTCGGATCTTTTGACTGCTCAGCCCAGCGTGAACTTCACCACCAGCACGGCGGACGCGGGAACGAACACGGTCGTGGTTGACCCGACGCAGCAGTACCAGTCGATGGAGGGATTCGGCGCGGCGTTTACCGATTCAGCCGCGTATTTGCTGGAGAAAACTGAGCCCTCTGCGGATCTTCCAGGAACGCTGAACGACTTGTTCACGCGCAACGGCAATGGGATCGGGCTAAGCTTCATGCGCATTCCCATGGGCGCATCGGACATCGCGCTGTCGGTTTACTCCTACGACGACCAGCCGGTGGGAACGACCGATCTTCCATTGACGGACTTTTCGATTGCGCACGATCAGGCTTACATTCTGCCGCTGATTGTGGCGGCGAAGGGATTAAACCCGGAGATGAAGCTGATGGCGAACCCATGGAGTCCGCCGGGATGGATGAAGGATCCAGCTTCGATGAGCCCGGTTTCGATGCTCGGAGGAGACCTGCTTGAGACTTCGGCCAATGAAACGGCCTTCGCCAACTACTTTGTTAAATTTCTTCAGGCTTACAAAGCAGCGGGTGTTCCGATTGATTACATCTCGATCCAGAATGAGCCGGAAAACGTGACTACGGCTTATCCAAGCATGCTGATGCAGGACACGACGCAGTTGGCCTTACTGCAGGGTTATGTGTTGCCGGCGCTTTCGACAGCAAATCTTTCCACCAAGGTGTTCGTGTGGGATCACAACTGGGATACGCCGTCTTATCCAGAGTATGTGTTGAGCGGGTTGACGACTCAGCAATTGACGCAGGTTGCGGGCACGGCGTGGCATGGGTACGCAGGCGCGCCGGGCGCGCAGCAACTGGTGCAGAATGAATTTCCAACGCTGGGAACGTGGGAGACGGAACACTCCGGCGGCACTTGGCAGACCGATCAATTCACGACCGACATGTTGGAGATTACGCAAGTGCTGCGCAACTCTGCCAAGTCATTTGTAAAATGGAGCCTTGCGCTGAACGAGAACCTTGGGCCGAACCTGACACAGAACGTTCCTGGCCTGGGTGGGTGCGATACTTGCACACCGATTGTGACGGTGAACGGCACGACGGGCGCGGTGACCAAGGACATTGAGTACTACACTCTTGGGCACTACAGCAAATACGTGCTGCCAGGCGCAGTGCGTGTGTACTCAAGCGATACGCCTGCGATTGCCAGCGTGGCATTCAAAAATCCAGATAGCTCGATGGCATTGATTGCATACAACAGCACGACCACAAGCCAGACATTCAACGTGCAGTGGGGCACGCAGTCATTCAGCTATACCTTGCCGGCGACGGCGGCGGCAACGTTTACGTGGACGGGCAACGTGAGCGGCGCTACGCCGCCGGTTCAGGCAACCGCGCAGATCCAGGGCTCAAGCTTTTCCAGCGAATCGGGGCTTGAAACCGAAACTACCGGCGACTCGACCGGTGAATACGATCTTGGTTACATCTCGCCTGGCGCCTACACCGTGTATGAGAACGTGGACTTCGGGAGTTCTTCTCCAAACCAGGTGAACGTGCGCACGGCCAGCGATGGCAACGGCGGCACGGCGACATTCTATCTGGACAGTATGACCAGCACGCCAATCGCAACTGTGACGCTGCCGGTGACCGGAGGATGGCAGAGCTGGACGACAGTAAACGGAACCGTCACGGGGGCAACAGGCGTGCATACTCTGTACGTCGTATTCACGGGAGGGGGAGCAAGCCAGAGCATCTCCAATGTGAACTGGTTTCAGTTCCAATAGGGCTGGAATATAAGAGACATGAAAAGGCCTTCTCCTTGCGAGAAGGCCTTTTCATCGAGTGAACAAGTGAACGAGTGAATAAGTGAAAGAGCGAGGAAGTGAAAAGTAACTCTGGTTTCAGCTCCACCGGAGGGTGAGGACTGAATCCTCGGGTAGCGTGAGGTGCAGAGATTTGCCTTCGAATGCGCAGTAGATCTCGCGAGCTTCGCCCGGGTTGGTGAGAACGAGGACGTAGTCTCCGTCGGGGTTGGCAAAGGCTACATGTTCAACACCGGGCAGAGCGCCTTTTGTGGCGAGCACCCGCGCCCCGCGGCGAATGGCCTTGGAGTAATGGGCGAAGGCCCAATATTGGCCGCTGCGCGTGAGCTTCTGTGTTCTGGAGTTGAGCGTGACGATGCCGCCGCAAGTGAAGGGTCCGATATTGGGGTCGCCTTTTTCATCGAGAACAAAGTTCCAGCCGACGATGCAGCGCGCCCAGTTTTTGAGGACGCCGGCATACGTGCCGGACCACTTGGCCCAATCGGTGGTGTAGTCGGGAGCGTCGACGAAGGGGCCTCCCTCGGTCCAGTAAGCATGCTTGCCGGGAAAGGCGTCGTGGACTCTGGTCATGGCATCCGGGGTTCCCACGTAGCCGTGCCAGGCAACACCGTCGACAAACTCGAAGACCCGAGGATCACTGAGCTCATCCTCGGCGCGTCCCCAGAGATTGTAGTTGTGATCGAGGAGCCAGATCTTCGTATCGGGTGAGGTATTGCGCAAGGCCGGCCCAAGGAACTCCGAGATGAATCCGGCTTCGTATTCCTGTCCCCAGATGGCTGCGGGCATTCGGCCGTCCTGATCGGTGTCCGGCTCATTCTGCGTGGTGACCGCACTGATGGCGATGCCGGCCGCCTTGTAGGCCTGTATGAACTTCACGAAGTACTGTGCGTAGGCCTCGAAGTACTGCTTATGCATGGAACCGCCGAGGAGGGAGTTGCCGGCTTTCATCCAGGCGGGCGGGCTCCAGGGGGTAGAGAAGAAGAACATCTCGGGGTTGATGCGCATCGCGTCAAGCAGCGTGGGGAGAATGTAGGCGCGATCGTGGTCGATGCTGAATTCTTTCAGGGTGGGATCGGGCGCCGGGGAGTCGTCGTAGGTGTATGCATTGCGCGAGTAGTCGCTGCATCCGATGGAGGTGCGGCCGAGAGAGAGGCGAAGTCCGCGCTGGCCAAAAAACTCATCCATGAGCGCCTGGCGTTGTGACGGATCCATGCGGTTCAGCAGGTAGCAGGAGGAATCGGTGAAGGCCGCGCCGAAGCCAAGGATGCTCTGAAATCGTTTACTTCTATCAACTTCTACAGAGGGGACGTGGCTGGAAGTCGGTTGCCATTGTTCGACGGCCAGCTCCTTGTAGCGATCTTCACCGGCAGTGACCCAGGCACGGGGCTTCTGCGGAAGGGAATTGGCCTGTGCAAAAGAAGGCAGATTACGGGTGCAGCCGAGCCCGGCGGCCAAGGTGGCGGCATGCTGCAGAAAGACGCGACGAGTGCGGGATTTCATGGAATGTCTGCCCAAGCTTTCGCATTTGCCCGGCACTATGGAAAAGTGTAAGACAAACGTTTTCTTACCGTTACGCGGCATCTTCGGGCAAATAAACAGCCCGGACGGCAAAAAGTGGCGGCACAGCCGCAGAATCCGTCACCGAGCCACTTTATTCGTAAACAAACCGATTGTCTAGTGGGGATCGTCCAAAATTATCCTGCTTGACAATCGTTATTTCTACGTGGTGTAATCCTCGCCGCATGCAAAACAAGCCACGAAATGTGCAGTAAACAACCGTTTGTCGAAGGTTGCATTTCGGGTTTGGCGGACAAGGAGCATGCGTGGCCGGCAGCGGCGGGATTTGGGCACTCAGGACGCAGTTTGCAGTTCCTGGGGGATCGAATATTGCCTCGGCGCCGGAGCAGTTTGGACGGGAATCAATTCAGGAGGCAGTACATGAAACTTACGATGCGATGGATTCTGCCCCTTCTTCTGGCAATGTCTGGAAGCGGGGTATGTTTTGCGCAGGCCGCCAACTCAGGCGAGATTCGCGGAACGGTAACGGATTCAACGGGAGCTCTCATTCCCGGTGTCACGGTTACGGTGAAAGACGTGGATAAGGAAACTACGACCACGTACGTAACAAACAACGCGGGACTCTTCGATACAGGAGCAATCGTAGAGGACCACTACCTGTTGACTTTTACCAAGGACGGCTTTGAGACCTATGTTCGCGGTCCGATCAACCTTGAGCAAGCAACCGTAACCATCGATGCCAAGCTACAGGTGGGCAAAATCTCGCAGCAGGTTGTTGTCAATACCGATGTCGCCATGCTGTCGACAGAGTCAGGCGCGCAGGAAGGCGTCATGGAGGCAGACACCATTGTGAATCTGCCCCAGGTGGGCGGCTTGAATGGCGGCGGCGCAGACTGGGAGAACTTCATCATCCTGTTGCCCGGTTCTTCTGGTGCGCCTGAGAATTCGTCCAACAATCTCACCGCGGGAATGGCTACTTCAATCAACGGAAATCTGCCGTTTGCCAGCATGCTGCAGGACGGTGCCACAACCACGCTTCCTATGAGCCAGAACTCCGACGTCACGGTCTTTGAGACCACGGCGGAAGTCAAGGTCAGCGCTACAGCGTTCTCAGCCCAATACGGTGTGGGCGACGTGGTCTACAACCAGATCACAAAGAGCGGTGGCGACAAGTATCATGGCGCCGGCTATGAGTATTTCCAGAACAATGCGCTGGATGCCGCAACTTACGCGTTCGGCACGGGGACAGTTCCTGTCCTCCACTTCAACAACTTTGGCGGCGCCGTGGGCGGCCCGATCATCAAGCACAAGGCGTTCTTCTTTTTCGATTACGACAGGACGATCGATCACGGTGGATCAAACCCTGGCTTCAGCACCGAGCCGACCCCGGCGATGATGAGCGGAGACTTTACCGGCAATCCGACTCTTTACGATCCAACTACGCAGGTAATGGTTACGTCGGGCTCTTGCACTTATACCGACGCGGCGTACATTACTTCAACCAATCCGAGCGGAACACTTACTCAAGCCGCGCCTTGTGTCCAGAGGCAGAGCTTTGCATCGGAATACGGCAACGGCAACAAGATTCCTTCCTCGATGATCAGCCCGGTGTCGCAGGCGATTCAGAAGTTGTTTCCGGCTAGCAACACAGCGGGTACACCAGTTCCAAACAAAGGCTACAACGAAAACAATTTCGTCTATAGCGCCCCAAGCACCAACCCGTACATCAAGTGGTTTGGCCGCGCGGACGTCGATGTCACCCCCAAGAATCGGCTCACGCTTGCGGAGACGGAGAGCGACAACCCGGACAAATATGTCAATGAGGGCATTTGCCCGTTCAACTGCTATAGCGGAGACGTCAGCCGCGACAACGCCTCGGTCTCCGATGTTTGGTCCCCGACCTCGCACCTGGTCAACGAAGCGCGCATGGGCTTTACGGATCAGTTGAACTTCTTTGTTCCGCAAACCCTCAGCAAGGGCTGGCCCGAAAAGCTTGGGTTGAACTTTGCTGAAGTTGACCTCTTCCCAACGATCAGTATCGATAACTTTGACGGCAACCTTGCACCTGGAACCAATGCTGTCTACAAGGAATATCTCTTCGATCCGTCAGACGTAGTCACACTGATCAAGGGCCGCCACGTTCTGCACTTCGGTGGTGAGTTCCTGATCAACCGGGCCGACTCAACCAACTGGGGGAACCTCAACGCGGCAAGCTTGACCTATGGCGGTACCTATACCGCAGCAGGCGGCAATCTCACATCCCCCTATGACGGCTTCTCCTATGCCGATTTCCTGCTGGGCCAGACGCAGCAGTGGAGCGCTGAGAACGTGCCGGAGTACGGCGGAAGATGGAAGACCCCGCAATTCTTCATTCAGGACGACTGGAAGGTGAAGCCAAACCTGACTGTGAACCTGGGCCTGCGTTATGAGGTCATGACCGGCTGGTCCGGTGTCCGCGGCAATGAGGCTGCCTGGGATCCCGCGGTGACCAACTTCAACGTTTCCGGCTCAACGATTAACGGGATTGCCCCAGGTGCTCCTGTTCTCGGCGGCATGTGGTATGCCTTCAGCGGAGCGAATGGCCGCACAACTCTCCAAGATCCCAAGTACAACATCGTTATGCCGCGCGCGGGATTCAGCTGGCAGTTCATGAACAACACGGTCCTTCGGGGCGGCCTCGGCGTGTACTCGTCCACATGGAGCGAGGACACTTATGGGCAAGGTCTTGGAGCCGCATTCGGCAGCAATGGCGGCATCAACGATACAAACACCACCAACGGACTTTGCGAGGTTGTCAATATCAATGCAACCTTCACTACACCCAACACGCAGGACCCAGGTTGTGGAGGCGTGGGCTTTAATCCGCAGACGATCGCTCAGGCATACATAACTGCTCCGACTACTCCGTGGGCCCAGAATGGCCAGAACCCGACCTACAATCAGTACCACACGCCGATTCCGACGAACTACCAGTTCTCGGTCGCCGTCGAGCGGCAATTTGCAACGGACTATGTTGCATCGGTTGCCTATGTCGGCAATCATGGCGACCACCTTAACACCGGTTCCCTGGACATCGATCAGGTGCCCGAAAGCGAACTCGGACAAGGTGCAATTGCGACGCCGTATCCGTTATTCAGCTCCGTTAACGGCAGCACCAACAATGCCGTCTCCAACTACAACGCATTGCAAACCTCCATTACTAAGCGCATGACGCACGGGCTGCAGTTCTCAGTCAACTACACATGGTCCCACTTCCTGGACGATATGGACTCTTCGGGATGGGGCAGCCGCATGGGATGGCAGAACTACCAGAATGCGTATGCCATTAACCAGAACTACAGCAACTCCAACTTCGATATCAGGAACATGCTGAAGGGCGAGGCAATCTACCAGCTGCCCTTTGGCAAAGGAAGGCAGTTCCTGAACGACAACCTGATTGCCGATGAAGTCCTGGGCGGCTGGCAGTTTTCAGCCACATGGGTCGACCAGGGTGGTAACCCGATGGGAATCACCACGGGATGCAGCAATAACTCCGGGAACTTGTCCGGATGCTACACCCAGGAAGCAGACCTCATCGGGAATTACAAGTCTGGAGGCGGAACCATCAAACAGTGGTTCAACCCCACTGCCTTTGCAATTCCAGCGCCCAACACCTACGGTACTTTCCTCAGGAATACCGTCTACGGCCCCGGCTTGAATAATTTGAATTTCTCCTTTGGCAAGACGTTTGACATCCTGCCGGAGAGAGGAATCAAATTCGAGATTCGCGCCGACGCGCAGAACGCGCTCAACCATCCCAGCTTCGGGCAACCGAACGGTACAGCAGTTGGTACTGATTCGCCGACCAACATTACGAGCACCACGGTTAACGGCAGGACGATGCAGATCTACGGACGCCTGTCGTTCTGACATAAGAGCCTATCTCAACTTCAACCCGAAAAGGACGGCGAGAGATCGCCGTCCTTTTCGCGTGCGGCCTTCTCAATAATCATCGTTTGGTATGATGTGACTGCCATGATCGCCAAAACTCTGCTGTTCACCGCGCTTTTGCTACCGGTTGCCTCCATTCAATCAGTGTGTCAGGAATCGTCGAGCAATCAGGATCAGATCAAATACCATGCGCAGATGGCGCAGCAATATCTCAGGGACCAGAAGCCGGATCTGGCGATACCGGAGTTGAAGGCGCTTGTCGCTCTCGATCCCGGCAATGTGGAAGCCCAGGGAAATCTGGGAACGCTGCTCTTCTTCATTCAACACGATTACAACGACGCCGTTCCCGCACTACGGGCTGCGACCAAGTTACAACCGGACTTATGGAAACTTCAGGCATTGCTGGGTCTTGCCGAGGAGCACACCTCGGATTCCGCTGACGCGCGCAAGGACTTGGAAACGTCGTTTCCGCAGTTGCAGGATAAGAAGCTTCAAGTACAAGTAGGACTGGAACTGGTGGGGATTTATACGCAGAGTGGCGACCTTGACGTTGCGGCCGGGACAATGCTCCAGCTTCGCAAAGCATATCCGGAAAATCCGGAGGTGCAGTATGCCGCTTACCGCACGTTTTCTGACTTGTCCGGGGAATCGATGCTGTCGTTGTCGGTGGTCGCGCCGGATTCCGCTCAGATGCACCAACTAATGGCCCACGAGGAGATCAAGGAAGGAAATACGAACGGAGCAGTTGCACAATTCCGCAAGGCAATCGCTATCGATCCGCATCTTCCTGCCGTTCATTATGAGTTGGCGGAACTGCTCAATACTTCGCAGGATGTGACATTGAAGAAAGAGGCGGAGAAGGAATATCGAACCGCCTTGATCGAGAATCCCTTGGACGAGAAGACACAGTGCAGGCTGGCCGAGATTGACGCTGTCAAGGGGAACACCAAGCAGGCTTACACGGAATACTCGAAGGCTGTGGAGTTGGCGCCCGGGGATTCGGATGCGAAGCTAGGACTGGCCAAGACATTGATTGAGATGAATCAACTAGACAAGGCGCAGGCTTTGCTGGAACAGACGGTGCAACTGGAGCCGACAAACGCGGTTGCCCATTACCGCCTGGCCACGCTTTACCGTAAGAAGGGCGAGGTGGAGGACGCGAAACGCGAAGTGGAACTCTACAGAAAATACAAAGATATGAAAGAGAAGTTACGCGCTGTCTACAAGGACCTACAGGTGCAGCCCAGCGAGATTCGAGTAGATGAGCAGGATGAGAAGTAATTTCCTGGCGCGGCGTGCGGCCGAAGCAGGGATCCGGGGAGCGGTGCTTCGACGTTTGTGCATTGCAATGCTGGTTTTGAGCCTGCGCTCGGTGGCGACGGGGCAGATGGGCGTGGCTACGCCGCTGCCGAAAGCTGAGCGGCAAAAGGCGGCCGCGGAGAGCAAGGCTAGCGGGCCGCTCTCGAACTATCCGCAACTGGTGGACATCACCGATTCGACAGGAATCAAGTTTGAACATATCGCAAGTTCGGATGCGAAATTCATTGTTGAATCGATGAGCGGGGGTGTAGCGCTGATTGATTACGACGGCGATGGCTGGCCGGACATTTTCTTTACCAACGCGCCGACCGTGGAGATGGCGCTGCATGGGAAGACCGCCCGGAGTGCGCTCTACCATAACAACCACGACGGGACGTTTACCGATGTTACGGACAAGGCGGGAGTTGGAACTCCATGCTGGGCGATGGGCGCATCGGTGGGCGACTATAACAACGACGGCAGACCTGATCTGCTGGTGACTTGCCTTGGCGGCGTGGTGCTCTATCGCAACAACGGCGACGGAACCTTTACTGACGTGACCAAGCAGGCCGGGTTAAGCGGCGATGCCGGCTGGGCGACTGGAGCGGCTTTCGGCGACTACGACGGAGATGGCTGGGCGGATCTGTTTGTTTCGCATTATGTAGATTTTCATCTCAATGATCTGCCTGCATTCGGTTCGAGCAAAACGTGCAAGTACCTTGGCTTTGATGTACAGTGCGGCCCGCACGGACTGAAGGGATCGGCAGACAATCTGTACCACAACAATGGCGATGGAACGTTCACAGACGTTTCAGAGAAGGCCGGTGTGAGCGATCCGGAGCATCGCTATGGCCTGACGGCGATCTGGACGGACTTTGACAACGACGGCAAACTCGATCTGTTCGTGACGAACGATGGGCAGGCTAACTATCTCTATCAAGGCGATGGTGCAGGTAAGTTTGAAGATGTTGCGCTTGCATCGGGCGTGGCCGCGAATGAGGACGGAGCAGAACAGGCCAACATGGGAGTGGCGCTGGGGGACTATCTGCATACCGGGCGAATGTCGCTGCTGCTTTCGCATTTCGACATTGAGTATGCGGCGCTCTATCGCAATGAAGGCGGGATGAACTTCACCGATGTGTCGGTTGCTTCAGGAATCGCGAGAGGGACGCAAGGCTACGTGGGCTGGGGCGATGCCTTCGTTGATTTTTCGAATGATGGATGGGAGGATTTTTTCCTGGTAAATGGGCATGTGTATCCGCAGGTGGATAGCGCGCATCTTTCAGTGAAATATCTTGAGCCGAAGCTGCTGTTCTTGAATCAGCGAGACGGGACTTTCAGAAATGTCAGCAAGCAAGTGGGGGATGCGATCCAGGTTCCGCAGGTGAGCCGCGGAATGGCAATCGGCGACCTCTTCAACGATGGCAGGCTTGAAGCCATTGTTGAGAACCTGGCGGGCAAGCCAATGATCCTGCGGCCGGAGGGTGGACCGCAGAACCACTGGATCAGTTTTCAACTGGAAGGAGTGAAGAGCAATCGCCTGGGGCTGAACGCGCGGGTGCGGGCAACTGCTGGTGACCTGGTGCAGCTTGGAGAAGTGATCAGCGGAGGAAGTTATCTTTCGCAAAACGATCTGCGCATTCACTTTGGGTTGGGAATGAATGACCGAGTCAATAAGGCCGAGGTGCTGTGGCCGGATGGGAAGACGGAAACGTTGGCAAATCTGGCAGCGAATCGTTTCTACATCGTGCGAGAAGGAGAAGGAGTAGTTTCATCCAAGCCTGCAGAGGCTTCGAGGACCAAACGACTGTGATCAGGCTGCATGGAGTGAAGAGGTTTCGTCAATTTATTCGAGGCCTGCGCACATTGTGCTTGATGGTGGCCGTTGGAGTATCCGCGGCGCAAGCGCCAAAGCCCGCTGTTGAGTCACCGTTGACGAGGCAACTGCACCAGGCGCTCAGTCTTGCGGAGAAGGGCGACAAGAAGCAGGCGATGGAATTGGCAGATGCTCTCCTTGCGCAGCATCCGGAGTTTGAGCCAGCGTTGAAGTTGAAGGGCATGCTGCTCGAGGATGCGGGACGACAATACGAAGCTGGCGAGGCTTATCAGAAAGCGCTGAAGCTCGCGCCGAACGATGCTGACCTTCTTTTCAAAGTTGGGATATATCAGCTGGTTGCAGGGGACAAAGAGAAGGCGGTCGAGTTGCTCGAGCATCATTTGAAATTGGCTCCAAAGGATGCGGACGCGCTCTACTATCTGTCGCAGGCCTATCACCTGACGGGCAATGACGACCGGGCTCTGAAAGCGATAGAACAGTGCGCAAAGATTGAGCCGGACAATGCATCGGTGTTGCAGAAGTATGGGGAGCTGCTTTGCAGCTCGGGGGACTGCGAGGCGGGAGTGCAATGGCTGCTGAAGGCGCGGCGCGCCGATGCGACCCTGCCGCGGATTGATTTTGCGATTAGTGTTGCAAGTTTCAGGAACATGGATTTTCAGGGAGCGAAGTCCTACTCCGAGAAGGCCGCGGAGCAGCAGCCGAATGACCCAAACGTGCTGGCGCTGCTTGGATCGGTTGAGGTCAAGCTTTCGGAATGGCAGGCTGCGAAGGGTACGCTGGAGCACGTGGTTACCATGCGTCCCGACGATGTGGCGTCGATGCTTGAGCTTGGGCATTGTGAGCTGGAGCTGGGCAATTATCAATCTGCGATTGACACTCTGGACCACATGTTGAAGCTGGACCCGACGCAGATCATCGCACACTTCTACTTGTCTAGAGCGTACGCGGGGTTGGGCAAGACCGCGGAGTCGCGGCATGAAGCGGAACTGCACCATAAGATGATGGACCAAACGACTTTTGTTCCATCATTTGAGAGCTCAGGGCGAGATGGTTCAATCCAGGGGCCAGCGCGGAAACTGCTGGCAGACCATCGCGAAGAGGAAGCTAGAAAGCTGTTCCTTGATACTTTCAAGGGAGACACGCCTACGCCGGCGAGCGCTTATGTGTTTATTGGGAAGCTATACCTCTTCATGGGTGATACGGAAGATGGGTTGCGCAGTCTCCAACAAGCTTTGCAGATGGAGCCAACGGTACGCGGCGCGCATACTTTCGAGGGCATTCTTGCATTAAAGCAGGGCGATCTGGACAAGGCGGAGAAGGAGTTTCAAGCCGAGCTTGCAAACGATCCGAACTACCAGACGGCGATTGCGGAGATGGGCGAGGTGAGGTACCGGCAGGGACGCTGGGCCGACGCTGCCCAGCAGTTGGAGAAGTCGAGGACAATGGTTCCGCAACTGCTCTATATGGAGTGCGATTCATATTTCCATTCAGGGGACGTGAAAAATGCGGACCTGACTGCGGAGACGCTGGCGGCGTACGGACGAAGCGCGCCGGATGTAATGAAGGGGCTAATGGAGTTGCTAAATCGTAACGGCCAGGTGGATCTGGCGCAACGTATCTCGGAGAATCTGAAACCCTGAGTTCCTACCTCAGTGTGCAGCCTCCGTCACGGTGAGAATCTGATCCGCTTTAATATTCGTCAGGACCTGCTTGATGCCGCTCGGCCACGCGAGTTCGATCTTGTCAATGACTGTGGAATCGCCCAGGCCAAAGTGAACCCGCTTATCGCTTGATGAGTTGTAACCGACAGCTGTGGTTGCTTCGTTGTACTGGCTGCCGCGCGCAGTCGTGATTTTCACTTTTGTTCCCAACCCATCGCGATTTGATTTTGTCCCGACAAGACTGAGGATGATCCAGTGGTTTTTATTCTCTGAGCGATTCATCAGGATCTGCGGTGCGGCGTTCATGACGGCTACGACAATGTCGATTTTGCCGTCGTTGTTTAGATCGCCGAATGCAGCTCCGCGATGGGGCAGGGGAACGGCGAAACCTGTGCCGGCTTTGGCGCTGAGGTCTTCAAAGGTGAGATTGCCTTTGTTGCGAAACAGGCCGTTGGGCATTGCATAGGGCCGATGATCGAGTTCCATGGAGTTGTCGAGAATGGCGGCGTTGGCGGTGAAGATGTCCTTGTTCCCGTCGTTGTCGAAATCAAAGATCCCGGTGCTCCAGGCGGTGATTCGACTTGTGATTTGAGTGAGACCTGCTGCGCCTGAGAGATCTTGGAACTGGCCGCCGCCAAGGTTCTTGTAGAGGGGAAAGCTATCTCCAAACATGGATGTTTCAAAGATATCCGGCTTTCCATCGTTGTCGATGTCGCGGAAGTCCGTGCCCATGCCGGCCATGGCGCGGCCATTGGCGTTGTACGCGACCCCCGCAAGCAAGGCGGATTCGGTAAATGTGCCGTCACCGTTGTTATGGAGAAGATAGTTCTGAAAGGTGTCGTTGGAGACGAAGATATCGGTGAATCCATCGTCGTCATAGTCGGCGAAAGCAACACCCATGCCTTTGCCGATGTATTGAGAGATATGAGATTGCTCGGAGACATCGGTGAAGGTACCGTCGCCGTTGTTGCGGTAAAGGATGTTGGGAGTTCCCTGGTAATCGACTGGTGAGCAGTAGGCGGGAATTCCGCGAACGGTCCAGCGCGCGGCGGTGGCGATGTTGTAGTCGAGGTAGTTTACGACGAACAGATCCAGGTGGCCGTCATTGTTGTAGTCAAACCATCCTGCCGCCACGCTCCAGGCTTTGCCATACTTGGGAATGATTCCACTTACGCCGGCTCTTTCAGTTACATCTGTGAAGGTGCCGTTACCGTTGTTGTGGAAGAGCTGGTTGCGATTGACGCCCGTGACATACAAGTCGACAAACCCGTCGTTGTCGTAATCGCCGGCTGCCACACCCATTGAGTAGCCAATGCCCTTGAGGCCGGCGCTTTCGGTTACATCGGTAAATGTGCCGTCGCCATTGTTGCGAAACAGGCGGTTGGAGTAGCTGGCGTCAGTCTTTTCCATGGAGGGGAGGGCGGCGCCGTTGGTGAAGAAGATATCGAGCAGTCCATCGTTGTTGTAATCGAATACGGCCACGCCGCCAGTCATGGTTTCAATGGTGTAATGCTGCGGAGTGACACTGTTTTTGAGCGTGAACTTGATCTTCGAGGATTCGATGATGTTTTCAAATTCGATGGCGGATTTGGCGGGGACCACACTATCCGCAGAGTTTTTGTCGGCTGAAGATGGGCGTTGCTGGGGTGGGTGGTTTGCTGTGGAAGCCTGAAAAGGAGTCAGCGCGAAGGCAGGGCCAGCCCACAGGGCTGCCGCGGCCAAAAGACGGAGAGCACATCGAATGACAACGATGGTGGGAGAAGAGGGTCTTTCTATTTGGAAACAGAGGGAACCTGGCAAACTGATCCAGCGTACAAGCAGGAAGCGGTGGCAGAGATTTCGTCTCATTGTCGGCATGAAACAAGGATTTCAGGGTTTGGCTAAGCTCATTATCTCATGGGTGAAGATTTCAACGCGCTTGGACAATGAAGGGTTTTAGCCTGTTTGAACCGGCAGGTTCGGCCTGTCTGGCAAGCGTTGGAGTCTAGTTAGAGTGAGAATCGCTGCTAACAACTTTGAGGATTGCCTGCTGTTATCGGAATGAATTCCCTTACATGCGAGAAATACGCATGTTTGTTGGTTATTCTGATGATTTTGCTGAATTTATAGGTAGAATGATCAGTGCAGTCGATTGCAAAAGCGAAGGCACTTGCACGCGAGACGAGTCAATGACCGATGACACGAACGACAAGCGACAAAAGGAGCCTTTAAGACCTTTGGTCCACCAGCCCGTCAGCCTGAAACAACTGGCGGCCCACCTGGGACTCAATCCAGCGACGGTTTCGGTTGTCCTGAACGATGTTCCGGGACGGTCGATTCCGCAGGTTACACGAGACCGCATCAAAGCGGCGGCCAAGGAAATGAACTACCAGCCGAGCCTGCTGGCGCGTTCGCTGCGCAACCGCCGAACGCTGACGATCGGCATTCTGGTACCTGAATTGAGCGACGGTTATCACACTCAGGTGATGAGCGGCATTGGCGATCAGCTGATCGGCGCCGGATACTTTTACTTCACGGCGCATCACCGGCACCAGAAGAGCCTGGTAGAAGAGTACACGCGGATGTTCATCGGGCGAGGCGCCCAGGGCATCATCGCGATCGACACGCTGCTTGAACATACGATTCCGATTCCCGTGGTTGCCGTGGCCGGACACAGGCACATTGAAGGCGTAACGAATGTTCTGCTGGACCATGCGCGGGCCGCAGAGCTGACCCTGACTCATCTCTACTCGCTTGGGCACCGCAAGATTGCATTCATGCGCGGACAGCCGTTCAGCTCCGATTCCGACGAGCGCTGGAAGGGATTGACGGCGGTTGCAAACAGGCTGGGCCTGGAGATCAAGCCGGAACTGGTGATAAGCCTGGATCGCGATATGTCCTCACCCGAACTTGGCTATCCGGTGGTGGAAAAGCTGCTGGCCAGCAAGCGGCAATTCACCGCGCTGGTGGCCTTCAACGATATTTCGGCAATCGGGTCGATCCGCGCGTTCCAGGACGCGAATCTGCGCGTGCCGGCCGATGTATCGGTGATCGGATTCGACGACATCAAGGCGGCCGCGTACACACTGCCGCGCTTGACGACGATCAATCAGCCGTTGGCGGAGATTGGCAAAATCGCGACGCAGAGCCTGCTCAATCGCATTCATGGAACTGCCACGCCACGCGATGAGATTACCGTAGAACCGAAGCTGGTGGTACGCGAATCCACGGGGCCGGTGCGGGCCTAGGTTTTTGCATTCTCGCGGCGAAGCACTGTCTTTCTGATTACGGGCCACCATTCTCCGAGCCGCTTCAAGTGACCCAAAATGCCCGCAATTGACGTGTCTTTGCAACAATTCCGCCGTGGGTGGTGCAATGGGGGCTGCTGGGCGCAGATAATGCGACAGGAACTGCCGGAACGCTGAGGCTGATTTGCGCGCGCGAATCAGTGTGCAGATCGAGTGCTTGCTGAAAGCAGCTAGCGTCGAGATACTCTTGAGAGAGGTCCTCCGCGATTTCGGGAGGCTAGGCTGCATTTCCCGATTCCGGAGAATCCTGACGGTGACACGATCGAACTCGAGCACTGAAGGTCCTGCGGAAATCAAGCCGTCGAGCCAGCTTGGACTCTTCGACGCGACCATGATGGTGATGGGCGGCATCGTGGGCGCCGGCATTTTCATGAATCCTTACGTGGTCGCGCAGCGGCTGCATTCGCCGGTGCTCATCCTGTCCGTTTGGATCGCCGGCGGCGTGATCGCGATCCTCGGCTCGTTTGTTTACGCGGAACTGGCTGACCGCATCCCCGAAGTTGGCGGCCAATACGAATACCTGCGACAGGCGCTCCATCCGGTGTTCGGGTTTCTCTATGGTTGGGCGCTGCTGCTGGTAATTCAGACGGGCGGCATGGCTGCTGTGGCCGTCACGTTTGCGCGTTACTTTCTTGAACTGACAAGCCTACCTTGTTCCGAATCGACCGTTGTGATTGTGACGCTTGCAGTTCTCACGGCGATAAACTGTCTTGGCGTCAAGCCGGGAGGGCGCGTTCAGAGCGTGCTGATGGTGCTGAAGATTGCGGCGGTTGCCTGCCTGGTTGGGGCGGGATTCTTTCTTCTCAAAAAGCCGTTTCCATTGCTTCATCCGGTGCTGGACCGGCCGGTATCGCTCGACCTAATGACCGCGATTGGGGCAGCGATGGTGCCTGTTGTCTTTTCATATGGCGGATGGCAGACAACCAACTTCATTGCGAGTGAGATAAGGAATCCGCGCAGAAATCTGACGCGGGCGCTGATCATCGGGGTTGCGAGCGTTGTTGTTCTCTACGTCTCGGTCAACCTGGTCTGCGTGCGGGCGCTGGGCGCGACTGCGCTGGCCGAGACGAATGTGCCAGCCAGTGCTGTGATGCGGCTGGTTGCAGGCGAGCCGGGGGCGCGGCTGATTGCACTGGGCATAGCGGTATCGACGGTGGGTTTTCTGAGCCAGTCGGTGCTGACTGCGCCGCGCGTGTATTTCGCCATGGCAAAGGACGGGCTGTTCTTTCGCAGCGTCGCTTACTTGAGTCCCAGGACGCAGGTTCCTGTGGTTGCAATTGTTCTACAGAGCGTGTGGGCCATCGTGATTGCGATGACGGGTAGGTATGAGCAGATTCTCAACTTTTTTATTCCCATTGATTTTCTTTTCTTCGGTCTGACCGCGACCTGTCTGTTCGTGCTTCGCCGTCGCGACCGCAATGAAGCCCCCAGGCAGCGTGGCTTTCGTGTGCCCGGACATCCTTTCAGCACGCTTGTGTTTGTTTTTTCGTGCTGGGCGATCGTCGCAAATACGTTGTACAAATATCCGCGTAATAGTTCAATCGGCGTGGCGATTCTTCTTCTGGGAGTACCTGTATATCTCGGATGGCGGCGCCGGCAGAAACGGGAGTTTATCGGATGACTTTTTCATCGCGTGCTACAGCTTCGGTTTATCTTGAGTGGGCCAAGCTCCAGTCTCAGGAGAAGTACAATCTGGCCACCAGCGGCATCATGAGTTATCCGCTGGCAGAGCTTCCCGTGTCGATTCAAGACCTGGAGATCAACGGGACAGATGCGTATGGGTACAAGCCTTTTCTGGAGCGGCTGGCGCGCAAGTGCGATGTGACCGCCGATTGCGTGGTGGCGGCTGCCGGCACAACGTTTGCCAATCACCTGGCGATGGCGGCGCTGCTCTCGGCTGGGGATGACGTGCTGATTGAGCGGCCGACCTATGGGCCGATTCTCGAGGTCGCTTCTTATCTTGGGGCGAACATTCTGCGCTTCGAGCGTCGCGCCGAACGCGATTTTCAGATCGACGCGGATGAGATCAGAGAGAAGATTACGCCGAAGACAAAGTTGATTGCGCTGACCAATCTGCACAATCCCTCGGGCGCCTTCACCAGCGAGGAAACGTTGCTGCGGATTGCGAGTATCGCCTCGACGGTGGGTGCACGCGTGCTGGTGGATGAAGTTTATCTCGACATGGTGTACGACCAACCGGTGCGCTCTTCCTTTCATCTCGCGGATTGTTTTGTGGTGACCAACAGCCTAACCAAGGCGTATGGCCTGAGCGGAATTCGCTGCGGCTGGATACTCGCAGAGCCGGCACTCGCAAAGCGCATGTGGAGATTGAATGACCTATTCGGAGCGACGCCGGTGCATCCGGGAGAGTTGCT
This sequence comes from Occallatibacter sp., assembly GCA_050014515.1. GTDB lineage: Bacteria > Acidobacteriota > Terriglobia > Terriglobales > Acidobacteriaceae > Telmatobacter. The sequence goes on from JBEKDE010000063.1 coordinate 56,034, forward strand.
GAGCATTATTGCGCTGGACAATCTCGCGAAGATTGATGCGCGAGCGCGGGGAATTCTAGACATAAACCACCGCGCGCTTGATGGATTCTTCAGAGGCCGAAGCGATGTAGCTGGATTCCGCAGTCCATGGGGGACGGTGACGTTTCCGCGATTGACTCATGGCTCGGTGAAGGAGTTTGTCGAACTGTTGCGTGGGCGCTTTGAAACCAGCGTCGTTCCGGGAGAATTCTTTGAGATGCCGGATCACTTCCGCATCGGCATCGGCGGCGATCCGGAGATGACCGCGACCGCATTGGAGCGGCTTGCACTGGCGCTCGACGAATATGGGTTGCAATTGCGGCGGTAGCGGTCACGCGTCGGTGTGAGAATCAAATTGGACAGCGTCAAAATGCCAGAAGAAATGTACTATTCCTCTTACGCAGCGGTTGCCATGGGCTCACCCAAAATGCCCCCGCACTTGCAAGAGATTCCCGAGGCTGCGATATTTGCCCATGGTCTTGATTGGTGGCGGAGGACGGGATCGAACCGTCGACCTTGGGGTTATGAATCCCACGCTCTAACCATCTGAGCTACTCCGCCAGGAGGGGCGCGGGCCACGAGGGCCGCAAGGGAGGGCGGATGGAGATCCGCGTACCACTATTGATGATACGGGCGGCTGGATAGGAGGTCAAACCGGGCACCTCTAGTGCGGCCGCCGCTTACGGGAGGCGCGCCCGGGGGGGGGCGGCTGCGACGCGCCGCCAGAGCGCCAGTCAACCGTTCTTCGACGGAAGCCACAAGACCGTCCAATTTACCCCGGTAAAGTTCGAAGCCTCCGAGTCCAGGACGGTGTATTTCTGCGGATGCAAGCATACCGCCAATCCCGGCCTCTGCGACGGGAGCCACGCAAAGCTGTAAAGAAGCCCCGCAATTTTCGCTGAATTTCCCGTCCGATCCCGCGAAGGTTGCAGGATGGGGGTGGGAAGCCGCGTGTAATTCCCGTTACACTCAACTGCATGAGTAGTTTGCGGATTGCCGGCGTGATTCCAGCGCGTCTCAGCTCCACGCGGCTCAGCCGCAAGGTGCTGCGCGAGATTGCCGGACGTCCGATGGTGGAGTGGGTGTGGCGCGCAGCGGCCGGAAGCGGTCTGATGGACCCGGTGATCGTAGCAACTGATGCGGAGGAAGTGGCAAACGCGTGCCGTGAGCGCGGAATCCCGGTGGCGATGACCTCGGCGACCTGTACCAGTGGATCAGATCGCGTACGTGAAGTGGCGCGGGAGATCGATGCAGATGTGTACGTCAATATCCAGGGCGATGAGCCGACATTGACGCCGGATTTCTTTCCTCCGCTGCTGGCGCTCTTCGAGCGCCCTGAGGTGCAGGTGGCCACTCTTGCTGTGCGCTGCCCGGCACTGGAGATCGCGGATCCGAATGCTGTGAAGGTGGTGACGGCAATGGACGGCCGCGCACTGTATTTTTCCCGTGCAACGATTCCGTTTGACCGCGACCGGACGGGCTTCGCGGGCTATAGGAAGCACCTGGGCATTTATGCGTACCGGAAAACGGCGCTGGAGCGGTTCGCGGAGCTGCCAACATCGTGGATCGAGGCAGTGGAGCGGCTGGAGCAGTTGCGCTTTCTGGAAAGCGGAATCGATATCTATGTGGCTGCCGCGCCCAGGGACACGATCGGCGTGGATACCGAGGCAGATCTGGAGCGAGCCGAGGCGGTGCTGAGGCGGCTGGTGGAATTGAAGGGGGACTGAGCACGGCGCAACGAGGGAAAAATCGGAATTGCGCGCAAGAATCGGAGTGCGTCTACCCCAAAGGATCGGCGACGATGGTTCCCATGAAGACTTCGGCACAACTCGCAACAAGGGGTAGCAGCCTCCCGATAAAAACGTCAATGATTGATTCGGAGACAGCCTGGAAGCGGCTAGTCGCGCGAGATACAACGGCTCCGTTCTTCTATGCGGTGACGACTACAGGCGTGTTTTGCAGGCTGAATTGCAAGAGCCGGCGGCCGCTGCGGGAGAATGTCCGATTCTTTTCATCGGTGGAGGAAGCGCATGCGGCCGGCTTTCGCGGGTGCTTGCGGTGCAAGCCAACCACTGCTTGGGGCAGACCTTTGGACAAGATTCTTTCTCATATTGAGTCCAATGTGGACCGTGCGGTGTCTCTGGCAGAACTGGGACGCGTGGCGGGGCTGAGCCCATTTACAGTGCAGCGGGTGTTCAAGCAGGAACTCGGAGTGAGTCCGCTGCAATATCAGCGGGCGTTGCGCGCGGGCGGCCTGCGCAATGCACTTAGACAGGGAGGGACCGTGACGGATGCGATTTATGCGGCGGGATTTGGGTCGTCGAGCCGCGCTTATGAGGGCGCGGCGCTGGGCATGACTCCGGCGAGGTTTGCGCAAGGCGGCCAGGGCGAACAGATTGGCTGGTGCTGCGCGCGTTCGCGGTTTGGCTGGATGGTTGTGGGCGCAACCGAACGCGGGCTTTGCTGGCTCGCTCTTGCGGGCACGGCAGCCGAGGCGGAAGCGAGCCTGCGCGCGGAGTTTCCTTTGGCCCACTTCAAGAAGGATGCTTCGTTGACACGGTTGGTGGAAGCGGCACTCCATTATGTTGCAGGACAATCGGGCGATGCCCCCGATGCGGCGGAGCCGGCATTGGACTTGCGCGGGACTGCCTTTCAACTACGGGTCTGGCAGGCACTCCGGGCCATTCCGCGGGGTGAAACGCGGAGTTACAGCGAACTGGCGAGGGAATTGGGCCATGCGAATGCGACGCGCGCCGTGGCGCGGGCGTGCGCGTTGAATCGGGTTGCGGTGATGGTGCCGTGCCATCGCGTGATTGGCGTGAGCGGATCGCTTACCGGCTATCGCTGGGGAGTTGAACGGAAGCGGGCGCTGCTCGAGGCGGAGAAGAGAATCTAAAAGACAAACTACAAAACATAAACCACTGTTGATTATGTGGAACTGTTCCAGGTCCCAAAAGCGGGACCTGGAGCATCCTTCGAGAATTCGATCAGATCATAGTGTGGCCCTGCTCAAGGCATAGCTTTTCCAAACGGCAAACGCTCAGCACGGACCAGACCGCTATACTTCCACCATGATTCCAATCGGGTCGCATCCGGCGTGGCACCCGGTATTCGAAACGCTGGCATATGCATCCGGCTACGCGGTGTTTAGACGCCTGCGTGCGCAGCAAGGCGATGCACTAGCCGAGCCGCAGCGCTGGACTGTGTTGGCAGCGGCAGCTGTGGGCGCGCTGGCGGGGAGCCGAGTGCTGGGTCTCGCCGAGCAGTGGCCCACGGTGATGACTGCGTGGCAGCAGGGGCGCATACTGGCACTGATGCTTTCGCCTGGCGGCAAAACGATTGTCGGCGGACTGCTGGGCGGTTGGTTCGGTGTTGAGATTGTGAAAAGACTGAGCGGAATCAGGCGTCGCACCGGCGACTTATTTGCGTTGCCCTTGTGTGTGGGCATTGCGGTGGGACGCATTGGCTGCCTGATTGCGGGGCTCGCCGACGATACCTACGGGAAGCCGACAACGCTGCCGTGGGCAGTTAATTTGGGCGACGGCATTGGCCGGCACCCTGTGCAGGTGTACGAGATTCTATTTCTGATTGTGCTGGGATTGATTGTGAGCACGAAGGCGAAGTTGCCGGAGGGGGCGCGGTTTCGCATCTTTCTTGGTGGCTACCTGGCATGGCGCGCGGCCATCGACTTCCTGAAGCCGCAGCCTCTGATTGGCGGGTTGAATTTGATTCAATGGAGCTGCCTGGCGGGGATTCTTTTGTTGGTTTTGGACGAGGTGATCCCGAGAAGGAGGGCGCATGAAGCTCTTCGGACTTAGAGTGCAGGGATTTGCCAAGGCCCTCGTCATTCTCGCGTCGATTTTTTGGGTGGCACTGGGGCTGTGCGGTATGTCCGGTTCGATTGAATCGAAGCACGGTTGGAACTGGATCGGGCCGAACCCGATACCAAACACGCCGTTGGGAACGGCGCTTTCCACGGTTGATTGGGTGAGCCTGGCGGCGATGACGATAAGCGCTGCCGGCATTGGAATATCGCTGATCCTTTGGGCAATAGTTGTTATCTATCGTCTTGTGTTCGGACCAAAGAATGATCGAGTGGGCGGATGACTTGGTGAAGTAATCAAATTAAGCGGGGCCAGCAATTGATTTCCGGCTGCGGTCCAAAGGAAAAGCAATGACCGAGTCGCTGGTTGATCACGTAAACTTTGCGAAGATTGTGACGGTTCTGGCAGTCGTGTTCGGCATCTCGCTTGGACTGTGTGGGCTGACCGCGGCGCTTTCTTCGCAGATGGGAGGTGGAGGGGACTTTCTTCTTCCACTCGGGATCATTGAACTCATCGCAATGGGGCTCTCTGCTGTGGGCCTGGTGCTGACGGTGGTTGTCTGGGTAATTGCATCGATCGTTGCGGGCCGCGGTGGAAGAAGTGACAGGACGATAAAACTGTTTGATGACGAGGACGATACACCGCGCGGCGATCGGAAGTAGAGGAGCCGCGCTGTAGAAAGGAAAATCGTGAGCAAGACATTCCTCCAGCGCATTCCCTTCGCGAAGATTCTGATCGTGCTGACGGTTGTTGTCCTGCTTTCGGTGGGATTATGCGGGGTGAGCGCAGTCCTCTACATGCAGGGAGCGAAAGGGTCACTCGCAATACAGATCGTGCAGCGCGCGATTGGCTATGAGTTGGTATGCGGGGTGCTATCTGCTGTGGGCATCGTGGTGACAGCCGCGACGTGGATTGTGGCAGTTGTGGTGGGGAACTCCAGGGAAAAAGTGTCACAGTCGCAAGACCAAATTCCTGGACCGGATGATACAAAGCACGATAAGAAGGACATTCAATGACTGAGAAACTGCGGCCGTACCTGTTTTATGACGTGGCGATTTCGATCTGCTCGACGTGCTACAAGCGGGTGGACGCGAAGATTGTGTTTGAAGAGGACAAAGTCTGGATGCTGAAGCGGTGCCCGCAACATGGGCACGAGCGAGTGCTGGTGGCCGACGATGTGGACTACTACCGCCGCTCGCGCGAGGTGTTTATCAAGACGCCGGAGCAGCCAATGG
>JBEKDE010000064.1:0-32992 GCA_050014515.1 Occallatibacter sp.
GAATTGACGACTTCGCACTCCTGCCCGGTGCGCACTCTTTACTCCCTTTTTTGCCCTGAAAATAGGTCAAAAACCTAAACAAAGCGGCTCAAAAACAGTCAAAATGCTAGAATGGAAGAGATGCCTATGCCCCCCCTTAAGACACTGTTCCTGAATCCGCCCTCGTTTGAAAACTTCGACGGTGGCGCGAGCTCCCGCTGGCCAGCAACCCGCGAGATTGAATCCTACTGGTACCCCGTTTGGCTGGCCTATCCCGCCGGCCTGCTGGAGGGTTCGCGCCTGCTTGACGCGCCGCCCCACCACGTTTCCGCGACGGAAACCATCAAGATCGCCAAGGACTATGAGTTCCTGGTCCTCTTCACCTCCACCGTTGGCTGGGAAGGCGATCAGCGTCTTGCCGAGGCCATCAAGGCCGCCAATCCCTCCATCAAGATCGCCTTTGTCGGCCCCCCGGTGACCACTGACCCCGATCGCGCCCTCAACGAGTGTTCCGTCCTCGACTTCATCTGCCGCCGCGAATTCGATTACTCTGTCGTCGAGTTTGCCCAGGGCAAGCCCCTCAATGAGATCCTCGGCATCAGCTACAAAAAGGACGGCGTAGTCCTTCACAATCCCGACCGCCCGCAGGTTGAAGACCTCGACGCGATGCCCTGGGCCACCAAGATCTACAAGCGCGACATGGACGTGACGCGCTACAACGTGCCCTTCCTGCTCCATCCCTACATCTCGCTCTACTCCACGCGCGGATGCCCGGCGCAGTGCACCTTCTGCCTCTGGCCGCAGACCCTCAGCGGTCACGCGTGGCGCAAGCGGTCCACAGATGACGTAGCGGCCGAGCTCAAGTGGGCCAAGGAAAACTTCCCCCAGGTCAAGGAATTCTTCTTCGACGACGACACCTTCAACATCCAGAAGGCGCGCACCATCGAGCTCTGCTCCAAGCTCAAGCCCCTCGGCATCACCTGGTCCTGCACCTCGCGCGTCACCACCGAGTACGAGACCCTCAAGGCCATGAAAGAATCCGGCTGCCGCCTGCTCATCGTCGGCTTCGAGTCCGGCGACCCGCAGATCCTCAAAAACATCAAGAAGGGCGCCACTGTTGAGCGTGCCCGCGCCTTCGCAAAGGATTGCCACGACCTCGGCCTGGTCGTCCACGGCGACTTCATCCTCGGCCTTCCCGGCGAAACCAGGGAGTCAATTCGCAACACCATCAACTTCGCCAAGACCCTCGACTGCGAGACCATCCAGGTCTCCATTGCCCACGCCTATCCCGGCACCGAGTTCTACGACTACGCCAAGGCCAACGGCTACATCACTAACGAGCGCATGGAAGACGGCGGCGGACACCAGATGGCGCACATCGAGTACCCCGGCCTGCCCGTTGACTACGTCATGGAAATGGTGCACAAGTTCTACGACGAATACTACTTCCGCCCCAAGGCAGCATTCCGCGTGGTGTGGAAGGCCATCGTCAACCGCGATGTGCCCCGCCTCTACGTCGAAGCCAAGGCCTTCCTGAAGCTGCGCGCGCAGCGCAACAAGGCAGTCAAGGCCACGCGTGCCCACCAGGCCGACCCCACCACCCCAGCCAAAGCCGGTGCGTAGGCATTCCGCAACACAACTTCAACCGAGGGCGGCGCAGAAGCGTCCGCCCTCTTTTTGATGGTTTACCGTGCATTCGTTCGGCAACGACAAAAGAATCTCTGAAAGGGTCGAAGTTTTGAAAGGCCACGACCTTACAGCTTGGTGGAGAATCCATCCCGAGTTCCGCTTTGTATAGGATGCGACTTCAGTAGCGCCTAAAGCTTCCTAACCTGAAAGAGATCGAGCTTTAGCCCCCGAAAGCGATTCCGCAACCAAACCGCAAGGAAGTCATCCAACAACAAATGGTTCGCCACAACCTATCGCCGCGCCAATACGGAATTCTCGGCCTGGTGGCCCTCTGCGCTCCGCTCGGCGACACCTGCCTCTCCCGCGGCATGACGAACCTGCCCGCCATCTCCCTCGCCCATCCCCTCTCGCTCGTCGCCGCCGTCTTCACTCCCTGGATCGCCGTCGGCATTGCACTGCTCATCGGCTTCTTCGCCAGCTATCTCACCGCACTCTCCTGGGCCGACCTCACCTTCGTTCTCCCGGCCACCGCCTTCGGCAACGTCATCGTCGCGCTCTTCGCCCGCTTCTGGCTCAACGAGCCCATCTCACTGGAACGCTGGGCAGGCATCGCCCTCATCACCGTCGGTGTGGGCTTCGTGGCGCAAGGCCCATCCCTCACCGAACGGCCTGCAGCGCAACTGCAGCCCGCAGTGAATAAAACAGAGCCTGCCGTCGAGCTGGAACAGGAGCAGGTGCGATGATCCTTCTCTCCAACATCCCTGCGTCCACAGTCTCGCCACCCGGCTTCTGGTTCGCAACGGCCGCAATCGCCTCTGTCGTTCTCTCCTCCACCGTCGGCGAAGTCCTCACCGCCGCAGCCATGAAATCCATCGGCGACCTCGACGACATCCGTGCCCAATCCGGCATGAAGGGCGCCATCCGCGCCGTCGTCACCTGCCCGCTCTTCTTCGCAGGAGTAGGATTTCTCGCCCTGGCCTTCTTTGCCCTGCTCTTCGCGTTGAACCACCTGAACCTGAGCCTGGTCGCACCCGCATCAGCATCGTTGACGCTAGTGACCAACGCCATTGCAGGTAAACTCTTCTTAAAAGAAAATGTAGACCGTCGCCGCTGGACCGCCGCCGTCCTCGTCTGCGTCGGCGTCTATCTGCTGGCGCACTGAAGCGGTCCATTTGACTGTGCGAATTGTCAAATTACAATCTGTCTCAACCAAGGGGTTCCCCCACATTCTGTCAGCAAGCTCGTGCTTCTTTCCGTCGATGAGAACAATGATGTGCTGCACCCAGACATAGCCGTGGGCGCAAAGATCGGCCAGGCGCGAAGCCTACACATGAATTGAGATGGTGTAGTCGGCCGAACTGCGCGGTGGTTTCTTCTCAGCCTGGGCGAGTGACGGCTCCATAAGCAAAAGAACGATAAGCAGCTTTCTCTAAGTTTCCTCCGGTTTCAGTCATGGCAAGCCAGCCCACGCGATGCAAACAGGGCGGCGGAGGAGTCCGCCTGCCTGCATCCTTGGCCCGGGACTATCATCGAATAGAAGCAGGTGGAAATCATGTCGGAATTCACGTTACGCATCGATGGGATGCATTGCAGCTCGTGTATCAAGCGCGTCAGCCAGGCTCTGGCTTCGGTGGAAGGGGCCAAGGTGGAAGAGGTGCGGCTGGGCGCGGCGCGGATCAAGGCGACCGACTGCATTGAGAAGCCTGCGCCCGTCGATATTGCACTGGCCGCACTGGCCAAGGCAGGCTACTCCGCACGGCTGGAAGAGTAAGTGACCGCAACCACCACAGAATCGCTCACCTTGCCGGTGCTCGGGATGTCGTGCGCTTCGTGTCAACATCACGTTGAGCAGGCTTTGCAGGCTACGGCAGGCGTGAAGTCGGCGCACGTGGACTTGATGGCGCACCAGGCCAGCGTGGTCTTTGACCCGGCGATAGCGGCACCGCAACAGTTCGTGGATGCGATTCGTGGGGCCGGCTACGATGCTGTGCTTCCAAGAGCGGGTGAGTCGGCCTCTGGCTGGGTTGATGCAGGACAGCATGCGCGGGAATATGAAGCGGAATCAGAGCTGAAAGCCTGGGTGGCATTGGCTGCAGGCGCACTCGCGATGCTGCTGGCCATGCCGCTGGGATCCGAAATGGGGTCGTTTGACCACGGGCTGATGCGGCTGTTGCCGTGGCTCTATGCGCTTCCGCAGGATGGGCTGCGCTGGTTTCTGCTGATCCTGACAGCGATTGTGATGGGTTGGGCGGGGCGCGGAATCTATTTAAGCGCATTGCGCGGGCTGCGCCATGGAACCACCAACATGAATACGCTGGTGAGCCTGGGAACAGGCGTGGCGTTTGCGTATTCAGCCTACGCGACAATCTGGCCTGAAATCGGGCGGCAAGTTTACTTCGACGCGGTACTGCTGATTACCGGGTTTCTGCTGCTGGGGAAAGCATTGGAAGCGCGGGCAAAACGGCGTGCGTTGGCGGCGCTCGATTCCCTTTCGCGACTGCGGCCGGCTACTGCGCGGCGCGTGCGCAATGGCGTTGAAATGGTGGTGCCGCTTGAGGATATTCAGGCTGGAAACAGCGTTCTGGTGCTGCCGGGCGAGAGATTTCCAGTGGATGCAACGATCATTGATGGGCGGACAACGGTGGACGAGTCGATGCTCACCGGTGAGCCCACGCCGCTGCCGCGCGAAATGGGCGGGCGGGTTCTGGCCGGGTCGCTGAACTACGACGGCGCAGTGACTTGCAAGGCTGAGTCGCTGGGCGAGGCGACGGTGCTCGAGCAGATTACGCGAATGGTGGAGCAGGCGCAGAGCTCGCGCGCGCCGATGGAGAGGTTGGCGGATCGGGCGAGTGCGATTTTTGTGCCTGTAGTGCTGGGCCTCGCGCTGCTGACGTTTGGGGTTTGGCTGAGTGTCGGCCACTCGCTGCCGCTGGCGCTGGCAAACACTGTTGCCGTGCTGGTGATCGCCTGCCCCTGCGCGATGGGGCTGGCTGTGCCCGCCGCACTGACTGTGGCAGTGGGGCGCGGCGCGCAACTTGGGGTGTTGTTCAAGGGCGGCGAGGCGCTGGAACGGCTGGCGAACCTGGACGTGGTGGTGCTGGATAAAACAGGAACGCTGACAGAGGGACGGCCGGTGCTGGTAGGCATTCACCCACTGATGGACCACGACGACAATGAATTGCTGCGGCTGGCGGCTTCAATGGAGACGCGGTCAAATCATCCGCTGGCTCATGCGATTGTGGACCAGGCGCAGGCGTTGGGCTTGCAGTGGGAACCTGCGGTTGACGTGCAGAATCTTCCCGGGCGCGGGTTGACTGCAAAGGTGGAGGGCCCAGATGGTGTCCAGGACTGCGTGCTCGGCAACGAGGCGCTGATTCACGACTTCTACATTCCTGTGGTCCAAGATGTTGCGCCGTCTGAGCCAGGCGTGACGCGGCTGTGGATGGCGCTGAATCATCTGCCGGTTGGCTACTTCGATGCGCGCGACGCACTGCGGCCTGACGCAGCGGAGGCGGTTGCTGCGCTTAAGCTGATTCCTTCAAGACACGGCGGCTTGCGGGTGCTGATGCTTACCGGCGATTTGGAGGCGGCGGCGATACCAATTGCGCGCGAGGCGGGGATTGACGAGGTGCAGGCTGCGCTTGATCCGGCGGGGAAGCTGGACCGGATTCGCTCTCTGCAACAAACAGGGCTGCGGGTGGCAATGGTGGGCGACGGCATCAACGACGCGGCGGCGCTGGCCCAGGCGGACGCGGGCATCGCCATGGGAACGGGCGCGGACCTGGCGCAAGAGGCGGGCGACGTGGTGCTGCTGCGGGCGCAGCCGTCGGCGATTCCAGCGGCGCTTGGGCTGGCCCGGCAGACGATGCGGGTGATGCGGCAGAATCTGGTGTGGGCTGTGGGCTACAACCTCCTGGGAATCCCATTGGCGGCGGGGCTGCTTTATCCGGCGTTTCACATTCTGCTGACGCCGTGGCTGGCTGCGGCGGCCATGGCGCTGAGTTCGGTGTGTGTGCTGGGGAACAGCTTGCGGCTGCGTGGATTTCAGGCCACCTGAGTTCGTGCTTTCCCACCCATTCCGCAGAGAAACGTGGAATGGGTGGGGCACCGATCACGGTGCGCAGACCACTCCGTGGATTGACGCTCGCGGGTGGCTCGCATGAGTGAGTTGGCTCTCTATGATCCGCATGCTGCCTTGGGCACGGTAAACTATCGCTAGAGCCATTCTGTGCGCATCCTGACCCGATACATCCTCGGCGAAATTCTCTCCCACACGCTCATCGGGTGCGCGCTCTTCACCTTCATTTTGTTCATGCACGACCTGCCGCACATTCTGGATGTGGTGGTTCGCAACAGCTCCACCTTCTCGAATGTGATGGAGATTCTGCTCTTCACCCTTCCCAACACATTCAAGGTCACCATTCCGATGGCGGTGCTGGTGGGAGTGCTGCTGGGGCTGAGCCGGCTCGCATCAGACAGCGAGATTATCGCCATGCGCGCCTCCGGGCTGGGCATCGGCTACTTTGTGCGGGTGTCGTCCATCGTGGCGATCTGCGGCACGCTGATTGGGTTGGGCAATTCGATCTACGTGGCGCCACGCGCCAACCAGGCAATTCTCGAAATGCAGCAGGAGCTGGAGACCTCGCAGGCCTCGTACGAGATTCAGCGCGGCGTGTTCTACGAGGAGTTCAAGAACATTGTGCTCTACGTGCAGGATGTGCGCGCGGGCACAGGCGCGTCGAACTGGCGGCAGGTGTTCATGGCCGACGTGACCGATCCCTCGAACCCGCAGATCACAACCGCGGCCTCGGCCACCGTGGTGAACGACAGCACGCAGGAACTGCTGATGCGGCTGCGCAACGGGTCGCGGCATGAAACGGTGGCGGGAGAGCCGCTGCAATACAACATCTCAAAATTTGACACCACCGACCTGCCCCTGGCGCTGAGCCAGCAAAGCACTGTGCAACTGGGACGAATGGACACTTCGATCTTTGCGCTGCCCATGGATATGTTGATCGCCCGAACGCATGGGCCCGACCCGAAGCGGTTCCTGATCGAGTTGAATAACCGGTTCTCTTACCCGGCTGCCTGCCTGGTGCTGATGCTGGTGGGCGTGCCGCTGGGCGTGGCATCGAGGCGCGGCGGCAAAAGTTCCGCGTGGGTATTCACGATTGCGCTCGTGGTGGTGTATTACTCGCTGTCGCTGATTGGCACCGCGCTGGGCAGGCAAGACAAGATTCCCGTTTTTCTGGCGATCTGGCTGGCCAACATCCTCTTTGCCACCGCCGGCGTTTTTCTGCTGTGGCAGATGGCCAGCGGAGGTTGGGTGCTGAATGCAATTACCAGTTGGGTGTCGCGAACCCCTGCCCCGGCTGCGGAGACTCCTGCCGCTCCCAAGACCAGCCCGACGGCGAAAGCTGGGTGGATGAGCCGGTTTTGGCCGCGCGCCAACCGGGCTAAGGCACGGCACGCGTTCCCTAGGATTCTGGACGAGTACGTGGTGATCGAATTCCTGAAGACCTTCCTGATGGTGCTGGTTGGTTTTGTGGTGCTGATGCTGGTGTTCACCTTTTTTGACCTGGTGGGCGACATCCTGCGCAATCACATTCCTCTCTCCACGGTGGGCGAGTACCTTTTCAACCTGACGCCCGACATGCTCTACCAGATTGCGCCGCTGGCGGTGCTGATCGCGGTGCTGGTGACGTTTGGAGTGCTCAATCGCAACAGCGAGCTGATTGCCATGAAGGCCACCGGCATCAGCCTCTACCGGCTGGTGGTTCCGATCATCTCCATCGCCGCCATCCTCGCGGTGAGCCTGTTCCTTTTTGACGAGTACTACCTGCCGCAGGCCAACCGTAAACAGGAGGCGCTGCGCAACATCATCAAGGGCCGGCCGCCGCAGACGGTGCTGCATCCGGAGCATAACTGGATCTTTGGGCATGCGCGACAGGGCGAGCCGGGACGCATTTTCTACTACGAGTTCTTCGATCCGGTGCGGGACGAGTTCGCAAATCTCTCGGTATTCGAATTCGATCCGGCGACGTTTGCGCTTTCACGGCGGATTTTTGCCGAACGCGCCGTCTGGAACGCCGACTCCAATTCATGGGTCTTTGAGGACGGTTGGCGGAGGGACTTTGAAGGCGGCACGTTGAGCCCAGACGGTTACCACCCCTTCGAACGGACGTCGTTTGCGGAAATGCACGAGGAGCCGGGGTACTTCAAGAAAGAAAGCCTGCAATCGCAGGAGATGAACTTCGGGCAGCTCGACCACTACATCAAAGACCTGCGCCAGAGCGGCTTTGACACCATGGTGCTGCGTGTGGCGCTGTGGCACAAACTGGCCTATCCGCTGATCGCCATCGTAATGGCGGTGCTGGCGATTCCGTTCGCGCTTTCAATGGGACGGCGCGGGTCGCTGACCGGGATTGCCGTGGCGATTTTTGTGGCGCTCACGTATTTTGTGGCCGATAGCCTCTTTGGGGCGATGGGCAACCACAACTATCTGCCGGCGGCGCTGGCGGCCTGGTCGCCGGATATTCTGTTCGGGCTGACAGGCGGGTATTTGCTGCTGCGAACGCCGACGTAGGTTGCGAGGACGCTCGAAGCCCGTTTCGCGCGCTGTTCCCCTTACAATAGAAGCATGCTCAGGGATCTGCGCCCCCTCTTTGCCTACATGCGACGCTACCGCTGGGGATACCTGTGGGGCACCCTGTCCTGCATTGCTACGAATGCTGCGGCGGTGCAGTTTCCACGCGTGCTGGGCATGGCGGTGGACAGGCTGCAGAGGAACCTGGCCGACCACATGGCGATTCTCTGGTTTGCAGGCCTGCTGGTGGGTATCTCACTGATCAAAGGAATCTTTCTCTACGCGCAGCGTTGGATTCTGATAGGCATCTCCAGGGAAATTGAGTTCGACATACGCAACGACCTGTTCACGCATCTCGAAAAGCAGGACTCGGGCTTCTACCAGCGCTACCGCACCGGCGACGTGATGGCGCGCATGACCAACGACCTGAATGCGGTCCGCATGCTGCTGGGACCGGCCCTGATGTACAGCGCCAACACGGTATTCTTCACCGTCTTTGCGCTGTATTTTCTGCTGCATCTGAGCCCATGGCTAACCCTGGTTGCCCTGGCGCCCATGCCGCTGGCGAGTATCGTTGTGCAGTACCTCGGCCACCGGATTCACGATCGCTTTGAGCGCATCCAGGCCAGTTTCTCTGAGATATCGTCGCAGGCCCAGGAGAACTACTCCGGCGCACGACTGATCCGCGCCTTTGCTCGCGAAGAGTCGCAGATCGGGTTGTTTGAGAAGCTCAACCGGCTATACATCGCGCGATCGCTCAGACTGGTGCAGCTGATGGGCATGCTGTGGCCTACGCTCGAGTTCATCCTTGGCGTCTCGATGGTGATCACGCTCATGGTTGGCGGGCACCTGGTTCTTGCCCATCGCATCTCCGTGGGCGATTTTGTCGAGTTCAACACCTACATGATCCTGCTGATCTGGCCGATCATCGCCGTGGGCTGGGTAGTGAACCTCTTTCAACGCGGCACCGCGTCCGTCCAGCGCATTGACGAACTGCTGCAGGCGGAGCCGGCCATCAACGACAGTGCGGCCGATCCGGCGATCAAGGCCGATACGGTGCTGCATGGTGAGATCGAATTCAGGAATCTGAGCTTTAGCTACGGCGAGACACAGGTACTGCGCGATGTTTCGCTGAAGATTCCTGCTGGGTCGAGCCTGGCGATCGTGGGACCGACAGGGTCAGGCAAGTCGACGCTGGTGAATTTGATTCCGCGCCTGTTTGAGGTAGCGGATGGGGCGCTGCTGGTGGATGGGCGACCGGTCCGCGAGTACCCGCTGGCGACGTTGAGGCACAACATCGGGATGGTGCCGCAGGAGACGTTTCTCTTTAGTGACACGATCAGGGAGAACCTGGCCTTCGGCGTGCCCAATGCCACTACGGAAGAGCTGCTGAAGGCGGCCGAGTCGGCGCATATTCGCCAGGAGTTTGAGGAATTTCCCAAGGGCTTTGAAACCATGGTCGGAGAGCGCGGGACGACCTTATCGGGCGGACAGAAACAGCGATCGGCGATCGCGCGGGCTCTGTTGCGGCGACCTGCGATCCTGATTCTCGACGACGCGCTGGCCAGCGTGGACACCTACACCGAGGAACGGATTCTGGGCGGATTGCGGGATTACACTGCGGCTTCGACCACGATTCTGATCTCGCACCGCGTCTCGACGGTGCGAAACGCCGACCAGATTGCGGTGCTGGTGGATGGTACGGTGGTGGAGTTGGGGCGCCACGATGAACTGCTGGAGCGCGACGGCTACTATGCCAGCCTCTACCACAAACAGCAACTGGAAGAAGAACTCACAGTCGCGACCTAATCACCACTGTCATTGGGGGCGGGAGCGCGCTATCCGCTCGCACTAGCTAAATTGCGCTTGCGCCAAGAATTGGGCGCAATGGCGAGGCTCACGCAGCGTTGGTTCAAGCCCGAGATTCAGAACAATGGATCGGGAAGCAGCGACCAAAACATTGTCCAGGTTAGGCGTTCCAGCGGGAGTGGCCGGCAGAGGTTGATCCGTACTCGTCGGCGTCAAATTCGGAGAGAGATCTTCCCGAAGCGTTCGCAGAAACCTGGAGCGGGGCCGGGTTGACGTCTGGATCGCGAGCCACCTGGCGCCAGGCGTCCCGCACGTTCTTCACGCAATCGATGGCGTGGTCGAACTTCTGCAGCGAGGCGGACTGGGAGGCTTGCAGGATCTGGGCGAAGATGGAAGCGTAGAACTCGCTCAGCGCCTGGGCCGGACGGCCTCCGACATCCATGCGCAGCCGGGCCTGCAGGTGAATGATGATGTCGAGGGCGCGCTTGACGGCGACACGCCGACCCTCCTGGTCGCCGCGCTCGACGGCCGCATGGGCCGAGTAGAGAAAGCGCACGATGCCGTCATAAAGCGCAACCACCAGGTCAACGGCAGAAGCGCCGTCCAATGAATGTTCCTGATAACTTCCCATCTGAGGAGCTGCTCCTTAGCCGCCTGAATTCTCGTTGTAACCGGTGATTGCCGAGTAAAGCTCGTTAACGCCTTCTAACTGCGTGGGTAGCTCCTGCATGATCTCGTTGGCGCTGTTCAACTCCGTGGTCAGGCTGGACTGCTGGGCGGAGATCAGGCTGTTCTCATTCGAGATGCCGGCATTCAGGGTGGACTCGATGTTGCTGTTGGAACTGGAGGCAAGCGCCAGAATGCCGGTGGACGACGATTTGCCGGCGTTGGTCAGCATGGTGGAAAAGGTCTGGCCCCAACCGTTCGCGTTCTGAAAGAAACCCACCACACTGGAATAATCGGCATTTAGAACGGAATCAAGAGAGGTGGCGTCAAAGGTCAACGAGCCATCGTTGTTCACGCTGATGCCCAGGCCGGTCAGGCTGCCGATGTCGGACGAGCTCGTGTAATTAAGGCTGGTCGAGGTGGTGTTGGTGGCGTCGAGGATGTTAGAGGTCACGGTCAGGTTGCCGGCAGCGCCGGTGGCATTCGATACCAGCGACATGCTCGACGACGTATCGCTATTGGTGACGATGGAGGCCGTGACGCCTAGGTTGGCGTCGTTGATCGCCTTCTCAAGGCCGGCGAGCGTGTTGTCGGACGAGTTGAGCGCGATGGTTTGCGCTGCGCCTGTGCCCACCTGGATGGAAATGGAGCCGGATAGGGTGTCGCTGGCGCTGGGAATTGAGTCGAGCGTTCCCGAGGAAGGGGCGGAATCGGTGCCATCGTTGCCTGAAAAATTGAGCGCCGTGGGTGTAGCCGCTACAAGATTCGAAGTTATGGAGAGCGCTCCGCCGGAGCCCGCGGTCTGGGAGATGAATGTCAGGCTCGATGTGCCATCGCTGCTCGCGACCACGGAAGCTGTGACTCCCATGTTGGCGGCATTGATGGCGCTGGCTATGCCGGAGAGGGTGTTGTCGGAGGAACTGGTAGTAAAGCTTTCCGCGATGTTGTCGCCTACCTGCAGCGTGACTGAGCCGGAGATCGTGGGCTTGAGGCCGTCAGTGACCGCGGTGAGGTAGCCATTGGGATTCTCCGTGTTCAAACCGCTCAACAACTGCTGTTGCAACAGGGAAAGCGTGGGAGACCCGAAGAGCGGTTCCGGCGTCCCGGAGCTGGTGTCGCCCTCCTGGGTGTTGATCGCGCTGATTAGTGAGTTGTAGTCGGAGACAAACTGGTTGACCGTACTTTCAACGTCGGTATTGTCGTTGCCGATGACTACCTGGACCTGCTCAAGGGAGTTGTTGGACTCGGTTGCACTGGGAGCCAGCAACTGGAAGGTGACTCCGGGAATCAGGTTGGCTACCGTGTTGGAGGCGCTGGTCAGGCTGACGCCGTCTACAGTGAGCTGGGCATTTGCGCCGCTCACCGGCGAGGTATAGCCCAGCACGGTGTTGGCAGGAGTGGTGGTGTCGACGATGCTGGAGCTCACGTTCAGCGTACCGGCTGTTCCAGCGGTGTTCGACAGCAGCGACAGGCTGTAGGTGCCGTCGTTGTTCTGGACAACCGAGGCTGTGACGCCGATATTCGAGGTGGTATTGATGGCCTGGGCAAGGGCGGCCAGCGTGTTCGACGACGTACCGACCGTGACCGTCTGCGCGGCGCCTCCGCCCACCTGGATCGAGATGGACCCGGAGAGCGTGTCAGATTGGTTGGCGATTCCCGTCAGGGTTCCGGCGGAGTTAGCAGAACTGCTGCCTGCCGTGCCGGTGTAGCTGAGATTGTTGGTGGTATCGACGATGGAGTTGGCGCTGACGGTGATGTTGCCGTTCGCACCCGAGGTGCCGGAGACCAGGCTGAGGCGGGAGCCCGACGCATCCGTCAGAATGCTGGCCGTGATGCCGACGCCGGAGGCGTTGATGGCGCTGGCCAGGCCGTCGAGGTTGTCGTTCCCGCTTCCGCTGCTGGGAACAGTGATCGTCTGAGCCGTTCCGCTGCCGACCTGCAGGGTGATGGAGCCGGACAGGCTGTCAGAGGCATCGGCGATCTCTGCCAGGTAGCCAGAGGAAGTTGTAGCCAGGCTCTGCACTTCGACTGTGTGCGTGCCCGCAACCGCCGTCGAGTCGGCCGCGGTGAGGGTGAGCACGTTGGTATCCGAGCTGGAGCCGGTTTTCTCAGACAGAATGCCTTCGAGGTCGGTGAGCGAGCTCATGTCATTGGAGAGATTTGAGAACAGCGTGCCGAGGCTGGAGATGGCGTTGTCTTCTGTCTGAAGGTTGGCCAGTTGAGTCTTCCACGGCGTTTCGACATTCTGAAGATTGCTGACGATGGAGGCCACGGTCGAGCTGACGTCGAATCCAGCGCCGCTGGTTGGCGAGCCGAAGCTGAGTCCCACAGTGCCCATTGCACTCCCCCACGGGGAAATCAAGCAGCCGGAAAGCCAGTCGGCGGCCGGGCGGATTGGAAGATTTTCATGGGCCGCCTGTTTCAGCCTGTCCTCTTAGCAACTGAAAAGGCGTCCGTTGGGACGCCCTTTCAGTTGACGGCTTACTCCACCCCAGCGACGGAGACCTGTCGCCGGGGACCCCGGAATTACTGGAGCAGCTTGGTCACTTCCTGTTGCATGCTGTTGGCCTGGGCCAGGGCGGAAATGCCGGTCTGGCTCAGAATCTCGTACTTGGACATATTTGAGGTTGCGGCTGCATAGTCGGTGGCCTGCACCGCGTTCTGGGCCGAGGTGACGTTTTCTGATTGCGTGGCCAGCACGGAGCTGACCGCGTTCAGAGTGTTGATCTGCGCGCCGACATAGCCATCCTGCGCGGCGACATCGGTTATGGCGGAGTTGAGGGCCGTTAGCGCGGCCTGCGCGTCAGTCTGATTCGACAAGTCCGTCGAGCTCAGAGACTCGCCTGTGGAATCGGAATAGCTGATGGTCGCTGTTCCGCCCGAGCCGTTGGCGTTCGCGGTGATGCCGACGTTCGCGGTTCCACCCTGGGTGCTCGTATCGAGCACGTTGCCGGTAATTCCGACCTTGTAATAGCCGGAAGCTGTTGATGAGCCCGTCAGGCTGCCAACCGCTGTGCTGCTGGTCAAGCCGGGCGCCGTCTCGCTGAGCGAATTTGTCGTGACACTCATTGAGGAGTTAGGCGAAGTGAACGTCAGTTGCCCGCTGTTTGCGTTGTAAGCGGCCTGGACACCGTAGTTGCCCTGGTTGATGGTGGAGGCCAGGGTTGCCGCAGTATTGTCGGACGCGCCGATATTCAGCGTATTGGAGCCGATTTTCAGGCTTCCGCTAAGCCCATCGGTGCTTGCGATCGACAGCGAGCCCAGCGTCGTCGAGTTCGGCACTCCTGTCGTCGGCGTATCGGTGAGCGCGATGTTCGTCTGAGTCGCGCCCGTGGTGTCGACGATGTTGCCGTAGTTGCCGATCGTGGGCGCCCCGGCGTCGCCAGCGGTGGCGGAGAACGAAAGCTGCGTTCCCGCCTTGTCAATCGTTGCCGTGATGCCCAATGCGTCGTCGCTGTTGATGGTCGATTCAACCTGGGCAAGCGTCTGGTTGTTGATGTTGAGCGTGAAAGGCGTTGTGCCGTTTGCGCCCACCCCGGTAAAGGTCCCGGTGAGCGTGTCGGTCGCGGTGTTCGCTGTGAGAGTTCCCAGGCTGCCGCTGTTTGCAAAGGTGGCGGCGGCGGAGTCGGTAACCGAGGTGCCGCTCACCGCCGCTGCAAAGCCATCGCCGCCGGTTTGCGTGAAAGTCAGCTCGGTCTTGGCGGCATTGAGTGTTGCCGTCACGCCGTATTGCCCGCTGTTGATGGTGGAGGCAAGGTTCGCCAAAGTGTCCGTGGTGCCGCTGGTGCCGAGCGTGATGGTGGGTGCCGTTACGCCGGTCAGCCCGGAGGTGAGGTTGAGTGTGCCGCCCAGCTTGTCGGACGCATTGTTGACGTTCAGCGTATCCAGCATGGTGCCGGCGGCGGTTGTTACCGTCGATGTGCTAGTGCCGGTTTGCTGAACAATCGGCGTGGCAGCAGTTACCAGTACGTTGGCCGCACCGGTCTCGCCGGCATTGGCGATGAACGATATTCCGGTGGCGTCTGCTGGAGTTGCGTTATTGAGAACAGCCGTGATCCCCAGGTTGGAGAGGTTCACGGTGCCCGTGGAGGTGTTGAAGTCGTTCGCAATCTGGGCCAGTGTCTGGCCGTTCAGGTTGAGATAGGAGACGGTCGAATTGGAGTCGACGCCTTCGACCAGCTTCAACGTACCTGTCAGCTTGTTCCCTGCCGTGGTGACTGCCAGCGTGTTGGCGCTTAGGCTGCCACTCGTGTTGAGCGTTTCCGGCTGTGCCGCGTCGGCGGCCGAGACCTGATCGACGAGCGCGGTTGTTCCAATGGTGGTCACCACATTCGCCTGATCCGAATCACCTGCCGTCTGGGTGAGCGTCAGCACCGTACCGATGGCATGGTATCCCGCCTGGCCGACCGTTCCAATGGCCGCGGTATTCAGTGAGGCGGTGATTCCCAGTCCGCCGAGGGCTGACTTGTCGGTCGCGTTGCCGCCTGCGACATTGTTGAAGTCGTCCGCGATCTGGGCCAGCGTCTGGGGCGCGGTGAGCGTGACAGTGCTCAGCGTGGTTCCCGCGCTGTTGCCTGAATGGACCTGGAACGATCCGGAGATCAGGTCGCTGGCATTGGCGGCGGTGAGTGTATTCATGATGGTTGGAGCAGCCACGCTCTGCGTTGCGGTCGACGCCGGTGTGTAGTCGGCGATGCCGGTTCCGCTGATGGAGCCGCCGTTTGTGGTGAATGTGAGGATATTGTTGCCCGTGCCGCTGATTGCGGCGGTGATTCCGCTGGCGTAGTTTGCTCCGTCGGGGGAGTTGAACGAGCTGGCTATTTGCGCCAGTGTCTTGCCGGAGAAGCTGTACGCCGACAGGCTGCCACCGCTCGGCGTGACATCGATTGTGCCCGTGAGCGTGTCCGCCGAACTGGCTGCCGTCAGAACATTGGAAGCGACGGCGATCGCGGTATTGTTGACCGCCGCGGTGGTGTCGGAAATCGATCCGGTGTTGCTGATGGCCGCCGTGTCAGACCCGCTGGTTTGCGTAAACGTAAGCATGGTGCCTGCCTGGTTGGCCGTCGCGGTGATGCCGTAGCCGCCATTGTTGATCGTGGTAAGCAGGTTGGCCAGCGTATCCGTGGAACCGGAGGTTCCGAGCGTAAGGGTGCTGGTTGCTCCGGTCAGGCCGCTGGTCAGGTTTAACGTGCCGCCCAGCGTGTCCGCTGCCTCGTTCACGCTGACGGAACCGAGAGTGGCTCCCGTGGCGATCACCGGCGTCACCAGCACCGGAGCGCTGGTTGGAGAGGAGGAGATAGCCGCGATGCCGGCATCCCCGCTTGCCTGGCTGAACGTAAGCACCGTGCCCGCCGAGTTGAGCGTTGCGGTAATTCCGTCCGCCGACCAGTTCGTCGGTGTGCTGCTGGAGTAGGTTTTGGCATCGTCGAAGTTATCGGCGATCTGGGCAAGAGTCAGCCCGGCGATGTTATGCGTCGTTGTAGCTTCTCCCGCCACTAGCCCTTGGGTTACATCGAGCGTTCCCGAGGTCATCACGTTGCTTGCATTCAGCACCGTCATGGTTCCCAGCGATCCGTTTTGCGGAGTCACTGCTGCCTGTGTGTCGACCGCCGCAACATTGTCTACCAGGGTACCGGAGCTTGCGATGGCGCCCGTTGAACCCGCAGCGTCGGCAAACGTCAACGTTGTGCCCGCCTGGTTCAGTGTCGCCGTGATGCCATACGCCGCATCCGTGGTGTTGATCGTATTTGCAATCTGGGACAGGGTTTGCGCGGCCGTGGCAAGGTTGACCGTAACCCCGCCCTGTGCGTTACCGCTCAGCACCAGTCCGTCGGTTGCAGTGCTGTCGCCAACCGTGTCGCCGGCGGTTGCTACTGTGATCGAACCAAGCGTGGTTTGCGCGGAAGTGAAGGTGGCCGCTGTGTGCAGAGCGCTGGTGTCGGTGATGGTTCCGGATCCGGCGATGACTGCGTTAAATGCGTTGCCCGCATTCGCTGTGAAGGTTAGAACAGTTCCGGTTTTGTCCAGAGCGGCCGTAATTCCGTAGCCGCCGTTATTGATCGTGGTGGCCAGGTTGGCCAGAGTGTCGGTGGAACCGGCGGTACCGAGTGCGATAGGTGTTACCGCCTTGCCGGTGATGCCCGAGACGATATTGATATCGCCTGAAGCAGCCAGCGTATCGCCCGCAGCTGCCAGGGTCAACGATCCCAGCGTGTTGCCTGAGGCAATTGTGGGCGCCGCGACATCGACAATGTTCGATGCAGTGATGGCAGGCGTAAAGCCATCTGCGCTTGCCTTGCTGAAGGTGATGGTCGTGCCGTTGTTGGACAGGGCCGCGGAGACGCCCAGGCCCGCGTTGACGCCGCTGCCCGAGAACGATGCCGCCAGGTTGGCCAGCGTGTCGGTGCTGCCCGAAGTTCCCAATGTGATGGTGTGGCCCGTGGTACCGTCCACACCCGAGGCGACATTGAGCGTACCCGTCAATGTGTCGCTCGAGCTGCTTACCGAGAGCGATCCGAGCGCCGAAGCCTGGATGGTAGTGTCTGCAGTGGTGGCCGTGGTGTTTTCTGCAACGTTGGTTCCCGAGACCGAGACCGCGGAACTGGCTGAAGTGAAGGTAAGCTGAGTGCCGGCCTGGTTGACAGACGCAGTGATGCCATATCCGGCGGCATTGATCGTCGAAGCCAGGTTGTTGAGGTTGTCGGTCGATTCGGCTGTGCCCAAAGTGATGTTATGGCTGCTTCCGTCCGCCGCCACGATGTTCAGGCTCCCTGAAAGGGTGTCACCCGAGGTAAGAGCCATGGCGCCCACGACGCCAACGCCGTTGGTGCCCGTGCCGATGCCGGCGGAGGAAATTTCGATGCCCGTGTTGGTCCCGCTGCCGCCGGTTGTTTCAGCCGATGCAACCGCTGCCGAGCCCGCCTGCGCGGCGGTGGCGAACGTCGCGTTCAGGCCGAGGCCCGCATTATTGATGGCGCTGATCAAACCCTGCGCGGTGTTGGCGTAGTTGGTTCCCGCGCCTACGCTGATGGCCGCGGTGGAGGAACTTGCCGAGCCGCCTGGTCCGGCGGTCGTGTAGGCTACATTGATCGTGGTCGTGGCGCTCGCCGCGCCCAGGCTATCGGTTACTGCCGCATTGGTGCTGCCGTTCGACAGGTTGATGAACACATTGTTGGTGCCATTGCTGTAGGACATGGCGCCATCGGTATCGCCCACATTGGACGACGAGAGGCTGCGAATGTTCAGGCTGTCAATGGACGCTCCGACAGACGACGAATCGCCCGTAAAGATATTCGTGCTCGATCCAAAAACCTGCTGCTGATTGTAAGTCGTTGTAGTCCCGATGTTATTGATCTCGGAAAGAATCGACTGGTATTCCTGGTTCGCCGCCGTGTCCTGGGAGGAGTTGAGGGTGCCGTTCGAGGCTTCGGTAGCCAGCGTCACGGCCCGGTTAAGCAGGTTCGTCACTTGCGAGAGAGCGCCATCGGCCACCGTCAAAAGGCCCACGCCTTCTGTCGCGTTGGTCTGCGACTGGGTGAGCGCCATGGAGTTGGCCTGAAGACCATCCACCAGGGAAAGACCGGCAGCATCGTCTGCGCCGGAGTTGATCTTCGATCCGGAAGACAACTGCTGCAGCACCGTATTCAGACTGTTGTTGGTGTTGTTCAGATTGTTTTCCGCGTACATCGCGGAGAGATTATTCAAGACACCCAGGGACATGGGGTACTCCTTGTGGGATGCGTGGATTTGCGATTCCCTTCCGGCAGCGTCCCCAAATTATTTTCTTACCCTGGGTGGCTGCAGCCGGATTGAGTTACCGCCGCATCTGGCCCCTTCTTCGGCAGGGGAGTTATGGACTTTATGAGGTGATGCTTTGTGTCCCGTGGAGGACACTTATAACACTTCCGTTCTAATTCTTTAACCTTTCATCTGCGCAGCCGATAACGCCACCAAAGGAGTCACTGCGGCGATGATTGAACTGACCCGGCTCAACGGAACTCCGATTGTGCTGAACAGCGATCTGATCAAGATTGCCGAGGCATCACCCGACACCATGCTCACATTGATTGGTGGAGAGAAACTGATTGTGCGCGAGAGCTGCGCCGAGGTGACTGATCTCGTGCTAACTTACCGCGCACGGCTTCTATCCCGCGTGGCCAGGCAATTGCCGGCCTACGAGGACTTGCAGCGCGTGGTGTCGATCACCAGCCTGGACGTTGGGGGAAGATTGAACGAGACATCGCCACGGGAGCGAAGCAACTCGGGCGCGAACGAGTAGAAGCTGCCGGAGATCTCACCGCGGATTGCGTTCGGAGGATAGAACCGGCGCGTTTTCACCTCATTTGCAGAGGAGCGGCAAATGGACAAAGGAAGTATCGGCGGAGTCTTGCTGGCTGTCGCCGGCATTGTGGCCGGACTGCTGATTGAGGGCGGGAACCTGGGCCAGATCCTGCAGCCGACTGCGGCTCTGATCGTGTTTGGGGGCACCATGGGCGCAGTGCTTCTGCAATTTCCTCTGGGCACGGTAGTGGCCGCGTTTCGCAGCCTGGCGCATGTGTTTGCCGCTCCCAGCAGACAAAATGAGCAACTCATCCGGCAGTTGATTGCCTTCGCCAACAAGGCGCGCCGCAACGGGGTGGTTTCGCTGGACGCCGATTTACAAACGATCCAGAATCCATTTCTCAAACAGGCGGTGATGCTGGCCGTGGACGGAACAGAACCGGCGGAACTGCGCAACATCATGCGCGTAAGCCTGGACTGCACGGCGGAGAGCGAAGAGCGGCTACCGGCAGTGTTTGAGTCGGCGGGAGGATTCTCGCCCACCATCGGCATCCTCGGCGCGGTGCTGGGGCTGATCCAGGTGATGCAGCACCTGGATAACATCCAGGAGGTAGGACGAGGGATTGCCGTGGCGTTTGTGGCCACCATTTACGGCGTGGGGATTGCCAACCTGTTCTTCCTGCCCTTTGCAGGGAAGATGCGCATCCGCATACACGACGAGCACCAGCGCCGCGAGATGATGCTCGAAGGCGTGATCTCGATTCTCGAAGGAATCAATCCGCGCATGCTGGAAGTGAAGCTATCGGGCTTTCTGGACGAGGCTCCAGGCCACAAGAAGGGACGCGCGGCATGATTCGCCGCACCGGGAAAGTGCAGGCCTCACGCGAGCGCTGGCTTGTGTCGTATGCCGACTTCATTACGCTGCTGTTTGCCTTCTTCGTGGTATTGTATGCAGCTTCAAAGGCAGACCAGAAAAAGCAGGTGCAGGTAGCGCAGGCCATTGACGCGGCGTTTCGATCGCTGGGAATCTTCGCCGACTCCAAACGCCTGCAGAACGGCGCCCAGAGCTCGGCAAACGGCGTCGACAAGCCAGTGATTCCGATGAATATCGTGATGGGAGAGGATGTGCTCTCGCCGGCAAAGGTTCAGGAAGACCTCATTTCCATTCGTCGTGAATTGGAACAAAATCTCTCAAACCAGATTGCACAGCACACAGTGGCTATCCAAATGGGCCGGGACGGGCTGGTGATCAGCCTGCGCGAGGCCGGGTTCTTCAACTCGGGATCGGCAACACCACGGCCTGAAACTCTGGCAACACTGCGGCAGATAGCGGTTTCGCTGGGCCGCAGTCCCTACGATCTGCGCATTGAGGGGCACACCGACAATATACCTATCCACAACGACGACTTCGATTCCAACTGGGAGCTGTCCTCGGCGCGCGCCACGCATATTGCACGAATCTTTCTTGATTTGAAGGCCATTGCGCCGGAGCGGCTCTCCGCCGCCGGGTACGCGGAGTTTCATCCTGTCGCCAGCAATGAAACGGGAGAAGGCCGCGCGGAGAACCGGCGTGTGGACCTGGTGGTGTCGCCGCGCAGAAAGCTTGATTTCTCAGCAAGAGGATTGCCAAAGGGCGCCGGAGAATGGCGCAGGGTTGTGGATGACAATTGAATGGAGTTAGCATGGCTGACTCCGCGGCGCTATTCCACTCCGAGCACCTTTACGATCACGCGCTTGCGGCGCTGCCCATCGAACTCGGCGTAGAAGACGCGCTGCCATGTGCCAAGATCCAGCTTGCCATTGGTAACCGGGAGCGTGGTCTCGTGGTGCAACAGCAGCGACTTCAAATGCGCGTCGCCATTGTCTTCTCCGGTCTGATGGTGCTTGTAATCGGGGCGGGCGGGAGCGAGTTCCTCAAGCCATTTCCCGATATCCTCGATGAGACCTCCCTCGAGGTCGTTGACGTAGACCGCGGCGGTAATGTGCATGGGAGAGACGAAGCACAGGCCGTCTTTCACGCCACTACGGCGAACAATTCTCTCGATCTCGTCGGTGATGTGCACCATCTCGCGCCGCTTTTTCGTTTCAAAAAACAGGTACTCGGTATGACTCTTCATTGGCCCTCCGTGAATGCGTCAGACTCAAACGTCCGCCTCAACCATTATTCTAAAGAGAGCCATGTCCAACCCTCCCACCGCCGAATCGCTCTCCCAGCGCGGGCTTGACCTGCTCGCCGAGGGAAAGGCCGCCGAAGCGGCAACGGCATTTCGAGCCGCCGTCGCAGCCGCGCCTGAGAACAGCGAGGCGCAGATGGAAGCGCATCATGGGCTGGTGCGGGCACTGCGCGACGCGGGACAACTGAATCAATCCGTCGCCGCAGCCATGGCGCTGATTGCGCTCGCGCCGGGAGATCCGCTGGCACACACGGCGCTTTCGATTTCACTGCAGCATGCCGGGTTTGTGCCTGAAGCAGAGGCAGCCGCGGCACGCGCCCGCGTGCTGGAGTGGAAGGTGCAGCTTGAATCGCCGGCCGGCGAGGACTCCCTGCCGTGAAGCGGGCACGACTGCCAAACGCGGCAAAGCGCCTGCGGGACATGCATGATCAACTCGCCGCAGAGTACGGCCCTCAGCACTGGTGGCCTGCCGAGACAAAATTTGAAGTCATCCTTGGCGCTTACCTCACGCAAAACACGGCGTGGAAAGCGGTTGAGCGTTCGCTTGCCAATCTGCGCGAAGCGGGCGCTTTAACCGTGGATGGACTGGGCTCGATTCCGGTGGGCGAGTTGCAGGAACTGATTCGACCCTCGGGGTTCCATTCACGCAAGGCGCCTGCGCTGAAAGCATTTGTGGCCATGCTGGACGCTGAGTTTGGCGGATCGCTGGATGCGCTCAGGGCAGCGCCCACCGCACAACTGAGAGACCGCCTGCTGGAGTTGCCCGGCGTCGGGCCGGAGACGGCGGACGCCATCCTGCTGTACGCCCTCGACCATCCCGTCCCGGTAGCGGATGAGTATCTGCGCAGGATCGTGGAGCGGCACCGGCTGATTCCGGCGCCTACGGGATCAAAGGGCTATGACGCTCTCAGTGAGCTGACGCGCGAAGCCTTTGCGTCCGACCCAGTGCCCGACCGCACGCGGCTGTTCAACGAGTTTCATGCCCTCATAGTCGCCGTGGGCAAGGCTCACTGCGGAAGAAGCGCTCGCTGCGAGTCATGTCCGCTGCTCGGCGACCTTGAGCAGGCGGGTATTCGCGGCAAGAGTGAACCAGAGTAGGAAACCTCAGAGGAGGCATACCGCAATGCTTCGCGTTTCGAACAAGTCGGCCACGCCTATACTAGAACCTGTAACTGAAGCTATCGCGGCATTTACATTTCGTCGCGAAAAGACTCGGGAAAGCGCTCGGTAGGAGAGCCGAATGACGAGGAAGCTCATCACCATCCTGACCCCCTGCTACAACGAAGAACTCAACGTGCGCGAGATTCATCGCCGGGTGATGGAGATGGCCGCGCAGCTGCCGGAGTATCGCTTCATTCATCTGTTCGCCGACAACGCATCGAAAGACGGCACTGTGGCCATTCTGCGCGAGATGGCGGCGCAAGACCCCAGCGTCAAGGTGATTGTGAACGCGCGCAACTTTGGTCCGGACCGCTCGGGAATGCACGCATTCCTGCAGGCTGAGGGGGACGCAGTGGGGTCGATTGCCGCCGATTTGCAGGATCCTCCCGAGCTGTTCATTGAGATGATCCGCGAGTGGGAAAAGGGCATTCCCATCGTTGCCGCCATCAAAAATTCAAGCGACGAGAGCGGCCTGATGTACCGCATACGCACGGCGTACTATCGGCTGGTGGCAAGACTGACCAACGTTGAGGTGATGGAGCATTTCACGGGATTCGGGCTTTACGACCGCTCGATCGTGGAACATATTCGCGCCAACTTCCGCGACCCGTACCCTTACTTTCGCGGGATGATTGCCGAACTCGGGCTGCCTCACTCAAGGGTTTTCTATAACCAGAAGCGCCGTGAACGCGGGCTAACCAAGAACAACTTCTACTCGCTTTACGACTTTGCAATGCTGGGTATTACGAATCTCTCCAAAGTGCCGTTGCGCCTGGTGATCGGGTGCGGCTTCATCTCCGCCGCCATCAGCTTTGTGATGGGGATCATCTACCTCGCGTACAAGTTGGCGTTCTGGAACAGCTTTACGGTTGGCGTGGCCCCCCTGGTGCTGGGACTGTTCTTCCTGGGGTCGGTGCAGCTGATTGCGCTGGGCATTATTGGGGAGTACGTAGGCTCGATTCATACGCTGGTGCAGAAACGGCCGCTGGTGACAGAAAAGGAACGGATCAATTTCTGAAGTTAACTCAATTCATGAAGCAGCGGGATCAAAGGCCGCTCCGGCAGTTCGCGCAGCTGGCAAGAATTGCGAAAAGGGTTCTTCAATGGCACGCCTGACAATCGCCATTCCTACCGTGAATCGTGCCGATCTGCTTGGCCGCGCCATTGAGAGCGCGCTGGCGCAATCCTCCGCGGATGTCGAAATCCTTGTGTCGGATAATGGCTCAACCGATCAGACACCTGCAGTCATTGAGCGCTATGCCGGTCGCGGTTTGCGCACGTTCCGGCATCCCAAAACCATCTCTGCCGCAAGCCACGGACGCTTTCTCGTCGAGCAGGCTAGAGGCGAATTCTTTCTCGGCCTCTCTGACGATGATTATCTGGAACCGGATTTTGCAGCGGAGGTTCTCGCAGCATTCGACCGGCATCCGGAGTCGGCCTTCGTCTATACAGGCTGCGCAGTCCACTATGAAGACGTTCAGGTGCCCGCGTTAATTGGACCGGCTCTTGAGCCCGGCGCCGACTTTTTGGCCATGCACTACCACGGCAAGCGGGAACTGAGTTGGTGCGCTTGCGTGAGCCGCGTGCGGGACCTGTTGGAGCTCGGACCGCAGCCGGACGATCACATCCTCGGGGACATGTTTTTCTGGACAAAGATTGCGCTCAAGGGACCGGTGGGGTGCGTTCCGCGCGTGCTATCCCACTACATTCTGCTTCGACACCGGAATGACAACATCTCCCACGGCACATCGCCGCAGGTGTGGGCGCGTGAGTCGCGCATGATGGTGGACGAAGTAATTCAGGCTTCCCGCGAGGCAGGCGCGACCGCGGAATATATCTCAAATCTAGAAGCTGCGGCGAAGGTTCATATCGCTCGCACCACGGCAAACCAGTTTGTCTGGACCCGCATCCGCGGAGCGAGCCTTGCCGATTTGCTGGCATGGAGCATCCCTTCGTTCCAATATCTGGCGTGGACGTTTCCTGTGGTAAGCCGCTTGGCCGCTGCACTGCTTCTTCCGCCATCGTTTTTGAGGCGGATGCTCCTGCGTAGCGCTGCAAAACTGGCGAATGCACGCAGGAATCAAGTGCCAGGCTGATTTCCGTCAGCGAACAGTTCCCTCGGCCCCAATCGAATTAGCGAGTTTAAGCTCCTGACGCGCCGATTGGTCGGCCCAGCGATGGATGGGCCCCAGGCCCAACGGGAAGGCAATCAGGGCTACCGTTCCTCTCTGTACCAGTCGGCCGTCCGCCGAATGATCTCTTTGAGCGGCGTGCTCTCGCGTAACCCAAGCATCTCCCTCGCTCGATCGACGGATGGCACATAACGGGCGGGTGCGGCTCCCGGCACGGCTTGCTGAAGAACGCGAATCTCGGTTGCCGGGTTGAGCGTTGCCGCTACGATTTGCGCAAGCTCCAGAATGCTCACATCGCGTGCCGAGCCTACGTTGATCGGAACCAGCGCGGGCGCTTGAAACAGAATCGTCCATAGCCAAACCGCGAGATCGGCGGCATAGAGATAGGAACGACGCGGCGTGCCGTCGCCTTGAATCTGAATGGGACGGCCGGCGAGAACATCTCCAATAAAATTGCCGATGGCGAAGTGCCGGTCAAGCGGAAGATGAGGGCCGCAGAAGGCCCAGCAGCGGGCAATCTTGCACTCAATGCCTGCCTTCTTCACGTAGAGCGCGCAGAGGAGCTCCGCGGTCCGCTTCCCTTCCGCATACACATTCGCTGGGTCCAGTGGGTCGGGAGCACCGGCGTAGGTTTCCGGCACATGAGTCATGGAGGTAGGCTGGCGGCCATATACGGCGCCGGAGCTGGTCAGCAGGAACTTCCGCGTTCTATGCGAGGCGGCAAACTGAAGAGCGCGCTCGGTGCCCGCAATGATGGTGGACAACATCTCCAGCGGAGCTTCAGCGGCCTGGCTGGCGCTGGCTTCCGTCGCGGCGTGAATCACGTAACGGTAATCGCCAGCGGGAAATTCGAAGGTGCGAACGTCGCCCGCGAGGAGGGTTACCGCCGGATCGGATGCCAGGTGCGGGCACTTTTGCGCAAATGCCTGCGGGTTGCGCGTAAGGATCGTGAGTTGAGCGCCGAGGCTGCGATGACGATTGATATGGCAGAAGCTCTCCACCAGCCAGCAACCGAAAAAGCCGGTGCCGCCGGTCAGGAAGATGCGCTGGCCGCGCAGCTCCTCCCACAGATCCGGCGTGGCGGAGCCGATCCATTCCAGATCTGCGGTGAGTCTGCTCATTATTTCGAACCTGGTTTCGCGGAGACGATGAAATCCCGGCTGCGAACTTCGAGTGCGGCCGGGATATTGGTGGCTTAATCTACATCAATGCCGCGGTTGTAGATGATCTGGCGCAGCGATGGAATCTGCGAATAGGGGCTCTCGATGTCGTCGATACGGACGGCCGCATCCTTCTTGACCGCCTTGAGAAGAATCTCGCCTCGCATCAACTCCCGGCACGAGAGCTGGCCCTTCTGCAGGGGAATTGCGAGATACACGTCTTCATCGGTCAGAGAATGCCCTTCGGGAAGGTCCTCCTTGGCATAGACGCCGCGGACGAGCGCATCGAGATACCGAATCTCCTCCTTGAGAGGAATGCGCTTTTGCACCCCGGGAGATCCGCACATCTCTCTTGCCTTGTGAAAGGACCGGAACCACTGATCGGCCTGATGCGGGAGAGTGCAGTAAGGCGACACCTTCACCCCGTCGGAGTCGATATCGATGTGCCGCTCAAACATGCGCGCGCCCTTGGCGTACGCGATGAGCATGGAGTTGGTCCAGTCAGTGAACTCGTGGGTGGAGAATCCGACCGTGTTGTGCGGATAGCGGTTGCGAAGGAAGTCGATCTGGTTCAGTTCCAGCTGCGAGTCTTCTGACGGATAGATCGAAACGCAATGATTGATGGCCAGAGGAATGTTGCGGTTGGAAAAGAAGGTGACGATATCATCCAGGTCCTTGAGAGAGGACCCTCCCGTGGAGACGACCACGGGTTTCTTTGTTTTGGCGATCTTCTCAATGAGGATCCAGTCGTTCAAGTCAGAGCTTGCGATCTTGATCATCTGGATGCCCAGTTCGCTGCACAGGTCCACCGACCTTTCATCGAAAGGCGTTGCGGTCGGCATGCAGCCTGCCTGGCGAATCGCTTTCACCAGGGCGGCGTAGTCCTCGTCAGACATGCGCGTGGTTAGTGTCTTCTGGATGTAGCGCTCTTTGGATTGAACAAAGTCACGATGTACAAACTTCTCGACATCGCGGAACTGCAGCTTGATGGTTGCGCGAATGTTATTGAACCGCACAACCTGGGCGAATTCGTTGATGATCTTCAACCCACGCTCAACGCTGCCGAGATGGTTGTTTGCCATCTCAAGCACGAAGAGGTCTTCAAAGATGTCCTTGTCAATCATGAACACACTCCTCTGCCAACCGCGGCAGAAACTGCGAAAAGCCGTCAAATCGGAATGCAACGGGAATTGCCGCTCCCTCAGGCACATCTCCGTAACCGTGCTTCATGTAAGCGAACGCGATCCCAGTTGCATAGGCGGCTTCTGCGTCTTCCATTGTATCTCCGACAAGAAGACAATCTTCAGAAGCTAACTTGTAACTCTTGATTACTGCTTCGATCATTGCTGCTTTTCCTGGATAGGCTGGCACGCTGGAGTCACGTGTGACGATCAGTTCGAAAAGCGCAGGAATTGAGTTGGATTCGAGGATCTTCAACGAAATAGTGCGAGGCTTGTTGGAAACCACGAAAAGCCTGTGGCCCTGCTCCCGCATGATCCGCAGGACTTGTTTTGCATCCGGAAAACATACCGTCCTGCGCCAGCCCTCGCTGTCATAACTTGCGCGGAAAGCAAGCTCCAGGGCGTCAAGAGTGGATGCGTCAACGACGCTCCCTGCCCGTGAAAGGATGGTCCGAATTGGAGGACCAATCAGGGCACGAAAGTCGGAATTTGGCAGCGGAAGACAACACGCGTCAAAGGCAGCCTGCGCAGAAAACTCGATCCCTGGAAGCGAATCCAGTAGCGTTCCATCAAGATCGAAGAGGATGTTTTGTGGCAGGTGGGTGTTCATTGATCACCGTCGGCGAGCATGTTGGCAGCCAGTTCCTCGGGCGAGAGGAAGGGATACATATCCTCGAGATTGGGCGTCAGAATCTTTCCATCTGGAAGAATTCGCGAACGCAGGCGAGGTTCGAATTCCTGTTGCGGGTCAAGATGCACGTTGAACAACGTGGGACCGGGGTTATCCAATTCGCGATGGACGATATCGAGGTCGGCAATCTTCTCGATGGTGAAAGACGGAATCCCATAGGCAGCTCCGATCCTAGCCATGTCAGGGAACGTGACGCCGCTGGCGGGGCTCTCGCCGATCCTGCGGCCCTGGAAGAACCCCGTTTGCGTCTGCCGGATTGAGAGGTACCCGCCGTTATTCAGCACAAAAATCTTCACGGGAAGATTGTAGCCAACAATTGTCTGCAGCTCCTGTACGTTCATCTGCAGTGACCCTTCGCCCGCGAGGCAGACAGTGCGCGCACCCCGGGCGACAGCGGCTCCAATTGCGGCAGGCAGATCGTAGCCCATGGATGCCGATCCCGAATTGGAGATAAGGCGCTGGCCATTTTTGAGCTTACCCGCCTGATAGGGAACGATGCAGGCGGTCGCATTGCCACAGACAACAGCGTCATCGTCGCCGAGCACTTCAAACAGCCTGTCGATGAAGTCGTAGGAGTTGAGCGGTGGCCCTGGAACGCGCTGCCGGGGCTGCACCACCGGGTACTGTGTCTTCCATTGCCGGGCGCGCTCCAGCCATTGTGTATGCTGGGGCTTTGTTTCAGTTCCCTCTTCAAGCTGGCGCGCCATTTCGGCCAGAAAAATTTTCACATCGCAGTGAATGGGAATATCCGGCTGGTGCAGCGGCTTGCGCAATTCGGCCGCATCCACATCCACCTGAATCTTGGTTGCGAACCGGGCAAAGGAACTCCAGTTATAGCTCGTTTGACGAATGTTGAGCCGCGATCCCAGCACCAGCAGGACGTCTGAATTCTGCACGGTGAAGTTGCCGGCGCGCTCCCCGATTGTGCCTGGCCTCCCACAGAACAGCTCGTCGTCGGTGGCGATCAGATCGTGCGTCCACGCGGTAACCACGGGAACACGCAACGCACGAATGACCTGCTCAAATTCCGGAATAGCGCCGCCGATGCGCACTCCGCTGCCCGCCATGATCACCGGTCGGTCGGCATTCCGAATCCGCGCAAGCACGTCGGCAACTTGCGCTTGCACCGTTGCTGGATTGAAGACGAGATCATCTTCTAAAGGATCATAATGACGAAGCGCCTCCGGATCAATTTGCGCGGACTGCACGTCGACGGGCACATCGAGCCAGCAGGGCCCGGGACGCCCGCTCTGGGCCAGATGCCACGCGCGCTCGAGGTGGTACGCAATCGATTCCGGTTCGGTAACTAGCACGGCATATTTTGTAATGCCGGCGACCATGCGGATAATATCGACCTCCTGGTCGCCGAGTTGCCGCAGATCGGTGAGCCCGTAGGTCGCCATGCAGGTCTCTCGCTTCACTTGCCCGGAAACGATCAACATGGGAATGGAATCGGTCCACGCACCGAAGACGCCGTTCAGTGCATTGATGCTGCCGGGACCGGTAGTGACATTGAGCAAGCCGGGCAGCCTCGTAATGCGCGCGTATCCTTCCGCAGCCATCGCAGCCGCCTGCTCATGATGCATGCAGACATAACTCAAGCCGCTGGTGCCGACCGAGTCATTCAGATGCATGGCGCCGCCGCCGGTGATCAGAAAAACATGGCGGGCGCCCCAGGCACGCAACTGGCTAAAAATATAGTCGGATAGTTTCATGATGATTGTTCAGCGACTACGTTGAGAGGATTTTGCCCAGAGCCGGCTCCGTCTACGAAGAGTGAAATGGTTTCGACAACATAGTCCAGCATTTCGGTGGTCAGGCCGGGATAGACACCGATCCAGAAGACGTTGTTCATCACGAAATCCGTGTTGGGTAATTCGCCGATGGCGCGGTATTCGCTATCCAGATACGCGGGCTGGCGCATGAGATTTCCGGCGAACATCAGCCGCGTGCCGATCTTTTTTGACTCAAGTGCGGCAATCAATTCCTGGCGTGTGAAGGGCGCGCTTTCGCGCACGCCGATGGGAAATCCGAACCACGAGGGATCGGAGCCGGGCGTGGCTTCAGGAAGGATGAGGAACTCTTCCAGCGGCTTGAGCGCTGCGTGCAGGTAGCGGAAGTTGCTCTTGCGGCGCTCAATGAAGTGGGGCAGTTTTTCAATCTGCGATGCGCCCAGCGCGGCTTGCATGTCAGTTGCTTTGAGGTTGTAGCCGATGTGCGAGTAGGTGTACTTGTGATCGTAGCCGCAGGGCAGGCTGCCGAGTTGCCAGTCGAAGCGCTTGCCGCAGGTGTTGTCTTTGCCGGTGTGGCACCAGCAGTCGCGGCCCCAGTCGCGAAAGGATTCAATCAATAACTGCAGGCTGGGCTTGTCAGTGAGCACCGCGCCGCCCTCGCCCATGGTGATGTGGTGCGCAGGATAGAAACTCACCGTTGCAATATCGCCGAAGGTGCCGACATGGCGTCCTCTCCAGGTGGAACCGAGAGCATCGCAGCAATCCTCGATCAGCCAGAGGTTGTGTTTGCGGGCGAACGCGGTGACGGCGTCGAGGTCGAAGACGTTGCCCAGCGTGTGGGCGATCATGATGGCGCGGGTGCGGTCGCTGCGGGCGGCTTCAAGCTGCGTGACATCGATCTCGTAGCTGGGCAACGTTACGTCAACGAAGACCGGGATAAGGCGATTCTGGATGATGGGATTGACGGTGGTGGGAAAGCCGGCGGCCACGGTAATGACTTCGTCGCCGGGCTTGAGCCGGCGGTCGCCGAGTTTGGGCGATGTGAGCGCGCTGATGGCCAGCAGATTAGCGGAGGAGCCGGAGTTTACCAGCGAGGCGCAGCGGACGCCGACAAACCGTGCCAGCTTGCGTTCGAAGTCTTCAGCGAAATGGCCGGTTGTGAACCAGTTGTCGAGAGCCGAGTCGACAACTGAGCTGATGTCGCCGCCATCGATCACCTTGCCGGAAACGGGCACCGACGACTGGCCGGGCTGGAATTCCTTCGCTGGGAATGCCTCGGCGACATATTCCGCGGTAAGGTCGAGAATCTGGCGGCGAAGCTGAGCTGCTCTGTCGGTCATTTACGATACCTGGGCGAAATTCCTGCTTGCGAATACAAATCCGGGAGTCTTCAGTGTAGTGTATTCGTTAATGAAACAGCCTCCCACCGAAGTGGTAGCAGAACCTAATCGACAACGGCCGGCTTGCGGGTGTAAAAAACTGATATGAAAGCGGTTATTCTTGCAGGCGGTCTCGGCACGCGTCTCAGCGAAGAGACGACCCTGCGCCCCAAGCCAATGGTGGAGATTGGCGGGCGGCCGATCCTATGGCACATTCTCAAAATCTATTCGCAGCACGGCATTAACGATTTCGTTATCTGTTGTGGATACAAGGGTTACCTCATCAAAGAGTATTTTGCCAATTACTTCCTGCACACCTCGGATGTGACCTTCGACATGCAGGAGAATCGCATGGAGGTGCACCAGAGCGTCGCCGAACCATGGCGCGTGACGCTGGTGGACACGGGTGACAATGCAGGAACGGGGGGACGCCTGAAGAAGATAGCTCCCTATCTGAAGGGCGAGGACACGTTCTGCATGACCTACGGCGACGGGGTCAGCGACGTGGATATCACCGCGGCGATTGCCTTCCACAAGAATCACGGCAAGCTGGCTACACTGACGGCCGTGCTGCCGGCGGCGCGCTTTGGCGGGCTGAGCCTGGATGGTACGACGGTGAGCGCGTTTGCGGAGAAGCCCAAGGGAGAGGGCGGATGGATTAATGGTGGATTCTTCGTGCTGTCTCCGGCGGTGCTGAACGAAATTGCCGAAGAGACCACCATGTTTGAGAAAGAGCCGATGCAGCAGCTGACGGCAAAGAAGCAGGTCGAGGCGTTCTTTCACAGCGGCTTCTGGCAGGCGATGGACACGATCCGCGAAAAGCAGCGGCTGGAAGAACTGTGGGCCAGCGGGAGGGCTCCCTGGAAAACCTGGTAAAGAACGGCCTGGTAAATGAAGACCGCGTAAATCCGTGGCCAGGGCGACGGGTTTTCCTCACCGGCCATACGGGATTCAAGGGCGGTTGGCTGGCGCTGTGGCTGGCAAGCCGGGGAGCCGAAATCAGGGGCTATGCGCTCGCCCCGGAGACGACGCCAAATCTTTTTACGGCTGCTTCTGTTGGCTCCGTTCTTGAGGATGTTCGCGGCGACATTCGGGATCTCGCAAAACTGGAATCTGCGCTGAAGGAGTTTGCGCCGGAGGTGATCTTTCACCTTGCCGCGCAGCCGCTGGTGAGGCGCTCCTATACAGACCCTTTGGGCACCTACGCGACCAACGTTATGGGAACTGCGCATGTGCTGGAAGCGGTCCGCAAGACACCAAGCGTGCGCGCGGTGGTTTGCGTTACCACTGACAAGTGCTACCTGAACCATGAGCGGGATGAGCCGTATCGAGAGACAGACCCGCTGGGCGGATACGATCCCTACTCGTCGAGCAAGGCGTGCGCGGAGATTGTGAGCGCGGCTTACCGCAGCTCCTACTTCCCTGTTGACCGGCTGAGCGAACACCAGGTTGCGCTGGCCACTGCGCGGGCCGGCAATGTGATTGGCGGAGGCGATTGGTCGGAAGATCGCCTGATTCCCGACCTGATCCGCGGATTTCAGGCTGGGAAGCCGGTGCTGATCCGCAGACCGGGCGCGGTTCGTCCATGGCAGCACGTGCTCGATCCACTGCATGGGTACATTTTGCTGGCTGAGGGGCTGCTGGCACACAACACAAAGTTCGCATCCGCATTCAACTTCGGTCCCGCACTCGCGGATTCATGGACAGTGGAGCGTATCGCGAACAAGCTCGTTGAACTTTGGGGCAACGGCGCGCGATGGACACGAGACACGGAGCCGGGACCGCATGAGAACCAGTCTCTGAGGCTGGATGCAACCAAGGCTCACGAAGAGCTCGGCTGGAAGCCACGCCTGAATATTGAAGCCGCGTTGGAATGGACGGCTGAATGGTATCGAGGCTGGGAACAGGGAGCGGACATGCAGAAAGAAACGCTCGCCGAAATTGCACGGTACGTGCTCGTTTCAGGTTGCGCATGGCGCCCTCGCAGGCCATGCATTGGGGAACTTCAATGATCGAAATGACCCTTCCCCTCCTACCTTGAATGCCGTGCCGAACGATCTTTGACGGCGGCAATTAGAGTGGCTCTTCAATTCACATGGAGTCTAGAACCCCGTAAAAGGTGGCTTCTTTTGACGAAGAGCCACTCGGCAGCCGTGCTATTCCTCTGCACCAATTGGCGAATCGCCATAGGCTGGCCGGAATCCTCAACGACAATCCAGAGCGCGAAAATGTTCGTCCGCCACGACGGGATCGAGCGTCCACACCCAGCTTTGCCTCTCCTCCCATGCCGGATCGTTCAAGCGGGTGATTAGGTACTGAATCCCATACCGGCGGCAAACTGCGCGAGCCTGTTCCGCGGTTGCGCCATGGAAGAGCGTTTCAATTTCAGCGGCCATCGGTTTGCAGCCTGTGGAGTCGCCTCCGAATTCTGC
>JBEKDE010000065.1:0-32301 GCA_050014515.1 Occallatibacter sp.
AGCATTCCGTATGTCATTCTCAGCTACTCGCTCTGGAAGACGCATTTTGCGGGTGACCCCGGGATTG
Source organism: Occallatibacter sp. (assembly GCA_050014515.1). GTDB lineage: Bacteria > Acidobacteriota > Terriglobia > Terriglobales > Acidobacteriaceae > Telmatobacter. Next base: position 68 of record JBEKDE010000065.1, read on the forward strand.
TGGGCAAGCCGCTGGAGATTGCTCACCACCAGGTGACGGTGATCGGCGTGGCGCCTAAGGGCTTCGTCGGTGCGGCGCCGGGGCTGCGGCACGATATGTGGATCACGCTCGATCCGCTGGGAACGGGCGGTTGGCGGACGACCGAGCGCAGCGCGGATTGGCTGAACGTGGTGGGAAGGCTGCGCCCGGGCGTGAGCCGCGAGCAGGCAAACCAGGATCTTGAGACCATCATGCGGCGGATTGTCGCGGCGTATCCCAACGATCACCTGGGCACGAACACGATCACCCTGGATCCGATGTGGCGCTCGCCGTTTGGCGCGAACGGATATATGGCGGCTACGCTCCCCATCCTGCTCTCCATTGCGGGGATGGTGTTGCTGCTGACGTGCGCCAATGTAGCCACGCTGACACTGGTGCGGTTTGTCTCGCGGCGGCGCGAAATCGCAATCCGGCAGTCGCTGGGTGCAGGCCGCGTGCGGGTTGTCCGGCAGATGATGATCGAAGGCGTGATTGTTGCCCTCTGCGCGGGAGCTGCGGCGTTGTTATTGACCCTGTGGACGGCGAAGACACTCGCACTGTTCCTTCCGCAGAACGCGATCCCGATCGCGATAAACGGCATGGTCGATCCCAGCGTTGTAATCGCAATTGCGGCGCTGGCGGTTGTGGCGAGCCTGCTGTGCGGTGCATTTCCGGCCTGGCGGTCGTCGCAGGTGCCGGCGGCGGAGGTGCTCAAGGAGGAATCGGCAAGCGTATCGAGCAGTAAGCACAATCGGCGGCTGCTGAGCGGCCTGGTGGTGGCGCAGGTGGCGCTATCGCTTGCTCTGCTGGTTAGCTCCGGACTGTTTTTGCGCACGCTCCGGAACATAGCCCATGCCGATCCGGGATTTGAGCAGGATCATGTTTTGACCGCGTCGGTGGGATTGAACATCTCCGGCTATCCGAATGACCAAAGGCGATTGATCCGCGACAAAATTCTGCAGCGCGTGGAGGCACTGCCTGGTGTGACGGTGGCTTCGCTTACCGACTGGGTACCGCTGGCGCTGACGCGCAAGACGGAGGACGCGTATCCGGAAGGATATGCGCCACGGCCGCATGAGTCGCTGGAAGTGGGGAGAGCGGATGTCTCGCCGCGGTACTTCGAGACCATGGGGATACCCATTCTGGAAGGGCGCGAATTTACGCAGGACGACAATGAGAATGCGCCGCTCGTGCTGATCGTGGACCAGACAGCGGCGAACCGGTACTGGCCGGGGCAGGATCCGATAGGGAAAAAGCTCAGCATATGGAGCAAGCTGTTCACGGTGGTCGGCGTGGCGAAGAACTCGAAACACCTGATGGTGAGTGAGCGGCCCGGACCCATGATCTATATAAGCTATTATCAGCAACCGGGTCCGGAACTCATTGTACAAATGAAGACCCTGGGCAATCCGGCGGATCTGTCGCAGGCGGCCGAGCGCGCAATCCAGGAGGTTGACAGAGGGCTCCCGGTTTATGATGTGCGCACGATGCGGGAGACCACCGCGATGGCGAGTACTTTTGTAGTCATGCAGAGCACGTTCGCGGGGATATTCGCGGTCATCGCGCTGGTTTTGGCGGCCACGGGCATTTATGGCGTGATGGCTTACCGCACCGAACTCAGGACGCACGAAATCGGCATCCGCGTAGCTTTGGGGGCTTCGCGAGTGGATGTGATGAGGCTGGTGCTGCTGCAGGGAATGCGGCTGACGGCAATTGGGCTGGCGCTGGGACTGGCTCTTTCATTCGGGCTGACCCGCGTCATTGCCGGTCTGCTGTACGGCATCAGCGCCAATGATCCGGTAACGATCTTTGCCGTGCTGATTCTGCTTGCGGCGATGGCTTTGCTGGCGTGCTATCTTCCGGCACAGCGAGCGATGCGGGTGAATCCGGTGACGGCGATCCGCGAGCTCTAGGGTGTATCGACACAGGCGATGTTATCCGGGCGCCTCATCTGCTTTCAGCGAGACAAGCCGGGGACGTGAATGGAACAAGTCCTTCAGTCCCGGCCGTCCCGCTTTCAGGATTCCTCCTGGCAAGCGCCGCAGGCTCCGGGCGCGCTTCTGGAATGACGCCAAATCTCCAATGCACATATTGAGCGCGGATTTGTAATGGGAAGCCGGCTCGAGTTGACTGGGCCGGGCTTGCGGGCTGGGGTGATTCGCGGTTGAGTCCGCTGACCGCGGCCCTTGTTGCGGGGACTCCGCTTCTGGTCCTTCCGCCCGATGCCGGCGCGTCGCATGAGGGCCGCTGGGATTAAAACCCATCCTCATTGATGGCTGCGATCGGCACGATTGAAATCGTGCCCTGAAAAGAAACTACTTTTCGCCAAGATTGCAAATGGTTGATTTCATTGAAACCGCATCTTTGACTGATTTCACTCCGTCCCCCAGGACGGGGACTTCTGTCGCGGTCTGACGACGTTTTCATCTCCCTTGGGTCGGCAACGCCGGTGGAATGCCGATACAAGGCGCGTCTTCTACGGAGCGTTCTGTGAAGCTTTGAACCCATTCCCGTTCGCAAGGTGAACACGCTGGCCTGCTGGACACCACGGGGGAGAAAGACAGGTTTGCGGCTGTGCAAAATGCGCATTTCTGCGGCGAGGCTGGCTGCGCAATTCCCTGTTTTTGATCAGAAAACTGATGATTTGACAGCCTATATGGCCATTTCGCCATTTTTATTGACATTTTGATCATTTATTGACTACGATTCTGTTCACATTGAAATCTGCGCGGGCGATCTCTCGAATGCTCAACTGCCCGAAGGTTCAGATCGGCTGAGACTGCGGAATTCCCTGGGCGCCGGGAAGCGGTTTTCTATCGGGGCGGCGCTCATCGACTTTGCTCTGACCTTGACGGCAACGACCGCCCAAGGCAAATCGGCAACTCCACGGGCCAGGCATCTTTCATCATCGAGCCGGTCCCTACATCACTCTGCGGAACGCAGACAGATCCAACGAACATTGAGGCCAACATGAAAACGAACTTCCTGCGGATTGCATTTGGATGTGCTCTCGGCCTGCTGGCGTGCATCACAATCGCCCATGGCCAGACGGTTACCGGCTCAATTACGGGCGAAGTGACCGACCCCAGCGGCGCGGTGATCGCCAACGCCAGCGTGGTGGCTCACAGCATCGATACCGGCGTCGATTATCAAACGAAGTCGAACGGCGCGGGCGTGTTTCACATTGAGTTTCTGCCCATCGGCAACTACCAGGTGACGGTGCAGGCAAATGGATTCAATAGCGAAACCCTGCCGCCTTTCGTGCTGGAGGTATTGCAGACCGCGAACTTCGATATCAAGCTGAGCGTGGGCAGTTCAAAAGAAACGGTGAGCGTTTCGGCCGCGGCACCGATTCTGGACACCACGGACCCGACGATTTCGAGCACGTTTACCGCCAACACGATCGAGAACTTCCCGCTGAACGGCCTGGATTTCTCCGCTGTGACCCTGTATGTGCCGGGCGCGGTCTCCACCTACGGCACTTCGGGAACGACGAGCTTCGAGCGCAGCACTTATAACTCCGACACACCCAACTTTAACGGCAACCGCGCCCAGGCGAACAACTACACGCTGGACGGCATCGACATGAACGAGACGTTCAACAACCTGATCTCTTACAGCCCGGCACCGGAGGCGCTGCAGGAGATCCAGGTGCTGACGGCGGATTCTCCCGCGGACTACGGCAATGTGAATGGCGCGGGCGTGGTGAGCGTGCTGAAGAGCGGCACCAACCATTTCCACGGTTCGGCCTACGGCTACGCGCAGGATTACCGCTTTGATGCAAACTCTTACCAGAATAATCAGTCAGGCACACCGATCAACCCGTTTTCTTTCGCGCAATTCGGCGGAAGTGTGGGCGGGCCAGTTCTGCACAACAAGCTGTTCTTCTTTGCCGACTACCTGGGATCGCGCTGGCATAAGGGCGGAAGCGGTACGGCCAGTGTGATGACCTCGGCCATGCGCGGCGGGGACTTCTCGGCGCTGCTGACCGGCTTCTCCACTCCGATTCAGCTCTACGATCCGCTGAACAACTTCGCTCAGTACAACAACGATCAGAATGTTCCCATCAATAACCCGGTAGCCAAGTACCTTTTTGCCAACACTGCACTCTATCCTCTGCCCAACCACACGCCCTCGGACGGAGTAGCGGCAAACAACTACCAGGCCGCATCGCGCAGCTTCAAGGCCAACAACCAGGGCGACGCGAAGATTGAATACGATCCCAGTGGAAAGGACAAGATCACCGGGTTCTATTCGATGTCTACGGCATACGACGGCTCGACTCCGGTTCTGGCGATCAGCTTCCCTGGAGAGAATCTGTTCCCCACGTGGATTGTTGGTTCCAACTGGGTGCATACCTTCTCGTCATCGCTGGTTAACTCGGCGCGCCTGGGCTTTACGCGCACGGATTGGAGCGAAGGATTGCCGCAGGATCCGACCGGCGTGTTCGGAACCGGGGGCGACGCAAAGGTGGGCATTACGTTCAGCAACCAGGCCTACAACGGCTTTACCTACCAGGGCCTCAACAACAGCGATCTGAGCGGCCTGGGCAATCCGGCTTATAACGGCGGCAGCATTATCGACAACACGTACAGCTACATCGACAACTTTACCTGGCAGCATGGCCGGCACTACATCAGCATGGGCATTGAAGCGCTCCGCTACCAGAACAACTACCCGACGGGCAACAACTACGGCTACCTTGGCACGGAGAGCTACACCGGCGCATTCTCTGCCGATCCCGCGGAGCCCAATGCGGGTGGGTGGGGTGGTGCGGATTTTGTGCTTGACCGCGTGCAGTCTGCCGGAGCCACGCTGGGCTTTGTGAATGTGGGACAGCGCCAGTGGCGCACCGCCGAGTACGCTCAGGACAGCTTCAAGGTGAGCCCCAACCTGACGGTCATCTTCGGCGTCCGTTACGAGATTGACGAGCCCTGGGTGGAACAGAACAACAAGACCGGCAACATCGACCTGTCCACCGGGCAGTTGCTCTATGCGGACCATGTGCCCGCCGGCGCCGCGACTGGCTCGGGGGTGTGCAGCAACCGTGGCTGCTACAACTACAACTTCAGGCAGTGGATGCCGAAGGTGGGGTTTGCCTATCAACTCAATAGCCGCACGGTGGTGCGCGGCGGCTACGGACCGAGCAGCTTCTACGAGGGCAACTCCTACAACCAGCGTCTCACTTCGATCACGCCGTTCATCCAGGCGGTCAATGTGTCGGTGCCCTCGCCGGCTCCCGGCGCCGTGACCCAACCCCGCACCGCGGAGGAGGGCTTTACGGGCGGCACCACGCAGTACGGCGGAACGTACAACGTGTATCCGCAGAACATCCAGCCGGCGTACGTGCAGGAATACAACCTGACGGTGGAGTACGCGCTCACGCACACAACTTCATTGCAGGCCGGCTACGTGGGAGAGACGGGCCAGCATATTGAAGACTACGGCAACGTCAACCAGTGGCTGACGCCAGGTGATCCGACCTCAGCGCCCTACTACAACAACCAGTACATCGGTGCGAATGCTCCAGCGTCGGTCAGCGTAGGCTCAAACTCGCTGCTGATCACCGAGTCGCGCGCCATGATGAACTACAACGCGCTGCAGGCAGTGCTTCGCCAGCGGCTGAACCATGGTCTGGAATTCAGCGTGAACTATACGTATGGCAAGGCGATGACCAACAGCTTTGGCAACTACAGCCTGAACGTGGCCGGGTATAACGGAGCTTTCCAGAACTACTACAACAGCGCGGCAGACGACGGTCCGGCGGGTTACGACATCAAGCACAACCTGACCGGCAGCGGCGTCTATGCGTTGCCCTTCGGCGCCGGCAAGGAATATTTCTCCTCCGCCAACCGCGTGCTGGATGAAGTGATCGGCGGATGGAAGCTTTCCACCGCAGTGGTTGCTTACTCCGGCTTCCCGGAGACGCTCACGGGGGGCTCCTCCAACGTGCAAAGTTATGGAACCAACCGCGCCAACCAGTACATGGCGTACAAGGTTGAGGGCCGCTCGCTCTCGCACTGGTACGGCACCAACCCCGCGGCGCTTCCATGCACCACGGCCGGAGACAAGCTCAACTCAGACGGCAATCCGTGTACCTTTGGCGTGCCCCTCTCGGGCACCTTTGGCAGCTCGCCCAACGGCGCCGTGCGTGGACCTGGATACCTGAACGTGGACATGTCAGCATTCAAGGACTTCCACATTGCGGAATCTCACACGATTGGTTTCCGCTTCGACGCCTTCAACGCGTTCAACATCGTGAGCTACGGCAATCCGGACAGCGGCGTCACCGATGGCAACTTCGGCAATGTCTCGCTCCAGGGCCCGCGTTCGGTCGAGCGCCATCTGCAGTTCTCGTTGAAGTACTCGTTCTAGGGCGGTTTCGTGCTGCCGCAGGCGATCGCGGCAGCACGGTTCTTCACGGGAATTCTTGACCTCGGACGCCCTCGGCTGAGAGGGTGTTTTATGAAGGTCATGGGCATCTGGGGATTGGGGCGCAGTCAGTATGAAACTTGAAATTTGTGTCGATTCCGTGGAGTCTGCGATTGCCGCGGAGCGCGGAGGCGCCCATCGGGTTGAACTCTGTACCGATTTGGTGGAAGGGGGCATCACTCCCAGCGCGGGATTGATTGCTTCAGTCCGGAAGAGCATTGCCATCGGGATTTACGTGATGATTCGGCCGCGCGGCGGCGACTTCTGCTACACCGATGTTGAATTTGAGGTGATGCAGGAGGAGATTCGCCAGGCACGAAACCTGGGCGTGGATGGGATTGTGCTGGGCCTGCTGGACGAACAGGGGCGCGTGGATGTGGCCCGCACACGGCAACTGGTGGAGCTGGCCGGGCCGATTGAAACCACATTTCATCGCGCCATCGACATGACGCCGGACCCGCTTGCTGCGCTGAACGATGTAGTGGCGACGGGCGCATCGCGGATTCTTACTTCAGGCGGAGCGCCGAGCGCAAAGCTTGGCATGCGCGAGATTGCCCGCATGGTGAAAGCTGCCAAAGGGCGCATAGCTATCATGGCCGCGAGTGGAGTTACGGCGGACACCATCGCTGCCATCGCAGAAGCTACAGGGGCGAGCGAGTTTCACTCCAGCGCGCGCACGGAGTTCAACAGCCCCGCAGTGTATCGCAAGAAGGGTATGGCGATGGGCGATATACGGGATCGCGAGTACAAGCGGTTTGTGGTGCGCGAGGAGAGCGTGCGCGCACTGTCAGACGCGCTGGAGCGCCTGGTTGCGGAACGGGCCTTCGCTCATCGCGGATAATTTGCCGCAGCAGGGCGCACATGTAGAATTCGTAAGAAATCCCGATTCTGGTTCCGCAAACTCATGTCGACAAAAACAGACCAACGCGCGAAGAGAATCCTGCAGGTGCTTTTGCGCCAGGGCAACACCACGGTGGATGCGCTATCGGAGCTGCTGGACGCATCGGGCGCCAGCGTTCGCCGCGACCTGACACGGCTTGAGGAGCGCGGCCTGGTGCATCGCACGCATGGGGGCGCGAAGCTGGCCGGGCAGACGCAGTATGAGCCGTTCCGGTTTGACTCGACGTTCGAGGAACGCGAGGGGCGGTTTGCCGAGGAGAAGCGGCGTATCGGCGTGGCGGCGGCGGAGTTGATCCGAGAGCATGAGACTATCGGCTTCACGGCGGGAACCACGACTACGCAGGTGGCGCGCTGCATTCGTCATCGCAGCGGAATTCACGTGATCACCAACGCAGTGAACATTGGCATGGAGCTCAGCAACCAGGCTGCGCTGAACGTGACCCTCACGGGAGGCACGATGCGCTGGGCGGGCGCCTTTTCGCTGACAGGGCCAACGGCGATGGAGACGCTGAGCGGCGTGTTTCTCGACAAGGTATTTATTGGGGCGTGCGGCGTGGACGTGATGCGCGGGGCCACCACCATTGAGCCGGACGAAGCTGCGGTGTTTCGCGCGATGGTGCGGCAGGCCAAGCAAGTGGTAGTGGTAGCGGACTCAAGCAAGATGGCCATGGTGAGCCCGGCGCTGATTTGCCCGGTGACCGACATCGACATTCTGATTACCGATTCAGGCATTGCGCCGGATGCGCTTGCGGGCTTCAAGGCCGGCGGCATCCAGGTGATAGCCGTTTGAGCCGTCGACTCGAAGTCAGTCTGAGGACGCGGCAAACGAACTCTGCAGAGCAAGTGACAAGGAGAACGATGAAACGATCGCTTCTTTACGCTGCGCTTCTTCTGACTGCGGCATCAACTCTTGATGCACAGCCGGTGGGGTTGTTTTATTTGACCAGCAATCCCGACTCGGTCCGGTCATTTCTGGCTCACTCGTCGCAGATCGATCTGCTGGTGCCGACCTGGTACCAGGTGGATGAGAACGGCCTGGTCACGGGCGCTCCCGATCCCACAGTGCTGAAGCGCGCCCAGGAAGATAAAGTGCCGGTGATGCCGATTGTTGCCCTCTTCAACAAGAAGGCCTTTCACCTGCTCGCGCTGAATGGTCCGGGACAAATTCTCATGAATGAGGCGATGATCCGCGAATGCAAGAATCACGGTTACACCGGATTTCAGTTTGACCTGGAAAATGTGGACTGGACGGACCGCGATTTGCTGACCGCGCTGGTAAAGAATTCTGCTGAAGCGCTGCACAAGGCCGGCCTGCAACTGAGCATCGCGACAGTCCCCAATGCGCCCGGTTATCCAGGCGCAGGAGGCTTTGCCAAGTGGATCTACACGGACTGGCGCGGAGCCTACGACATTGCGGCGCTTGCAAAATACGTTGACCTGCTCTGCCTGATGACTTACGACCAGAACACGCGCTGGACGATGCCGGGGCCCGTTGCCGGCTGGGGTTGGACGGTCGAGAACCTCGAATACGCGCTCAAGGTCGTGCCCAGGGAAAAGCTTTCGCTTGGCATTCCGCTTTATGGATATCACTGGTACGCAGGGACGCCGACCAAAGACAGCGAGGGAAACGAGAAGCCCAACGCCACCGCGGACTACATTGGTACCGCCAACGCTCTGCAGCTCGCCACGGCCTACGACGGAAAAATTCAGTGGGACGCCGATGACCATACCGCGTATTTCTGGTTCTATCGCGACCAGATGCGCGAATGGATCTTCTTCACCGACCTGCATACCTTCAAGGATCGCTACGAGCTGGTAGAGAAAGAAAAGCTGCAGGGATTCTGCTCATGGGTGCTGGGCGAAGAAGACCCGGCCATCTGGGACTACCTGCCGCGCCATCATTGATGAGATGCGCGGGATTGATGAGATGCGCAGGCCGGGAGAGGGGCTTTGAGCGGAGAAGAACTGATGAAGACTTTTCGCAATTTCTGGTTGAGCGCGGGCGTGGCTTTTTCTCTCTGCGTTCTTCCGGCGTGCGCGCAAAACTTCTCTGACGTCAAACCTTCCCCGCAACAGGTTGAATGGCAGGACCTGGAGTTTGGCGTCATTATCCACTTCTCCACCAACACATTTCTCGATCGCGAGTGGGGCGACGGCACGGCCGATCCGTCGGTCTTCAATCCGACACAGTTTGATCCCGAGCAGTGGATGAAGGCGATTCGCGACTCGGGCGCAAAGTATGTTGTGCTGGTGGCCAAGCATCATGATGGGTTTTGCCTGTGGCCGACGGAGCAGACGAACTACAGCATCAAGTCAAGCCCCTTCGAAAACGGCAAAGGCGATGTGGTGGGCGATGTGGCCCGCGCGGCACGCAAATATGGACTGAAGTTTGGCGTTTATCTTTCGCCGTGGGATCGTCACGAGCCGAAATATAGAGACTCAGCCGCGTACGACAGTTACTACCAGGCCGAGCTTACTGAGCTGGCTTCGAATTATGGCGACCTGGTGGAGTTCTGGCTGGATGGCGCGGGCAGCGAAGGCCATGTTTATAACTTTGCAAAGATCATTGAGACGCTGCGGACTTATCAGCCCAACACGATCGTCTTTGCAGATACCGCCCTGTTCGAATACGGCGATGCCCGTTGGGTGGGCAACGAGGGCGGCAGCGTAACGTATGAGAACTGGAACGTTATCGATCGCCACGGCTATCTGCGCTGGCGGCCGGTGGAAGCGGATACGCCGCTGCGCAAGGAACATTGGTTCTGGCATCCCAACGACGAAGCTTCAGTGAAGAGCCTCAGCGATCTGCTGAAGACTTACGACGAAACGGTGGGCCGCGGGGCACAGTTGATGCTGGGACTTGCTCCCGACCGGCGCGGGCTTTTGCCGGACAGCGATGTGGCCCGGCTTGAAGAGTTCGGCAACGCGCTCAGAGCGCGCTCGGCGCACAACCTGGCGCTGGGGCACGCGGCGGCTTCCGATGAGGTGTCTGCGGCTCTCGACGACAACCCGGATACATTCTGGAGTGCGCCCGCGGGGTCTCACCACTCCACTCTCGAAGTGAGCTTCGCACGGCCCATCACGTTCAATCGCACGGTGACAATGGAGTGGCTCAACGACGGGCAGCGGATTCAGAAGTATTCGATTGATGTGTGGACCGGGACGACGTGGAAGAGCGTGGCTGCAGCCGAGGCCATCGGCCACAAGAAGGTCGACAGCTTCCCTGCTGTCACCGCGAGCCGCGTGCGCTTGAACATCCTGTCAAGCACAGACGCCGCCGCGATTCGCGAGTTCCAGATTTATAACAACGAATGAAAGACGAGCGTCGATCAGTAGGCACAGGCATTGTCCGGCAGGTTTCCGGTGCGCGCCCACTGATAGGCATCTACTGTTTCGGCGCGGGGGAGATAGCTGATCTTGAGCGGCTTTCCATCGCGCAATAATTCGAGCGTAAGAATGCCGTCCTGCTGGCCTTGCAGCATATCCTGCGGCACGGGCTTCGTGATTTCGTCGCCGTTGCGGATTCCGGCCAGTTCCGCCGCGGAGCCGGGAATCAAGCCGCGCACAATGCGTTTGTGTTCGACCAGCACCTTGGGGTCGAAGCCGAGTTGATAGCGGCGCATCGGCTTGGTGATGCGCGTGAAACATGGGCCGAATCCCTGCGGCTCGGGCAACTGGATGGCGCCGCCGAGCATGGCTTCAAACTCGTCTTTGCCCTTTTCGCCGAGATGTGTTTTTAGCTGCTCAACCCAGTCGGCCTGGTCCAATGGAAGATTGTGCTTGCGCCGGTCGAGCATGGCGAGGAGCAGGTCGTCGAGCTTGACCTTTCCGCCGGAGGTCGCGCGCAGCTCGCCATCGACAACGGCGAAGTACATGGACCCACGGTCATAGGGCAGCACGCGGATGCGGGTGTCGATCCAGAAGTTGGGGCCGATCTCGTGGTTCGGTGTATGGATGAGCGCGTCGGTGTAATAGCGCCCGGCTGTCGAGTTAAGGTCGGCGAGAAATTGGGCAGGAGTAATTTGTCCGGCGCGCAAAGCAAGCAGGCGCGCATAGTAGACGGCGAGGCCCTCTGAGTACCAGGAACTTTCCATCCCCGGCGGCGTATCGAGCGAGCCGACAAAGGTGTGGAGCATCTCGTGGGCGAGCGTGATGGTGAGCTCGTCCGGATCGGTCTTTGCGCCAAAGGTCGCGACGAAGGCCGACTTGCCCAGTTCGATACCGCCGCCGGCGTTGACCAGATTTTCGCGCAGGAAGACACCGTAGGGGGCCGTGCTGGGCCGCTTGAAAAATGTTTCGTAGAACTCGTAGAGCTTTTGCTCGGAGCGCACCATCTTCAATAGATCGAAGGGCGCATTGCCATACCAGGCGGCAAAGAATCCCGCGGCGGGGGGCGTTTCAGGATAGATATGGACGTCGCCGGCCATGAAGAAACTTGCCTTCAGGTTGTGCAAATCGGCACTGGTTGGCGAGACATCTCCTTTGCCGAAGGTGGAGACGCCTATGGCGTGCGGATTCAGGCGGCTCAGGTCCCAGTGGATGGCGAACTTCCAGGGCAGTTCGGATTCAGGGAGCAGCAGAAAGGTATCGCCCTCGCCGGAGAAGGCGCCGCTGTCTGATTTGAGCTCCAGCGGCGGGGCTGCGCCACGGGGAGCCAGCACATCCGAGATGGGCGCGCGGTAGTGAACAACCAGCTCGCCCGCGGTGGCGCGCGGGGCTTGCCAATGGCGATACTGGGCCGGGCCGCCTTCCGGATCGTCTTTGAACGTGAGCTCGAGAGGGCCCTTTGCATCGCTGGCGGAGAGCTGCTCGATGGTGGTGGCCACCGTCTCGACGTTGGAGACCACCAGAGGCATGCTCAGCAACGGCTGGCCCGCTGGCAAGTCCGGCCCTTCGATGGTTATCGTCACATCCACGTACGGGATATGATTCAGCGCGTTGGGTTTGTCCGGACGAAGCAGGACCGTGACCGAGGGACCTGCGACAAGAGCGGCATGGCCGATGGGCGCGGCTGCCAACACGACCAGACTGATCAGGAACGATGCTTTTGGGAAACGGTGCTCGGCTGGGGGAGGGGCACTCATGCGATCAGCTTACAATAAAAATTGACTTGTTCAAATTTTTCTTGTATATCGAAGACGTTGCGTGATGATCCTTTTCTCGCCTGTGCTGCTTGCCACGTGACTGGCTGGGCTGCCGCTTGAGATGTAATTCCAGCGGTTAACGCAATCCAAAGGGTGACGAATGCGTCTCCGCACTTCCCTGTTCTGGCTGGCATTTTCGTTGACGTGCGGCTCCGCTCAGGCTTTTGGGGCGAGCGACATCCTGGTGCACGCCGGGCGGGTGATCGACGTCCAGTCGAAACAGGTTTTGGAGAAAGAAACCATCGTGATTCACGATGGGAAGATCGTGCGCGTCGAGAGCGGCTTTACTGCGCCTACTGGAACGGAGACGGTAATTGACCTGTCGACAATGACGGTGTTGCCTGGACTGATCGATTGCCACAAGCATCTTGAGTTGCACCCGTTTGGAGCGGATCATCTGGCCGAGTCGCTGACGGAGACTGGAGAGGATGCGACGATCTTCGGCGTGGTGAATGCGAAGACGACGCTGCTGGATGGGTTCACCTCAATCCGCAACGTTGGGTCGAGCAATGGAGTGGACCTGGCACTGAAAAAGGCGATTGCGAAGGGCACAATTCCGGGGCCGCGGATGTGGATCTCCGGCGAGCCGCTGAGCCCGACAGGCGGCCACGCGGACCCGAGCAACGGGTTGCCGGCGTACATTTCAGAGCCGGGATGGAAGAACTCGATTGTGGACAGCTCGACGGATGCGCGGCGCGTGGTGCGCGAGCATCACAAGGCTGGCGACGACCTGATCAAGATCATGCCGAGCGGCGGAGTGGGTTCCATTGGCGACGATCCGAAACTGCAGCTGATGGCCGACGATGAGATTGCGTCGGCCATCGAGACAGCGCATTCGCTGGGCATGAAGGTCGCGGCCCATGCGCACGGAAAGCTGGCTATTGATACAACGGTGAAGCTGGGCGTGGATTCGATTGAGCACGGCACGTATGCGGACGCCGAGTCGTTTGCACTGATGAAGCAGCATGGCACTTACCTGGTTCCCACCATTTATGTTTCACACATGCTGTTTGAGATTGCGCAGAGCCATCCCGAGAGCCTGCCGCCGAATATTGTCGCGAAAATTCGCGAGGTTGGCCCGGTGACCGCGTCGATGTTTCAGCTGGCGCTGAAGTCGGGCGTGAAGATTGCGTTCGGCACAGACACGGGCGGCGAGTTCAGGACCGGCACCGCCGCAAAGGAGCTTACCGAGATGGTGCGGCTGGGCATGACGCCGATGGACGCGATGGTTTCGGCCACAAAGACTGCCGCGGAGCTGATTGGAGTGGAAGACCAGATCGGCGCAATCGCTCCCGGGCACTACGCGGATTTGATTGCGGTCACAGGCAAGCCGGATGAGGACATTCGCGAGCTGGAGCATGTGCAGTTTGTGATGAAGGGCGGCGTGGTGTACAGCGATCACCAGACGACGAAGGCTCCGTAGTTCGTTTTTTCTTTGAAGGATGGAACTCTCTGTGACTCATTTCTATCAACCTGCGGAACGAAAGGGATTACTCATGCTCAAGAGACTGTCGGCCGCGGTGGGCGCGTTCCCAGTTGCGATGGCGCTGCTTGCGATGCCGGCTCAACGGATGATGGCGCAGAACATTGCGCCACTTGTCACCGGCGACGAGACGATCGTGGTGACCGAGCATGCGATTCATACGGCGCATGGCGTCTTGAATTACGAGGCGCGCGCCGGGCGGTTGCCAATTCGCAACGATGAGAGCGGCGAGGTGCGCGGTTACGCATTCTTTGTCGCCTATGTTGTGAAGACGGCTGCAAGCAAGCCGCGGCCACTGACGTTTCTTTGGAACGGCGGGCCGACTACCAATTCAATTCTTGTGCACACTGAGGTTTTTGGTCCGCGGCGCATCACTGCGGCAGGCATGGTGGATAACGCGGAGACGCTGCTGACCAACTCCGACCTGGTCTTCTACGACCCCATCGACACGGGTTTCAGCCGGCCCGCGCGTCCCGAGTACGACAAGGAGTTTCTCAGCGTGCTGGGTGACTTTGCGGCGACGGCGGAATTCATTCGAGCGTATCGAGTGAAGTTTCATGCGGAAGGTCAACCGTTGTTTCTGGGTGGTGAAAGCTACGGGACATGGCGCGTGTGCGGAACGACGGAACTGCTGACCAAGCGCGGAGTGAAGGTTGCGGGCGTGATGCTGATTTCTGGCGGTGTGCCTGGATCGCTGATGCCCGGCGCTTTTCAGGATGCGATGTACGTTCCGGCGCGGACCGCGGCGGCATTTGAATTGAAGAAGCTGGCGCCGGACCTGATGCGCGACAAGGCTGCGACGATGAAGGCTGTCGGCGACTGGGCCTATAACGTCTACATGCCGGCCCTGGGGCATCTGGATCAGCTGACTGACGCGCAGCGGGATGCGATTGTGGTTGACCTTGCGCATTACATTGGCGTGAGGGCGGATCAGATTGATCGAAAGACGCTGGTGATGTCGAATCTCGCGTATCGCAACGGGCTGTTTGATGGCGACAAGAGCAAGGTGCTCAACCAGTACGATATGCGCATCATGGGCGTGGAGCGCGATGCGCCCGGGCGGGTGCAGTTTCTGACCGATTACCTGCGTTATGAATTGGGATTCGACACGGATATCGCTTACACGGGGCTTGAGGACGGCTACATGCCGCTGCCGGGGCCGGCGCGGCGCAGCACCGGTGAGCGGTTTGAGTATAACCATGTGGAGATTACTCCGGATGCAATGAAACGGATGCAGGCTGGGGGCGGACCACCGCTCTCGCAGCCGTGGCTACAAAATGCGATGCGCATCAACAAGGACCTGAAGGTTTATGTCGCTGCGGGCCGCTACGACTCGCTGAATATGTGCGAAGGCAACGTGCACATGAGCGCGAAGCTCGAACCGGACCTTGCCGATCGTTTTACTGATGCCTGCTATGAGGGTGGGCACATGATGTACCGGGATCAGCCGACGAGGCTGAAGCTGTCAGAGGACCTGGCGCGCTTTCTCAAGGACGCGTCGGGAGAGGACGCATCGAGTAATTGATTTTTGCGGCAGAAGATATCAAGCAAGTTACCGGGAATGTTAATTTAGACATCACCACCCCAATTTGCCGGGGACAGAAGAGGACCATGACACTTCAAGAAGATGAACGCATGTTCGATTTGCTTACCCGCCTCACCAAGACACTTGGCGAGCTGCTGGGGCCGTCCACAGAGGTTGTGCTGCACGATCTCCGCGAGCCTGAACACAGCATCATCGCCATTGCAAACCAGCAGTTGACGGGACGCAGGGTGGGCGACACCCTTGAGAGCCTGGGCGTTCATCTGTTTGCCAGCCATAATTTTCAGGACATGGCGAACTACGAGACCAGGACCAAGACGGGCAAGGTGCTGCGCTCGTGCTCAGTGTTTGTGCGCGACCAGGAGGGACGTGCCATTGGCGCACTGTGCGTGAACCGGGATACTTCGGCGCTGCTCAAGCTGCGCGACTGGCTGGATGGGGAGCTGGTTCCCTCGGCTCCGGAGCCGGAAGTGCGCATCGACGACAATGTTGAGGATTTGCTGGGCCACATGATTGAGGGCGCTATTCGTTCGACGGGAAAATCGCCAAACGAGTTCTCGCGCGAAGACAAGATCGCGGTCATCTCCTATCTCGACGCGCGCGGAGCATTCCTGATTCGCTACTCGATGGAGAAGGTGGCGTCGCTGCTTTGCATTTCGAAGTTCAGCATTTACAACTATCTGAACGATATGCGCGCGGAGGCGATTCCGCTGGAGCCGGCCAAGGCACAGGTCTGATCAGCAAAGACAGTACAGAGACCATTTAGAGCGATGGTTTCCCTGGTCTCAAAATCGAGACCAGGGGCACCCAGGGTTAGAGGACGAAGAACCGAATGATGCGGTCGGAATGTTAGTCAAATCCTGAGAAGGTGTGTCCTCTGGGGCGTTGTGCAAGGTTGCCTCTCCCCGATGGTCGCGTTAACTTCAGTATTGTGGTTTCGGGTTACAGCATCTCAGGATTTGCTGTAGCTCAGCGCAGCCAGCAGCTTATCGATATCTTTTTCGTCGTTGTAGATGGAGGGCGAGACGCGCATGCGCCCAGGGCTGAGTGAGACATCGATGTTGGCCCGCTTCAGCGCAGCAGCTGTCCTGGCAGGATCGGCAACCAGGAAGCTGACGATGGACGCGTGGCTCTCTTCCGGCGTGATGCAGGCGTAGCCCAGGCGGGGCAGCTCCTTGCGCAGCGTGGCGATCAGCTTTTGCGCGTGGGCCTGAATGTTTTCGACGCCAAGCCGCTCAATCAATGGCAGCGAATAACTCAGCGCCTCGATGGTTGTGTTGGAGTAGGTTCCAATCTCAAAGAATCCTGCTGCGTCCTCTTTCTGTTTCCACTCCATCGGATAGACGCCGGGCTTGTCCCACGGGAAGGCATGATACTCAAGATCCGATAGCTGGCGATAACCGAACTGAGTGCGCTTCAGCTTTGGAATCGCATCCTGGCGCACATAGAGGAGCCCGATTCCCATGTCGGCCATGAGCCACTTGTAACTGGCCGACGCCATGGCGTCTACGCCCGATTCGCGGACGTTGATGGGGATGGCTCCGGCGGCTTGCACGGCGTCCGCGTAGACCAGCGCGCCGTGCGCGTGAGCAACGTCGCACAGGCTCTTCACATCGTGCTCGAAACCGTTGATGAAAGACACATGCGAAACAGCCACCAGGCGCGTGTTCTTGTCGATGGCCTTCTCCATCTCCTCCGTGGTGACACGCCAATCGCGGGGGCGAACCACGCGGACATCCACGCCCTGCTTCTTCATTGCGTCGTAGAGATAGAGCGAGCCCTCGAAGTGCATCGCGTCGGTGACGATGTTTCCGCCGGCTACGGGAAATCCCATTGCGCTGACGAAGAGGTTTTCGCCGGCCGTGGTGCTGTTGACGTAGGCAAGCTCGCCCGGATCGGCATGGATCAGCCGGGCGAACGAGGCTTTCACGTCGCGCTGCGCCGCGGAGACTTCGTCAGGAGGGGTCCAGATGCCGCGCTCCTTGTAACTGAGGTAGCCTTGCACGGCTTGCCTGGCGCCGTTGCTCAGCGGATGCCAGCGCGCGTTGTTGAGGCAGGTTTCAAACTGGCCGGTGGCGAACTCATCGCGGAGCGGAAGCGCGACGGATGCAGGTGGAGCGGGAGTCTCGGCCATGGCTGAGAGTGTACGTGTTCCGGCCGCGGTGCTCAATGCAGCGGCGCCTACACATTTGGCAAGTTGACGGCGGGTGATTTCCATCTTTACCTCCCGGTTAGACGACAGCGAGTCGGGACAAGTGGGGACAACTCAGGATAATGGCACGATCAGGATGTTTTCGCTTCGTCGTCTTTAATTGCAATGCCCTGCAGTTCAAAGCGCGCGCCAAACAACAGCGGGCCGGAGCCGATGAAGGAGCGCGGCGGCATGGGGCCCGAGAAATAAAGCCGGTAGACCTCATTGAAGGGCGCCCAGAGCGCGACATCGGGCGAAAAAACCTGCAGGAAGACCAGGTGCTCGAGGTGCATTTCGGCGGCTGCGAGGATGCGCTGCAGATCCTTCATGACTAGGTGCGCCTCCTCTTCAATGCTGTCGGGGACCTGGTCGACTCCGGGCTTGAGACCGATGCGGCCGGATAAATAAAGCGTTCGTCCATCAATCAATACCGCATCGCTAAAGGGCCGGGAGGGATTTGTCGCGATATAACGTCTGCTCATGGAGGCTTCAATCCTGAATGGGGTAGGTCCAGCTATTGAGACTCTAACAGTAAAACAAAAAAAGTTGACCCGACAGCAATTTTTTTGTATAGGCTTGATTATCACCGTTCCGAAACGCTGCCCGAACCGCGAAGGTGGACGGAATCTGCATCGGTTCAATGAGAAGAGGCGAGATGAAGAGGGTCGTCCGCAATCGGGTTCTGTCGGCAGTGGGGCTGGGGATGGCCGTCGCTTTCTTCTTGATGGGTGGAGATTGCCTGGCGCAGGAGTCGGGGGCCGAGACGGCGAAGCACTTCCTGGAAGACGAGCCGGTTGTGACCCATCACAAGGTGACCGTTCACGGTAAGACGCTGTCTTACACGGCGCGCGCCGGGTACCTGTCGCTGCGCGACGAAGAGCAGACGACGCATGCGCGCATGTTTTACGTCTCATACACGCTGGACGAAGCGACGGCACAGCCGAGGCCGTTGCTTTTTGCGTGGAATGGCGGGCCGGGATCGAATGCTGCACTGCTGGAACTGGGCGCACTGGGCCCTCGCCGCATTGATAAACGGCCGGAGACTTCGAAGGCCGGCGAGCCTTCACCCCTGGTGGACAACGACGACACCTGGCTCGAGTTTGCGGATTTGGTCTTTGTCGATCCGATCGACACCGGATACAGCTATGCCACCTCGTCTGACACGCTGAAGGAGTTTCTCAACGACCAGGGAGACGCCGATTCGATTGCCGAGTTTATCCGGCTTTATCGCAGCCACTACGCGCTCGAGCAGGC
Organism: Occallatibacter sp.; assembly: GCA_050014515.1. Lineage (GTDB taxonomy): Bacteria > Acidobacteriota > Terriglobia > Terriglobales > Acidobacteriaceae > Telmatobacter. Next base: position 19,033 of record JBEKDE010000065.1, read on the forward strand.
GCCGCTCTACATTATGGGCGAGAGCTATGGCACTTATCGCGCGGCGGGCGTGGCGGAGATTCTGGCGCAACGGAAGATTCGGCTCGATGGCGTGGTGCTGCTGTCGAGCGTTTTGAACTTTGGCCCGTCGGAGGCAGGCGATCTCTCATCAGTGTTTCTGCTGCCCAACTACGCGGCGACGGCGTTTGTGCATCATCGCCTGGCGCCGGAGCTCGAGAGCAACCTGGAGAAGACGGTGAACGAGGCCCAAAGCTGGGCTGAGAGCGATTACCTGGCCGCACTGATCCAGGGAGATCGTTTGCCGGCGGAGAAGAAGAAGGCGATTGCGGAGAAGCTGGCGCGGTACACGGGTATTGCCAGCGATACGTGGGAAAAGGCTGACCTGCGGATGGAGCCGGACCAGTTTGCGGTGGACGTTCTGGGCCCGGACAAGCTGGAGTATGTGGGCCATTACGATACCACCGTGATCGGCAAGCTGAGCCACAAGGGCGAGCCGTACAACGTGGACGCCGACCCCAGCCTGGCCAACGGCGTGGACGCAATCATTTATGGCTACCTGCGCAATGACCTCGGCTTCAAGACCGATGCCTTCTACAAGGGGCCGTTTGGCGGAGGCTGGCCGTCGGCCACTTCATTTCGCGGCGACTGGACCTCTGTGCGCTGGAATCGGGGCACGCAATCCCGCGATCGCGGCCTGTCTTTGGTATCCGCGCTGCACAGCACGCCGGGGCTGCGGGTGCTCATCACGGCCGGGTACTTCGATTTCTCCACCCCTTTTGCCGCGACGGAATATAGCGTGAGCCACCTGGGCCTCGATCCGGAGACGCGCAAGAGGATCAAGTTCGTTCGCTATGAGGGCGGCCACGCAGCGTACATGGCTCCCAAGGTGCGCGCCCAGTTCGCTGAAGACGTGAAGGCTTTTGTTCAGCCGCCAGCGGCAAAGTAGGGTCCTGCTCAGAGACCGTCCGGCACAGAGACCGTCCGGCACCGGGGTCATCCGGCTTGATTACGCGTCCTGACCTGAAAAAGCCGGTAAAGTGGATGGGGCTGTCGTGTTAGTTACAAAAAAAATCTACCGGTACAAAAAATTTGTGCTAATCTCCACCCATAGGCCATTCAACAACGCTTAACAAAGAGGTGCATCGATGCGATTTCTTCCCCGTGCGACTTCTCTTTCCGCTGACCAATTCAAGACAGATGGGTCCGCTGTGCCTTATCACCCGCTCCGGGCAAAGATGGGTTGTTGTGCGAGGAAGGTATGGGGGACGGCTCCGCGCTTCGCGGGATTTGGCTCTCGACTGCGAGCCGGAACATGGGGAATGCTGGTTGCAATCTTCCTGTGCCTGGCGCCCTTTGCCATGGCCCAAACAGCGACGACCGGCGAGCTGCGCGGGACGGTGAAGGACCTTTCCGGGGCGTTGATTCCGGGTGCTGCGCTCACCGTGACCAACCAGGGAACCGGCGAGCAGCGTAGCGCCAGGTCAGGTTCGGACGGGGCGTATGTTGTGCCGCTGCTGCAGCCGGGCAAGTACACAATTGAATTCTCTCCGACTGGATTTGAACGCGACATCCACAAGGACGTTGTGGTCCTGGTTACGGAAACGACCATACTGAATGCGCGGCTGAAGGTCGGATCGGTTTCGACGACTGTCGAGGTTGACGACAACCCGCCGCTGGTTGAGGCCACCAGCAACTCACTGGGCGATGTGGTTGGTTCCGACCAGGTGCAGTCGCTGCCGCTGGTGAATCGCAATTTTACTGAGATCATGGATCTCTCGGCCGGTGTAACTGCGCCTGTAACGCGTGCCGACGAGCTTGGCCGGGGAAGCGGCGGCGAGGTTCCGTCCACCGAAGACGCCGGCCTGAATGTTCAGGGCGCGCGGGCCAGCGACAACAACTTCCAGATCAATGGCGTCAACGTGAACGACTTCGGCGGTTCGGGCCTGGGCATCGCGATCCCCAACCCGGACACGATTCAGGAGTTCAGAGTCCAGACGGGAATGTATGACGCAGAATACGGAAGAGACGCCGGCGCAAACGTGGATCTGATCACGAAGACCGGATCGAACGCGTTTCACGGAGATGTATTCGAGTTCTGGCGAAACGACGTTCTCAACGCGAACGACTATTTCGTAAAAGGGGCCGGCGATCCGCGTCCAGAGCTGAAGCAGAATCAGTTTGGTGCGACTCTCGGCGGCCCGGTGATCAGGAACAAGGTTCTGTTCTTCGGCTCCTATCAAGGCACACGTCAGATCAATGCGGTGCAGGGACGCCAGCAATTCCCGTCGGCGCCGATCACAGACGATCGCAGCCCCGCGGGACTTGGAGCGGTATTCGCCGGCCAGCGAGGAGTCTTCCAGGATGAATTCGGAGGCGTCGGGCCCGCGATTGCCGCGGATGGATCGAACATCAACCCTGTTGCCCTGGCGCTGTTGCAGTTCAAGCTTCCCAACGGACAGTATCTTTATCCGACGCCTAATCCATCGAATGACCTGGTCACTTTAACCCAGCCGGCGACCTTCAACGAAGACCAGTTCATGGGCAACTTTGAGTACATTCAATCTGCCAAGGACACGATTGAAGGCCGGTTCTTTGAGGCGAAGTCGAACGAGTCCAATCAATTTGGCGGAGGCGGCAATTTGCCCGGCGCTCCTTATGTGACCGATCAGACTTACCTGGTGGGGTCGCTTTCAGACAACTACGCGATCAGCGCGAATCTCTTCAACCAGGTTCGACTCGGCTACGCGCTGAGTATCAGCAACAGCACGCCCAATTCGCCCTTCACGTTCTCGGGCCTGGGAGTTACCAGCGCCGTGCAGAATAACGCGCTCCCGAACATCAGCATCGCAGGCTCAGACAATTTGAATGTCGGCCAGTACTCTCCGTATACCCAGAACAACTACGATCTTGAAGACAGCTTCTCATGGATTCACGGTCGCCACAGCTTCCGTATGGGTGGTGGGATTACGCGTTCGTATCAGATCAATAGAGGCCAGAATTACTATGGCACCGTCGAGTTTGAATCCTGGCCGGACTTTATTCTCGGCCTGGATGGCGCGAATAATGGAACTGCGGCGATTACAGCAGGATTTGGCCTCCCCAACGGCTTCAGCAATGTGCTGGTCAGTGTCGACCTGCTTGGAATTCTTACGGCACCGACGCGTACCTGGGAAGCCTCCGGTTACTTCCAGGACGACTACAAGCTAACGCCTCAGCTCACGCTCAATCTTGGAGTTCGCGACGAGTGGCTGCCGCCGTTTTCGTCGCTCAAGGGCCGCGCGACTAACTTGAATCCAGCGCTGGTGAATCCGAATCCACCGGCTTCGGGAGCATTGAACGGCTATGTCGTGCCGGCCAACTATACCGGGACCATTCCGACGGGTGTAACTCAATCGTCGATCAACGAATTCTCACCGGGGGCCGACAACAATACCTTCGGCCCGCGTGTCGGCTTCGCTTACAGTATGTCTCCGCATAGCGACCAGATTGTCTTGCGCGGCGGCTACGGCATCTATTACTCGGCCATCACCGGAAACAGCCAGTTCCAGTCGGTGCCTTCGCTTCCCTGGGCCAACCTGGGCATCGACGAGCCTCCGTTCAACGGCACCGCCAGCTTTCAAGATCCGTTCATCGAGCCCATTACACCGGTCTCAGCATTTCCGTTCTTCGAGCCGTACACACCGTCGTCCGACATCAGTTTCATTGCCACGCAGCAGAAGATCCGGCCGGGTATTACCCAGGAATACACTCTGAATCTGCAAACGCAAATTGACAAGACGCTTCTTTTTCAACTGGGTTTTGTCGGCTCAGGCGCGAATCACCTGATGTATTCGCATTCCATCAACCAGGCCGGCCTCGCGACTGCCACCAATCCGATTCGCGGACAAACTACCAGCACGCTGGGCAATCTTACCTCGCGCGTGCCGGACGAGGGATTTGACCCGGCGAACTTCCTTGAACAGGTCTCCGAAGGCCGCTCGAATTACAACGCACTTGAAGCTACGCTGAAGCAGAACTTCAGCAAGGGCCTGCAGTTCCTGGCTACGTACACCTGGTCAAAGACCATGGCGACGGGAGCTACGAGCATTGTGGGAAGCACATTTGGCGGCGGATCGTATGGCGATCAGAACAACCTCTACGCCGACTACGGGCCAGCCGATTTCAGCCGGCCGCAGCGTGTGACTGTCAGCGCCATCTACAAGCTGCCCAGGTTGAAAGATGGATCGAGCCTGGCCAAGAGTCTCGTGAACGGCTGGGAAATCCTCGGCGTGGCAACTTTGCAGTCCGGAAACTCGCTGAGCTTTACCAATGTCAACAGCAGCAACCTATTCGGCATCTCCAACGATCACGCCTATCTCGATCCGACCATTCCCGGATGCAGCTCTGTGCGTTTGCCCGGCTCTGTGGAGAAACGTCTCGGTGAGTTCTTTAATACCAACTGCTTTACCAACCCGCCAACCATTAGTTCCGACGGCGGAACGGCCTTCGGCAACACGCGCCCCGGAATGATTCGCGGACCCGACCAGCATAACCTGGATTTCTCGTTCGGCAAGATGACGCCGATTGCAGGCAGCGATCGATTGAATCTTGAATTCCGCGCGGAGTTCTTCAATGCATTGAACTCCGGGCAGTTCGCGAACCCCGATACCGCGTTCAGCGATGGATCGGCCTTTGGGCAGATCACGGCAACGTCGGTGGCGCCGCGCATCGGCCAACTCGCATTGAAGCTTCATTTCTGAGGAGCGTGTTTTAAAAATCCTCAAATCAGAGTACCGGTCGAATCTTGAACCAATCAATGTGAAGCGGGAGCGGTTCTCCAATGCAAATGCACTTTTCAGCGGTGTAGGGCAATTGGAGAATCGCTATAACAGATGTGCTGAAAGATCAGGCTCAACAGTGAGCAAGGATGTGCGCGGGAGTGGCCTGCCACTCACCAGGGTCGCACTTTAGCGCAGTCGAAAGCCCCACCTCAGGGAATGCCGTGCCTCCGTACTCAACGGGTCGGCAAATTGACAATGCAGCGGAGCGATCTTTAAAATAGCATTAATGTTCTTGGCTGAATGTACTCCCCGCTTTGCCGGCTGTTGTCGCACCCGCAACGCAATGTTGGCGGGTCTCGCGGCGGATTTTTGCAAGAACTGTACGGCCTAGGTTCAGTTTCAAAAACCATGCGCAATCACGCACCTAAAAATCAAACCATGCAGCATTGATTGTGTTTAATGCAGTGCGTGCCCGTGCGCTGAGGCCGTTTCTTTGACTGCATCTCAGGAAATTACACCCATTACTTTCGGATCTCACGCCGATTGCAAACCTTTGGAGGCTCCATGCAACGAAAGTGGTCGTTTCTCTCTATTTTTCTACTCATCGCCGGACTTGTCTTTCTTCCCGGCGCGTTGAGTTCGCAGACATTCCGCGGCAGCATTAACGGCACCATCACTGATCCCTCAGGCGCGGCCATTCCAGGCGCCAGGGTGACGGCCACCGACGTGGCCACCGCAGCGGTTCGTGATACGGTTTCCTCCGGCGCGGGCGAGTTCTCGTTCAACGATCTTCCGCTGAGCACGTATACGGTCAAGATCGAGGCCACAGGTTTTCAGTCGACCGAGGTCACCGGCGTGCAGGTGCTGGCGGGCAAGATTTATACGCTGCCGGTGAAGCTGACTGTTGCGCAACAGGCGACGACGGTGGAAGTAGCCGCCGACGCTCTTGCGCTGGACACCACCACGGTAACGCAGACCACCGCACTGGACGGACAAGCGCTGCAGGATGTGCCGCTCAACGGCCGCGACTTCACGCAGCTTCTCGGCACGTCGGCGTCGTTTGCCGGCTACAACAACACCGGCTCAGTCAACGGCATGCGCAGCAACCAGGTTAACTACACCATCAACGGCGTGGATAACAACGATCTTTACCTCAACGCGGACGCGGTCAACCAGGGCGGCATCAGCGGCATCGCAGGCGTTATCTATCCGATTGACGCGCTCGACGAATACTCGTTGCAGACGACGGGCAACAGCGAATCGGGCCGCAGCCCGGGCGGCAACCTGAATGTCACCACCAAGTCTGGCGGCAACCAGTTCCACGGAGATGCTTACTATTACAACCGCAACGAGGCGCTGGCCGCGGTTTCGCCGTTTTCCGCTCCCGGATCACACGAGCAGCCGTTGCGCAACCAGAATTATGGAGCTTCGGTCAGCGGCCCCATCTGGCACGACCACACTTTCCTCTTCCTCCTCTACGAGGAGCAGAAGTTCGTGATCGGAGAGCCCAACACGGTTACCGAGCCCTCGCCGGCTTACCAGACGCTGGCGCTCAAAGAGTTGACCAAATACAACGTCGCGCCAAGCCAGGTCTCGCAGAACATACTCAGCACACTTTGGGATCCGAGCGCGATTGCCAACCTTCCAGGTTCGCCGGGCAACTACTCGAGCAGTGCGCCTCAAGCCGGTTACAGCCATAACGCTGTGGTCCACCTTGACCACAACTTCAGCGACCGCAGCCACCTTTCGGCCATCTGGTACTTCGGCCAGGGCTACGCGGATGCCCCTAGCTGCGTATTTGTCTGCTCCTACCTTCCTGAGTATTTCCAGACCGTTCCCTCGCACATCCAGAACTACAATGTGGTCTGGAATTACAGCCTTCGCCCCAATTTGACCAACCAGCTTGCCGCCGGCGCCACGTACTTTATGCAGGACTTTGCCGATGAGGTGCACAGCCAGAATCCTTTGACACTGGCCGGTCTCAACACGGGCGCTTCGCTCTCCGGCTCCCCGCAGATCGCTATCAACGGCTTCGACTCCATCGGGGTCACGCCCACCTCGGGCCGCAACGACATCTACGGCCAGATTGCGGACACTCTCTCCTGGACGGTGGGCAAGCACCAGTTCCGCTTCGGTGTTGAGTATCGCCGCTCCTACATCGACCTCTACTACAACTGGGGAGGCCGCGGCGCCTTCAACTTCGACACCGGCCCAGCCCCGCTCGGACCCTGGGCGGGCGATACCTCCGTGACCGACCCCAACGTCCTGGCTCTGGCTGATTTTATGGCCGGCTACGCGTATACATCCGGTATTACTCTTGGCACGCAGGAGCGTTTCATCTACACCCACACCGGCTCTGGTTTTGCTGAGGACTCCTGGCAGGTGACGCCGCAGCTGAACCTGAACCTCGGTGCGCGTTACGACTATCAGCAGCCCTTCTACACCAACAGCCCGAACCTTTCGGTCTTTGTCCCAGGCAGCGCCAACGGCCTGGTGGTAGCCAGCGGCGGCTCGGGCACTCCGCAGTACATCTACAACAGCAACAAGATCGACCTTTCGCCGCGCGTCGGGCTTTCCTACCAGGCGTTTAAGAGCACGGTGATCCGCGCCAACTTCGGCATCTACTTTGACCAGCCAGCCGGCCAGGCTTTCTTTGGCAATATCGGCATCCCCAACGGCGGCGCCGGTGGCGTGAACAACAACCCAGCGGGCAGTGAGCCCAACGAGTCCATCGTTCTCAACACACCGACGGCGGCGCCCATCTGGACGTACAACCAGACAACGCCGATCTTCACGCCGGCCGAGGGACAGCCCACGGGCAACAACATTGTCTCCATCTACTCCGCCACCCGCAACTTCAAAACGCCCTACGCCGAACTCTTCGGCCTGAACGTGGAGCAGAGCCTGGGCAGAGCATGGCAGTTCAATGTTGGCTACGTTGGCTCGGCCAGCAGGCACAACCTTGTCCTGCAGGACATCAACCAGAATGCGTTGGGAGGCGACCAGAACACGTCGACCGTCGTCGGACCGAACGGCCTCCTGTTTCCCTACCAGCAGTCCGTGCGGCCCTACTTCAGCCAGTACCCCAACTTCGGCATCATCAACCAGCTCAACTCGGCCGCGTCAGCCAGCTACAACGCGCTGCAGGCAACCCTGCGCAGCAGTTCGTGGCATGGACTGACCAGCCAGTTCGCCTACACCTGGAGCCACAATCTTGACGACTCCAGCGTCTTCAACACCATCCCGCAGAACTCGAACAATCTGGCCAGCGACTGGGGCAACGCGGAATATGACATTCGAAATCACTTCTCCGCGTATCTCGGCTACGCCATCCCTGCTCTCGCGTACGGACCAAAGGTCCTGACGCACGGCTGGGAGGTCAACGGTATCCTCAAGTTCCAGGGCGGCGAGCCGGTCAACATTCTCACCGGCCACGACAATAGCGGAACGGGAGAAGGCGAGGACCGCGCCAGCATTGTCGGCGCAGCCCTCAACGGCAATCGGTCGGTGCAGACGACTTCCAATGGGATCGTGGCGCAGTACCTCAACCCGAACAGTTTTGTCACGCCGGCGGATGCGACCTACGGCAACCTGGGCCGCAACCAGATTTACGGACCAGGTTTCGAGGACGTGGATCTGTCGCTGATCAAGAATCTGCCCATCTACAAGGAGCGCGTTCGCGCACAGTTCCGCGTGGAGATGTTCAACGTCTTCAACCGCGTCAACCTGGCGCAACCGCTCAACAACCTTGGCGACGGCGCCTTGTTCGGCGCCAGCACCTCGACGATCGGCGTCTCCTACGGCGCGCCGGGCATCGGCTCGGGCGAACCCTACAACACGCAGCTCGCCTTGAAGATCCTTTTCTAAGGCGCTGTCAGGTAACCCTCCGAGAGCCGGCCAACAATGGCCGGCTCGCTTTTTGCATTCAACATCGTGCTCAGTGAATGTTGGCGACGGAAGCGTCCGGTCTGGATGCGTTCGGCGCCGGCGGGAGCGACGCGCGAAGCGCCTGGCGTTCCGGCGCATGAACGATAACAACACCATCGCAGAAAGCCTGAAATCCAGCGCCACGGTGATAACGGTTTCCATCGCGGTCGTAGAGGATAGTCAACAGGTGACGGTGATATGGAACGCCATCGAGCGCGAAGTACTCCCACTTGCCCGATGGTACGAGCGGGTTTGATGAGTAGCTCATTGCCGCTTGAAGGTCGAAGCCCAAGCAGCCCTGTGATGACCAGGTCGGCGAATCCTGAATGGTTATAGCACCGTCCACGATTCCTGGGCGGCTGCTTGAGCGAGATCAGGATGCTGCGGGCAATCCACTTGCCGGTATCCGCCTCAGGGTCCTCGTCAATTCAGGGGATCCATCTTCCATGAGGCGATTGAATATGTTGCGCGTGCGCATAAATGGCAGGCAGGCGATCGTAATCGGACGAGTTTATTTCGAACTGTTCCGGCCCGTTCAGCAGATTTACCAGGGCCACCAATGTCTGGGTGGTCGCGAACGGCCATGATGGGCCATTCCATAAACATTCGTGGTGGACGGCATAATTGAATCGTGGACTGCGGCGCTCGGCGGTAGTGGGCCCGTACCGGCCAGCGAATCCTTTCGGATCGAAAAGGAACGTCCACGCCGCATCGTACTTTGCTGATGGAATGTCAAAGTACCAGGGGATATAGCCGGCGAGTTCGCGCACGTCGGACCATCCACTCGGTGCGTTGCGCGGTACCGTCTCATAGAATTTGTCGTCTGGATTCCAGAGACGCTGGTCGATCAATGCGCAGAGGTGCTCGACTTTAGCGCGGTATTTCTCGGAGACCTGTCCCTTTCCGGCCATCTGCGCAATGTGCGAGATCGCGTCGGCATCACCGCACATATAACTGCTGATGGTGGGGCGATAACCCTCGTTGCCGACACCAGAAATGCAAATTCAACAATTGGTTCCGTCTTGGGATGATTGCCAGGGGACAACTCGAAGCCCGCGGATCATTCTCGTTTTGGTTTTGTTGTGAAGCTCCGGCAGCAAGGACTCCTTAAATCTGAAGCTTTGAGTCCTGCTGCAAGAGACGAACCGTAATGAAGACCGCGGGGATCAGAAAGACCAATGAACCGATAACCCACATGATGACTGCTCCAGTGACCTGGTCAGCCATCAGGGAGATGTGGAAAGTGTTTGGCTGTTCAGCGTAGTAACGATAGACCGGACGGCCGCAGAAGGCCAGGAAGGCCGACAGCGCCGTATTCACGATGTCCGCGCCAACAAGGTACGGAAGCATGATCCAACCTGGATAGCGCGCCCCTGTGGGCCAGGGGCGAATGATCGGCCACCAGAACAGAACAGATGAAGCAAGGAAACAGATGTGCTCGAAATCATGCCAGCGCTCGTGTTCGAGAGCGAAGTCATAGGCTGCCGGTATGTGCCAACCAAGGAAAACTAGATTCATTGCCAGCCACGCGACTACTGGAGTCGTGAGGAAACGGCCCAGTGTGCGTAGGGCTTTCAATCGGAAGAGTGGGCCGAGAACCTGAACGGTGAATACGCGGGGAAGGCCGCGCAGCAGCGGGACCTGCGGGTCGCCAAGAAGCAGCAGAGGGGGCACGAACGACATGAGGAGTAGATGCTCCACCATGTGCGCGCTGAGAAGCGCATCGGCAAAACCATCCATCGGGGAGCCAATTGCAAGCCAGAGAGTGGCCAGGCCCAGAAGAAACGCGGCCGGCCGGCCAACAGGAAACTGTGCGGTCCGGGTTTTCCGGATGACAAACCAGCCGCGGATGTAAATAAGGCCGCACAGCAGCACCATCGTCGTGAGAAAGACCGGTGGCGACCACTCTTCGAAGATGGCCTGAACTTCAGGAGGCATTGGAGGGTGCGCGTTGCGGGATCAATGACCGTCGGGCGTTGGAGGTTTCGGTTTTGCCGGTAACGATTCGCTTGCCTGAGTCAGTTTTCGCGAGGCATCGATGGCGGGCGCGAGATTGCCGCCGCGGAGTGTGAGCAGGAAATGCACGAGAGCAGTTGTCTCCGCGGGGTTGAGAGCGTTGCCATAGGCCGGCATGTTTCCGCCGCCTTGCAGAACTTGGCGGATGATCTGGTCTTCGGTCATGTGCGAAGCGACGGAGTCGAGGGCTGGCCCGCGCATGCCGCCCGCACCTCCGATGGAGTGACAGTTGCGGCACTGCTTATTTTGCAGGACGAGCGCGCCCTCCCGTTCAAGTGGAGTTCGACCTTTTAGATCGTTGACGGGAATTGGATTGCTGGTCCACGCGTTCATGATGGGGCTCCAGGGCGTATACGTTGCAAGACTAGTAAAGGCGTCAAGAGTGACAGCGATGACCGCAACCATGAGCACGGCCACCGGACGACGCGACCAATGCTTTTCGCCCTCGCCTGAGACCAGCGGGAGCAGCAACATGCCGCCGATGATGAGGACGGGCGCGATGAAAAGCACGGGAGTTTCGAGGCTGGGCGGCAGATAGGCGAGGACCGCGTAGATCCAGAGGAAGGCGAAGTCGGGCTTGGGTGCAGTTTGGATGATGGTGGGATCGGGCTGGCCCGTGGGTCCGAAGGGACCAAACCAGTACGCGCAGGCCATGATGGCAAGCAGGATTGCCGCGGTGAAAACTGCGTCTTTCCATACGGCATCGGGCACGAAGGGGATGCCCGTCTTTTCGGTGAGCTTGTGGTACTCCTGCACGTAGGTCTTCTTGTTGACCAGGCGGCCCGGCATTGGCCAATCGTTAATGCCGAGACGCACCACCATTAAAAGATGAAGGCCGACCAGCGAGAGCAGGATTCCGGGAATCACGAAGACGTGCAGGGTGAAGAAGCGCGAAAGCGCGGGCCCAGCAATAATTGGGCCGCCGAGCATGAGGTCTACGAGCGCTCCGCCTACGAATGGAACACGACTGACGATGGAAGCGCCGATGCCGAGACCCCAGTATGCGTCCTGATCGAAGCGGAGAACCTGGCCCGTGAATGCCATGCCGAGGGTGAGCAGCAGCAGGAAAACTCCGATGATCCAGGTGAGTTCGCGCGGGAATTTGTAGGCGCCGAACAGGAAGACCTGCATGAGATGAATCAGCACGATGGCGATCATGAAGTCGGATCCCCAGCCGTGCAGGGCGCGCAGATACCAACCGAGCCTTACGTTGTGGTCGAGGAATTCGAGACTGCTCCACGCGTGGCTCGCGCTGGGAGAATAGACAAGAGCGAGCAATATCCCCGTCACCACCTGAAGCACAAGGATCACTGTCGCAGCGCTGCCAAATACATACCACCAGCTCGAAGTGCTGGAAGGGATCTGATGCTCCGCCGCTTCGATTGCCGGCGCACCGAGCCCGAGCCGCTGCTCAAACCAGTTGTAGACGTCGATCGCGCGTTTTTTCAAGCTGGCCATGGGCTGCTCCCTGACGGAGTATCTTCGCCGTGTCCCGGCTCAGCGACGGGCGCCGAAGCTGTTGTGGGACCTGGCTGGATCTGCGTGAGCTTTGGCTGACCGCATTTGCGCGCCGCCAGAGTGGGCATCTTGCCGGCGCTGATCATCAGGCAGTCTGCGACGATCTTGTGCTCATATTCGAAGAGGCCCCGCTCGGGCGGGCCCGACGCGCGCGATCCATCTTCGTAGTAAGCACCGCCGTGGCAGGGGCAGAGGAACAGCCTCGATTGGGCGAACCAACGGACCGGGCATCCAAGATGAGCGCAGTTAATAGCAAATACCTGGAAGTTGCTCCCAGAGATGTGGCGAACCCAGCAGGGAATGTCGCCGGTCTGCCCATCCCACGGTGTGGTCACAGGATTACGGAAATTTACGAGACGCGTCTCGCCTTCGGGAAAATCGCCAAGCGGACCGAGCTTGATCCACGAGTCTTCGTTCGAACTCTTCTTCAGAGCAGGCCCCAGAAGATAGCCAAGAATCGGCACTGCCAGAACCGCTCCGACGGCACCATTCAAGAGCAGAGACAGCTTGAAGAGAAACACACGGCGCGAGTGGCCTGCATCGTTGGCATTCGTAGCGGGCTCTGTCGCAGTGGCCTGATCGCCAGGTGAAAGAGGATTACTCAGATTCATGGCGTCCTGCTCCATAATCCTATCGTCGCTTTGAACAACATCGGTTCGCTCTGCATCTTGCGAACGGTTCTTAAGGACGGTTGGTGTACGGCTGGCCCGGATTTGCAACGCGCTTTGTGGACAGCCATGCGAGGATATCGGTGACTTCCTGATCTGTCATCGGGTGCGCTGCGTCACCGCGCCAGTCCGGCATTGCCTCGTCGGGCCGGCCTGCGATGGTGATGCTCCGCAGGTTCTGATCGCTGATGATTGCCAGGTATGATGGATCGACAATAGAACCGGTCTTGCCCTGTGTAGAGTTTGGTTTTCCATCGGCGGGACCGCCTTCACCCGTTGCCCCATGGCATCGAGCGCAGAATACGCCATAGGCCTGAAGCCCATGTTCGGCGCTGCCGGGCAAAGTCGCCAGATAGGGCGGAGGATTCTGGCCGACGAGA
>JBEKDE010000066.1:0-32210 GCA_050014515.1 Occallatibacter sp.
TGCTACACCAACCACGCCGAAGCCGACCAGGACGACATGGACACGCTGCTCACCCTGCTCGGCGCCGCCGGCGTCAACTACATCATGGGCGTGCCCGGCGCCGACGACATCATGCTCAACTACCAGAGCACCAGCTTTCACGACGCTCTCTACCTGCGCCGCGTGCTCAATCTCCGTCCCGCGCCTGAATTTGAAGCCTGGCTCGCCGGCGACCACTTTCATCGTCTCGCCAATGAGGCCCGCAACCCGGACAGACTGCTCTCCGCATGAGCAACCTCGATCGCACACCCGCCGACCCAGACGCCGTGCTCGCCCGAACCCTGCGCGCCCTCACGCCCGCCCGCGTCGCCCTCGGCCGCACCGGCGTCAGCCTGCCCACACACGCATTACTCGAATTCCAGTTAGCCCATGCCCAGGCCCGCGACGCCGTTCACGCCCGCCTTGAAGCCGCCACACTCGCCGCAACCTTGGCGATAATCTCTGCAAGCCCCGTGCTGCGTCTCCACTCCGCCGCCCCCGACCGCACCACCTACCTGCAGCGTCCCGACCTCGGTCGCCAGTTGGACGAACCCAGCAAGGCCCTGCTCGCCGCCCACATCGGACGCGAAAGTCAAGCCGGCGACTCAGCCTCCTTCGACCTCGCCCTTATCGTCGCCGACGGCCTTTCCGCGCTCGCCGTCGAACGCCACGTCCCGCCGCTTCTTCACGAACTCTTCCCGCTTCTCGCAAACTGGAAACTCGCTTCCATCACCGTCGTCGAGCAGGGCCGCGTGGCCATCGCCGACCAGATCGCCTCCGCCCTCCGCGCGCAAATCTCGGTGATCCTCATCGGCGAGCGGCCCGGCCTCAGTTCGCCCGACTCGCTTGGCGCCTACATCACCTATGACCCGCGACCCGGACGCACCGACGCCGAACGCAACTGCATCTCCAACATCCGCGCCGAGGGCCTCAGCTACACGCAGGCCGCCGCGCAACTCGCCTTCTACCTCGCCGAGGCGCGCCGCCGCCAGCTCACCGGCGTCGCTCTCAAAGACGAAACCCATCTGCTAAGTTGAGAAAGTATTCAGGAGAGGCTGAGTCCCGATGAACATCAGGCGCTGGTTGATTCGCGTAGTCGTGGTTCTCGCCGCGGCCTTTGTCCTCACCTACCTCGGCGACTGGGCCCTCTTCGCGCTGCGCGGCTCGCCCCAATCCACCGTCACCGTCAACCAGTTCCAGACCGTCCCGCTCAAAGGCAACAAGACGGAGTACGACTACCTCGGCTCCCAGCAGCAATCCTGCTCCCAGTCGCTTTTTCCCCACGCGGGCCTCAGCGCCTGCTGGCTCCTGCGCCGCAATCCAAACCAGACCACCGCCCTCTGATTCTTTCCTCGATAACGAACTGCGCGCGTTTATTGACTCCATCGATGGGTTACCCATCACATGCTCAGGTGATGCACAACACGTCGATCACCAGCCTGCACGCATAACATTTTCAAATCCAGCTCATGCGAAATCGACTCTACAATCGCACCCAGAACGACAACGGCAGCTACAACACCCGCTGCCTCCACTGCTTCATGACCGTCGCTTCCTGTGTGGAAACGGAGCAGGAACTGGCGGATCTTGAGACCCGCCACATCTGCCCCGAGCGTGCGCTCGCCGAACTGCTGGATCACGCAAAGGACCAGGAAAAACAGCTCGTCGCCAAATCTCAGCTCAACTAATGTCTTGAGGCAACAGTCCTCACCTAGATGCTGTCATCCTGGGCATCCTGACTCCCATCGGCAACCTACAACCGGAACGACCCCACGCCAGACCAGCCGTAGAAGCCCTGCGCCCCATCCATTCCGCGCTTTCTGCGGAATGGGTGGGAAAGCACAAAAGCCGCTGCGAGCCTCTCGCGATCGTCTGCTCCAGGCAATGGTCCGCCCCACTGCAGGTGGTCACCCCATCCGCGCAACATCCCTCAACTGCCGCGCCGTCGCCTCAAGAAACGTCTCCACGCTCGCCCCTGCCGGCACTTCCAGCCCAGACTTGGCCTGAATCGCCGCCGCAATCCGCTGCGCAATGGCCGCACGCGTGGCCATGCTCATATCCAGCCGTCTCGCGAAGAAGCCCTCCAGCACCTCCAGATCCTGTGACGACAACTTCGCAATCCCGGTCATGGGTAGCGTGAGCGCAAAGTGCGGCTCAGGAATTGGCGCACTCGGCGCAAAGATCTGTGCCGTAAACGTCCTCGAGCCCGACTCGCCCCACAGCGGCGTCTCCGGCTCGCGATCGCGCACCACCAGGGTTCCCGCGGCCAGGTCGCCCAGCCGCTGGTGCTGCCGGGTTGAAAACATGGTGATCACGCCCACCGCATAAAAGGCCGGCAGCCAGTCCACATACCGCACCAGGTTCCGCGCCATCGACTCGAAGAGCCCGATCGCCCGCCCGGTGCGCTGGATCACGCGAATCTTCGCCACGCGCTTCCCCGGCGTGCGCCCGTTCCAGAACGCCTCAAACAGCGTAAAGTAGCCCCAGTTCACCAGGAAGATAGCGAAAATGATCAGCGCCACTGCCCATTGCGCCGAAATCTTTGAGAACGTATGCATCGCCGGCAGAACCGCGACAAATATCATCACCAGCAACAGGAAGCCCGCGCCCCAGATCAGGTAATCGATCAGGATCGCGATAAACCGGCTGCCAATCCCCGCCAGCGGCATCTCAATCGACACCAGCTCCGGCGTATCAATGCTAAGCTGATCTTGACTAAGCCGATCTGGACTGAACCGATCTGGACTAAGCTGGTCTCGACCCGTTTCCATGGCGCAAATCCTCTCCAACCAGTGGATTCTCAAGCGGCGGCCCCACTGGGACCGTCTCTCTGCTCTGCTGGCACAATCCGACGAAAGCGGCCTCGGCCAGCTCTCCCGCGCTGAGCTGCAGGAGATGGCCCTGCTCTACCGGCAGGTTGCTGCCGACCTCTCCGTGCTGCGCCAGGACACAACTGCCCGCACCTACGCCGTGCATGTAAATCAATTGCTGGCTCGCGCCCACCATATCATCTATTCCGGCCGCAAGACGAATTTGCTTACCCTCTTCCGCTTCCTGCGCGACGAATATCCCATCATCTTCCAGAAGCAGATCGGCTATGTCATCGCCTCGCTCCTCATCTCGGTCTGCGCCGGCATGCTCGGCGTCATCCTCACCACCGTCCGCCCTGAGTTCATGCGCCACTTCGTCGGCCCCCAGATGATCGCCACCATGGAGCGCCACGAAATGTGGACTCAATCCATCGTAAGCGTAAAACCCATGGCCACCAGCGCCATCATGACCAATAACCTCACCGTCAGCTTTGTCACCTTCGCCGGCGGCATCGTCTTCGGCTTGATTACGCTCTTCTCTCTCTTCAATAACGGCATCATGCTCGGCGTCATCGGCACCGCCTGCCACCAGTACGGCATGTCTGTATCCCTGTGGAGCTTCGTCGCGGCCCACGGCTCGCTGGAACTGCCTTCCATCATCATTGCCGGCGCCGCAGGCCTGCGCCTCGGCCACGCCATGCTCTTCCCCGGCAACCTGCGCTGGAAAGAATCCATCGCCCGCGGCGGCATTGAAGCCACACGCCTCGTCTCTGGCACCATCCCCATGCTGGTCATCGCCGGCTGCCTTGAAGGCTTCTTCTCCCCCTCGCAAGCCCCCGTATGGCTCAAGTTCACCGTAGGCGGCCTGCTCTTCACGCTGCTCAACCTCTGGCTCTTCCGCCCCGCCAGGCCCGCCGCCCAACCCGCCTGAACAAGAGATGCACCTACCCCACCTCGGAAGGTGGCCCCGCCAAAGCAGCGACTGTGCACCGTCGGGGCACCCTCTGGGTCGGCGGTCGTATCGCGATGACGGGGTCTTCTAACAACATCCCCGCGAACCTGCCAACCCGCCACATGCGCGACGCACGCTAACTCGCTGAGTTTATCCCTAGAGCCCAATCCAGCCCGAAGCCATTGTTCAATTCGATGTTCACCGATATATAACTTCCGGATTGGCGACCACAAGCCACAATTCCTGCTGTCGCGGTAGACTTTTGTTCATGTTCATTCTGAAACAGCCAGTGTGCATCGCCATCGCCTTGATCAGTTTGTGTGCAGCATTTAGAACCTCTCAAGCTTCCCCGAAGCATCCGGCCCAGACCACCCTCTGTGATGTTCTGTCTCACTCAACCGGATGGGATAACAAGCTTGTTTCTGTTCCCGCCTCATACTTCGATGGCGGCTGGCCGGGAGGTCCAGTCCTTGCCGATGATCGCTGCGAGGTCGGTGCCGTGGACGTAACTTTCGCTAATCACGGAGGTGCTAAGAGATACCTGGATTCGTCCATCCCCAGCGACTCGCTCGGTACATTTGATCATTCCGTTCAAGCGACCTGGACTGGGCTATTCCACGCAGATTACGGCAAGTTTCATGAGACATTCCTGGAAGTCCAAGGAATTGGGAACCTTTCCGTTACGCCTGTTGATTTCTCAAAGACTGACGCATCACCGATCCCCACAAGTATCGAGGAGATCGTTACTCATCCGCGGGTTTTCAACCACCAGACAATAGCATTCCACGCTCAATTCGAAAGCGACGGAATGCACGGCTCCATGGTCTTTGAATGCGGACGCGGTAATATCGGGCTTGGCATTCCGATCAGGGCTACGGCCGGAGCGAACGGGGAAGAGGTTTTGGAGCATGCACTGCGTCAAGGAGGCCCGGGAACTCTGGATAAGACAATTGAGGCAGACTGGATCGGACGGGTGAGCTGGTTCCCGAACCCACCGCCATTTCATTCGGTCTATCGGATACAAATAACAGCCATACGAAACCTGACAGTTTCAATGCATGCGAACTACATACAGCCGTGTGGGTCGGAAAGCGAATCGCGGTCCCCCCAACGTTGTGGGCAGAGGCGGGTGGCCCCGGTCCCGGCAAACTGTTCAAACCGCGATGAGGGTGCCCCCGGTCCCTCGCATCTGGGGACCGGGGAAACCGAGAACTCAAACCGCCCACTCTCAAATCTCCGACGTTGCACCTGTATCACCGGCAGCTCGGCAGTTACTCTCTGGTAACTCGCGAATTGCCTACCACCAGGGCGCAACCACATTCTTTGAACCCGACGCGTCTACTATCCTTCCCGATCCTGCGAGACAATCCGACGGAGCGGCAATTCGGCTTTCCCAGCCTTCAGTTTTGCGTCTTGGGAGTTGAATTGGCCGGCGGAGTCGAGGCCTGCGGGGGCTTCGCAGGCGGTGTGGTTACCTTCTTCCTCGCCTTCCGTACTGGAGCAGGTGCTGGACAGACAGGCGCCGGTGGCGGGGGTGGCGTGGCGCGTTTAGCCGCTTCACTTGCCCGTAATGAGCTCCGCAGATCGACTTCCTGCTTTTCTAGGGCATTGACAGACGCCAGCATCCGGTCGTCCAGCGCATCCCGCGCAGTTCCCAAACTCGTCAGAGCTTGCTGCAGCTGATTTAAGTCGTCCGCCGATCCGGAGATCCGCGCTGCTTCAACAACACTCAGAAGCACGTCATACAGCGCGGCAAGATTGCGCGATACCGGCAGCATCTTGCTGGTGGTTCCTGGAGCCGCATCAGCCGTCGCCAGCAGCGGCGGCAGGGTCGTATGCACATCGCGCAGGATCGAACTGATGTGGCCGCCCGCTTCATCGCGCACAGTTCCCCTTTTCCACTTCTCCACTTTTAATGCGCTGACGGTCTGCTGCACTTGATCGAGAGCAGGCTGCAGCAGTCCCGAGGGAACGGGCTGCGTAGAAGGCGCTGTTTGGACAGGCGCCCCGCCAGTGGCAGATTGTGCCACCGCGACGATCGAAAGGGACCAGGATGCGGCCGCAATAAAAAATGCACTTGAAATGCGCATTGCGTGTTCCTACAGTCTCAAGCGAGTGCAGTGCGCGGAGAAGAAGTCTCGCGGTCTCTCGCTCGTGGGAAAAATTGTGGAACGATGACTTACCATCTCAGATCCGATCAGGATAACTCACCGGTAAAGTCGCGCTCAACCCTACGCTTCTCACAAGCCTTCAACAAGAGTGAATTGCCCTCTGGCTCGATTGGAAGCTGCTTCGCAATCCTTTGGTTGTTTTGGTATTCAATTTACCGGCAATTCAGAACCTTTTTTCTTCCTAGCCGTTCCGCAGCCCCAGCGGCGACGGAAGCCCATCCTCCTCGTCATACGGCCCGGTCAACTCAATATGCTCTCTGATAAGTCGACGATGCGTTTCCCGCAACCATAGATGCGCGGCGGCGATCAACACCACCACAACTCCCATCTCCACTCCGCTTCGCTCCATCTCCGCCTCGCAATAGAACGGTAGCAAAATCACCACCGGCAGCGCGGAGAAGTATTTCAGCAAAGTGGCAGCCAGCTGATGCTGTCCCGCCGCTGCCTGTTCACCGGTAAACGGAATGATCTTCACTTGCAGAAAGAACAGGTCCGTCAGCAGAACGCAAGTCCCCACCGCAACAATCAACTGGCTCGCCAGAACATTCCACCCAAGCAACTCCGGCGGAGCCACAAAGCGCAACAGCGCATAGGCTCCCAGCGTGATCGCCAGCGCCCACAGCAGAGCCCAGCTCTTCGCCGGCAAAAGCTGATCCAGCGCGGGCTTGCCCTTGATGACGCGAAAAATCCATCCGCCGCGCTGATTGCCCGGTGAAACAAACGCCATCCGCAACCCGGCAACTGTCCAGAACGCAATCAGCGGTGGCGCCACCCGCATCCCATCCGCGGAAAGAATCACCTGCACCCGCTGCCCTGTCGCATGCAGCCGCAGAATCGCCGCCGCCACCAGCGATATCCCCAGCCCGCCATACATGATGAGGTAAATGCGATAACGCTGCACGCGCGTCAGTGTCTGCCCGATAAAGTGGTAGATCGCCCGCTTCAGCGGCGACCGCGCCGCCGTTGCATGCAGAGCCGCGTCAATCGGCGCTGCAGCCCAGTTGCGCGTATCCCGCGTGCCCAACCCCTCCACCAGCTGGTTCGTCCTGCGCCAATAGGCAAGCGGATAAAACACCAGCGCCACGGCCCCCATGGTCAATGTCGCCAAAAATCCCGTGCGCGCCAGCTCCGCATAAATCGGCAGCGCCTGCGGCCCTTCCAGCACACGCTGATACATTCCCAGAAACCAAAACGGCGGAAAGTAAAATGCGGCCCCGTTTGTCCCCAGCATGAACGCGGCAATCGTCCCGCTCACCACCGGAAACAACAGCAGCAGCATCACCAGCACCGCGATCAGCAGCCCTTGCAGAAACAAAGACACCTTGCGAAACAGACGCTCCCCAAGCACCGCGATCAACACCGCCTGCAGAGCCAGCACCATCGCCGCCGAAAACAGCCCGCTCATCCCCACCGCCAGCATTTGGCCACCCATGAAACGCCAAATATCCGGCGGATCAATCGCCGATGGAAGCGCCAGCGTCGCAATCAGATTCGCATCGAACAGAAATCCAAAAATAAAAATCGAAATCGCCGCAATCCGCGCCACAAACAGCATCCCGTTTTTGATCGGCAAATTCGTCAGAACAAACACGTCCAGCAGGTCCGGAAAAAACAGATCCCACTCAAACACCGTCACCACGCCCATCACCACAAACGAATAGACCACGTAGAAAAAGTGATCGCCCGTCTGCGTCCAATACGGCGGAAGCGGCCCGATCATCGGATGGTATGGATGCCACAAATACAGCGCGAACACAAATCCCGGCATGCTCGCGCCCAGCGCCACCTGCACCAGTCGCGTCTTCGCATCTCCATCCGGCGAAGCCGCTTCGTGATTGAAAAACCGTTCCAGAAAATGCCGCAGCAGCCATGAGAACTGCCCACGGTCCCGCTGTATTTTCTCGGTATTTCCCTCAGGAATGGCAAGCGTGAGAATATCCTCGCCGCGGCCGACAACCCTGAGCCACAGCGCGCTAAGTATCTTCAAGGCTCGTCACCTTCACTCATAATCATGACCAGCTCGCGCGCCAGCGCTTTCGTGTCCTGCTGCTCCACAAGCTGCGCAAAAACGCTTTCGAGATTCGGTAGTTTCATCAGCCGCGTCAGTTCTGAAGGCTTCGCATCCGCCAATATTCTGCCCTTCGCAATCACAATCACGCGATTGCAAACCTGCTCCACCACCTCAAGCACATGCGAGATGTAGAGGATCGCCTTCCCCTGCGCCGCAAGCTCTTCCAGCAAGTCCTTGAACAGACGCGAAGTCGCCACATCCAGCCCCGAAAGCGGCTCGTCAAAGATCAGCAGCTTCGGGTCGTGCAGCAGCGCCGCGGCAATCAGCACCCTCTGTTTCATCCCCTTCGAGTAGGAAGAAATCGGAGAATACTGCCACGACTCCAGCGCCAGCAGCCGCAGCAATCGCTTGGCCTTCATCTCAATCACTCGCTCGCGAATGCCGCGTAAACGGCCCACCAGTTGCAAATATTCAAGCCCCGATAAATACGTATAGAGCTGAGCTTCCTCCGGCACATATCCCAGCGCCGCGCGATAACTCACCAGGTCTTCGCGGATATCCTTGCCTTCAAACAACACGGAGCCGTTGTTGGGCCGCAACATGCCGGTAATGATCTTGACCGTCGTCGATTTCCCCGCCCCGTTCGGCCCCAGAAACCCGACAATCTCCCCCGCGTCCACGCGAAAATTTACATCGTCGATCGCCGCAATTCCCCGATAGCTCTTCGACAATGCTCGTAACTCAAGCATGTAGCGGTCCTCCGCATGTTCGTTGCGATAGAGCATTTTCGGAATTGGTGTAGACCGAAAGCACACACTCAAGTGGCTTTTTCCTCGAGAAAAAGCCGCCTTTCACGGTACTGAAAAAGTCTATATGTGTTCCGAAAATGCTCTAGAGCAGGGGAACGCACACCGCGAGCATGTGCAGTCAGCAAAATGGCTGCACGCACTCCCGCGTTGTGCGCCATGGTGACTTAGACACCGACCCGGCAAAAACTGTTCCCGGCTGCCTTCCGTCGCGTCAAGGTAACACTACTCAAGGAACCACTACGGTGATCTTCGCATTGTGAATGTTTCCGTTTGCAGTGCCGCTCACCACCACGGAGTACGTTGTCAGAGCCGGAGGTACATGCTGACCTCCGCCCCCACCACCACCACCGCCACCGCCGCCACCGCCTGTGCCACCGCCGCCACCGCAACTGCTCGCCATTATCGACGCCAACAAGCAGAGGCTCAACAGCGCGCTTCGCATCAAGCTGCGTCTCGCTCGTCCGCGCAGGAGAATGAATCCGAGCGCAAGCATCCCCGCCGCCACCGGCCAGCGGGATTGCCTTTGCCTCATCGGCGCAACCAGCCCCGCTGCCTGCGCGGCGACACTGATGCTGAGCGTCGCCGTAGCCTGCCCGTTCACAGTGACCGTTGAAGGATTCAGGCTGCACGTCACCTGGCTTGAAGAGGTAGCGCAGGCGAGCGCGACTGCGCCGTTAAACTCGTTGGTCGATGCAAGGTTGATGGCCACCGATGCGGAACTGCCAGCCGAAATCGAGAGCTGGCTCACCTGGGGAGCCAGAATGAAATCGGGAGACACTCCTGTCGCCACAACGTTAAACACAACCGGCGCGCTCAGCGACCCCTGATAGTTGCTGTCGCCCAGGTAGGTTGCAACAAGAGGAATCTGGCCGATGTTCGTGGTGAACGCGTTGCCGTTGGGATCCTGGGAGACTTGGAAGGTCGCTGAGGACGTGGTCCCCGAGCTTCCGATCAGTTCCGCAGACCAAACGAGGACTGCTCCATCCCCATAGACGTTCACATAACCCGTAGGCGGTCCCTTTGACCCGCTTCCACCTGTCACCGTCACCGTAAAAGTCGCGCTTCCGTTTGCATACGATACCGTCGTGGGGCTTACGGAGAGAGCCGTTGCGGTTGACAGCAACGGATTCGCGCCAGACGCCACCGTCACTGTGTACGAACTCGACGTTGCCGCCGGAAAATGCGCGTCTCCGCTGTACGATCCCGTCAGCTGATAGGTCCCCGGCTGAAGATTGGTAAATGTAGCCTGTCCCACCAGGATCTGTCCTACGGGATAGCCCACCGCAGTGAGCGCCACTGTCTGCGATTGCGAGCCCAGGCTCACTGTCACGGTTCCCGTGGCTGGGATGCATGTTCCACCGCTCAGAGATACCGCGACCGGCAAACTGTCGCCGGCGTAGGCGCTGCACTCGTTGTTGGGATAGCATCCGTACCCGTTCTCTTCTGAGCCGGTCACCGTGCTGAGCGCAAACGGAGATATTGAAAACCCGAGCGGCAGTGGCTGCACCGTATAGGTAAACGGCGCAGACGTTGACGCGTCGTAGCTCGCATCCCCCGCATAACTCGCGACCACAGAGTGCGTGCCGGCGCTTGCGGCCATGGGAGTAATCCACGTGGCGATCCCCGATACGTTCAGCGGAACCGAAGCCGGCTGACCGTCCATGGTGAACGTAACGGAACCGGTCGCTTTTGAGACGCCGGAGTTTGTTCCTGCCGGTTCAGCAGCGAGCCATATCGGAGTATAGGGAGGCACTGTAGAGCCGCTCGTGACAGGTTGCTCATACGGACCCACCACCGGTGTGCAGCCCACTCCGGGGTTGTAACGCGTCGAATACGTCGTCTCCATTCCGGAGATCGAAACATTGCTCGCCTCGGGAGTCACGGTGACCGATACAGAAGCGGAGTCGCTGCCGGAGTGCAGCCCATCTCCGCCGTAGTTTGCCCACACATCGTACGTTCCCCCAGGCAGAGTATCGACGCTCTCGCTGGCCGACCCGTTGCTGCCCAGCGTGAGGTAACCGGCGGATTGGCTCGAAGGCAACGGTGAGTCGGTGAGGATCGCCACGCCTCCCTGCGGCGTTTCCCCTCCGGAAGACGACTCAACGCTCGTCGTCAACTTCACCTGCGTCCCATGTGTAAAGGAGGTGGACGAAAGCTGCAACGATGTAGAAGTCGATGCAAAGGTGAGTGAGTTCCAGTTGGTCACCAGTGCATTCGCGTCTACGCTGCCCAGGCCGCTTGCCAGGTCGTATCCGGCGGTTGCCCGGTAACCTGACAGCGTAGCTTCATAGGGGGGCGCCCCGCCGGGAATGAGCACGCAATTCGTTGACAATACGCCGTTATCCACCTCACAGGGCACGTTGTTCCCACCCAGCGTGATGTCATGGAACGCAGTTGGTTTCTGCTGCGCCAGCGCGTAGAGCGTGTAATCCGCCTGTCCCTGCCGCCCATATTTCTGGTCGACCAGCGCCATGATGCCCGCCATCGCCTGCGCAGATGCTGAAGTGCCGCCCACCAATGTTACTGGCGTCGGCTCGTTGGCCACGGGCACGCAATCCCCGGGACTGGCACAAATCGCGTACGCCGAAAGATTGCCGCCATTGCCGGAAAACAGCGAGATATCGGGAAGATCGCGCACGCCGTCGGCCGGAACACCAGGACCGCTCTGCCAGCCTGGCTTCGCATATCCGGTCACGCTTCCTGTCGTCGACACAGGGAAGCAGACAAACGGCAGCGCACTTCCCGCAACTACGGAATCGGCGGAGTTAATGCATCCGCTTGCGCCACCTCCGCCCGCCTCCAGGTTTTCAAGATAATAAGTATCGTTGAAAACCAGCGCATCCAAACCGTACGGATCATTCCACACCTGTTCCGTCAGCGGAGCCTTCAACGAGCCCAGATTGGCATCGTTCGTCGCATTCCAGAAAGTGGAAGCGCTGGGCGCACCACTGGCGTAATCGGAATAGTAGAAGTCCGTGCCGCCCACCGCTACGTTCCACGGCGTAGAGGCAAAGCCATTCACCTGCAGACCATAAATCGCCGCCACCTGCGGGAACGCAGAAGCATCGCAACCCGCCGAGCCGCTGTCGCCCGTGGAGACCAGAACCGTCTGCCCCTGCGCGGCAGCCTGCTCCCACAGAGCCGCCAGAATCTGATTGTCGGCTGGCCCAATGGCTGCCTCACACTCACCAAAGCTCACGCTCAGCACGTCCGCCTGGTTGTCCTCGATGGCGCGCCTCGCTGCCAGAATCAAAGGATCGTCCAGCGCATCGGCAACCGTATCCCATGAAGCAAGGTATAGGATCACCGTGGCACTGGGCGCGACAGCACCCGATAACTCCACATCGAGATAAGCCTCCGTATCGTCCGCATTGACTCCTGGATCGCCGCCGTCAAGCACCACCTGTGCCGGCTGCGCAGCCAGGTTGAACAGGCTCCTGTACGCGTTGTCCAAACTCAAATTGATATTCGAATCGTTGATGACGCCGATCGTCTCCCCGCTGCCGTTGATGCCTGCGGCATACAGCGGCTTCAGATCGTACTGCGTCTCAAAGTCCTCCGGCGCAATTGCATAAAATGTCCCATTCGGCGCCGTCGTGGTGAAGTCTGGAACAATTTTCCTGGTCACGGGATCAATATGCCCGCGCCCAACAACATTTGAGTTTGGCTGCGGACGGAAATTGTTCAGCGCAGACACTCCGCGCACAATGCCCGCGAGCGCCGCCGGAATCCGCGGGTCTGTCGCATTCGCAAAATGTACTTCGCCGTTTACCGCGTACTTGCGAATCTGCGTATGGAATGCATTGTTGACCTGGCCCACGCTCCCTGAGAACTCGATGAGCGTCTTGCCCTTCGACACTCCAGCCACCTGAAAGCCCAGCCCGCCCAGCCAATCCGACACCTGTTGAAGATCAGAGTCGGCCGGACCAAAGCGAGCGCCGAACTCCTCTGGCGTGAGCCACTGATGATGAATAGCCGAACCCGGAGCATGAACGTCTCTCAGAAACTGTTCGAGCGCTGCCTCCCGCTCCGGCGGCCGATTCAGCAGCAACACCAGCCTGCCCGATGCCAGCGAAGCGGCGACCGCTCCCTCATCATTCCCAGCCTGTGCCAGCGGATGCACATTCCCGCGAAGCGTCACCAGCCTGGCTTGATCAATTGCTTCGGTCACAAGGGGAGTCGCTGGAGTCTGCGAGCTGGCTGTGAGAAGTGCAACGCTCCCGAGAACCAATAAACCCGCAGCCCATCGAATCGAAGACAACCACCTGCTCATGTGTAGCCCCCGTCATCCCGCCCGATACGGAAATGCGACTGGGTGCGCAGCATTCAAATCCAACTGGCTCCGGCTCGAGTCCCGTGGCGATGACTGCCTGATGCAGGCCGGCATCAGCTTATGCGGATGCTCCGCTTCCCGATCGAGCAAGACCGCTCATCCCTTGGACCCGCTTCGATCGGGAATGGTTATTGCTGAATCACCGCCGTCACAACACTTCGTGACCACTACACCTTCACGAAAATCTTGTACCGGTACAGAATCCACATCGGGATGAAGCAATACGCCAGCGTGAACACCGAAAACGCAAATGTCGCCCATCCCATATCCGGCATGTGAATGAACACATGCCTCACCATCCAATCCAACGGATTACTTCGATGCCCGGCATCCATGAAGCGAATGGCCTCGATCCACCCCGGCACCAGTTCGCTGAACATGTAGGCCATAATTGCGTTCGACCCCAGCACCAGCCACGGATACACCAGCACCCTGCTTTTTCCCCGGCCCCAGTTCCACACATCCATCGCGCAAAAGGCCAGCGTCAGCACGGTCAGCGACCACCCCGCCGCCACCAGCACAAACGAGCTGGTCCACATGTTCTTGTTCAGTGGAAACTCAAGCGACCACGAATAGCCCAGCGCCAGGCATGTCGCCGCGCCCGCCGCCAGGCCCAGCGCCTTCTGTTTCACCGGACGCTCCGAGCGCAGCCACATCGCCGTCAGCACGCCCAGCAGCGTGGTCCCAAACGCCGGCAAATGGCTCAACAGTCCCTCCGGGTCGCGGACATTGTGCAGATTCGGTCCGCTCCAATCCAGGTAGAGATGGTGCGGCATCAGCAGCCGGTCAAGCCAGCTCACCAGGTTCATCTTGGGATCCATGAAAGGAATGTCGCGCCCCGGCATCCCTGCTCCCGGCACCGGAACCCACCGCACCAGCACCCAGTAGCCCACCAGTGAAACCACCAGCGCCGTAGCCGTGGGCCACACGCGCTTCTCCCACAGATAAAACAGCCCCACCACCAGGTAGCAGATCGCAATCCTTTGCAGCACGCCGTAGAACCGCAGATGGACCAGCGGAGTGAACGGCACTCCGTTCACGATCATCCCCAGCGCAAACAGAATCACCGCCCGCCGCACCGTGTGCCATGCCAGCGACGCGCGTGTCGCTCCGCGCTTCAGTCGCCCCTCCACAGCAAACACAATCGAAGCGCCCACCACAAACACAAACGTCGGAAACACCAGGTCTGTCGGCGTCAGCCCATTCCACTCGGCGTGGTTCATAAAACCCCACGACCCCGCTCCGCCGTTGTTGTTCACCATGATCATGAAGGCGATGGTGATGCCTCGCAGCACATCCAGCGACAGCAGACGATCTGCCGGCTTCGGCGTCATTGCAGGGTTCGTCATCCCGTTCCCTTCTCCGATTGTGCGGATTGAATCCTCGCACCTACCCTACGCGTTCAGCCCGCCATTCGCCAAACTCAATCGTCCGCGATCACCATCCCCACCCATCATCACTGTCAACTTCCATGCCCTCACTGTTAAACTCGCCCTTCAGGGAAATTCCGCCAAAATCGCGCACGCGCCTGGAGGACATCAATGCCAGAGTTTCAACCCTTCGTCTCGCCTGACCAGAAACCGCCGGAGTTCACCTTCCGCGCCATCCTTCTCGGCTGCATCTTCGGCATCATCTTTGGCGCCGTCACGGTTTATGTCGGACTGCGCGCCGGTCTCACCGTTGCCGCCTCCATCCCCATCGCCGTGCTCTCCATCAGCATCCTGCGCGTCTTCGGCCGCTCCTCCATCCTTGAAAACAACATCGTCCAGACCACCGGCAACGCCGGTCAGTCCATCGCCGCCGGCGTCATCTTCACTCTTCCCGCCCTCATCTTTCTCGGCTTCGATCTCGAATACTCCCGCATCTTCCTCCTCGCTCTCATCGGCGGATGGCTCGGTGTCCTCTTCATGATCCCCCTCCGCCGCCAGCTCATCGTCGATGAACACGAGACCCTCAAATACCCTGAAGGCACAGCCTGCGCCGACGTCCTCATCTCCGGCGAACGCGGCGGCTCCCTCGCCGGCCGCGTCTTCCTCGGTCTCGGCCTGGGTGCGCTCTACACCTTCTTCCAGAATGAAAACCTCTTCAAAGCCTGGCCCGGCACGCCCGAGATTCAGCCGGACTTTGGCGGCGATTCTCACATCCTCAAAGGCTCTGCGTTCAAAGCGGACGCCACACCCGAATATCTCGGCGTCGGCTACATCATCGGCCCCAAAATCGCCGGCGTCCTCTTCGCGGGAGGCGTCTTTTCCTGGCTGGTCCTCATGCCCCTCATCTACTTCTTCGGCAAGAGTCTTCCCACCCCCGTTTATCCCGGCACCATCCCCATCTCCGCCATGGGACCCAGCCAGCTCTGGTCCACCTACATTCGCCCCATGGGCGCCGGAGCAGTCGCCGCCGCCGGACTCATCACCCTCATCAAGACATTGCCCACCATCGTCAGCGCCCTCACTTCCGGCTTCAAAAATCTCAAGCCCGGCGCTGCCGCTGGAAAGACCAAACCGATACGCACTGAGGACGACCTCTCCATGCGCGTCGTCGTCATCGGATCGCTCCTCATCGTGATCTGCATGTTCTGCTTCCTCCAGTTCAAACCCGTTCCCGGCGCCTATGTCGGATGGGCCGCCAACCTCGCCGCTTCCCTTCTCGTCGTTGTCTTCGGATTCCTCTTCGTCACCGTCAGTTCGCGCATCGTCGGCTTGATCGGCTCCTCGGCCAATCCCATCTCCGGCATGACCATCGCCACCCTCATGGCCACCTCCGCCATCTTTTTGGTCGAGGGCTGGACCACTCCCTCCTTCGGCGCTCTCGCCATCACCATCGGCGGAGTCGTCTGCATCGCCGCTGCCAACGCCGGCGACACTTCGCAGGACCTCAAGACCGGCTACATCGTCGGCTCCACGCCGCGGCTCCAGCAGATCGCGCTCATGATCGGCGTCGTCGTCTCCACCGTCGCCATCGGCCTCACCCTCAACCTCATGAACACCGGCCTGCAAGAGTTCCGCTCCGCCCCGCAGCCCTGGAACATCAACGCCCCCCACTCCGGTGTCGCCGTTCAAAACGACGCATCGCGCCTGCCTGAAACCATCCGCGTCCTCGCCGCCGACAAGTCCTCCACCTCGCACCAGAAATCCGAGTACGTCATTCTCAACGCCCTTGGCTCCGCTGAATTAGCCGACGGCAAATACCTCTACTCGCCCGCCTCGCACCAGATTGAAGTGCAGTGGATCCAGGGCATCGGCAGTGAGAAGGCCGCCGCGCCCCAGGCCCGCCTCATGGCCACCGTCATCAACGGCATCCTCACCCGCAAGCTCCCCTGGGGACTGGTCATGATGGGCGTCTTCCTGGTCATCGCCGTTGAGCTGTTGGGAATCCGCTCGCTCAGCTTCGCCGTCGGAGCCTATCTCTCCATCGGAACCACGCTGGCCATCTTCTGCGGAGGCATGGTCCGCTGGTTCGTCGACCAGGCCGTCAAAAAAGCCGGCGGCGACGCAACCGAAGCCGGCAGCGAAATCTCTCCCGGCTCCCTCTACGCCTCAGGCCTCATCGCCGCCGGCGGCATCGTCGGCCTCATCGGCGTAGCGTTAAAAGGCTACGAATCCACCTTCGACAAAGGCGACATCCTGAACTTCCCGCACACATTCCTGGACAACAACTACGTAAGCGTAGCCGCCTTCGCCGCCCTGGCCTTCTCCCTCTACTACTTCGCAAGAAAGCCGCTGAAGAAGTAGACCGGATTCATGGCTTCGGTGCCAGCTGCGGAAAACTTCAACTTAACGTAAATGTGCGAAAGGGCACGACTGCACAGCTTGGTGAAAAGCTCAAATCCGGCGTCTTTGTGCGAAAGGGCACGACTGCACAGCTTGGTGAAAAACTCAAATCCGGCGTCTTTGTGCGAAAGGGCACGACTTCAGTCGTGCCGAAAATCCCCTTAAATGAGAGAAATGGGGCTTTAGCCCCTGAGGTACGCTCTTCTGGAATTTCTCCCAAAAATCAGACCACTTCACGGCAATGTGTGCCCTTGCCGAGTGCGCCCGGTCCCGATTCTGGGATCGGGGATAGTAGAGACGCCTACGCCACCACCTGCAGCCTCACCCCTTCATACTCCTGCAAGCAAGCCACAACATTAAACAGGTTCGCCGCCGTCGGATTCCCCTTCGGCCCGAACATCTGGTGCAGCGTCTTCACATGGATCCCGGTCTTCTCCGCCAGCGCCGGAAATCCCAGCGTCGCATTGATGAAGTCACGCAAAATCTCGCGACCCAGCGCCGCCTCGCCCGCCAGCAACGCCTCGACAGCATCGCTCAGCAACCCGCGCCGGAACTCCTTATCGCTCCGCACTCTCGCCTGCACCGTTTCCCGAAAATCCCGTGTCAGCGCCATGGCTCGCTCCTCCGCTGCTTCTTGTAGTCCAACCAGCACTCGCCGGCCAATGCAATATCGCCCTGCTGGCGCTTCTTCGTGCCGCCGCAAAGCAGAATAACGATCCGATCCCCATCTTTACCAAAATAAACCCGGTATCCCGGACCAAAATCGATGCGGCACTCGAATACTCCGCCGCCCACGCCCTTCACATTGGAGAAGTTTCCCAAACCCAGCCGATAAAGAGCGACAGCCACCTTCCGCGCCGCATCTGAGTTGAGCCTGTTAAACCAATCGCCGAATCGATGATGCCCGTCCAGCCCGAGATATTCCCGGATCTCGTTCATCTTCGCAATGGTAACATATATTTTTCCATCACGGAGCAACACAGGGACGGACGCACACGAATCTCTTTCGCCGCCCGCACACCCAGAAAACCAAACCTCCTCTGCGCCACTCTATATACCCAGGAGGAAGTCTGAAATGAAGTCCATCCTGTCAACAATCTGTTGTCTGGCTCTCTGCTCCCTCACCGCATCCGCACAAACCCACCACCCTGCCAAAGCCGAGCCCATGTCCGACCAGAAATTCCTAGACATGGCTGCCCAAACCGACATGCTCGAAGCCCACCTCGGTCAAATGGCCGCCGACCACTCCGACAGCCAGGACGTCAAAAACTACGCCCAGATGCTGGTCACCGACCACACCGCCGACTATCAGCAGCTCACCTCCCTGGCCGCCAAAGACGGCTTCACCGTTCCCACCGCGATCGACGCCGAACACAATCGTATGATCGAGCCGTTTGAACATCTCAAGGGCGCCGCCTTCGACGGCCGCTATATCCACACCATGATTGAGGGCCACACCGAGGCCATCGGCGTCTACAAGAAGGAATCAAACGACGCGCAAAACGCCGACCTCAAGACCTACGCCGCCGCCACACTCCCCACGCTCCAAAAGCACCTCGACGGCGCAAAGGACCTCCTGAAAAAACCATCCGCGAAATAGCGCGCTCGAACGGGCTCCCGCGGCCTGGAGCTTGTGAACTCTGTTTCTGCCCGATTCAACAAGGGTGAAAATACGATCGCAAGCTCCGGGCGATGCCGCACGGCGCCTTCTCCGGCTTCGGGATTGCGTATAGCTTCCTGCCGCCTTCGAATTCACAATTCAGCCGCAGTCCCTGCGCTCTTTCCCATGTACAAATGCATCAGCGCCGCCAGCCCCGGCAACACCATGGCAAACAGCGCCACCACATGCAGCGCCTCAATGCGTCCCGCAGTCACGTAGCGCACGCCGTGCACCGTGTAAACAATCGCCGGCAGCCCGGCAAACACGCCTGAAACTCCCCCTGCCGCGTCTCTTCTCCCGGCAATCTGCGATGCAGTTAGCCGCCAGATGAGCCCCGCCCCGCAATACACCAGGAACGTTGTCAGCACCCATCCAAAATAGTTCCGCAGCGGCACGCCGAAGTAAGCGCCGCCCTGCTCCCAAACCCAGTTCCCGGCGGCGGCCATTCCCGGATCCATCACCGTGTCCCACGCCGTCATCACCAGCGCCGCCACCAGCGCCAGCGCGGCAATCCCCGCAGCCGAGCGCGTATTCACGCCGCGCAGCAGCGCCCGTGCCGTTACCCACGATGGGTAAATCATCATGAACCAAGCCAGCGGAATCAGCACCGGAACATGTCCCAGCTTCGGTCCCAGCATGTCGCTATAGTGATAGGGCCCATAGACCAGCCCGGTTCGCACGCCCGTCTCTTCCAGGAGGTAGCTCACCACCGCCGCCGTCGCGAAAAACAGTCCCGTCCGCGTCCAGCCCTCGCATCGTCCGCAGTGCAACACGGCAAATGACACAAACACCAGCGTGAACCCGATGTTTCCCAATCCAGGCAGCGCCAACCATGGCCTCACCGCCTCCGCGCCGATAAGATACACGGTCGCCGCGAACAAAACCCAAATCAATGCGTTGAACATCCGCTTCATTGCGCCATTCTATAACCGCCAAAAATTGCGATGTACCCCATCCTTTCCTCCTTCTGTGCGGAATGGATGGGAAGCAGTACCCGCATGCGAGCCCCTCCGCAGGTGTCGTCCTGGAAACAGCATCATTCACGACGGCAAAAAAATTCCCGGACTTTTGCAGATAATTACCCCCAGTTGGCGCACAATCAATCCATAGCCCCAAAAAGGGTGAAGCAGGGTCGCCAGTGCGAGCTTCCTGCGAGCGTCTGCTCCATGCAATGGTGCGAGCGTGTGCTCCATGCAATGGTGCGAGCGTGTGCTCCATGCAATGGTGCGAGCGTGTGCTCCATGCAATGGTGCGAGCGTCCCGCGAGCCATTCACTCGCTCACTTCTTCACTCATTCACTGCAACCCAATGATTCCAAGTACTTTGACTTTAAGCCACCTGGAATCAACGACATCGGGCGGATGCCATCCCTTATACCGAAGAAAAAAAGGAACTTGCCCAAAAAGTATGGGGGGGGAGTTGGGAGGGTACAGACCTGCGCCTTACCGCAGGGATACAGCCGGGAGCACTACAATTCAGAACGCAGGCGCTGGATGAGAAACAGCTCTGCCCCGGAGCCAAACCGTGCATCGTCTCCAATGCATTCCCTGCCTGATCGTCCTCGCCTCCATCCTCCCAGCGCCAGCCCAAACCCCAGCCCCGAAAACCGCGCCCACACCGCCCCCGGCCACACCCGCGCGCCCCGCGCCGCCCGTCCGCGATCCGCACACTCCCGGATACGTCCAGGCCGCCGAACTCCCCGACGGCGCCAACGCCCCCGCAACCGCCGATGGCAACTTCATCCTCGGGCCCACCCACACCCCCGCGCCCGAATCCACTCCGAACCCCGGCGTACCCCAGGGCAAAGTCATCGAGTTCACCATGAGCTCCGCCGACAGCAAACTTTATCCCGGAATCGCCCGCGACCCCGGCCCGCTCGGCACGCCCGACCCCGCCGATCCCGCCAAACTCATCGTCACCACCAGCCATCCCGCGCCCTACGCGCGAAAAATCGCCGTCTACATTCCCGCGCAGTATGTTCCAGGAACCGCAGCCCCCTTCATCGTCGGCGCTGACGGACCCGATCGATTGCTCTTCACCGTCCTCGACAACCTCA
Organism: Occallatibacter sp.; assembly: GCA_050014515.1. GTDB lineage: Bacteria > Acidobacteriota > Terriglobia > Terriglobales > Acidobacteriaceae > Telmatobacter. Next base: position 20,591 of record JBEKDE010000066.1, read on the forward strand.
TCGCCGAGCGTAAAGTGCCCGCCATGATCGCCATCTCCATCGGCAACGGCAGCGGCGACGCCCAAGGCAGCGAGCGCGGCCTGGAGTACGACACCATGTCCGGCCGCTACGCCGAGTTCGTCGAGACCGAAGTCCTGCCCCGCGTCGAGTCCGAAGCTCACGTCAGGCTCACTCACGATCCCGACGCTCGCGCCACCATGGGCGGCAGCTCCGGCGGATCATGCGCCCTCATCATGGCCTGGTATCACCCCGAGCTCTACCACCGCGTCCTCACCTACTCCGGCACTTACGTCAACCAGCAATGGCCGCCCAACCCGCAAACCCCGCACGGCGCATGGGAGTTTCACGAGCACCTCATCCCCAACGCGCCGCCCAAGCCAATCCGTCTGTGGATGGAAGTCGGCGACAAGGATCTCTACAACCCCAACATCATGCGCGACAACATGCACGACTGGGTCCTCGCCAACGAGCTCATGGCCAGTGCCCTGGCCGCAAAGGGCTATCACTATCAATTCGTCTTCGCTGAGAACGCCAGCCACGTCGACCGCGCCGTAAGGCAGCAAACCCTCCCCGAAGCCCTCGAGTATCTTTGGCAAGACTATCCCATCTCGAATCCAAAGAAGTGAGCTGCGCGCCGCACATGGCTGGCCCGCTGACTCGCTAAACAAACCTCCTGCTAGAATTGCCTGCAACATGCGCAGACTCCTCGCATACCTGGCCTCACTGCTCCTGGCCACGCCCAGCCTTGCGTACTCCGCGCCCGAGCAGTGGCTTCAAGTCACCAGCCCCCACTTCACCGTCATCACCAGTGCCAGCGACAAACAGGCCCGCCATCTCCTCGACCAGTTCGAGCGCATGCGCTGGATGTTTCACACCCTCTTTCCCAAGTCCAAAGTCGATCCGCCCAACCCCATCGTCGTTATCGCCGTAAAGAATCGCGCCGGCTTTCAGCAGCTTGAGCCACCCGCGTATCTCGCCAAAGGCCAGATGGACCTGGCCGGCCTCTTCCTCAGGTCCCCCGACAAGAACTACGTCCTGCTCCGCCTCGATGCCGCGGGCGAGCACCCCTACGCCACCGTCTATCACGAGTACACCCACCTGCAGTTCAGCGACGCCGGTGAATGGATGCCGCTCTGGCTCAATGAGGGCTTTGCGGAGTTCGTGCAGAATACGGAGATTCGCGACAAGGACGTGTTGCTCGGCGAGCCCAGCGTTGATGACATCCTCTACCTGCGGCAAAACAGCCTCATGCCTCTCACCACGCTCTTCAAGGTCGACCATCAATCGCCCTACTATCACGAGGAGCAGAAAGGCTCGGTCTTCTATGCCGAGTCCTGGGCGCTCACCCACTATCTTGAAATCACCGACCACGACAAGGGCACCCATCGGCTGACCACATACATGCAACTGTGCAGCCAACACCAGGATCCCCTCGTCGCCGCGCAAACTGCCTTTGGCGATCTCAAGCAACTGCAGCAGGCCCTCGAAACCTACGTCCGCGCCGGTGACTACAAGGAGTTCGTCCTCAATAGTGCAGCCGCCCCCATCGATCAATCGTCCTACAAGAGCAGCCCCCTCACTGGAACCCAGGCCGATGCCTTCCGAGCGGATGTTCTGGTCTACGTGCAGCGCACCAAAGAAGCTCAAACTCTTCTCGACGCCGTGCTCAAGGCCGATCCCAACAACGTGCAGGCCCACGAAACCATGGGCTATCTCGCCTTTCGCGAGGGAGATCGCGATTCCGCCCGCAACTGGTATGAGCAGGCCGTCAAGCTCGACTCGCAGAGTTATCTGGCCCACTACTACTTCGCCGTCATGTCCATGGGTGGCGCTGACTCCTCCAACCACGCGGCGATTGAAACCAGCCTTCGCGCCGCCATCCGCCTCAATCCCAGCTTTGCGCCGCCTTATGACGTTTTGGCAAACCTCTTCTCCATGCGCCACGAGAATCTGGATGAAGCGCACACGCTCAACCTGCAGGCGATTCAACTCGACCCTACCAACCTTTACTACCGGCTCAACGCCTCAAGCGTCCTGATGACCATGAGCCGTTATGACGATGCCGCGGCCGTTCTGCGCACCGCTCTCAATTTCGCCAGGAGCCCCAGCGAAATTGAAATGGTGCAGTCGAGGCTCAAGCAGATTAAACAAATCCAATCGCTTGGCGCCTCGCAAAGCGCTATGGTCACTGCTCCGCCCAATGGCGTAGTCGACGTGCAGACAACAGAGCAGGTTGTCGACATTGTTGCACCGCCCAAGCATCCCACAGAGCTGGCCACCGGTCCCCGGCACACCGCCGTCGGCGTCATTCGAGCGGTGGAATGCAACTATCCCGCAGTAATTGATTTCCAGGTGGAGACCACCGCAAAGCCCGTTGCGCTCTACTCCAACAACTACTTCAAAATCGACCTCAGTGCGGCCAACTTCACACCCACCGCCAGCATGAACCCCTGCAAGGACCTCGACGGGATGAAAGCCAAGGTGCAGTACGCCGAGAGCTCCGATAAGACCGTCGACGGCCAGGTGATTTCAATCGAACTGCGAAAATGATTGGAATCGTGAACCGCAGACCAACGCGCTGATTCGCTGACCTGCTGACTCGCCGACCCGCCTAGCCTCCCAAGCACCCGGTTCGCAAATGATCTTCCCACATCCGGCAAAATAGCCCTTTAAGGAGAACCAATGAACGAACTCGAACAAGTCCTCGCCGGAGAGAGCGCCCATGCAGCGCCATCCACCATTCTGGAAAGCTTGCCGGCCGAGCTCGCTCATCGCGCAGTCGCTGCCGCTCCGCACACCATCTATCAGGAGCTGTGGCACATCACCTTCTGGCAACAGGTCACTCTGGACTGGGTGCGCGGCATCGAAACTCCTTTTCCCGCGCGCCCCTCCGACGGCTTCCCATCTGAGGCGCACATCGCCCAAGAAGACTGGGACCAGTTGCGGCAGCGTTTTTTTCAAGGAAACAGTGAGGCAGCCGCAGCCGCGCGCGATACCGGGAATCTGGACCAGTTGGTTCGCTGCCCCTCGCGCCCCGGCGAACCAACCCGCACCATGACGGTCCGCGAGCAATTGGAGAGCCTCGGCGCCCACAATGCCTACCACTTCGGCCGCATCGTTCTGCTGCGCCAGCTCCTCGGTTCCTGGCCACCGCCTTCCGGAGGCTATACCTGGTGATCTTCCGCTCGCGGTCCCGAACCAGGACCGTTCACACCTCTTACGACGCAATGGCCGCAGTCTCCGGCGGCAAATGCAAGCCGGGCAGCGGTGGCCACGCGGCTGTCACCGGAAGGTAGGCCGGATTCACCTCGCGCACCACGCGCCGCAGGCTTTGCCCCACCAGCATGCCGACCCGCTGGTGGCCTGCGCGGCTCAAGTGAAACTGATCGGCAAAGTTGGCCGCAAACCTGTCGTGATGCCGGCAGTCTTCCATCATTCCGAATACATCCACATAAGCGCACTTATATTTCGCCGCAGCAGCCGCGAAAATAGGCAGCAGTTCGCGGCGATAAGCCCGCGCCACCAAATCCGGACAGGAGAACGGGCTGAGCAGCAGAATCGCGCGCAGCGGCAAAGGCGCAAGGCTCGAAAGTATCGCGTCAAGCCCCTCAGCGGCAGCGGCTGCGTCGAAGGCCCGTTTTTTCTGGCCCAGCGCTGCCAGCGTCTGCGCCAGCACAAGCCGCCTTGCGTTCATGAAATGCTTTTGCAGTGTGGGCCGGTAAAGTTTTTGAGGGTCCGGCACAAATGGCACCGAGGTGCTGACGCTGGAATTGTGTTTCGATTTGTTGCCGCCAGACAGAATCTTGCGGAGGGGCCGAAGGGTTTCATAGTGGCCAAGCTGCAGCACCAGGAACTCCGTCTCCTGCTCCCGGCAAGCCTCCACAATCCGGGCACAGGAGCGAAGATTCACATACGGCAGCACGCATGGCAACTCGGAAGCGCGGTGTCCCAGCGAGCGCAACGCAATGCGGGCAAGCGAAATATCCGCCCCCACCGGGTAACCTGTGACCATGCAACCACCCGCAAAAAGTATCCTGGAACTCGGAAACATGGAAATACCCTCGATTGACACGGGTTGGTAAGTGCAGGAGGATGACCAGAAAGCCGCCTGAGGCCTTGGGCGGCTCTAATATTCGGGCGCGCTCTCAGAACGCCTTTCCGGAACCTCAACAAAGCCCCCAATGTCTTTGGTTTGTGAGCGCCAAGGGCGTACAGGTATCATTGCTTTCGATGGGACCTCCGCCGACAATTGAAGTCGCCAACCTGGGCATGGCAGACTCGCTGATCCTGATGGTGATGGCGCTGGTAGTCTTTGGGCCGCGCAAATTACCCCAGATCGGCCGCCAGATCGGCAAGCTGATGTACGAGTTCCGCAAAGCCTCCAACGACTTCAAATTCCAGATGGAAGAGGAGCTGCGCAACGCCGAGGACGCCGAACGGCGCAAGCAGGACGAAGAGCGGCAGCGCGCCCTCGCACTGGCTGCGCCGCCACTCATCGAGACCCAGAAAACCGCCGAGCCCTATCCGCCATCGGCCGAATCCGCGGCACTCCAGCCCTCCCCAACCCCAGGGGCAAGTCAGCCGGAAGAATCCCTCCCTCGCATCATGCCGCCATCGACCGGAGAGCCGGTTCCTGCAGCCAGGCCATGGAGCCCGCCAGCGCAGATTGCCGACGAATCCAACACAGAGCCGGAGGCTGCCGCCGATTCTGCTGCGTCATCCGGCGTAACCCCGACCGGCGTGGCCCCAGCCGCCGTGATCCCAGCCCAAGCCGACCCGGCCGCCGCCGAGCAGGAAACGCACCATGGTTGATCCCGCAGACGCAATCGGCTTGGCGCGTGCCGCGGTCACCGAACGCGCCGAGCTCCCCGGCATGAGCCTCATGGAGCACCTGGACGAGCTGCGCCGCCGCATCGTTCACTCGGTGCTCTACCTGGCCGCGGGATTTGGGGTGGCCTGGATCTTTCGCAACCAGTTCGTCGCCTTCATTCAGGCGCCCCTCGTTCACATTGGCAAGACGCTGGTCTTTACTCACCCCATGGACCCGCTCAATCTGCAACTGCAGGTTTCGCTGGTCGGCGGAGCGATTGTTGCGTCGCCCTTCATTCTTTTCCAGGTGTGGCTGTTCATTGCGCCCGGGCTTTACCAGAAAGAGCGCCGCTTCGTCGTCCCCTTCATGACAGCAACCGTCGGCCTGTTTCTTGGCGGCGCGGCCTTCGGCTACTACTGGGTGCTGCCCGGCGCCCTCAAAATCCTGATCGTGGACTTCGGCAAGAACTTCACCTCCATGGTCACCATCGAGGACTATTCCAGCTTTTTCCTGTCGATCATCCTCGGCCTCGGCATCAGCTTTGAGATGCCCATCCTCATCTTCTTTCTGGCCATGTTCGGTATTGTCAGCCCGCGATTCCTCTGGAAGAACATCAACTACGCAATCCTGGCGGTCTTTCTGGTGGCTGCCTGCATCTGCCCCAGCCCCGACCCGTGGACCATGTGCATCTATGCGATTCCCATGCTCGCGCTCTACCTCATCGGCATCGGCGTGGCCTGGTGGGTCCATCCCTCGCGCCGCAAGGCCAAGGAAGCAAAGCAGGCTGCGAAGTGATGCTCGCATCGTGGAGGAAAGCTGCCGTCCAACTACTGGCGCTGGCTTTTCTAGCAGCGCCGAATCTTAGCCTAGCCCAGCAGCATTTCAACGGCGCCAAGGCCCTCGAATACGCGCGCCAGTTCGTCGCCATCGGGCCGCGCTGGCCCACCAGCCCCGGACACCTCAAAGCCGAAGAATTCCTGCGCAACCAATTCCGGCACGACCAGCTTGAAGAAGACACCTTCACCGCCACTACGCCCATCGGCCCGGTGGCCATGCGCAACTTCATCGTGCGCTTTCCCGGTAAAAAGCCGGGCGTGATCGTGCTCGGCACACACTACGAAACCAATTACCCGCTCCGGAACATCAACTTCGTCGGCGCCAACGACGGCGGATCCACCACCGGCCTGCTGCTGGCCATCGCCGATCAGATTCGCGGCAAAACGCTCGATGGCTACTCCATTTGGCTGGTCTTCTTTGACGGCGAAGAGGCCATCCAGACTTGGTCGCAATCCGACTCGACCTACGGCAGCCGCCACCTTGCCGCCAAATGGGGCCGCGACGGAACGCTGGGCAAGATCAAGGCGTTCATCTTGGCCGACATGATCGGCGACAAGGACCTCGACATTCAGCGCGAAAGCCAATCCACCGACTGGCTGGTGGCCCTGGTGCGCCAGGCGGCGTACAAGTTCGGATACGACCGCTACTTCTTCCAGACCGAAGAATCGGTGGAGGACGACCACCTGGCCTTTCTTGCCCGCGGCGTGCCCTCGATTGATATCATCGATCTCGACTACGGCCCCAACAACAGCTACCACCACACTGCCCAGGACACCATGGACAAAATCAGCGCCAAAAGCCTAACCATCGACGGCGACGTGTTCATGGAAACGATCCATCTCATAAATCAGCGATGATGAGGCTCGTGCTGCTGCCTGGCATGCATGGAACCGGCGAGCTTTTCTCCGAATTCATGCGCGCGATTCCAGAGCCCAAGCAAATCGAAGCGCTCTACTATCCGAACGATGTAATTTGGTCGTACCCACAGCTGCTCAGAACCGTCCAGGCATTCGTTCCCGAATCCGACGCTTACTATTTGTTAGCCGAGTCGTTCTCAACACCTCTCGCCATTCAATTTGCCGCAACAAAGCCGGCCAATCTGAAGGGACTTATTCTTTGTGCCGGATTCGCTTTCAGCCCTGTGAAAGGTTGGCGGCGTCGACTCGCCAGGTTCTTTGCACCCCTGTGGTTCAATCTCGGTATTCCGAAGATCGTCTTGAATCAGCTCGCTGGGCCAAACGCTTCGTCAGCCTTGCTCGCCGCGGTGCGCGCAGCCATCGCCGCCGTGAAGCCGAACGTGCTTGCCGCTCGCGCGCGAGCCGTTCTTGCCTGTGATGCAACCGCTGAGCTGAGCAAAATTGATGTCCCCATCCTGTATCTGCTTGCGAAGCAAGACAAGATTGTTCCCCCGTGGTGTCTCGAAGAGATACTCCGGATCAAGCCCGATGTGAATGTTGTTGCGATCGATGCGCCCCATCTGCTTATTCAGCGAGAACCCCAAAAGGCTGCCGTCGCGGTCACCGAGTTGTTGAGCAAGCTCGAATCCACCAAACGATCGTTGCCATGATGAGTGCATTGCAAAAGTAGCCGCCTCTTTTCTGTTCCCTGTTCCCTGTTCCCTATTCCCTATTCCGCGTTCCCTTTTTTGCTGTAGCCTCTAGAAATGATTGCCGGCGTCTCCTGGGTCTGGTGGCTGGGGTTTCATGCAGTGGTGGCCGCGCTGTTGCTGGCCGATTCGATGCTCCCTGGCCATCGTCGTGAATCGGAAAATGCGCAGGCTTTCGCGTGGCTCTGGACGGGGTTTCTGGTGCTGGCCGCAACCGGCTTTGCTGCCTGGATCGCCATCACCCACGGCCGCCAAACTGCGCTCGAGTGGGTTGGCGGCTACGCCATTGAAACCTCGCTCAGCGTCGACAATCTCTTCGTCTTCCTGGTCATCTTCCAGGGCTTCCGCATCAGCGCGCATCGCCAGCACAACGCCCTCCTGTGGGGCGTCGGCGGAGCGGTGGTGCTCCGCGCACTCTTCATTATGGCCGGCGTTGCGCTACTCCGGCGCTTTGACTGGATCACCTGGATCTTCGGACTGTTTCTCTTGTATGCGGCCTGGCGCCTGGTGAGCGGCGGGTCTGCGAAAGCCGCAATTCCGGAGTGGATTCGCAAGCTGCAACCGGCAAAAGGTTCGCTCCTGCCGGTGATTCTGGCCATCGAGGTCACCGACATCCTGTTCGCGGTCGATTCGATTCCCGCAGTCCTGGCCATCAGCCACGATCCCTTCGTGGTCTACACCTCGAACATCGCGGCCATCCTCGGCCTGCGCTCGCTCTACTTCGCGCTCGCCTCGCTGCTTGACCGTTTCCGCTACCTGCACTACGGCCTGGGTGTACTGCTTGCGTTTGTGGCATTCAAGATGCTCGCCGCCCGCTGGATCGATGTGCCGATCGTCCTCTCGCTCGCCATCATGGGCGCGATCCTTACAATATGCGGTGTGGTGTCCTGGATCGCAGGCGAAAAGCCGGCTTCTAGCCATTAGCTTCTACCTTTTAGCTACAAATTGTCCGCTCCGACGCTATGCGCGGCGCAAACACAACCGAAGCTGGAAGCTCGCGGCTAGAAGCTAGAAGCTGCCCTTTTCACCACTCTTCAAACCGAACCTTACCGGCGGCGCTGAAGACCGAGTGCTTGCGGAATTGCTCGTCGTCGCGCTTCGGAAAATCATTACGGAAATGCGCGCCTCGGCTCTCCGTGCGCGCCAGAGCCGCATGCAGGATCGCGTGCGCCACACGGCTCAGTGCCAGGGCCTCGCTCAGGCGGCGGCTTCCCTTCCCCTGTCGCACCAGTCTCTTCAAACCATCAGCACAATCCTGCTGCGAAGCAAATCCTTCGAGCAAGTTGAATCGCTCCCGCAACAGTCCAGCGTAGTTCCACATGGCTGCTTGCAGGTCGGCAATCAGCTTTTCGACCCCCGCGTCTTCCTCAACCGTCAGCGGAACAGGCGCTTCAGGCGTAGCGCCCGCAGGCACTAGCGGCACATCGTCCGCCAGCATGGACTGCGCCGCGCGCGCGCCAAACACCAGCCCCTCAAGCAGCGAGTTGGAGGCGAGCCGATTGGCGCCGTGTACTCCTGTGCAGGCTGCTTCACCCGCGGCGTAGAGGCCAGGCAGCGTGGCGCGGCCAGCCAGATCGGTCCGAATGCCGCCCATGAGGTAATGCGCTGCGGGTCGAACGGGAATGAGATCGCGAGCAAGGTCGAGACCGTGCTGCGCCAGAAACGCGCTGATGCCCGGAAAACGCTTTTGCAGGTCGATTCCTTTCACATGCCGCATGTCCAGATGAACTAGCCGCGTCTGGCCGTGTTCCGCGCCAATCCCCTCGCGCGCAATGGCGCGGGCCACCACATCCCGCGGAGCCAGTTCAAGCCGCGGGTGATAACGCTCCATGAAGCGCTCGCCGCGATCGTTGCGCAGCCAGGCGCCCTCGCCGCGCAGCGCCTCCGAAATCAGGAACCGCGGCACGCCCGGAAGCGAAAGCGCCGTGGGATGGAACTGGTAAAACTCCATATCGGCCAGCTCGGCGCCAGCTTGCACAGCCAGCGCGATGCCATCCCCGGTAGCCACCGCGGGGTTGGTGGTATCGGAGTAAACCTGTCCCGCGCCGCCCGATGCGATCAGAACAGCCCTGGCGCTGACGCGAAGAGGCTTGCTGTCACCGTTGGCGCCGGCACTGGCCAGATCAGCCCCGACCACGCGCCCATCCACAACCACCAGGCCGGTGACCATGGTCCACTCGGCAAAGTGAATGCGCTCGTGCGCGCGGGCAAAGGCCACCAGCGAGCGGCTGATCTCCGCGCCCGTGGCGTCGCCGTTCGCGTGCAGAATCCGTGGCAGTGAGTGCGCGCCCTCGCGGGTGCGCAGAAGCTCGCCGCCGTCCTCTGTTGCAGCCCGGTCAAAGGCCGCGCCCCACTCAATCAACTCGGCCACGCGCAGTGGCCCCTCGGCCACAAGCGCAGCAGCGGCAGGCCGGCAAACAATTCCATCGCCTGCATTTACGGTGTCTTCAAGGTGCAGCGCGACGTCCTGCTCTCCCTCCATGGCCACGGCGATTCCGCCCTGCGCATAGTGGGTGTTCGATTCGGCCAGCGACTCCTTGGTGACCACCAGGACCTCGCCGTGACGAGCCAGTTCCACGGCCGCGCGGAGGCCTGCCACCCCCGCGCCCATCACCAGAAAATCCACCCTCACCGGCAATTCCATAACCTTTGAGGCTATCACTGCACACCCGTTGCAGGCTTATGGCATGCAGGAGTTGAAAGGCGGGAAGCAAAACACTGAAAAGCGGTCGATGCGCAGCTCATTTTCAGGCTTAAAATGACCGTCATCGGCATGGAATCGCCCCGACCACAGTCCCGTATACGCTCTGTCGATGCCTTGCGCGGCTTGGTCATGATCATCATGGCCCTCGATCATACGCGGGAGTACTTCAACCGGAGCGCATTCCAGTTCCAACCGGACGACCTCTCGCGCACCAATGCAGCCCTGTTCTTTACCCGCTGGATTACACATTTTTGCGCGCCCGTCTTTTTCTTTACGGCCGGTCTGGGCGCCTTCTTCTGGCTCGCGCACGGACGAACGCCCAGCCAGCTCACGCGCTTTCTGGTGACACGCGGGCTGTGGCTGGTGGTGCTGGAGCTGACGGCTCTGCGGCTGGCAATGTACTTCAATTTCTTCGAGGGCTTTGTGGTGCTCTCGATTCTGTGGGCGCTCGGCTGGTCCATGGTGGCACTGGGATTTCTGGCACGCCTGCCCGTCCGCGTGCTGGCCGTCGTGAGCATCCTGACCATCGCGCTGCACAACCTGGCCGATCCGGTGGCAGCCACTGAGTTTGGCCGCGCCGCATGGATCTGGAATGTGATCCACGAGCTGGGTGTCTTTCAATTCGGATCAGTCACGTTCCTCGTTGCCTATCCTCTGGTGCCCTGGTTCGCGGTAATGGCCGCGGGTTTCTGCTTTGGGCAGATCGTCGCGCTGGATAGTGTGGACCGGCGCCGCTGGATGATCCGCATCGGATGCGGGCTCACCCTGGCTTTTCTGCTGATTCGTTGGATCAACATGTATGGAGATCCGTTGCCTTGGTCGACGCAGTTCCCCGGGATGACAGCGCTCTCGTTCCTGAGAGTCAACAAGTATCCGCCGTCGCTGGATTTTCTGCTGATGACGCTGGGGCCGGCCATCCTGTTGCTGGGCTTGATGGACAAGGTGCAATTCAAAGACCAAAACCCGCTGATCGTGTTTGGGCGCGTGCCGCTGTTTTACTTCCTCCTGCATTTCATGCTGATTCACTTGTTGACCATTCCGTTTGCGCTGGCACGCTACGGTCATGCCGGATTTCTGCTCCACCCGTTTCCCTCTCTGGGCGGCCCAGCAGACTCATTTCCGGCGGATTATGGCTACTCATTAGGCGTGACCTACGCGGTGTGGATCGGCGTTGTGATCATCATGTATTCGCTATGCCTCTGGTATTCACGGCTGAAGGCGCGCCGCAAAGACTGGTGGCTCAGCTACTTGTAACGAAGCGTAGAAAAGTAGAACGTTGATTAAGGCTGCTCCGGAAGGGTCGGCGACCTGTGCTCCCTATTGCTCAGACTTGAGTAATTGCGTGGCCTAGAGTCAGAACAGTAAGGACAGATAGACACTCAGCCCCCGACATTGTGAGGGATACCTGAGGGTGTATCGACTTATACAGACGCGCAACGCCGGGATCCAATTCGTTCGAGTTCAAGGAATGAGGAGCGACGCATACCGGGTGTCTGCTAACGACGATTGACGGGGAAATCGGGAAAATTGGCCCCGGCCCTGCAGGTCGCGGCGAAAACCCGGTCATACTTCATTCTCGCCCTCGACGGCGAACCCGCCACAGCCTTCAGGCTCGGCTTCGTCTGACCGGGTTTTCGTTCGTTACGCTGCGCGCATGTACATG
>JBEKDE010000067.1:0-38182 GCA_050014515.1 Occallatibacter sp.
GTCGGCACCGGCGAACTCGAGGCAATCCTCGAGGCTGCGGGTCTAAAGTCACCCGCGCCCGCCGCATCCATGTCGCCTTTCAACATCCTCACAGCGACCCAGGCCGCAGTAACTCATCCCGGCAAAGAATCCGCCGCAGGCACCCACAAATCTGAAATCGCCTACCGCCCCGAAGGAAACGAGCGCGAACGCCAGGGCCGTTTCACCCGCGACGACTGGCAGGGCGCAACCCATCTGCTGCCCACCTATCTTTACGACGAAACCACGCCGCGCTTTCTCACCACGCCCAAGTCCTCCGCCTACATAAAAATCGCCGAGGGCTGCGACCACCCCTGCACCTTCTGCGTCATCCCCAACCTTCGCGGAAAATTCCGCTCCCGCCGCTTTGAATCCGTCGTTGCCGAAGCGCAAAGCCTCGTTGCCCGCGGCGTCCAGGAGATCACCCTCATCGGCCAGGACACCACCTGCTACGGCGAAGACCTCGGCCTCAAAGACGGCCTCGCAACCCTGCTCGATGAACTTGCTCGCATCCCCAATCTGCGCTGGCTCCGCTTCCTCTACGCCTACCCCAACCGCATCACCGGCAAGCTGCTCGAGACCATCGCCCGCCACGACAACATCTGCAAATACCTCGACGTTCCCCTGCAGCACGCCTCGCCCTCGGTGCTCAAGACCATGAAGCGCGGCGCTGGCGCAGACATCTTCCTCAAGACCATTGAGAAGGTCCGCGCAGCCGTCCCCGGCATCGCCCTACGCACCAGCTTCATCGTCGGCTTCCCCGGCGAAACCGTCCGCGACATAGAGATTCTCGAAGAGTTCATTCAGGAAGCAAATTTCGACTGGCTCGGCGTCTTCAGCTACTCCGACGAAGAAGGGTCCGGCGCGTTCTCTTTCAACGAGAAAGTCCCCAGGCGCACCATTGAAGCCCGCAAGCGCCGCCTCATGAAGCTCCAGCAGAAAATCAGCAAGCAGGCCAAGCAGCAATGGATCGGCCGCGAACTTGTCGTCCTCGCCGAAGGCGAAAGCGAAGAGACCCCGCTCCTGTGGGAAGGCCGCACCCAGTTCCACGCTCCTGAAATCGACGGCAAAGTCTACATCAACGACTTCGGTGATCTAAAATCACTGGAGCGTGGCTGTTTCTACAAAGCCGAGATCACGGAAGCCCACGAATACGACGTAGTCGCCCGCATCCTCTCCCCTGCGTCCTGATATCACACTAAAGTAACGTAATTCAGCAATCAATCGATCCAACCACCAGGGCAAGTGTTGCATCGGAGTTTTCAAAGGGGATTTATTGCAATAGCAAAAGAGATCTGAGGCCACCCTTTTGCTGATTTTCCACAGCACACCGGGGAATTGATCAACTTCGCGTCGAGAGTAAGCGTCAAATAAAGTGTAAGCGTAGAAAAATTGGGTTCGCAGTTCACCTGCGTGAACTGCTTCATTTGCCTGAGTCCGGGACGAAGAGGTCGTTTCGGAGTAAGCTTACTAGCCGAATTGTCACGATTGAACTGCAGCGGTGCCGGCTTGCAAGCGCCACACGCTCCACCTCGTTACGGTGCCAACTCATCGCTGTTGGTGCTGAAGCTGGAAACTCTTGAGGGGTGTATAGAATTGGGTTTTGTTGCAAGTCCGCTGAGTTGGAGAATTGACAAGCGATTCCCCTTGGCCAATGCGTATTGCCAAGACTCGAATGCGTGCCCAGAGGCCTTTACCCTGAACGAAAGACTGACGATGACTGCTGCGACATGGATCAGAGACAAGCATGCTCGCCGCTCCAGCGATAGGGTCCCCATGCTATGTCGATAGAGGCAGCAGAACCTTTCGTTTCGGTATTGAAGCTTGCGCGAAAACGGTACTATTGGTCGCCGTCCCGCATGCTTCGGATGGTGTTGGGCGTTTCAGCCAACATTCCCCGGCACCTCGCAATATTTCGACTCATGCGATCTCCTGCATACGCGCAATTCCTCGGAACCAACCCGAGATTGCCCTTCAGGTGCCTCATCCGCGACTACCTCGCCAACAGCCTGTCGAGCCGCGAACGTGCGGCGTCCTTTCTGCATCACTACAAGCGGCTCAAGGCGGGCTTGTCCGCCGAACTTCTTGATAGCATGCTGTTTCGGAGAGTCACCGTTCTTGAATCTCAGCAAAACGGCATCCATTGCGAGATCAGCTTATGTTTTTCTCGCCCATTCGAAAAAGAGGGTGAGCTGTCCCTTAATCTCCATGTGGACGGCGCTATCGTCTTTGTCTTGTCCTTCACCATCGTCCCAGGCTGGGTGATCCAGTCCGATTCCAAAGACGTCTTCTTGATCTCCCGCCTTCAAGGCATGAGAGATTACTATCCCCAGATTCGCGCAGCCACAAAGGCCCTGTCTGACGTGGCGCCCTCGGCTCTGCTTCTTGCCGCGCTGGACGGCTTCGGAAAGTTCCTGGGAATCCGCCGGTTCGCGAGCGTATCCGCTGTCCGGCAAAGTTCCTATACGGAAGAATTGTCGCCTTTTTACAAGAATGCCTATGACGACTTCTTTTCCGAAATCGGTCTCTCCAGCAACGCGTCCGGCTTCTTCGTGAGCCCGCTTCCGCCGGAAGAGAAGCCCATGGCATTCATCAAACATGGACACAAGCTCCGGACCAGGGAAAAACGGCAATTCAAACGCGAGGTAGCCGACCAGGTGTGCATCCGCCTGCGGCAAGGGTTACCCCGCGAAACTTTGGAACCATGCTCTGAAATCGAATCGGTTCAAACTGTTGATGCCTAGAGTCTCGATACACCCCAGGTCATGAACCTGCGACGTCCTCACCTGCGCTGTGCCATAAAATAGAAGCAAAAGCGCACCCCGGGGAAAGGTTCATGGCTCCGAAGAAAAAATCCGCAAAACTCCTCCGCTGCCCCACCTGCGCCGAACTTGTTCTCTTCGACGGCGAAGACTTTCCCTTCTGCTCTGACCGCTGCCGCAAGATCGACCTGGGCAAGTGGGCCTCCGGCGTCTACAAGATCAGCTCCCCCATCCTCGACCCTGAAGTTCTAGAGGACCTCGGCGTCTTTGGCGGCGGCCAGAACAAGCCCAGCGAATCCCATGACGACTGATCCGCCTTCCACAACGCATGCGCTAAAGAAAACCGCCTGGGCCTGGGCAATCGCCACCTTCTTCGGCGCCGGCCTCGGCAAGCCCGGTCCCGGCACCTGGGGCTCGGTCGCCACCGTCCTCCTCTGGGCCCTGTTCGCCTGGGCCGCCCACCCTTCTCCGCTCATCCTCCTCTACGGGCTTTTTCTACTCATTGCGTTCGCGCTCTTTCTAGGCATCCCCGCCGCCACCATCGTCGCCCGCGAGTCCGGCCGCAAAGACCCTCAATTCGTCGTCATCGACGAGGTCGCCGGCCAGGCCATCTCTCTGCTCTTCATGCCCGCCAACTGGCGCGACGCGCTTCTCGCCCTTATCCTCTTTCGTCTCTTCGACATCACCAAGCCCTTCCCCATCCGAAGGCTTGAAAAGCTCCCCGAGGGCTGGGGCATCGTCCTCGATGACGTCGCCGCCGGCCTGTATGCTTTGGGTGTAGCATCTCTTTTACGCATTTTTCTGCGCTTCTAGAACGAAGGTCGAAATTATGCCCCGCGCCCGCACCCAATCCGCCCCTGAAGTCCTTCCCGAACCGCGCATCGACTCCATCGTTCCCGCCGCAGCCCTGCCTTTCGGCGAAGTCGAGTTGATCGGCGCGCATCTCGGCCCCCTCAGCTTCGGCCCGCCCGCCGTTCTGGTCGACGGCCACCCGGCCCACGTGCTCCTGAGCCGTTCCGAGCGCATCGCCCTTCGTGTTCCCGAGCTATCCAGCACCGGCCTGGTGGAAGTCCGCAACCCCTCCGGCTCCAGCAACCCCGCGCCTCTACGCGTCGCACGCCAGCTCTCCGAGGGACTGCATCCCGTCACCAGCCCCGCCGTCAGCCGTTCAGGCATGATCTACGCCACCATCTCCGGCCCGCGTGGCAAAATGACCCCCGTCTCCATCGTCCGCATCTCCCCCGACGGCCGCGGAACCCCCTTCGTCACCGGCATCCTCAACGCCACCGGCCTGGCCTTCAATCCCGACGGCGACCTCTTCGTCACCTCCCGCGCCGAGGGCAACGTCTACCGCATCGACGCCGCCGGCGAATCCACCGTCTACGCTGAGGGCATGGGCGTGGCCACCGGCTGCGCCTTCGACCGCGACGGCAACCTCTTCGTCGGCGACCGCAGCGGCACCATCTTCAAAATCGACCCCCAGCGCCGCATCTTCGTCTACGCCACCCTCGAGCCCTCCGTCTCCGCCTACCACCTTGCCGCCGACGCCGAAGGAACCCTCTACGTCACCGGCCCCACGCTCTCCTCTAACGACGCCGTCTGGGCCATCAACGCCCACGGTGAAACCCGCCCCTGGTACCGCGGCCTCGGCCGTCCGCAAGGCCTCGCGCTCTCCAGTGACGGAGACGTCTACGTCACCGCCTGTCTCCGTGGCCGCCGCGGTCTGGTCCGCGTCACCCCCAGGGGGGAAGCTTCGCTGGTCGTCGCCGGAAACAACCTGGTCGGCGTAGCCTTCTCTCCGCTCGGCACCACTGTCTTAGCCGCCAACCTCCAAACCCAGACCGAGCTCAACGGCGCCGTCTATGACGTAGACCTGGGCGTAGACGGCCTCACGCTGTTTTAGAAGCAAGTGGTCAGTGGTCAGTGATCAGTGGTCAGTTCATTCCCGATGGCGCAAAACTGTCGTCAGTAACCTGTAATCTATAAACAGTTGGATATCAGCGAGGGAATGATCCCTGACCACTGGTCTTTGACAACTGACCACTGATCACTGATCACTGACCACTGACCACTGACCACTGCCCCTATGAAGACAGAAATCATCGCCGTTGGCTCCGAGATGCTCACCCCCTGGCGTCAGGACACCAACTCCCTCTATCTCACGGAGCGGCTCAACGAAATCGGCGTCTCCGTGGCCTTCAAGTCCATCGTCGGCGACCGCCAGCGCGACCTCGTTTCCGCCATTCGCACCGCCCTTGGCCGCGTCGACATCCTGGCCATCATGGGCGGCCTTGGCCCTACGGAAGACGATCTCACCCGCGAAGCCGTTGCGGAAGCGCTCTCTCTCACCCTCCGCCGCGACGCCCAGCTTATCGCCGCTCTCCATACCCGCGCCGCGCAGTGGCGCATCACCATGCCCTCCAACAACCTCAAGCAGGCCGACGTCCTTGAATCCGCGACCGTCCTGCCCAACCCCAACGGCTCTGCCCCAGGCCAGTGGATCGACACCACCTTCTCCGGCTATCGCAAGCTCATCATGCTCGTCCCCGGTCCGCCCTCGGAGTGCCGCCCCCTTTTTGACGCCGAATGCCTGCCCCGCCTGCGCCAGGTCGTCCCCGAGCGCCACATCGCCAAGCGCACCCTCCGCGCCGCCATGATCGCCGAGTCCCAGGCCGACAAGATCCTCGCCCCCATCTACACCCAGTACAAGGATGTGGAAACCACCATCCTCGCCCACGCCGGCGACATCCAGCTCACCCTCATCTGCTCCAAATCCACCATCGCCGCCGCCCAGGCCCGCGTAGACGAGCTGGCCGGCAAGATGGAAGAGGCGCTCGAAGACTGGCTCTACTCCTCCGGCGGCGAATCTTCCGATTCCCTCGCCCAGATCGTGCTCTATTACCTGGGCCTGCGCCAGTCCACTCTAGCCGTCGCCGAAAGCTGCACGGGAGGCCTCATCGCCGAGCGCATCACCGCCGTTCCCGGCGCATCGCGCAGCTTCCTTGGCGGCGCAGTCGTCTACTCTGACGCGCTCAAGACCGCCTTCGCCCAGGTTCCCAGCGGCCTCATTCTCCAGCACGGCGCAGTCTCCGCGGAGGTAGCCAAGGCATTAGCCGAAGGCATCCGCACCCGCACCGGCGCGACCCTGGGATTGGGAGTCACCGGCATAGCCGGTCCCACCGGCGCCACCGAGACCAAGCCCGCCGGCCTGGTCTACATCGCGCTCAGCGACGCCCAGAAGACCGAAGTCTTAGAGAAAAACTTCCGCGGCGACCGCCAGCGAGTAAGAGAGTGGTCCACCACACAAGCCCTGGACCTAATCCGCAAACGGCTGATGTAGCCGGAAATCACGTGCTTTGTATCAGTCGTTCACCGGCTTTCGCCGACCCACGGTTGGATGAAACGGGCGGAGGGAGCAGGGGCCTTCAGGCCCCTGAATGCGGCAATAGGCTACGATGGCCTTTAGGCCCGGGCATTTTCGTCGCCTTATTGTTTTGGGTATGGCTTCAGCCATACCGAAAACTCCAGAAAAATAATTCGGGCTTCAGCCCCTGCGGCGCGCCCAAGCGCCGACATGGAAGGAGCCGGGGGTTTCAACCCCCGGAAAACCCAACAAAATCGACGTGGGCTTCAGCCCCGGAAACCGCCCGCCTGTCTCCCGTAGGGAGAACATGAAAGTAGCCCAGGGTAAGCGCAGCGCAACCCTGGGAGACCGTGCCCCGAACGCCCGCGTCCCGTAGGGACGCGATCAGTCCGAATGCCACCGAGTAAGTCAATTCCGCCAAAGGAATTGGCAGGCGCCGTGGTCGCAAGCACCCAGATATATAATTCGGCAAAGCAAAATAATCCTATAACCACCGCGTGCAAGGCCTCTTACGTTGAGACACGCGTTCAATGCCGACCGCAAGTGGCCGTGGCGGCGCACGCAATTCCTGGAGACTCGAAAGATGAACGGCGCAATGGACTCGGTCGCAAACTTCCCACCTTTGATGTTCCTGTTCGCATTTCTTGGGCCAGTCCTCACTCTCGGCCTTGTCGCTCTCATGTGGTTCGGCCGCCGTCGATTGCGTTTGCCCCCCGTTCTGCCAGGCATCCCGCTTGCCCTGGCTTCAATTGCTCCCCAGGTCCTGATCGGCGCATTTGGAATACTCGAGGCATTCCAGCAGATCGCCACGCAGCAGCGCACCGGCGTGCGAAATGTAGCTGGATCGCTCGCTGCGGTGACCGGATCTTTCACCACAGCAATTTGTTTCAGCATTTCCTGCGTTGCAGCTCTGGTGATCTTCCAGGTAGTCCGCGACCGGAGCGAAGAACAACACGACGACCTCACTGAGGAGAATAAGCCGGAGAACGGGCTGGCCCCTCGCATCGTCTTCTTCCTCACGGCGATCACTGCCGTGGCGATCATGGCATTATTGTGGTTCTTCGAGCGCACCCTCGACGTGATCATGCTTATTTGCGACAACACGCGAAAGGTCGAAGCGCAACAGAGATTGGGCAGCATTCCCATCGGCGAGTTGGCGGGTGTCATCTCCCGTCGCCTGCTTCTGTGCGAACTGTTCTCTTTCGCCCTCTTGGCGCTCTGCCTCACCGCGCCCTTCTGGCTGTTTGCCGGCGAGCCGCCTGAATGGGTTCGCGAGAAATCTTTGACTCTGGCGATTGTGATCGCACTTTGCCTCATTCCGTTCGCATTCGCCTACCACCAGGAAATTCTCTACATGATCTCCCTCGCGCAGCCAAAGTAGGCCCGTTTCTCGCCCCGCTGGCATTTCGCACGCAATATCCGTCGGGTGCCCAGCTCGTCTGCCAAACACCTTCCCGATCCGCCCTGCCACCCTCCCCAAGCAACCAAGCCAATGCGAGCGTCTGCTCCATGCAATGGTGCCCTGAAAATTTCTCGCTCGGAGTTTGCATATGATTAAGCTCCGTTGGCGCATACTCAAATAAAGAGATCAGCAAGAAGGCGCACAGCATGCTTCTGGAAGCTCAGAAGCTCCTCGAAAAGCCCATAACTCATTTGTTTTCTGATTTCTGCAAGAAACCCCTTGTTATCATATTTTTACACCGGCGTTTCCAGCAACTCCATGAAAACAAACGGCTTATTTTAGAAAGGGAGTGGGGGGTATAACCAGACAGTAAATTCCGCGTCCACGGCCACCCTCGCCTGATCTCTGCAACCTGTCAACTGTCGCCGGTAATCCGTACCCATGGTCTTCGCCGGGCGCCCTCCATTCCGCGGCACCGCAAGAACCGATCGCACATCCCGTTTCCAGAACCAGCGTTAGCCTGTCCAAGGATGAAAGCCCCCGCCCGTGCCCTTCCTCCGCGATTCGCTGCAACGGCCCAGTAGCTGCGCTCTCGCCTCTTCAACGCAAGCCGGCGGAACCCTCCAAAGAAGCAGGATTCCGCCGGCCGCTCAACATGCGAATCGAAACCGCTCTTGTGCCTGTCAATAGCAGGCTCTAGCTGCCGGTGCCGCTGAGAGCTACCGATTGAGGAGAGGAAGCTCCGCTATCGGTAACGCTCAGCGTCGCCTTGTAAGCCGCGGCTGCCGCAGGCTTGAATGCGACATACACTGTGCAGCTCGCTGACGGCGCCAGCGTCGCTCCGCAGGTATTCAATTCCACAAAGTCCGTGGGATTTGTCCCTGTGAGCGTAATCGAAGTCAGGGTCAGCGTCGCGGAGCCCGCGTTGGTGAGCGTGAGCGTCTGGGCTTCCGATGTAGCTCCAGGCGCGGTTGTCGGGAAGGTAAGAGTCGTGGCGCTCAGCTTGACTGAGGGAACCGCTGTTCCGGTTCCTGTCAGCGAAACCGTCTGCGATGACGCGATGGCGGTCTCGGTTATGCTGAGCGATCCGGTGAGTGCCGCTGCCGACGCGGGTTTGAAGGCCACAAAGACCGAGCAGGATGCGCCGGCGGCCAGCGTAGCTCCGCAGTCGCCGAGTTCCTGGAAGGAACTTGCGTCCGTTCCTCCCAGCGCAAGCGTGCTGATGGTTACGGTGGCCGTGCCGGTATTCTTCAGCGTAACCGTTTGCGCGTCGCTGGTGTTTCCGACAACAGTCTCCGGGAAGGCGATCGAGGTCGGCGTCACGGTCACAGTTCCGGTGCCCGTGCCACTCAGCGCCACAGTTTGCGGAGATCCGGTTGCGCTGTCGGCGATGGAGAGCGAAGCCGTCAATGCGCCTGCTGCCGCGGGTTTGAACTCCACCGAAACCGTGCAGGTTGCCGCGGCCGCCAGTGTCGCCCCGCAAGTGGTCGCCGACTTTACGAATGAGCTTGCATCCGTGCCGGTGATGGTTTCAGAAGTCAGCGTCAGCGTGCCGGTGCCGGAGTTCTTCACCGTCACCAGTTGCGCGGCGGTTGTCGAACCGACGTTGGTTGCGGCAAAGGTCAGGCTGGTCGGCGACAAAGTCACCGCCGGTGCCGTTCCGGTGCCGCTGAGCGCCACAGTTTGCGGCGTTCCGGTTGCGTTGTCGGCAATGGAGAGCGAAGCAGTCAACGCGCCAGTCGTCGCAGGTTTGAACTCCACTGAAACCGTGCAGGTCGCAGCGGCCGCCAGTGTCGCTCCGCAAGTGGTCGCCGACTTGACGAATGAGCTTGAATCGGTACCGGTGATGGTTTCAGAAGTCAGCGTCAATGTGCCGGTGCCGGAGTTCTTCACCGTCACCAGTTGCGCGGCGGTTGTCGAACCGACCTTGGTTGCAGCAAAGGCCAGGCTGGTCGGCGAAAGAGTTACCGCCGGTGCCGTTCCGGTGCCGCTGAGCGCCACAGTTTGCGGCGTTCCGGTTGCGTTGTCGGCAATGGAGAGCGAAGCAGTCAACGCGCCAGTCGTCGCAGGTTTGAACTCGACCGAAACCGTGCAGGTTGCAGCGGCCGCCAGTGTCGCTCCGCAAGTGGTCGCCGACTTGACGAATGAGCTCGCATCCGTGCCGGTGAGGGTCTCCGAGGAGAGCGTGATAGCCCCGGTGCCTGTGTTCTTGACCGTAACGACCTGGGCTGCAGTTGTTGAACCAACCTCGGTGGAGGCGAAGGCGAGCGAGGTGGGTGAAAGCGAAACCGTGAACGTTGCAGCCGCGGCGCCGGTTCCGGTGAGTGAGACGGTCTGGGTGCCGGCATTGTCGACCACCTCGAGCGTTGCCGTGAGTGTCCCCGTTGTCGTGGGGATGAAACTCACGGTGATCGTGCAGGATGAACTTGTGGCGAGTGTGGAACTGCAGCTGCTGGTGTCTTTGTAGGAGGTGAGGTCGGCCCCGGTGATTTCGACGTTGGAGATGGAGAGAGTGGTGGTTCCGGTGTTCTTCAAGGTCACCGACTGCGTGGCGCTGGTTGCGCCGACCGAGGTGGATGCGAATGTCAGGCTGGTCGGAGTAAGCGTGGCAGAGGTGGTTCCGGTGACGGATGACCAGTTGTTGACCAGGTTGGTCACGTTCAGCGTGCCCAGGCCGGTTGCGTCGTCATAGCCCGTGCCCGCTGCATAACCGCTCAGGATGCCGAGTTCATCGCCGCTCGTATTGGTCACGCAGTTGGGATCGCCGGTGAAGCAGACCTGTGCATTCGTGCCTTGTGTCACGTCATAAAAGATGCAGGAGTTTCCGTTGGTCACGGTGGAAGAATTGCAGTCGGTTCCCGCCGATTTCTGGTTGGCATAGAGTTTGTAGAACGCAGGATTCGCCAGTCCCTGGAAGGCGTCGGTCTTCTGCACCACCAGGGCCATGACGCCGGCCATCAGCGGAGACGAAGCCGATGTGCCGCCCACCTGCTGCGCTTCAATGCCGGCCACCGAGGTGTAATTACAGGCCGCGCCACCCGCCGAATCGCAGAGCAGAATCGCGCTGCCATTGACCGTCGAGGGGAATCCTCCCGAAGCAAACAGCGAAACGTCGGGTACGTCGCGGTTGGTCGTAGAGCTTCCATAACCGGTCTGCCAGGAAGGCTTCGTATAACCGCCCGCGCAGGTGGAGGATGTTGTCCCGGTTGGCTGTGTGCAATGGCTGATGCCTCCGCTGCCACCTGTGATCACGATCAGGCCGTCAAAGAAACCGCTGTCGTAGCTGATCAGCCCGTTGCAAAGCTGCTCCGGATTCGCCGCCCCGAATAGCGGATCAAGCAACGGATTCGTGCAGGTCGAGTTCCACGGCACTTCGGGCATGATGCCCTTCGCCGTCTGGAACTGTGTCCCGTTGGTCGAGTTCCAGTAGGTCGTAGTGCCGTCGGCCACAAAGCTCCAGGTGAAATCCGTTCCGCCCACCGCGGTCACAAACGGGCTGGAAGCCATGCCGTTCACCTGCAAGCCGATTTTGTCGGCGTTTGGACCTGCCGTGTCGGAGCTGGTGCAGCCTGCCGATCCCTGGTCGCCGGCCGACTCGAAGATGCTGATGCCTGCCGTCGCGCCCTGCTGCCATATCGTGTTGTATGCCGAGTTGCCGGCGGTGCCCAGACCCAGCTCGCACTCACCATAGCTGGCGCTCATGATGTGCGCCACTTCGTTGTCGATGATGTACTCATCGGAGAGCATGTCTCCGCCGGTCGTCGCGGTGGACGACGATACCACCAGCACGATCTGCGCGCCCGGCGCCGTCGCGCCGGACATCTCCACATCCAGCGAATTCTCGAGCTGGCCGCCGGAGCCGTCGGCCCCGGGATCGGTGCCATTCACGATGGTCTTCAGTGTCATCGCCGGCAGTCCGAAGGTCGAGCGGAAGTTGGTCACGTCGGCCTGCGAGATGTCGCTCACGCCGGAGATGGCGATCGTTACGCCACTGCCGTTGATCGGCGAGCTGGCCGTCCACAGCGGCAAAATGTTGTAGATAGTGGCAAAGTCATACGGCGTCAGATCTTCGTAGTTGTCGCCGTTGGCTGCATACGTCAACTGCGGCGTTGCTCCTCCGCGCAGAGCAGCCGCCGCATTCTTCACCTCTGGATGCGCGATTGGATCCACCTTCTCTGGCGCGCCCGGCTGCGGCTCAACCAGGGTTTCCTTGCCGGTCTTGCGATCGAGCCAGACATACTTTCCCACCACGTGCTGGGGTTTGCCGAAGAAGTCATGCAGGGAGGCAATGCCGGTCACCACTGGAGCCAGCGCTTCGGGAATCGAAGGGTCGCGATCGTTGGCAATGTGCGCCTCGCCGTTTACCTGGTAGCGGTGCATCTCTACATGGAAGGCTTCCTGGACCTGCGCCGCCGTGCCCGAGAACTGGATCATCGTCCGGCCCTTGTTCACGTTGTAAATTTCGAACCCATGGTTTTCAAGCCAGTTGTTTACAGCGGCAATATCCGCTTCCGAAACCCCATAGAGCTGGCCGAATTCGTCTGCATGCAGCCAGTTGTGAAAATCCGGCGACTTGGGATCATACTGGCGCTGATTAAAGGCCGCCAGCGCGGCATCCTGCTCCGGGCTCCGCTTCAGCACCAGAACAATTCGCTCGAGCAGCTTGTTGGGATCGACCGGTCCCTTGTCGAATTCCGGGCGCGCCAGGGGATGCACGTTGCCGGCAAGCTTGACCAGCTTGCTGTCGTCCACCTGTTCCAGGACGCGCGATGGTACCGGCGCGGTGTCCGCGCTGTGGCCAAAGGGAATTGCCGTCTGCGCCGCAGTTGGAATCGTAACGCCGATTCCCAGGGCCAGGTACACCACGATTTGAGTAAGACTCTTCATTATCATCGCCGTTTCCTCCTGGGCTGGCCGCGGAATCCAGGGATTCCGGAGCTCGGTTGCTACATTCATTCATGACTGAACCAGCGGGGGTCGCGGACGGCCGAGGCCTGCGGCGCAAACCGATGGACAGAAGACAAAGCCGGAAGATTTCCAGACGAATTGCGCCTTGCGGCGCACTGGCCGGGAGCCAGACACCGCTGGAAATCACCATGGGGAAAGAAGTGCTCCTAACTGTAAACGCGAAAACGGTGTCAAAAACACCTCACGGCGAAAGGAGAATTCTCTCTTTTTTTCGATTTTGGGAATCAGCACGCCAGCTCTGGGAGGAATCCGCAAGTTGCGCGGACCTGGAACATCGTCTACAACCGGTCTCATAAATTGGCGTATCGCTCGATACACTCACGCGCCGGTGTTAGACTTTCACGCAAGATGAAAGCCATCAGCCGTGCCCTTCTTCTGCTGCTCGCAGCAACGGCAATCAGCAGCTGCGCATTCGCGTCTTCAGCGCAGGCCGGTCGTAGCCAATCCTCCTCCGCGCGCACCTTCTCCAGCGATTTTGGCTTCGACCTCATCTATCCCGCGGAATGGTCCGCCAACGTGCTTGGGCCCGTTGTGCCGGCGGACAAATTGGGCCTCGATCAGCAGACCCTGAGCGATCCCTACCGTCGCAGCATCGCCTGCTCGCAAAATATCTTCAGCGCTCGCACCGGCGAACCACGCTCCACTTTCGTGCTCGGCGTACTCACCTCCGAGTGCCTGGGCGCCCTGCCTGACCTCGCTGAATTCGGCCGCCGCACCATGACGAATCTCACGCGCCACTATGAGTTGAGTGGCGTCCAATTCGGCGAGTTCGCGGTACAGGGTCAGAAATTCTGGCTCTTGCGCACCCACGGCACATCGCGTCTCAATCCGGAACAGACAGAAACCATCGAATATCTGGCCACGGTCTTAACGAATGGTCTTGTCTTCATCTCGGCTCACTCCGTCACGCCGAAGGCGCAGTCCAGCTTCGAACATGCTCATCTGCGTCTACCCGGCGGTGTCGACACCGAACTCATTCCCGCAGGCGCGCTTGACGCGTCGCAAGTCCCGGCTGAAAACATCGCTCGTCTCGGCTCTGCCTCCGACTCCGGAATCCTCATCCCGTACGATAAAAACGCCTCCCACCACTTCGATATCGGCGCAGGTTTCATCTATGAGGTTCCTTCGGATTTCAACATTCTCAATACGCAGAAGTGGGAAGAATCATTGCAGCAGAGCGGGGGCGTCGCCCCGCCCACCAGCGCGTGCACCCAGCACCGCCTGGTGGCCGCTCCTGAAGACGGATCGCGCCAGGTCGTTGTTTCCACTTTCCCTCAAAAGTGCCTCATCGTCCCCAACATTGGCGAGAACCTGCCATACTTCCTCAAAAATGACACCCAGAACCTGCAAAAGAAATACACCCTGCGCGATCCGCAATTCGCCGCGTTCACCGCAGGTACGCACAGCTTCGCCGTCTTGTGGACCCCCGCCGTTCTCAATGACCACGCCTGGGAAGGCGATCGTTATCTGGCTATCGTTCTTACCCCCACTCCGGACGGGCTAGCCGAGTTTTTCCTCCGTGGCCGCACCCGCGCCAATCTCGACGCCCTGATGGCCACCGTCCTCAAACTCGACGACGGCGTCACCACCGCCCTGGTTCCTGCCAACGCATCCGCCAATCCGCGAAGCCTCACGCAGTTTCTCGCCTCTGTTCCGCAGCCCCACGCTCCTGAAATCTCCGAGAGTGCCGACCCATCCGCGTCCCACAGCTTCGAAAGCGGCCTTGGATTCTCTCTCGAGCTTCCCCCGGACCTTGTCATCATGAACGTGCAGAAGTATGCAGCCATGGCCAGATCTCTTGCCCTCAAGGAGCCAATGACGGCCGGAGAGAAGACCGCCGTTGAATGCAGCCAGGGTCTCCTCATGGCAGGACGCAAAGATGGCTCGCAGATGATTACCGTGTTCTTCAATACGCAGGACTGCCTCGGCTTCCTCGTGAACGCTGAGACGCTATCGGCCGCCGGTCAATCCGGCATGATCAAGCTCTCCAGGCGCTATGTTCTTTCCAGTTCCTCAACCGCCCAAACCACCGTCGGCCAGCATCCGCTTTGGGCCATGCGCGCAGCCATCGTTCCCAAAGATCCAACCGACCCGCATCGATTTCTCGCAGTCCTCCTGATTCCAACTCCACAAGGCATCGCGGAATGCCTGATGTTCGCCACCAGGCAGGACGATCTCGATGCGCTGGTCGCCATTCCGCTCAAGTTCGACGACGGCGCCGAGTCAACCCTGATCCCCATCACCGCATTCACTTCCCGTGAAGGCCCCCAGGGCACCCCAGCGCCCAAATAGCCGCTGCGCCCGTGAGAGTGGGCGCTGCGTCGGCGGCAAGTTTGTCCGTGCCCGCCCAGCCTCGTTTTCGATCAAAATTAGTCGGACAAAGCAGGCATTTCCGCGCGACAATAGATGAACCTCAAAATCTCGCTATTCTTGAACATTTTGGGCCCTTTGACCGATAAAGGAACGAATGGTATATCGCTCAATTCCGGGGCGCCTGCTCGTCGCGATTCTTCTGTTCGCGTCTTGCAGCGTGCTCCACGCCCAGCGCTTTAGCTTTCAGCGTTACGGCGAGACGCAGGGCCTGACCAACCTGGTCATTACAGACCTCATTCAGGATCAGCAGGGATACATCTGGGCCGCCACATTCAATGGGCTGTTTCGATATGACGGCACTTCCTTTGAGCGATTCGGCGAAAAGGAAGGGATTTCCACCACCGAGTCGCTTTATCTGCTTGAAACGCCGTCGCGTGATCTCTGGGCTGTGTCGGAGCATGCGCTTTTTCGCCTGGAACGTGAGCATTTTCACGAATATCCGTTGACGGTGCATCTTCCCAACGGGCCCCAAGCCGTCGTTTGGCAGGAAAAATCCTCACGCTTCCTCCTTGCCACTGACAAGGGACTCGCCACTGCCTCCTTCCACGGCGGCCAGCTCGACGCTCCCGTCTTCGACCTCTCGGGTGAAACGGCTCCCGTCTCTGCCGTATACGGAGCCCCTGACGGAACCATCTGGTACGCCATCCCTTCCGGAATCTGCCACAGCCAGAACGGTAAAAGGGCTTGCTTCGGTCCGCGCGAAGGAATCCCCAAAGACAATTGGACCGCCATCCGAATGGACCGAAACCGAGACCTTTGGGTGCGCAGCGAAAAACAACTCCGCGTCCTTCACGCTGGCGGAACGCGCTTCGAAGATGGTGGCAGCGGACTGCCTCCCGCCGATGGAAGCGGCGTCCTGAGCCTGGATCGCGAAGGCAACCTGTTTGTCCCCACGCAGGGCGGGTTGGCTCGCAGGCTCAATGGCAGATGGAAACTGGTGACCATGCGCGAAGGCCTTACCAGCAGCAGCGTCCGGATTGCGCTCGAAGATCGGGAAGGCTCGCTTTGGATAGGGCACCTCGGGGCCGGCCTGGAACGCTGGCGAGGCTATGGATCCTGGGAGGGCTGGACCGACCTCGAAGGCCTGGAGAACAGCAGCATTCTCGCCATCAAACCCGCGGCCGACGGCGATCTCTTCCTTGGAACGGATCGTGGGCTCCTGAAATTCGCGCTCGGTAAAGGCACTGTACGCACCTGGCTTGAGGCAGACGGTCTCGCCGGCGACCATGTAGCCGCTCTGGCATACGATCGAGCCGGAAATCTGTGGGTCGGAAGCTCCCCCGGCGGACTAAGCGATCTGGACACGCACACCGGGAAGGTGCATCGGGTCTACCCTGTTCCGGGACAGGGACCGGTAGCTATCTCAAGCCTCGCCATTGACGCCGACAACTCCATCTGGGCAGGTTCGGATCGCGGCCTCCTGAGATTCGAGCAATCCGCGCACGCGGGATTCCGGCTGAGCGTTCCGCCGGAAACTCCGTCAGCAGGAGTATCCGGGCTGGTGGTAGACCGCGCCGGCCGGGTTTGGGTGGTAAGCGGCGGAGCATTGCATGTGCGGGTGAACGGCAAGTGGATCACCCTTGGGCCAACGCAACATCTGGAAGGCACAGTATTATTTGTTGCCCAGTCCGAGGACGGCTCCATTCTTGCTCTCAACGCGGCCGCACAAGCGTACCGCCTCACCGAGCAAGAAGGAAGTTGGAGCGCAGCACGTCTTCCTGCGCTGCCCGCACCAGGCCGCCTGGTGCCCTACTTCATCGGATCTGACAGCAGGAATGCCACCTGGGTCGGCACCGATCGCGGTGTGTTTGTCCTTGAGTCCGGACGCGCAGGCTGGCAATGGCACGATGAGGACGATGGCCTGGTCTGGAACGACACCAACATTGGCGCATTTCAAAGAGGCGCGGGAAGCGACATCTGGATCGGCACAAGCCGTGGACTCGCTCACTACACACCCCAAAACTCCAATCGAGCGATCGCTCCGCCGACGACCCTCATTTCTTCCGTTCAAGTGAACGGACAAACGGTTCAGCCCACCGCTCCGCTGAAGTGGAGATATCCCGTTACCAGCGTTCAGCTCAGGGTGACTGCTCTTACCTTCCTCAACGAAAGCCGAACACGATTCCTCTACCGGCGCCGCGGAATCGATGCCGGGTGGCTCACAACCGATTCGCGCGTCATCATGTACACGGATTTGAAGCCGGGCACTTACACCTTCGACGTGCTGGCTGAATCCACCGACGGCGTCATGGGAACAGAGCCTGCGACCGTGGTCTTAACCGTCCTGCCGCCCTGGTACCTTACCACTTCATTTCTCGTTTTGAGTGCTGCGGCCATTCTCCTGCTCGTGTTCACCGGCTATCAATGGCGCATTCGTCGATTCGTGCAGCGTCACGGCGAGTTGGAATCCGCGGTCGCGGCACGAACAAGCGAGTTGGAGATGGAGCGCACCCTGGAGCGAAACCAGCACCGTGTACTGGAGATGATCGCTTCCGGTTCTTCGCTGGAGCTGGTCTTCGAAGGAATCACGGCGTTAGTCCAGTCGCGCCACGAGAACATTGAGTGCTCGATTCATCAGGGCACATCCGTCATGGAGCAACCAGCGCCCGGATTCGTCCGCCGTAATATTCATAACAGCTCTTCTGAACCGGTTGGATGGCTTGATTTCAATTCCACGGCATGCGTCGTCGAACAAAGCGATTTGGAGCGCACGTTGCGCATCGCAATTCGCCTGGCTTCCATCGCCATTGAAAACACGAGCGTGCAGCAGAAGCTCAGCTATCAGGCCAATCATGACTCCTTGACCGGCTTGTCGAATCGGCTGCGTTTTCAAGTCTGCCTGCAAAAGGCTTTGGCTGACGCTCAGGATACCGGCGAGGGCTTTGCCCTTTTGTATATCGATCTGGACTACTTCAAGCAGATCAATGATCGGTTCGGACACCGCATCGGCGACCTCTATCTGAAAGAAGTCGCCAATCGCTTTCGTTCCTGCATCCGAAAAGTGGATATGCTGGCGCGCGTCGGGGGCGACGAATTTGCCATCATTCTCTTCGGGGCGAATGCGGCCGCGGCGGGAAGAATCGTGAGCGCGCTTCATCGATCACTGGCGAAGAAGCTGATCATCGAAGATTTTGAGCTCCACCCGCTTGCAAGCGTCGGATTCAGTCTCTATCCAGACACTGCCACAGACGCCGAATCACTGCTGCGCGCCGCAGACGAAGCCATGTATGTCGCTAAACTTGCACGCAAGTCCGCCTGAGCCAACTCCCTTAGCACCTGTCCTCAACCTTTCCGCGCCTTTTCAATCAGCGCCATCACCTTGTCCCACTCCACCGGTCCCTGGTGCATCGCAAATACCTTGTCCACTGTCAGTTTTTCGCGCGTCACCGCCTGCGCGACTTCGTTCATTAGCTCTGGATCATACAAGCTGCCGTCTTCGTTCAGCGCCAGCGTGTCGCTCGCATAAAGCAGACGGTGCTCGGGGAAGTACACCATGTATTGCCGCTCGGTCGCAGCGCCGCGCAACGGATACAACTCCATCCGGTTCGCCCCGCTGCCAAGCTCCCGCTTGCCGGAAACGATCGTCCAAACCGGCTTATTCGCTGCCTTCTCCAGCGCGTCCGGATCAAGCGCGTGCTGCGCGCTCACCATCCTGTCCAGTAGCGGCCGGTTCATATCAAGAATGAAAACCGGCAGTCCCTCGGCAACCGCAAACCGGACGCCGCCCGTATGCGGCCATGAATCCGAAGTCGACAAGATCCCGGTAATCGGCGCGCCAGGGTAGCGCTTTCTGGCCTCCTCAATCACTCCCTGCGTGTAGAGCCCGGAGATCGGCGCCTCCAGAATCACAACTCCATCCGGCTCTTTCACAATCGTTGAGTTCCACGATCCCGGGAAGAGATCGATGCCGGGCGCAAGCGCCGTATCCGTCTTGCCGCGAAACGGCACCTGCCATCCCGCCAGGTGCGCGCTCTGTTTCACCGCCGCCGCGTCCATCGCAAAATCCTTCTCGTCGATCGGCACGTTGAACTCAACATTGAGTGCCTGATCTGAACTCCACAAAACTCCGTTCCGCTCTTCAATCACATTGGTTGGAAAAACAATTCCTCCAACCAGCTTGAAGTTGTCAAAATAAACCCGCTGGTGCACATCGCCCCAGAAGTACCAGAAGTCATGAAACTCCTGCGTAGTCTCCACTGCATCCGGAAGATGGTTGAACGGATTAAGCAGCACGCGCACGGGAACCTTCTGCCATGTAAACGCAACTACTGCGTGCGAGCTTTCGCGCACCGTCTCCGGCGCATCGAAATGTAAATCGGATGCGTTGATCGCGGTGAGCAGCAGGCGCGCCGGCCCCAGCGCCAACTTCTCGCGCGCGGCGTCCTGCGTGCCCAGCCCGCACGGGGAATCGCCGGTCTTCGCGTGATACACGCCGCCTTCGGGGCCAACGATGACCGTTGCTTCGGAGTCCGCCTGGCCCTCATCGGCCTCCGGCCACGCCGATTTCGCGTCGATCAGCACTCGTCCGCCCACCAGGTCCAGCATCGCAACATCATGCTCATACGAAGTGATGAACGGCGCCTGCCGGTACGATTGTTCCGTGAGCAGTGTGTGGCTTACGCTCTGCAACCGCACGCTCTTCAGACCTTCCAGCCGCTCGCGGCCGCCCATCGCCTCCATTGCCAGGCCCACGCATTGCTGCGCGCTCAAACCATCGCAGCCCGGTGCGCCCACAGACCGGCTATTTATCTGGGCATTCGCGAGAACCCACGAACCCGAGAGAAGCAACACAACCACGAAGACTTTGCGCAAGAAATGACCTCCCATTCAAATCGAATGAAACTTCGGGGACAGACTTGTGACGCGGTCGAACTGAGAATGTCGCCATCGCTGGACAAATAGAGCTACGCACCAGCCGCCTTCGTCGTTCCCTTCACTCCAGGCAGCACCAGAGTGCTGTCATCTGTAACCTGCAATCTGTAATCTGTACGTATGGTCTTCGCCAAGCGCCTTCGCGAGGGAGTTATCAACGGAGACATCACACTGAGCGTCCGCATCTGGGCCAGTCCCCGCGTCAAAGCCGGCAATCGCTACAAAATGG
Organism: Occallatibacter sp.; assembly: GCA_050014515.1. Lineage (GTDB taxonomy): Bacteria > Acidobacteriota > Terriglobia > Terriglobales > Acidobacteriaceae > Telmatobacter. The sequence continues at coordinate 19,989 of JBEKDE010000067.1, forward strand.
GCGACGGCGAGATCGAAGTCGAGTCCATCACTCCCATCGGCTTTCCGGACATCACCCCGGAGCTGGCGCGGGAATCCGGCTTCGCCGGCGTGCTTGACCTGCTCAAAGTTGCCCAGCACGGCAAAGGAAACAATATCTATCTGATTCGCTTTCATTACATCCCGCCACGCTCAAACCGAGCCAGGCAGCGTCCAGCCAATTAACTCCGCTGACTACCTGACTTGCTGCACAGCTAAGATGCAAAAGGCCCGGACCAAAAAGTCCGGGCCTTTTTCGTTAATTGCCTGCGCCCTGCGCGCAGGGTCAAGCCAACGCTATCTCTTCACCTGGAAAGTCAGCGTCGTTGTTTCCTTTGTACTTCCGCTGGTTCCGGTGATGGTGATGGTTGAGGTGCCAGTGGGCGCACTGCCGGAAACCGTCAGGGTAAAGTCCGAAGTGCCGGAGCCCGTCACCGAGGTTGGGCTGAAGCTCCCGGTTACTCCTGAAGGAAGACCCGACGCCGACAGCGTGACTGCCGAGTCAAATCCGCCGGAAGCCGTGACGGTCACCACAGCATAGCCGCTTTGTCCACGGTCCAGATATCCGGAGGTGGGCGAAACGGAAAGGCTGAAGGTGCCGGTTGAAGGTGCGGTTACGGTCAGCGAAACGGTGGTCGTCTTCGTAAGCCCGCCGCCCGTCCCGGTAACTGTGATCGTGTAGGTGCCTGCCGTCGTTGTAGAAGCCACGGCCAGCGTGAGTGAAGACGTTCCCGTGCCGGTGATCGAAGTGGGGCTGAACGTCGCCGTCACGCCCGTGGGCAAGCCGCTCGCCGTCAGCGCGACAGCCGAGTCAAAGCCTCCCGAAACCGTGCTGGTGATAGTGGAGCTGCCGCTGCTGCCTTCGACCACCGAAACGGATGCGGGCGAAGCGGAGAGGCTGAAGGTCGGAGTTGCAGCCGCGGTTACAGTAAGCGCAACGCTGGTCGTCTGCGTGATGCCGCCGCCCGTCCCGGTGACTGTGATTGTGTAGGTGCCCGCCGTCGTTGTCGAAGCCGTGGCCAGTGTCAATGAAGACGTTCCAGAGCCGGTGATCGAGGTCGGGCTGAAGGTTGCCGTTACGCCGGTGGGCAGGCCGCTCGCTGTCAGCGCGACAGCCGAGTCAAATCCGCCCACAACCGTGCTGGTAATAGTGGAGCTGCCGCTGCTGCCCGCCACCACGGAGAGCGATGCCGGCGAAGCGGACAGGCTGAAAGTGGGAGACGAAGACGCAGGAGCCAGCGCATTGATCAGTGCGGCCCCGTTAGGACTGCCCCAGCCGGTTACCAGGTCGTAGCCTACTTCGGCTGAATAGCTGCCCGATGTGCCGCTGGTGATGTCGTGGAAGTCCGTGTCATAGCTTGAGCCCACACCAATCTCGTAGATGGCCGGATCGATGAAGCCCAGCGTCGCTTCTCCGTTGTTGGCCAACTGCTCATTCGCCAGCGCAATGTACGCAGCCCACATCGGTGTCGCAAAACTGGTGCCGCCGTACTCGTTCGCCAGGCAGGCTTCCTGGTCTGCGCAGGTGTAGAAAGTGAAGTTCGCGTTGGCCGAGACGTCCGGCCCGTTGCGGTAGGTGGTCGATCCTTTGTTGGTCGAGTTGATTACGCCCGAGAGCTGTTGCCACGCCGGAATCGCAATCTTGTCCGGCGAGATGCCGCCGCCCGAATCCGACCAGGCCGTCTCCGACTTCCACGGTCCCGCCGCACTTGCCGTCGTCAGGTCCGTTCCGCCGACAGAAATCACATTCGCATCATCCGCCGGCCACGCCTCGTTGCTCGACGACCATGTCGAACTGTCGCCGGACGCCGCAAAGAAGTTCTGCCCCTGCGACGCCATCTTCTCGAAGTACGGATCAAGCGTCGTCGGATCGGCAGGCGTCCAGCCCCATGAGCAGCCGATGGTCGTCGGCAGCGGGCTGTGCGTCGTCATCGCGCTGATGATCGCCGTATCCGTCGAACCGATGTACATCACCAGGCTGGCCAATCCCGGCGCCATGCCGATGGCCTGCGTCATGTCCAGCGTCTGCTCCGTGTCGTCGCAGTCGCCGCCGGCGCGTGTATACAAGCACGACGTGCTGGTCCCGTCCGTCGAGAGCAGCGTGATCGGCACATTGTTGGTCTGGCCCACGTTCTTGAAATAGGTGGTCAGGTCGGCCAGGTCCGTTCCCTCATATTCAAACAGGCCCAGGTTTTGTCCCGCGCCGGTCAGTGCGGTTCCCCCATAGTAGGCCGCGCGCATATCGCTGCCCAGGAACGAAGCCGATGGCCCCGAGCCCGTTGTCGCGTGCGACACAACCTTGGCAGCGTCGATCCCGTGCGCCTTCGCGTAATCGCTCTTCTTCACGTACATCGGGTGCGGAATCGAATAGTTATCGAGACCCGAAACATGCCACAGCGAAAAAGGCAGGCTGGTTACCGGCTCGCGGTCCGCCGCGTAAAAAATCCGATTCTCAGTCGGATGCTGGTAGGTCCGCAGCTCAATATGGAATGCAGATTGAATGGCCGAAACCCGACCGCTCACCTGTACGTCCATGCCGTCGCGCGAGCCGCCCACAACCGTCAGGCCATTCGCCTTCGCCCAGCTCAACACCGCGTCATAATCCGCCTGTGTAGGCCCGAACTTGGCCGTGAACTGCTGCGGCGTCAGAAACTTCCGGTATACCGGGCTCGACGGATCGTAGAGATCGGCCAGGAAGGCCTGCAGGCCCGCGCGGTCGCGCATGTTGAGCACGATGTCGAGCTTCATGATTTGATCGGATGGGAGCTGTCCGACCGGCTTCGCCTCACCGCTGCGAGTAGCCTCCCGCACATGACGGGTCAATATGGACTGCGCTTGGGAATTGCTTGTCGCGAAACACAGCATCGCGACGGCTGTAAGCAGGTACAGACCGACTTTCCGAACCATCGTGTCTCCTTAGGACTTGCGAATTTTCTTGAAGGGCGTCCGGAGCGATTGCGAGGGGAAGGCCACCCCAATTGTGACCGGAGTGTAACACTGGATTGCATCATGGGCGAGGGAAATCTGAGGCCGTCTCAAACTTCGGATTCTCCGCCCCGGAAATCTTTTTTCAACAACGCTCGGAACCATCTGTCGCGCGATACCGTATGAATCACTTACATCCGGCGCCACTCACCGCCGGTCCTTATCCCCGTCCCGGAGGCCCGGTTCATGGCAAAGATTACTGATCAATTCAGGCAGGTTGTGCGCAGGCTCCTCCGCGCGCCGCTGTTTACGGTCATCACGCTGCTCACCCTTGCCATCGGCGTGGGCGCCAACACGGTCATCTTCAGCGTCATCGACGCCGTGATCCTCAAGCCGCTGCCCTATCCCCACTCCGATGAGCTGATCGGCGTCTGGCACTCGGCCCCCGGCATTGGTGTCGAGGAACTCAACATGGCGCCCGGTAACTATTTCATTTATCGCGAGCAGAACACCACCCTCCAGGACATCGGCGTCTACGATGGCGATGCCTTCAACGTAACCGGGACAGGCCAGCCGGAGCAGGTCCGCGGTTTCGACGTAACCGACGGCACACTGCCTATCCTCGGTGTCACCCCAGCCTTCGGCCGCCTCTTCACCCGCCGTGACGACTCGCCCGGCGCGCCCGACACCATCCTCATCTCCTACGCCTACTGGCAAAAGAAGTTCGGGTCGGACCCCTCCATCATTGGCCGCTCCCTCACCGTCGATGGCAAATCCCGCGAGATTATCGGCGTCCTTCCGCGCGGGTTTCAATTCCTGGACTATTCGGACGCTTCGATCATCGAGCCATTTCAATTCGATCGCAGCAAAACCAAGCTCGGCCAGTTCAGCATGCACGCTCTTGCCCGACTCAAGCCCGGCGTAACCATCGCCCAGGCAAGCGCCGACATTGCGCGCATGCTCCCCATCGTCCTGCGCAGCTTTCCCCCGCCGGATGGTTTCAGCGTTTCCATGTTTGAAAAGGCGCACATCGGTCCCAATCTGCGCCCATTGAAGCAGGACGTCATCGGCAACGTCGCCAACGTGTTGTGGGTCCTCATGGGCTCCATCGCGATGGTTCTGCTGGTTGCCTGCGCCAATGTCGCCAACCTCCTGCTCGTGCGCGTTGAAGGCCGCCGTCAGGAACTTGCCATTCGCGCCGCCCTCGGCGCACCCTGGGGCAGAACCGCCGCCGACCTGCTCTTCGAAAGCGTGGTCATCGCGTTTGCCGGCAGCGTCATCGGCCTTGGCCTGGCATACGGCGCCCTGCGTGCCCTGGTGGCCGCTGCACCCACCGGCCTGCCCCGCATTCATGAGATCGGCATCAACTTCACCGTGCTGCTCTTCACCCTCGGCCTGGCTCTCTTCACCAGCCTGCTCATCGGTTCCATTCCCATCATCAAGTACGCTGGAGCACGCGCCGCCACGGGCCTGCGTGAAGGCGGCCGCGCTCTCAGCCAGAGCCGCGAACGCCATCGCGCCCGCAAGGCCCTGGTCATTCTCCAGGTCTCCCTCGCCGTAGTTCTGCTCATCTGCTCGGGACTCATGATCCGCACTTTCCAGGCGCTCACGCACGTCTCTCCCGGCTTCACCGATCCCAATTCCGTCGAGACCTTCCGCTTCTACATCCCTGAAACCCAGATTCCAGACACCGAGCCCGAACGCGTCGTGCGCATGCTTGAAGAGATCAAAAACAAGCTCGCAGCCATTCCCGGCGTATCCTCGGTCAGCATCGCCAGCCATGTTCCCATGGACGGCAACTCCAACAGCGACGTCCTGTTCGCACAGGATCACGTCTTGCGCGAGGGCCAACTACCGCCCTTGCGCCGATTCAAATTCATCGCGCCCGGCTTCTTCGCGACGCTCGGGACAAAAATCGTCGCCGGCCGCGACATTACCTGGAACGAGACGTACAGCGCGCGCCCGGTCGCCCTCATCTCTGAGAACTTCGCGCGCGAGTACTGGCAGACTCCCGCCAACGCGCTCGGCAAAAAAATCCGCATCGCCAGCACCGATGACTGGCGCGAGATCGTCGGGGTCGCCCAGGATACTCACGACGACGGCGTCGACCAGCCCGCACCCTCCGCTGTCTACTGGCCCCTCATCAACAACAACTACGAGGGCCAGAAACAACAACTCACTCGTGGGATCGCGTTCGTCATCCGCAGCCCCCGAGCCGGGACGCAAGCATTCTTCAATGAAATCGAGCAGCAGGCATGGTCCGTCGATCCCGATGTCCCCCTCGCCAATCCCATGACCCTCGGCGAGATGTACACCAAATCCATGGCGCGCACCTCGTTCACCCTGGTCATGCTCTGCGTCTCGGGAGCCATGGCGCTGCTCCTCGGCATCGTCGGAATCTACGGCGTCATCTCCTACTCCGTCTCCCAGCGCACCCGCGAAATCGGCATCCGCATGGCGCTCGGCGCGCAGCGCAGCACCCTGACCGGCCTCTTCGTTCGCCAGGGCTTATGGCTCACCGGCATCGGCGTCGCCTGCGGCCTCGCCGCCGCCTTCGCCACCATGCGCCTCATGTCGTCGCTGTTGTTCAACGTCAGCCCCGTCGACCCCGTCACCTACATCGCCATCACCGTTGGGGTAGCAGCCACTGCCTGGCTCGCCTGCTACCTGCCCTCCCGCCGAGCCGCCACTGTCAACCCGGTCAACGCCCTGCGCGCCGAATAGCGAGCAACACCCCGGTGCGAGCCTCTCGCGAGCGTCTGCCCCACCGCAGGTGGTGACGTGCATCACATAATCTGTGCCTTCGGGGATGCAACCATAACGGAACGGGCCCCCAGACCTGCAAGTTTTTGCGTCAAAATGAGCACGGAGATAGTAAATGAAGCTTGACCCGTTAGCATTCCTCGCCAATCCCGATCTCATTGAGGCACTCAAGGAACACTCCATTGATGCCTCCTACGGCGGTGAATCCTATCTCTTCCGGCAAGGCGACCCTCCCGTGGGCCTGTTTATCCTCAATCAGGGAGAAGTCACGCTATCCATGACCTCTCCAACTGGTGAGCAGCTGCTCTCCATGCAGGTCGGCGCCGGCTCGCTGCTGGGCCTTCCCGGACTGATCAGCAACGAGCCCTACACGCTTACCGCGATGGCCTGCAACGGCGCACGGGTCAGCTTCGTCACCCAGGACGACTTCAAAGCCCTCATGCAGTCCAGCCCTGGCCTCGCGCTCAAGGTGCTCGAAGTGCTCGCCGCCGAAGTCCGGACCGCTCGCCACGCAACCCAGGATCTCCGCCCCATCGACTACGGCAAATCCTGAGATGCTGTAACCCGAAACCACAATACTGAAGTTGACGCGACCATCAGGGAGAGGCGACCTTGCACTACGCCCCGAAGGACACACCTTCTCAGGATTTGCGCCTTCGCACGGCGCACCGAGCCGGATCTCGCCACCTCGGAACCGGCACTCTCCTTTGCAGCGGTAAGTTGTTCAGGAATTATGCCCCCATAAGCTCAATATTGACCGGACCTTTCCCCACCGATCCCATCTATGCTGCACTCATCACACCCCATCGGGATCCGAAAGAGGCAGACAATGGTTACGAAATCCAGCCCGAACTTTCCCCGCCGCCGCAACCCCGACGGCTCCTACGATTCAATCTGCAGAACGTGCCAACTGACCATTGCCTCGGCAAGGCGTGAAGCTCATCTTGAATTCTTTGAACGCGACCATCGCTGCAGCCCGATTCGGCTCAATCAACTCAACGCAGACCGGCTCCAGACTCAAACTCACGCACGCTCTTCCTAGTCCTGTTTCAAGGGGTCAAGCTCGGACTACACAAGCCTCATCGTCCGCCACTGCCACCTGCTCCAAGTTCGTCCGTTCGCCGATTGACGCTGCCCGGTGTCGGCTGCGAAACTCACCCCATGGGGTATAGCGGAAAAGTAGAATATGCCAAGGAACGAAAGATCCGCGAGAGCAACACCCGCGTCTACCGTCTCTGCCACTGGCCCATCTGGATATGGGTCTACTTTCTCACCCCCGGGCCACTGACTTTTTCCCTCTTTTCCGCCGGCTTTCACTGGGGAAACTGGGCCTGGCTCGCCGTCGTTCTCGTCGGCACCTTCATCGCCATGATTTGCGGCCAACTCCCCGGCGCAGAACCCCGTCCCTACATCCTGCGCTTTGACGAAGACAAGCCCAACCCCCTCTATCGCCGCATCTGCTACACCTTCGCCTGGAACGCCGCCATCAACTTCGCCTTGCTCAACCTGGTGGGAGTGATCATCGCGGTCGCCACCGGCGTCTGGTACATGAGGCAGATTTATACTTACGCTTACTTCCCCATCTGCGCAGTGATTTTGCTTCTGGGCGCGCTGGGCAAGCTGCCCCGCGTCGGCTTCTCCACCAAGGGAGAAGGCACTGAGCGCCGCTACTTCTACGGCACCGTCTGGTCCGTCACCATCGCACAGACTGCGCTGCTCATTGTTTGGAAGCTTCTGCCCCACACCAGCCTTGAGCTCTCCGTCGCCAATCTCATCAAGCTCGTTGTCTACGTGGCAACCCTGGTAATCGTGGGCACTCTGGCCGCGCACGGCAAGCTGGGTCGCACCCGCCCCATCCTTCCCGGAGAAATGATGGTGGAATAAGCGGCCCTTCACGAATGATTACCCTTGCCAAGCTGAAGACCTATCGCGAATCTCGCGGGGACTCAGACCTCTGGAGCCGCGTGTCGAAGACCCATGATCCAGCCGAAATCACCTCGTCGGAGTGGTCAGCAGTTATTCAAATCCTCCAGCGACTCCATATTGTCTTTACAGGCATGGCCGCTGCTGAATTCGCTGAGGAAACATTCGTAAACCGGCGCTCTATTGCCGAAGACGAGGTGGTACGAGATCAGCTCAACGAGCGTGTAATGCTGCCAGGGATGAAGTAGACACCCAATGCTGAGCAGTCCATTTGTGCCAACTTCCCGCCAACACTGTTCTATCTGCCCAAATCTCCTTCGCCATGCTATTTGAGGTTTCGGTCATCGCGGTTGCGGCGTGTCTGTTCGTATACATTCTTACCGGCTACATTCCCGTTGCGAGCTAGTTCTGCAACTTTGCAACCAGCTCGATCTCGCGCAAAACTCCGCGCGCAAACTCTGCCGGCCCCGCCACCCGCACCCTCGCCCCCAGCCCCAGCACAACAAAACGAGCCTCCGCCTCATTGTCAAAATCCGCCGACACCGCAACCCATTCCTCAGCCACCCCATTGAGCTCCGGCCCTTGGCTCTCATCGATCGCTGTCGTTGTCTTGCACCACATTTCCAGTGAACGCAAAGCATTCGGCGCCACGCGCAAGGTCACCGCAAAATGCCCCCGCTGCTCTTTGAATTGTTCGGTGGACACCCTCCAATGAGCCGCCAAATCGAACTGCGCCGGCCGTTCGAATTTGTTCGCCAGCACCGTGACCGCCTCCATCCTTGAAACCCGGTAAGTTCGAATCCCGCTCGTCCCCCGCGCCACCAGGTACCAGCTCAACCCTTTGGCCACCACTCCCAGCGGATCCACCGTTCGCGGCCCTTTTTGCCCATCTGCCCGCGTGTAATCAAACGACAGCTTTCTCTCCGCGGCCACCGCCTCCTGCACCGTCGCCAGCATCGAAAGGTCCTCGCCTGTCCCTCGCCATCCCGTCGGATCCACATGCAGCCGTTCCCGCATCGCCGCCGCCTGTGCCCGCATGGGCCCCGGCAGCGCTGCCATCAGCTTGTTCAGCGCGCTCTCTGCCGCAGCGATCAGACGCGGATGCCCAATCGCCCGAGGCTGCGCCATCAGCAGCGCCCGCAATTCCGCTTCGTCCAGGCCCGGAACCTGTGTCCGCCAGCCCTTCTCCAGCTCCCACCCGCCCTGTGCGCCACGCACTGCCGAGATGGGAACGCGCGCCGCGCTCAATGCCTCCATATCGCGGTGAACAGTCCGCTGCGAGACTTCGAGCCGCTCAGCCAGCTCGCGCTCCGTCACCCGCCCCTTGGCCTGCAACAGCATCAACGCCGAGAGCAGCCGATCCGACTTCATGATCGAAAATCCGCCTTCCCTCCAACAATTTCCAATCTCTCAAATCAATTATGACAGTGGATGTCATATATACCCTTCTAAGCTCAAAAATGTCGAACAACGACGAAGCTCAACAAGGAGGTCCACCCCATGCCGCTCGAAACCCTCACCCTGGAAAACCAGCCCACCAAAAATCATCTACCAGGCTCCCCATTCACTGAGTCCGTCTCCCTGCGCCGGTTTTTTCTCGACAAGCTCGACCGCGAAGCCGTCCTCATCCGCAAGGCGCTCGACCGCGTCCCCGAAGGGCTCAACGGCTTCAAGCCCCACGAACGTTCCATGGAACTTGGCTACCTCGCCGCTTTGGTTGCCGGCATTCCCGGGTGGGTTACCCTGATGGTCGAACGCGACGAACTCAATCTGGACGATCCCACCAGCGAAGGCTTTCGCACCAAGGCTCTATCCACCAAAGCCGAACTGTTCTCCACCCTCGAAGCCGGCCTCTTTAGCGCTCGCCATTCGCTGGCAGCCACAACCGACCAGCACCTCCTCACTCCATGGGCTTTCAAGATGAACGGCCGCATTGTCCAGCAGCAGCCGCGGTACATCATGATCGCCGACGCAGTATTCAGCCACCTGGCCCACCATCGCGGCCAACTAACCATCTATCTGCGCCTCACCGAGTCCAAAGTCCCAGCCCTCTACGGCCCCTCCGCCGACGAGCTTTTCTAGCTTGAGGTCATCCGAAACCGCAAATTCCGGGGCCTGTATCTCCAGGCCCCGGAAACTTGCCGACTCACTGACCCGACGACTCGCTGATCTTTCCCCCTCACCTGTTAAACTCTGTCTCGTCATGCTCTTTGCACTTCTGGTCATCGCGGTTGCCGCGTATCTGTTCGGCTCCATTCCCACCGGCTACCTCCTGGTCCGCCTTTTCCGGCATGAAGACATCCGTACCTTCGGCAGCGGCAACATCGGCGCCACCAATGTGCTGCGCTCCGGCGGCAAAGGCCTGGGCGCGGCCACATTTCTCATCGACATGCTCAAAGGCTGCGCCGCCGTCTGGCTCGGCTCGCTCGCGGCCACGCACCTGATGCCCTTCACTGCTCCGCGCAACATTGAAGCTCTCGCCGCCCTCTGCGCGGTCATCGGCCACATGTTTCCCATCTGGCTGCGTTTCCGCGGCGGCAAAGGAGTCGCCACCGGCTTCGGCGTCTTCCTGGTAGCCGCGCCCCTGGGAGCGCTCTCCGCCATCACCGTCTTCTTCATCGTGCTGGCAATCAGCCGTTACGTCTCGCTCGCCTCCATCCTCGGAGCCGCCAGTTTCCCAATCTTCGCCTGGTTCCTCGTCCACGGCGACCGCCCGCCGTTCTTCATTGCCGTCCAGTGTGCCGTCTCGCTCCTTATCATTGCCAAACACCACCAGAACATCCGCCGCCTCTTGTCCGGCGAGGAATCCCGTTTCGGAGCATCAAAAGATAAGAAGGAAACGGACGATCAGAAGACAGAATCAGTTAAAAGAAAGACAGGGTCAGCATGAGCCGCATCGTCGTACTTGGTTCCGGCGCTTGGGGAACCGCCATCGCCCTCTCGCTCCACCGTCGCGGTGGCCACCAAATCACGCTCCTGGCGCACAGCCCTGAAGCCGCGCGGGAGATCGCCGAACCGCGCGAAAACATCCTCTTTCTTCCCGGCTTTCCCATTCCAGATGAAATCGTCGTTACCGGTGATGAAGCCGCCATCGCCGAAGCGCAAATCATCGTCTCCGTTGTCCCATCCGAATTCCTCCGTCCCACTCTCGCTCGCATCCGGCCTCATCTCCAACTCGGCCAGTTCATCGTCAGCGCCACCAAGGGCGTTGAAGATCGCACTTTCCTGCGCATGACTCAGGTCATCTCGGAAACCCTTGAGAAGGCCGGCCTCCTGCTCTCCATCGGAGCTTTCTCCGGCCCCAGTTTCGCCCTTGAAGTCGCCCAGGGCCAGCCCACCGCCGTCACGGTCGCCTTCAGCGACCCGCAGATCGCCGCGCTCATCCAGCAGGAGTTCTCCTCGGCAACCCTTCGCCTCTACACCTCCACCGATGTCATTGGCGTCGAGCTCGGCGGAGCGCTCAAGAATGTCATCGCCATCGCCGCCGGCATCGCCGCCGGGGTCGGCCTCGGCCACAACTCCACCGCCGCTCTCATCACCCGCGGCATCGCAGAGATCACCCGCCTCGCCGTAGCCTGCGGAGGCCGCCGCGAAACCCTCGCCGGTCTCAGCGGCACCGGCGACCTGGTGCTCACCTGCACAGGTTCCCTGAGCCGCAATCGCACGGTCGGGCAAGCTCTGGGCGAAGGCCGCAAGCTCCCTGAGATTCTTGAAAGCCTCGGCGGCAAGGTTGCCGAAGGTGTGCTCACCACCCGCGCCGCCCTCGGCCTGGCTCTCCGTCACAAGATCGAAATGCCCATCACCGAACAGATGGAGCTGATCTTGAATGAAGGCAAAGACCCCCGCGAAGCCATCAAGGAATTAATGCTCCGCCCCGGCAAACACGAGCTTTAAGGGCTGTCTCTCCAGCACGAGCGTCGACACCGGCGCAGTAATTTCGTCTTCCTGCCCAAACGCCTGCGCGGCCATTGAGAGGATGAGCGGCGCCGGTTCGCGCGCAAAGGCGCCATGCCATTTCCGCAACTGGCCTGCGAACTCAGTCCGTGGTCTCCCGATCGCCTCAACGCTTTACTTTCATCAGTATTGAACAGGTTTGCAGCAACCTCGTCGTCCAAACTGCATCTCTATTGCAGGCGACCTCCCCCAGGGCGCCTCTCGAAGTTGCAGACATTCCAGAAGAAGGAGAAGTTCATGGCACACTTGATTAGTTCGCTATTCCTTGTCGGCGCCTTTGTCCTCGCCATTGCCATGATCCATGCCGCCAAAGTCCTGCTCCGCAACCGCAGAGAAGAAGCCGCTCCCTTCCGCAACTACTTCACCACCGAGTACGACCGGGAGCTGCTCCGCTATAGCGCATTGTCGGAAGACGAGGAATGGCGAGCCGATGTTTATCCTCGCACCGCACCGTCGTTCTCGCGCAACTCCACCGAACGCCGGTAGCCGCTGTCGAGATCGCCGCACACTCACCGCATCCCGTGCCCCAGGTGCAGCCCACCAGTTCCTGCAGGCCGCTGCAAAAGTCATCTCTCGACGGGTCTTGTAAAAGGGCCCGAATTTACAGCTTGGTGAAAAACTCGTCGTGGTGGTAGGCCGGGGATTCATCCCCGGCGAACGTGTCAATGGAATGAGAGCGGACTTTAGAGCAAATCCTGAGAAGGTGTGTCCTTGGGGGCGTTGTGCAGGGTTGCCGCTCCCTGATGGTCGCGTCAACTTCAGTAATGTGGTTTCGGGTTACAGCATCTCAGGATTTGCTTTAGCCCCTGAGGTAAGTTTTCGGGAATTCTTGATTCAAATCAGGTCTTTTCACCGGGCTGTCTAGTCGGGCCGCAAGCAGTTCAATAGGAGAGAGGGCATTAGCCCCTGTACATTTTCTTTTGTGGCCCCTAACCCACGTCTCTTTTCTGAAGTCCGTTTAGCCACGATGAGCGTTCTTTCGGAAAGCAGCGCATAAGAGACCCCACCGGGAACGATCAATTCAGGTCAGTATTCGTTTCTCCATCCGCGCAGGATGGATTGGGTAGACGTTTTTCTCTCTCACCACACACCCAACCCGTCGCCGCAGCGGACAGCCCCGCACAGGAGAACGAAATGCCCCTCCACATCACCGACACACAGTCAGTCTTCACCGCGTTTTTCATCGTCATCGGCATCCTCCTCGTTGCCGGCATCTATATTGCTGTTCGCAGATCCCGCACCAGGGGCCTGAAGAATCGCTTCGGCACCGAGTACGATCGCGCCGTTCTTGAGCACGGCTCCACGCAGAAGGCGGAGTCCAGGCTCTCTGATCGGGAAACCCGCGTCGAATCACTCAAACTCCGCGAACTCGCCGCCACCGACCGCGAGCGCTTTCTAACGGAGTGGCAGGGAGTCCAATCCCGCTTTGTCGACTATCCCAAGGCCGCCGTTCTTGAAGCGGATGACCTCATCAACTCGCTCCTCGAAGCCCGCGGCTATCCCAAGGCCAACTTCGACCAGCGCGCTGCCGACGTTTCCGTTACCTACCCCGGCGTGATGGAAAACTACCGTTCAGCTCATGCAGTCGCCGTGCGCACCAGCCCGCGCGAGGCCACCACAGAAGAGCTGCGCAGCGCCATGATTCAATATCGCAACACCTTCGACTATCTCATCCAGGTTGCAAAGCCTGTCACAGTCAAGCCTGCCGCGTAGCTCTCAATAAGTGAAGAATGCAGTGAATGAGTAAGGAAGTGAAACAGTAATGGAGCACCCGTGCCGTCACGGATTAGGCGACGGCGCAGGTTCGCTGGGAACTCGTTCATTGCTCGAATCGCCAATTTGCGACTTCACTGCTTCACTCTTTCACCTTTTCACTGCCTCACTCAGCGCCTTGGTCACTTCGCCGGCAATGTCGTCCTGCACCATCAGGATGTCGTCAAAGGGCCGGTCGTAACTCTCCGTCCATACCACGTACCCGCTGTCCGCCCGCACCAGCCGCGCCGCCACGCGCACCCTCTTGCCGGCCTTGCGCACGCTCCCGTCCAGCACATAAACCACGCCCAGCGCCCTGGCAATGTCGCCGACTGTCTCCTGCTTCCCCTTGTAATAGAACGACGACGTTGGCGATGCGACGCGCAGTTCGGGAATCTTGCTCAGCTTGTCAATCAACTCCTCGGTCATGCCGTCGGCAAACTCCTCGTTCTTCATCCCCTCTGTCAAATCCAGAAACGGCAGCACCGCAATCGACTTCTCCGTCTGCGCGGTAACCACATTTGAGGCCGCCTGCTCCTTGTTGGAAGCCCCGCCGTTCGAAGCCCTGTCGTGATGGATCAAAAGGGGAGCCAAAACCGCCGCCACCACGCAAACCACCACCGCGCTCAGAACAACGCCGACTCGCTTCCGCGGCCCGACCGGCGCGCCGCCCTGGGCAATCACCGCTCCCACAACTCCGCCATGCGCACCTTCACCCGCTTGATTCGACGCCCCCGATGCCGGCGCAACTTCATCCCTCCACGGCCCAACCTGTGCCACCATCTTGTATCCCAACCGCGGCACGGTGGCAATATAGCTTGGCTGTTTCGGATCATCGCCCAGCACGCGCCGCAGAGACGTCACCGCCTGGTACACCGAGTCCTGCGAGACCGTAACCTCCGGCCACACTTGGGTCAGCAAATCATCAATGCTCACCACTTCGCCGGCATGCTCAGCCAGGCAAAGCAATAGGCGCATCGCCCGCGTCTCCAGGCGCGCCGTCTCCTGGTACTCGGCATCCCGGCCGCGCGCAATTTCGCCTGTCACGGGATTCACCCGCCATTCCCCGACGCGCAGCAATGCCGGATTCGTCTGTGCTGATTTCGTCTGTGCTGATTTCATCTGTTCCATGCAATTAACCTGCGAGCCTCTGCGCCTCAAGCATACCGGCGCTTGCTGATTCTACCAACGTCGCATAGTTGGGGTTTGAGGCTCTATTCGCTATCCTTGCGCGTTTTTCCAGCGCAAGGGTGGGAAGCTACCAGAGCCAGTGCAAGCGAGTAGCGAGCTCCCGCCCCACAGCAAGTGGTCAGAAGGATTCAGAGTGTTTCAGACCGTTTTCAGGACTTCCGGCGCCTCACGCAGCTACGTTGAGCCTGTGTTGCGAACACCAAACCAACCGGAGGTCTCCGAAATGGGTCGTTTTCCTGTAAAGATGGGTCGTCACCCTGCAGCCAGGTTCATCCTCACCCGGCTTTTTCCGCTCTGCGCGGCGGCAATGCTATTGCTCACCCTTTACGCGTCGCACTTCACCATCACTGCCGGCTCCGACCGCCCCACCCCGCCCGACCCCAACCGTCCTGCCGCCAAAGATCTCCCCGCGCCCGGCGCCTACATCGTCGACACCGACCACAGCTTCGCTTATTTCGGCGCGCGCCATCACGTCGTCGGCCTGGTTCGCGGCCGCTTCGACAAAGTCACCGGAACCATCAACGTCGCCAAAGACCTGGCCGACTGCAGCGTGGACATCTCCATCGACGTGGCCAGCCTCAGCACACAAATCAAGGAGCGCGACGACGACATCCTCAGCCCCGTCTACTTTGACGTGAAGCAGTTCCCCACCATGACCTACCACGGCCACGGCATCCGCCGCGTCTCACCCACCACCTGGGTCATGGACGGTGCGCTGACCATCCACGGCGTCACCAAAACCGTCCCGCTCACCTTCAACTTCAACGGCCCGTTCACTGACATCAAGCCCGGCAATCCTCCGCGCGTGGCCTTCCACGCCTCTGCCGGAACTCGCCGCGCCGACTACGGCATGGGCGCCCGCGACAATGCCGATGAACTCGGAATGCTCACCACCCCCGACGTCGCCATCGACATCGACGTAGAAGCCGACCAGAAACTTCCACCAAAATAGCCGCGCCCAAAACAAGTGCGGGACTTCCGGCTCGCCTCGGATTATTGTTGAGGTGCAAACCGGAGGTCCCCATGCACGTTTTGTCCACGCGCCGAAACATCCTCGCCGGGATCGCTGCCCTCGCCGCCGTCCCGCTCGCTCAGCGCCGCTCCCTGAAAGCCCAGCAGCCGTCCATGGAGGAGAAACGCTCTTCCGGGGCCCACGCGGCGCTCACCGCCATTCACTACGACATTGATTTCAAAGCTCGCCCGCAACGCGTCTACCAGGCCATCATCGACCAGAAACAGTTCGCCGCGTTCAGCGGGCTGCCGGCAACCATCGATCCCACGCCCGGCGGAGCCTTCTCCATGTTCGGCGGAGTGATCTCCGGCCGCACAATCGAGCTGGTTCAGGACCAGCGCATCGTCCAGGCCTGGCGGCCATCGCATTGGGATGCCGGCCTCTACTCCATCGTGCACTTCGAATTCAAGCCGCGCGGCGCGGAGACCCACCTGGCCTTCGACCACTCCTCGTTCCCCGCCGGCGAATACGACTCGCTCGACTCCGGCTGGCACAAGCATTACTGGGATCCGCTGCAAAAGTATCTCGTGTGACCGCGGGTAATATAAACAAGGGCCGCACAGCCGCATTGTTAAAAAAGCAAAGAGCGCAGCTCTCGCCACGCTCTCTTGC
Organism: Occallatibacter sp.; assembly: GCA_050014515.1. Taxonomy (GTDB): domain Bacteria; phylum Acidobacteriota; class Terriglobia; order Terriglobales; family Acidobacteriaceae; genus Telmatobacter. The sequence goes on from JBEKDE010000067.1 coordinate 36,138, forward strand.
TGCTTCCATTGAGATTCGTTACTGCTTTGGGCCGCTGGTATGGCCGCGCCCATCACGCGTCTCATTGCCCTTGAACTGTGCCGGATCTCTGCGCACCGCGGCAGCCTTGTCGCCCACCTTTGGCGACGGACCGTTATAGCCATGCTGCGGGTCAAGTGAGTTGTCCACGCTGCCCTGGAAGTGCTCGTCGCCGTGGAACCACGGGCCCGCGCCGATGAAGACGCCGCCGTTGAACCACTCCGAGCCATAGTAGCCGTCGGGCACGCAGTTGTACGGCGCGTAGTCGTAGTAACCGTACGGGCAATCCGGGGCCACGCCCACTTCCACGCTGACCTGCGCCATTGTCTTGGGCGGAGCCGCCACGAACACGACCCCAGCAACCGCCGCCAACACCACCAACTTCAATCCACTCATCGATTTCTCCTTCGCTTGGGTCGGGCCAATCCTGAACCACCCCACCGACCTCAACCCTAGCCATCCAAATCGACTCAGTCTGAGCAATAACGCACGAACCCTCTGCGACCGTCGCCGCACGAAGCGGTGCGAGTGGATAGCGTGCGTCTGCCGCACCGCAGGCGCCTCATTTAAACTCAACCCCAGGTCTCGCAATCATGATCAGCCTCTTTGGCAGCTTGAAAGAACCCGAGAAGAACGACGACGAAGAGTCCAAATCCGGCTTTTTCGGCCGAATGAAGCAGGCCGTCTCGCGCACCCGCGAGTCGTTCTCCTCAAAAATCGAAGGCATCGTCGCCCTCACCCGCGTGGTCGACGAGTCCGCTCTCGACGACCTTGAAGCCGCCCTCCTCACCAGCGACATCGGCGTCACCACCACCAACGAGATTCTCGAAGCACTCCGCGATCGCGCCCGCCGCCAGGCAATCGAAGGCGGCGAAGAGTTGCGCTCATTGCTCAAAGCCCAGATCCGGGGCATCCTCGAAGAGCCCCGCCGTCCCGTGCCCACGCCCGACGCGCCGCCCAAGGTGACGTTTCTCGTCGGCGTCAACGGCACCGGCAAAACCACCTCCGCCGGCAAGCTCGCCTCCTGGTATCGCGGCCAGGACAAGACAGTGCTCCTCTGCGCCGCGGACACCTTCCGCGCCGCAGCCATCGAACAGCTTGAAGTCTGGGCCGGCCGCTCCGGCGTGGAAATGATCAAGACCCGTCCCGGCGGCGATCCTTCTGCCGTGCTTTACGACGCCTGCTCCGCGGCCAAGGCCCGCTCCATCGCCGAGCTGATTGTCGACACAGCCGGCCGCCTCCACACCAAAACCGGCCTCATGGCCGAGCTCGACAAGATGCGCCGCACCGCCGCCCGCCTCATTCCCGGCGCGCCGCATGAAGTCTTGCTGGTCATGGACGCGACCACCGGCCAGAATGGCCTGCAGCAGGCCCGCCAATTCACTGAGTCGGCCGTCGTCACCGGCATCGTTCTGACTAAACTGGACGGCACAGCCAAGGGCGGCATCGCCGTAGCCATCGCCCGCGAGCTCAATTTGCCCGTAAGATTCGCCGGCGTAGGGGAGAAAATGTCCGACCTGCTGGAATTCTCTCCCGCTGATTTTGTCGATTCGCTGCTGGAGTGAACCTTCATTGAATCACGACGGTGAATTCGATGGACTTCATCATTACGGTCGCAATCATCTTCGGGCTTCCCGCGCTTACGGTTTGGGGATGGGTTCGCTGGTCCCTCCGATCACAGGACCGAACAGTTTTTGCAAATCTGTCGCTCGCTGCCTTCGGAATGGCCACTCTCTCATCATTGCTCGCTGTTGTGACCATGATCTATTCAGCAACGACCGGCGGACTCTCTGACTACTCCCTGGCGTTTATGCGGATTTTCAAGACAGGTAAGCTCCTCTCCCTAGCCGCAATCGGTTTGGGCGAAGCAGGCGCTTTCCGTCCCAGTACGTTGAGGTGGTATGCCCCGGCATGCGGTCTCGGAATCCTCATGTTCTGGTTTTTCTCGGCCCTCAGCGAATAGGATCAGAACGACAAGAGAACTGAAGCGCCGGAGCAAGACAGAAAATGACCACTCCCGATCAAGA
>JBEKDE010000068.1:0-39077 GCA_050014515.1 Occallatibacter sp.
CTCATCCTGCCCAGCCTGTTGCCCGCCGCCACGGTATCGCTCTATGACCTGGGCACGTTGTCTATCTTCTTTGGCTGGCAGCGCCTTGATTTTCTCGACAATCCCGTCCCAATCGGCCCTATTACCGTCCAGTTGGGCGACTTCGGCGATCTCCTCTTTCTCCTCGCCATCGCTGTCGTCATGTTCTTCCGCTTCACCCGCGTCAGCCGAGAGCAGGCCCGCACCGCAGCTGAACTCAGTGCAGCCCGCGAGATTCAGCAGCGCCTCGTTCCCGCATCGCTCCCTGAACTCGCAGGCTTTCATATCGAGGCTGCCTATCTGCCAGCGCAGGAGGTCGGCGGAGATTTCTATCAGGTCCTCGAACAGGCGGACGGCTACGCACTCATCGTCGTCGGCGACGTCAGCGGCAAAGGCCTCAAAGCCGCAATGACCGGCGCACTAGCGATTGGCGCGCTGCGCACTTTGGCAGCCGAAAATCACTCCCCCGGAACATTGCTCGCGCGCCTCAACCGCCAGATGCTCTCCACCCAGGAGAGCGGCTTCATCACCTGTCTCTGCCTGCGCATCTCCATGGAAGGCGCGGTGACTCTCGCCAATGCCGGTCACCTCTCGCCCTATCGTAGCGGAGAAGAAATCGAGATCGACTCCGGCCTGCCCCTCGGCCTATCCGCCGCCGCGGAATATGGCGAGACCGCTCTTCAACTCGCCCCCGGCGAAAGCCTCACGCTGCTCTCAGACGGCGTGGTCGAGGCCATGAACGCAGATCATCAACTCTTCGGCTTTGAACGCACGGCCGCCATCAGCGGCCAATCCGCCAACCAGATCGCTAACACAGCGGAGCTGTTTGGCCAGGAAGACGACATCACCGTCCTCACCCTCATGCGTACAGCCTGATACTTGCAATTACCATGTCCATAAACAGGAGTTTTGTCCAAGCCATGCCCAGTCATCCAAGCCTCCGCTCTCTTCAGATCCACCGCCTTGCATTCCTGACAATTGCCGCATTCGCACTCTACGCCCAGTCTTCCAGCGCCCAATCCATTGACACCCTCGATCCCGCTATCCGAGCCCGCGTCGATCGCATCGCCACCCAGGTCCTCGAACAAACCGGCGTCCCCTCCGCCTCAGTCGCCGTCGTCCGGCACGGCAAGCTCGCCTACACACACGCCTACGGCCTGGCCCGTCTCGATCCGCGTACCCCGGCCACGCCCGAGATGCGCTACTCCATCGGCTCCATCTCCAAGCAATTCACCGCGGCCGCTATCCTGCTACTCCAGGAAGAAGGCAAGCTCTCGCTCGACGACACCGTCGGCAAGTACATCCCCGGCCTCTCGGAGGGCGACAAGGTCACCATCCGCCAGATCCTCTCCCACACCTCCGGCTACCAGGACTACTGGCCCGAGGACTACCTCATGACTCCCATGCAGAAGCCCGAGAGCGCCCAGCAGATCATCGACACATGGGGCAAGAAGCCGCTCGACTTTGAGCCCGGCACCCAATGGCAGTACTCCAACACCAACTTCGTCATCGCCGGCCGCATCGTCGAAACCATCACCGGCGCGCCCCTCATGGACTTCCTCACCACCCGCATCTTCCGTCCTCTCGGCATGCAATCGGTCTGGAATTCCGACGAAATCAAGCTCACCACCGCCGACGCAACCCCTTACATCCGCAACGCCCTCGGCCCTCTGCGCGTTGCGCCCAAGGAGGGCCGCGGCTGGATGTTTGCCGCCGGCGAGCTGGCCATGACCGCGCATGACCTCGCGCTCTGGGATGAAAGCCTCATCGCCCAATCCGTTCTCAAACCCGAGAGCTACAAACAGATGTTCACCGAGATCAAACTCAAAGACGGTAAAGGCACCCACTACGGCCTCGGCGTCTTTGTTGAGGACCGCAACGGCCACCGCTCCATCGAACATGGCGGCGAAGTCTCCGGCTTCGTCTCCGATAATGAAGTCCTCATCGACGACGGCGTCGCCATCTCCGTCCTCACCAATCAGGACGCCGTCGGTGCGGCTTCCATCATCGCCAATCTCGCCGCGCCCGTAGTCCTCAACACGCCGCTCTCCGCGCCAGAACAGCAGGCCATCGACATCTACCACGGCCTCCAGCAAGGGCACATCGATCGCACCCTGCTTGCGCCCAATCTCAACGACTACTTCACCCCGGAAACCATCGCCGACTTCCAATCCAGCCTCGCCCCGCTCGGTGAACCCCTCCGCTTCCACCAGGCCGGCGAAAGCCTGCGCGGCGGCATGACCTTCCGCTCCTTCGACATCGTCTACCCCGGCAGGCACCTCCGCTTAACCACCTACACCTACCCCGACGGCAAGCTGGAGCAATACCTCATCGAACCCGCGGAATAGCCTTCGCGCGCTCGCACAAACGCGGGCGACATGTCCTCGGCGCACCTTTTTGTGCTGGGGTTGGAAGCATTCAACCTGCGCTCACTTGGTCACAACAATCTCGACGCGCCGATTGAGCTGGCGCCCAGGCGGATTGTCCTGGCCATTCGGTTTCTGATTAGGAGCAACCGGTCGAGCCGCCCCGAAGCCCTTGGCGTTAAACGCAGAAACCGACATTGCCGCGTTCTGGATCAACCACGTCTCCACTGCCTCCGCGCGCTGCCGTGACAGCCGCACGTTGATCGCGTCCGTGCCCTTGGCGTCTGTATAACCCTCAATCCGGATCACCGCGCGGGTTCGTGCCGCCTTGATCTTCGCTGCTGCCTGGCGCAGGGTTGCGGCCGCGTCCGGACGGATATCTGCCTTATCGAAATCGAAGAGCACATCGGCCGCCAGCAGAATCCGCAATTCGCTGGGGCTCTCCTTCACCGTCAGCGCCTGTCCCGGATAGACAAGCTGTACAGGCTTTCCCGACGTTAGGCTGGTGGTGCCCGACGTCAGGCTCACCGGCCCTGAAGTCAGGCTTGCGCTTCCCGGCGTCAGGTTCACCGGCCCGTTCTTCTGGGTCGTTGTCAGCGACGTGTCTTCCGGCTTCACATTCGCGGAACTCCCCGCCTTGCCATCGAATTTGGCGTCCCCCGTGACCGAAAACTCGTAGTAGCCCCCCATCCGGTTAATCGCCTGCTGCGCGGTAATCGAAACCAGGACCTTGGTGTGCCTGTTGAAGGTGCCATGATTGGACACTTCGCCCAAATTGCCTTGCGAGACAACCGGCTGGGTAAAGAAGGCTTTGCCCGTTTCATCGGCCAGCGCAAAGGTGAGCGTCTGCCGCAAAGGGTTTCCGAAAATCCCCATTTCGTGAAACGCCATCCTGAAGTCGATCCGCCCCGGCTCACCATAAAAGTAGTAATAAACCGGGCCGCTGGTGGTATCGACATTCCCTTTGTTGATGCCCGGAGCGAGAGGTGTCGGATGCTTCGGGTCGTGGGACTGGGAAAATACCGTGGCTGGCACCGCAAAGCACACTAGGAGCAGGGGAAGAGCCAACTTTCGGTTCATAGGACCTCCGAAGCATTCAAGCCGGGAAACTCGAGAGCGGGATACGCAAACAGACTAAATCTGTATACCGTCCAAGTGGAGCAGAATCATTCGGCGACCGCCAACATTCAGCAATTCAAGACCCTCTGCGCGACACGATGGCATGCACTTTGCAAGGTGCCCATCCCACAGGGAAAGGATGAGAATAGCCCCCCGTAAGCGGAGCGCGACCCGGGGTAGCAGCCAGCAACAACCCCTCGCGTCCTATAGGGACACACTGAAGACGGACTCCAGTTTGCGGCTTTCTTCTGCCGCAAACCGCATCGAAGCCCGTGCGAGCCTCCCGCGAGCGTCTGCTCCGCCGCAGGTGGTGCGAGCATCCCGCGAGCGTCTGCCGCACTGCTGGCGCCGCGATACACTGGAGGTGACTATGTTTGAAAACCTTACAGACAAGCTCCAGCGTGCCTTCAAAACCCTCCGCGGCCAGGGCACGCTCACTGAAGAAAACATCGCTGAAGCTCTGCGCGAAATCCGCGTCGCCCTGCTTGAAGCCGACGTCAACCTCAACGTCGCCAGCGATCTGATCGAGCACATCCGCGTCAAGGCCATCGGTACTGAAGTCCTCACCGCGCTCTCGCCCTCCGAGCAGGTCATCAAAATCGTTCGCGACGAGCTGATCGCCCTGCTCGGTAAAGATACCGCCCGCTTCAAGTTCTCCTCGCAGCCGCCCACCGTCATCCTCATGGCCGGCCTGCAGGGTTCCGGCAAAACAACCACCTCCGGCAAGCTCGCCGGATGGCTCAAAAAGGGCGGTCACCGCCCCATGCTGGTCTCAGTCGACGTCTACCGTCCCGCCGCCCGCGAGCAGCTCAAAATCGTCGCCAAATCCATTGAGGCCAAGCTCTACGAAGGCGACCAGAAGGGCGAAGCCGCCGGCCCCGAGCTAGTCATCCGCCTCGCCAAGGAAGCGCTCCGCGAAGCTAAAATCATGGGCTGCGACACGCTGATCGTCGACACTGCCGGCCGTCTCCACGTCGACGAAGAGCTGATGGACGAAATGGCCCGGCTCAAAAAGCTCCTCAATCCCAGCGAGATCCTCTTCGTCGCCGACGCCATGACCGGCCAGGATGCCGTCAACTCCGCCGAAGACTTCCACAAGCGCCTCGGCCTCACCGGCGTCGTCCTCACCAAGATGGACGGCGACGCCCGCGGCGGCGCGGCGCTCTCCATCCGCCAGGTCACCGGCCAGCCCATCAAGTTCATCGGCGTCGGCGAAAAGCCGGACGCGTTCGAGCCTTTCCATCCCGACCGCATCGTCGGCCGCATCCTCGGCATGGGCGACATGATGTCCCTCATCGAGAAGGCCGAGTCCACCCTCGACCGCAAAAAGTCAGAGGAGTTCGCCAAGAAGGCCCTGCTCGGGGACGGCTTCACCCTCGAAGACTTCCGCGATCAGCTTCGTCAGATCAAGAAAATGGGCTCCATGGAGAGTATCCTCAAGATGCTCCCCTCGGTCGGCCCGTTTGCAGGAATGCAGCAGGCCGCCGGCAGCGTCGACGAGAAGCAATTTGTCCGCCTCGAAGCGATCATCAATTCCATGACTCCCCTCGAGCGCCGCAACCACGAAATCATCTCCGGCACCCGCCGCAAGCGCATCGCCAGGGGCAGCGGCACAGAGGTGCAGGACGTAAACAACCTGCTGCGCCAGTACGCGCAGATGGCCAAGATGTTCAAGCAGATGGGCAAAGGCGGCCTGGCCGCAAAGATGATGCGCGGCGGCCTGGGCGCCATGGGCATGGGCGGCAAACAACGCTTTGGGCGATAATACGTCTCACAACCAGATAAGATTCACTCAGCAGCAAAACATAACCATGACCACTACCACCCTGCAGGACCAACTCGATGAGATCACCGCCAACACCCGCCACCTGGTGCAGGCCGATCGCCTTGCCGTCGGTGAGCGTGCCGTCGCCGAGCTGTTCGCCTCCGGCATCGAGGAAAAAATTCTCCCTGTCGGCGCCATGGCCCCCGAATTCGCCCTCAAGGACGCCACCGGCCGCCTGGTCCGCTCCGCCGATTTGCTGGCCCTCGGTCCCCTCGTGATCAAATTCTTCCGTGGCCGCTGGTGCTCCTATTGCGTCACCGAGCTTGAAGCCTGGCGCGACCTCTACGGCCAGCTCCGCGAACGCGAAGCGCTCATGGTCGCCATCGGCCCCCAGATCGAGCGCCAAAGCGACTTCATGGCCGGCCAGCACGGCCTGCCCTTCCCCGTGCTCCACGACCCCGGCTGCGCCCTTGCGGAAAAATTCGGCCTCGTCTACACCGTCCCCGAGTACCACCAGACCTACTACCGCTCCATCCTCGTCAACATCCCCTTCGTCAACGGCGAACCAAGCTGGCGCCTGCCCATCCCCGCCACCTACGTCATCGCCAAGGATGGGAGTGTCGTCTTCGCCGAAGCCCACGCCGACTTCCGCGTCCGCCCCGAGCCCGAAGAAGCCCTCGCCGTCGCCATCTCCCCCAACAGCCACTAGCGCAAGCAGCCAAGACTAGCGAAAAAATCGTCCCCCAAAGAAGCAGCTTGTCACTCAAAATAAAGCTGTCATCCTGAGCGAGCGCAGCGAGTCGAAGGACCTGCGGTTGCTTTTGCATTTGTTTTTGCGGTCGTTCTTGCTTTTGTCTTTATGCAGTTGCTGTTGCTTTTCCGTCCGCCCTACCGCGTCCCCACCCCAGCCACCGCTCGGTACTGCAAATTCAAAATCCCCAACTGATACCCGCTCCGGCTCGGATACTTGACCGCGCTCACATCGCTGGGTAGGTTCTTAGGCGCCAGCAGCCGCCAAGCTTCCGGCGCCTGCCAGGGGTCATACCCCGCATCGGTCATCAACGCCAGCGCCACCCGCCCCCGCTGCTCCTCCATGCGCATTTCAATCTTGTGCGCCAAAATGTCCACGCCAATCTCGTTAGCAAAGTTGAACCCCGGGACGAAAGCCTCCGCTATGCCCCCAGCCGCCTCGGCTCCAAATAGTTCACGCCATTCCGCAATGAGTCTTGCCGATTGCTGTTGCATGTTAAAGGCAACCCCATCGGCCATCACCGCGGCCAACTCATCGTCGCTCCCAAGCCGTTCCACCACCTGCTTCGGCACCAGCACAAGGCCCAGATTACTGGGAGTCGCAACGAACCCGACATTACAAACAATTTCTGAACGGATCTTCACATCGTCGACAGCGTAAAACCTGAAGTGAATCTTCGATGGCGAATCGTCCGGTAACTGCTTCTGATAAGCAGGAACAACGCTTAGTCCCACGCGGAGAACTCTCTCCTGAAGCGCCTTATCCGCGGGAACCCTGTGCCATCCGCAGGGACCGCCAGCGTCGCTCAGCCTGACCTTTGTACGCAAGCTCTCAAGCTTGCCGTTCGCATCGATAAGACTGTCCTGGCTGGGCATCGAGTCCTGTTGCGGAATCGGCTTGATCTTGCCCTGCCTGGCAAGTACGAACTCTGCCCGCGTAGCCACGAGTTCCCCCGTTTCATTGCGTTTGCCCTCGTATTTGACCCAGGTATTGGTACCCACATCCGCCTGTGCATTCAATCCCTTTGAAAAACGGGACTCCGTACCCGAAGCAATCCGAATGCGATAGCCATCCGCCTCATACAGCGGCTCCGGCCCCGCCTCGATAACCTTGTCGATCACACCGAAGCCTGCCAGCTTCTTATCCCAATCGTCGCGAAAGTAAACCGCAGAGGCCGTGGCTGTCTTGCTCTGCTTCTCCGTCGAGCCTGCCACCCGCACGTACGCGCCCACCTTCACCGCATCCTGCAAAGGGCTGTCGTGATGCGGCGTCTTATCCCCGATGAGCCCATAGACCGTTTCGGCCGAGGTAGTCACATGAGTTCCGTTCACATCGAAACCGTTGGGAGAAGAGACCGCAGTAATATAGCCATCGACGGCGAATCCACCTTGATCCTGCCCCGCGCAGGATGCGGATACGTACTGAGAGTAAGCACAGGTAACATCGCCGCTGAAACTGCGCGCGGAAATAAGCTTCGTGCCATCTACCGGCTCCCGATCTGTGGATGGAGCCAAGTATAGCCGACCAGCAATCAATGCGTAGTAGGCTCGCCAGCTATCTCCATGCCGCGAGCAATGATTCAGCCTTCGCAAGACCAACTCCCCGCAACAAAAACACCTTGCTCCGCGACAACTCCCCGCTCAAAATCTCAACCTGGCTTTTACCCACCCCAAACATCTCAGCCAGAAAACCAATCAGCGCCGCATTCGCCTTGCCCTCCACCGGCGGCGACTGCACCGCGATCTTCAACTGCGCTGCCGCACCCTCGCCATACACGCCCGCAATCGCCGTCCGCTTCGCCCCCGGCTGCGCCCTCACCGCCAGCGTCACACCGTCCGCCACAGCCCGAATCATGCCGCCATTCATTCCGGCGGCCCCGCATAGGGAGCACGCTTCCCAAACAGCGCCGTCCCCACTCGAATCCGCGTTGCGCCCTCTTCAATCGCCAGCGCAAAATCCCCGCTCATCCCCATCGACAACACGCCCAAATCCAACTGCGCATGCGCAGCAGTCCAGCGATCCCGCCACTCTCGCAAATTGCGAAAGCAAGCCCGCGTCACATCCTCCGCCACGCCCCACGGCGCAATCGTCATCAGCCCGCGCATATGCAGATGGTGCAAATCCGGCAGCCGCTCCAGCAACAGCGCCGCCTCCGCCGACTCCGGCTCCAACCCCTCTTTCGTTTCCTCCGGGCTGAGCTTCACTTCAATCAGCACCGGCAGCCGCTTGCCCAACCGCCCAGCAGCCTCGTTCAACCGCTCCGCCAGCTTCACTGAATCCACGGAGTCCACCGCGTCAAACAGTTCCGCCGCCTTCGCCGCCTTGTTCGATTGCAGATGCCCGATCAGATGCACCAGAATCGGCTCATCCGCGGCAGCAATGCTTCCCTCAGCTCGCCAGTCAGCAATCCCGTCAGCCTTCGCGCCAAACTCCTGCACGCGATTCTCACCGAACAGCCTCAACCCCAACTCCGCAGCCGCAATCACCGTCTCTGCCGGATAGGTCTTCGAAACCGCCATCAGCTCCACATCGCCGCGCGCCCGGCCGGCCTTGCGGCAAGCCGCCGCAATCGCCTCTTCCAGCCGTTCCAGATTTTCTTCCAAAGCTGTCATCGTGCCCCTGCAACTCGTTTCATGCCGTTCGCGTCCAAATCACGTATGTGGACAATCGTACTTCTCATCTTCTCCAACATCTTCATGACCTTTGCCTGGTACGGTCACTTGAAATTCGAGTCGCAGCCGCTCTGGAAGGTCATCCTGGTCAGTTGGTGCATCGCCTTCTTCGAGTACTGCTTCCAGGTCCCCGCCAATCGCCTGGGCTACGGCCGCTTCACACCCGTGCAGCTCAAGGTGATCCAGGAAATCATCACCCTGTCCGTCTTCGGCGTCTTCACCACGTTCTATTTCGGCTCACAACTCCGCTGGAACCACGCTGCCGCCGCCGGCTGCCTGGTCGCCGCAGCCTTCTTTATCTTTCACAAATTCTGAGCTGGTTTTCACAAAACCTCACCGGGCTTCTCCGGTGCAGGCTTCCCAATGCGCTCCCGCGCGCTCTCGTTGCGTCCCCTCACAGCTAAAAGCGGCATCGCTGCTCCCAATCCAAAACGAGGCATATTCGCATAGATCGTCTCGTACTGCCCCGGCGCCACCGTGTACGTCTCGTGCCAGATGCCCACCACCCCATTGCTCCCGATCCGCCTGTTGAACTCCGCCCACGCCGGCAGGTGCGCCGCATCGCGCGCATGAGCATACGCATGAAGCTGCTCAAAGCTTCGCCAGTACTGCATCATGCCCACGCCGCGCCAGTACATGAACGTCTCCACGTGCAACAGCCCCAGCTCCGGCTGTCTTTTCAGCTCGGCAATCATGGGAGGCATCGCCCGAGCCACGCGCGTCCAACTGCGCAGCGCCAGCCATTTGTTCACGCGAAAGCCGATCAAGAAAACCACAAACGGCTCGTCACTCTGCGCGGTATACCGCCCCGGAAAGATCGAAGCCATCGCGTCTCCTCCCCCCATCTTCACTTGGTTCAAGATTCACGGGGCTTAGGAATATTGCTCTTGTGCCCTCGCAAGCGAACAGCGAGCCTCTGCCGCACCGCAGGCGCTCCGGAGGGACACAATCAAAGTATCCACGGTTGAAGCGCATCGCAACCCGTGGTAACTCGCCCAACGGGACTTCGCGTCCTATAGGAACGCGATCGAGATAATCTCCCTTGCGGCCTTTTTCTGCCGCAAGCGCAACCATCCCAGTGCGAGCGAATAGCGAGCGCCCGGCCGACACGGCTCAGTGTCCGTGTTCTTCGAGGTACTTTTCTGCTTCGAGCGCCGCCATGCATCCAGACCCCGCCGCCGTAATCGCCTGCCGATAGCGCCTGTCCTGCACATCCCCGCAGGCAAACACCCCCGGAATCACCTTGCCCTCAAAGGTAGTCAGCACGTTGCCCGTGGTCTTGATGTACCCGTCTTCATCCAGGTCCATCTGTCCGGCAAACGCCTTGGCGTTCGGCTCATGCCCAATCCCCAGGAACATCCCGCTCACCGCCAGTTCATCCGCCTGGCCCGTGCGCGTGTCCTTCAGCTTGAGCGCCTTCACTTCCTTGTCTTCCACGCCCAACACCTCTTCCACCACGGTGTTGGTGCGCAGTTCGATGTTGGGATGCGCAATTGCCCGGTCCAGCATGATCTTCGAGGCACGGAAACTTTCCCGCCGGTGCAGCAGCGTCACCTTGCTCGCAAAGCGCGTCAGAAACAGCGCCTCTTCCATGGCTGAATCGCCCCCGCCCACCACCGCAATCTCCTTGCCGCGAAAGAAGAACCCGTCGCACGTCGCGCAGCTTGAAACCCCATGCCCGATCAGCGCCTGCTCGCTCGGCAACCCCAGCCAGCGCGCGCTCGCGCCCGAGGCCACAATCAGCGTCCGCGTGTGAATCTCCCCGCCCGAAGTATGCAGCTTGATGGGATGCGATCCCAGCTCCACCCGGCTCAGGTGAGCCAGCTGGAAGGTCGCCCCAAACCGCTCCGCCTGCTTCTTCATGTTTTCAATCAGTTCCGGCCCCTGAATCCCCTCCGGCCAGCCGGGAAAGTTCTCCACCAGCGTGGTGATCGAGAGCTGGCCCCCGGGCTCGTGGCCCTCCAGAACCAGCGGTTTCAGTCCAGCACGGCCCGTGTAGATGGCCGCCGTCAGCCCCGCGCACCCGGACCCCAGAATTACCGTATCGCGAATCTCTGTCATTGAAGTTCTTCTTCCCACCCAAAACTCTACCCTGATTCTAGATGCTCCAGTTGCCCCATCGATCCAAACCGCGCCAACCGGGTGCCCACGGTGTCCAAGTGCGACCCTCGCACCTGGGGAGCGGGGAGAGCAGCTCACCCCAGTCGAGCGGCAAGCAAACCATGCCGTTCCGTCGCAAGCTTCACAATCAGCTCCCCAAACAGCGTATTCGCCCACGCGAACCACGGCCGCGTAAAACTCGCTGCATCGTCCTTCTTGAACGACTCATGCATGAACCCCGTCCCTGCTGTCGTGTTCCGCAGCCAGCGCAAGCATTGCCCAATCTCCGCGTCGCTCGTCGACGTAATCGCCCGGTAGGTGATCGACATCGGCCAGATCGTGTTGATTCCTTCGTGTGGACTCCCCACTCCCTCCGCCGCCGCACCGCGGCAAAAGTAAGGATTGCTGTCGCTCAGCGCAAACCGCCGCGTCCGCTGATAAAGCGCGTCCGCCGCCGTGCACGACTCCAGATAGCTGAGCGTCACCAACCCCGGCGCATCCGCATCGTCGATCATCAGCGCGTTGCCGTACCCATCCACCTCGTACGCCCAGATCTCGCCAAACTCCGCGTGGTGCGTCTTGCCGAATTTCTGCACCGCTGCATCCACCTCCACCGCCAATGCCTCAGCCTCCGCGGCCAGTTTCGCATCGCCCAGCACCCTGTGCGCCAGCTCCGCCAGCTTGCGCAGGCAAACCACCGCAAACAGGTTCGCCGGCACAAACAGCGGATAAATGCACGCATCGTCCGACGGCCTGAACATCGAGAAGATCATCCCCACTGGTCGCGCCGGATTGCCAAACCCGCCCAGCGGCACCGAATCGTTCGGCACCAGCGACTCGCGCTGAAATGAATACGGCCCCGGACCATTCTTTCTCTGCTGCGCGCGAAACGTCTTCACAATCGTCCACGCCGCCTCCTTGAACGTCTCATCAAAAGGCCGCGTGTCCCCCGTCGCCTTCCAATATCCATGCGCCAATCGCAGCGGATAGCACAGTGAATCAATCTCCCACTTCCGCTCGCCCACACCGGGGCGCATCTCAGTCTTATCGTGAACCGCCCAGCTCAGCGGCGCCGCCGTCTCATCGCGCATAAACGCATTCGCATACGGGTCGATCAGAATCATCCGCGCCTGCCTGCGAATGAGCCCCTCAATCAGCTCGCGCAGCCTCGCGTCTTCCTTCGCCAGCGGCACATACGGCCATACCTGCGCCGAAGAGTCCCGCAGCCACATCGCATCGATATCGCCTGTTACCACGTACGTATCCGGCTTGCCTGCATACCTGCCCGGAAACACCGTCGTATCCAGCGTGTTGGGAAAGCAGTTCTCGAAGATTGTGGCCAGCGCCCGGTCGCCCATCTGCCGCTGCACCCGCGGAATCAGCTCCTCAACCGCCGCGCTGGTAAAGTGCCGGTCCGCCTTCGCAGGCCGCGCAGGCGGCAAATCCAGAACAGGCCTCAAATCCATCGCCGTCCCCAAATCAGCCGCCCACTCGCACTCCGCCAGCGCCCATGCCGCAGCCGCACCCTGCAACCACTTCCGCCGGCTAATCTGTGCCATCAACCCATTTCCCTTCGCACCCAGACCGCTTCACGCTTTTCCCATTTCCAGCGCACTCATTTTATGATGGCACTCATGGCCAACCTAACGCTCATCTACGGTCTGCGGCTGCTCCCCGAAGGCGAAGTCACAGAAATCAAGGACGCGACCCTCAAGCTGGCCAACGGCCACGAAGCCCACGTCACCATGCATACCATTGAGGGCTCGCGCGAGGAGATCGAAACCCAGCTGAAGCGCAGCCTCGACGCCTTCTTCGACTTCTACCCCGAACTCTAGCGATCGATAATAAGCGATTGTCACCCTGAGCGGCCGAAGGGAGTCGAAGAACCTGCGGTTGTTCCTCGTGATCTACGCTCCAAGTCTTCGTGAACAGGCCCTAATTCATCTTCATCCCCGGCGGCATCGCCGAGTGGTCCATATTGTCGTGTCCATCGCCATCATCATCCACTGACCATACCTTCGCCGGGTCCGTCTCATACGGATACACATGCACCATCCACCCAAACACATGCGGAAGAAAAGTCCCTCCCGCCGCATCGCACGCCTCCCGCGTGTTGATCGAACCCATCATGCCGAACTTCGCATCCTTGCCAAAATACTCCCGCAGATGTCCCGGCGGCGCCTTGCAGAAATTCACATGCTGGTGCCAGCGCGCAATGCTCAGCGGAACCCGCTCGTTGATCTCCTCCTCGCTCGCCGTCACGCGGTCCGTGTACATCGCGCCCACCAGCGTGTAGCCGCCATCCGTCGTCTTTTTGTAGAGCAGCGATGTCGGCTTCAGCGGATCGAAGTGCGTCAGCGCCTCGCGCGCGTTCTCGCCCTTCGTAAAGTGATACTGCGGCTGCCTGATGTTCGGCAGAAAGATCACATACCCGTCCGCCAGCGCCTTGTGGTAATCCTTGTAGGGCTCCATCGCCTCTTTGGCCGCCGCCACAATCGCATCCGCCTTCGCCCGGTCACCCGGCTTGATCGGCCGCAGCGTGGTCATGTACATGTGGCGGCCCATCCCGCCCATGTTCGACGCAGAGCTGGCCCCGGATGCGGAACCAGAGCCGGATGCAGCCGCACTCTGCGCGCCAGCCCGCAAACCAAGCAAGCCAACAGCGATGCACACCACCGCAGTCAGTCGCGCACCCCGGCCAAACTCGAATTTGATTGAATGAGAAGACATGCGAAGCACCTCCCTGCGAGGATTTCCTGAAATCCCGCAGCCTGCTTCAAATACGTTCGAAACGCAATCCCGGTTCCGTCCGTCGCCGGCGCCCTACTTCGCCGCCGGCTCCATCCGCGCAATATCCACGCGATAGCTCACCGTCTTCGCTGTCGGAAACGTCGCTGGCGCCTTCTGCGTCACCTTCCCCGTCGCCGCCCACTCCGTGCCGCGCTGAAACGTCGTCATGAATCCCACGCAGCTCAGCGCCGCCACGTCATGCCCCATCGTCGTGTGAAACACCCGTCCCTCGCCGTAGTTCACCACCATCAGTATCGGTTCGTCGTGCCCCGTTCCATGGTTCGCCGGATCGGAATACGCCGTCGCCAGCACCGTCATATTCTTTCCCGGCCCGCGCAGCGTCGCATACAACTCATCCGGCGCATGCATCCACGCCGCCGGCAATCCCTTCATAATGGGATGCTCCGGCGCCCGCGTCACTACCTCGAACGCCAGCCGCGCCCCGTGCCCGCCCGCCGGTCCCGGCGTATCGTCCCGCACCAGTTTCCCATCCTTGAAGTACCACATCGGCCCGGCGTTCTCATTCCGTCCGCGCCAGCCGCCCACCCCAATCATCAGGTTGAACTCCGGCCAGTTCGGAAACGCATTATCCGCCGCGTGCACCACCACCAACCCTCCGCCGCCGCCAACAAAATCCTCCAGCTCCTTGCGCAGATCAGCCGGCCAATCCGGCCCGTCATAGTTCAGCACCACCGCTTTGTACTTCTTGAACTCCGGCTTGAATCCGCTGAAGTCCCCACCCGACTCCGGCGCCGTCACCACCGTCACCGCAAACAGCCCCGTCTCCTCAAGCTCCGTCTTCATCACCGGCGTAGTCGCCCGCCAGTTGTGATACGCTCCGCCGCTCTGCCCATCCAGCAACATCACCGGAATCGCCGCCTGCGCCCCGCTCATGACTCCCGCGAATCCCAAAAAGCCAAAAACAACAGCAGCAATCGTTCCGCACTTCATCTTCAATCCCTCGTATGCAAACAATATTGCTCGATCGTCAGGTTTTGAAAGGGCACGAGTTCACTCGTGCCATCAATTGCTCAAATTGATAGAGCAGGGGCTTCAGCCCCTGCCGCAGCCACAAGCAGAATACTCTCCCCATAAACTTGGAATTCTCTCATCTCACAGCAATCACTCCTCCGCCATCCCCGCCGATAAACCCACCAGAGGCCCCCGCTGTGCTCTTCTCCATCCCAGCCCGCCATTGCGCAGCCCTGCTTTGCCTGCTCATCGCGCCCTGCGCCTTCGCCGGCGGGCCCAAATACATCGCCGGCGTCACCTTCTTCAACCCCGCCGTCCTCGGCCAGCCCGTCCACTGGTCCGGCGGACAGCTCAACTACTACGTCGATCAGGGCCCGCTCAACTCCACCATCCCCAACCAGCAGGCCACCGCGATGGTCGACACAGCCGCAGCCCTCTGGTCCGCCGTCCCCACCGCCGGCGTCACCCTCACCGACATGGGCTCCTTGCATGAGGACGTCAACGGCTCCAACATCGCCGCTGCC
This sequence comes from Occallatibacter sp., assembly GCA_050014515.1. Classification (GTDB taxonomy): domain Bacteria; phylum Acidobacteriota; class Terriglobia; order Terriglobales; family Acidobacteriaceae; genus Telmatobacter. The sequence goes on from JBEKDE010000068.1 coordinate 15,078, forward strand.
AACGGCGTCATCACCGCGCCAGCCGACGTCACACCCGCCGCCACCAACTACCCGCTCGGCGTAATCTACGACGCCGACGGCTCCGTCACCGACGCAATCTTCGGAGCCGGCGCCAGCTCGCCTACAGACTGCCAGAACAACGGCGTCTGGTTCTGGCTCGACAACATCAACCCCGACGCCGCCATCGCCCACGCCATCATCCTGCTCAACGGCCTTTGCGCCACCACCCCCAGCCTGCAAGCCATGATGAGCTACGAACTCGAGCGCGCCCTTGGCCGCATCCTCGGGCTCGACTACTCGCAAGTCAACCCCGATGCGCTCCAATCTGGCGCACAACAGACCGGTGAACCCGGCGGCACAGAGGGCTGGCCCATCATGCAGCCCCTCAGTGGTTTCTGCGGCCCCTCCGGCGGCCAGTGCCTGCCCAACCCCGCCCAGCTCGCTTACGACGACATCGCCGCCCTCAACCGCATCTACCCCATCACCGGCGCCAACCAGGCCGCCTTCCCCACCAAACAGCTCACCGCCGCCAACACCGTCTCCATCCAGGGCACCGTTGCCTTCCGCAGCGGCTACGGCATGCAGGGCGTCAACGTCGTCGCGCGCCCGCTCGACGCCAACGGCAATCCTCTCTACCAGTACACGGTCACCTTCGTCTCCGGCGGCTATTTCAGCGGCAACCACGGCAATCCCGTCACCGGCTTCACTGACGCCAGCGGCGACCCGCTCACCAACTGGGGATCCAACGACCCAGCCCTGCAAGGTTACTTCGATCTCAGCGGAATCCCTGTTCCGCCCGGCATCACCACTGCCAATTACCAGCTCACTTTCGAGCCCATCAACCCCCTTTACATCCTTACCGACTCAGTCGGACCCTACATCGACAGCCAGGTCACCCCCTCCGGCACTCTCGCGTCCATTACCGTCCCCAACATGTCCGCCGGCAGCGCGCAAACCCTCACCGTCACTGTCGCCGACTCCGCCTCCGGCAGCTTCGACGATGCCATCGGATCCCCATCCACCCCGCGCCCGCTCGCCCCCGGCGGCCTTTGGGCAGGCCGCCTCAGCCAGGTCGGCCAGACTGACTGGTTCACCTTCCCCGTCCGCGGCAACCGCATCTTCACCATCGTCACCCAGGCCCTCGACCAGTCCGGCATCCCCACTGACTCCAAGGCCATGCCCGCCATCGGTATATGGGACGCCTTTGACCCCATCGGCGCGCCTGCTGTCGGCGCAGCCCCCGGCATCAACGGCCTCGCTACCGGAGAAACCTGGCTCCGCGTGGCCACCAACGGCGACGACATCGTCCGCATCGGCATAGCCGACCAGCGCGGCGACGGCCGCCCCGACTACCCCTACAACGGCTGGGTACTCTACGCGGATACCGTCTCCCCGCAGCATCTCCCCGCCATCGGGGGCGCCATCGTCATTCAAGGCAGGGGCTTCCGCCCGGCCGACACGGTGCTCGTCGGCGACCAGCCCGCTCAGGTCACAAGCATCTCCCCCAATGAAATCACCGCCATCGCGCCCCCCGCCGCCACGGCCGTCACTGGCTCCGTCATCACAGGTTCTGTAGACGTCGAAGTCGACGACCAGCCCCTCTTCTACGCCGCCGCCGTCATCCCCAGCGGAGTCAGCTACGACTCCGGCGCCGGCGATGCGCTCACCCTGCTCACCGCGCCCTCCAACACCGTTCCCATCGCCGTGCCCATCCCCTTCGCCGTCACCGCCCTCGGCTCCAATCTCGCCCCCGCCGGCGGTGTCACCGTCACCTACACCGTCACCAGCGGCACGGCAACACTAGCCTGCGGCCAACCCAGCTGCTCCGTCACCACCACCGGCGACGGCCGCGCCACCCTCAACGTCACTGCCAACTCCGCAGCTTGGTCCATCGTCACCGCCGCGCTCACCAACGGCTCCAGCCTCCAGGCCCAGTTTTCCGGCGGAACGCCGCCCGTCCTCACCGCCATTACCCCGCAGCTCTCTCTCGCCGCCGGAGCCACCTTCCCCTGGACCGTCCAGGCGCTCGTCCTCTCCAACGGCGTTCCTCTCAGTGCACAAGATGTCGTCTGGCAGGCAACCGCATCTGGCATCGTTCCCGCAGGCAACGCCGCCGCTCTCACCAACTCAAGCGGCATCGCCACCAACATCCTCATCGTCGGCCCGCTCACTGAAGGTCAGACCGCCTCTATCCAGGCCTGTCTCAACGGAACCAGCCAGTGCGTAGCCTTCACCGCCTTTGGTGCGCGCGCCGAGTACGCCACCCTCCACGCCGTCTCCGGAACCACGCAGAACCTCTCCATCCAATCAACGCCGGCGCAGATCACCCTCCGCCTGCTCGACGTCGATGGCAAGCCTATGGCCGGTGGCTCCGTGTCGCTCTACCAGGCTCTCTACGCCTGGGCGCCGCCCTGCCCCACCCACGGCGTCTGTCCCCCCGCCCCGCTTCTCGCCACGCAAACCGCCGTTGCCACCTCCGCAATCGACGGCACTGTCACCTTCATCCCTGCCTCGCTCCCCGGCATTGCCACAAATCTCGTCGGCCTGGCCGCCTCCGGCAATACCTCCACCCTCCCCATCGCCATCGAGCAACACCCGTGAACACTTGAAATCCTCCCACCTGCCTATTGCACCTGGATGGTGACCGTGCTCTGCGCGGTAATCGACTGCGACGTTCCGGTCACCGTCACGGTGTAAACGCCCGCGGTGGTCCCTCCTCCACTCGCCTTCTGGCCGCAACTCACCACGCCGCCAGCAAGGGAAACCAGGAAGAGACACAAGCCAAGCATCGTCCGCCAGCGGCGGCGCCGTTTTGAGATGCCGATCAGCAAAAAGAATCCCAGCACCGTGCCACCGACCCCTACCCGTCGGAACCCAGGAATCAATGGCCCCTGGAGCGCCCCTGATTCTGTCGTGGTCACCGTCAGAGTCGCCGTCCCGCTGCCGGTCCCGGCAATTGTCACCGGACTGGTCGACCCAAAACTCAAGCTCGGCAGATCGTGCGCGCCTGCCGGGCTCGCAGTGATCGCCGCAGCAAGCGCCACGCTCCCTGTGAATCCCCCTCCAGGGGAAACAGTAATCGTTGAAGAGTTTCCAGTCGTCGCCCCGGGCAGCATGCTCACATTCGAGCCTCTGATGGTAATGCCTGACACGCTAATCAAAGCGTTCCCGGCCGATGTTCCGAAATTCGAATCGCCTGAGTACGTCGCAGTAATGGTGTGGACTCCCGGCGTCGCCAGGCTTGCCGAGTAGCTTGCCGCGGTCGTCCCGTTCAGCGCCACCGCTGTCGCGGATCCGCTGTCCACACTGAAGTTGATACTGCCGGTTGGGGCCGCGGTACCGGAATTCCCGATCACCGATGCTGTGAAGTTGGCCGCCGTGCCCTCTGTTCCGGTTGACGGTCCGGCGATGCTGACAACGGTCGACGCCGTCGAATTCCCAATAGTTGTGTACTGAACGCTCGAAATGGAAAGCGCGTTGTTCTGATCGCCGTTGTAGATGGCTTTCAGGCGATTCAAGCCGGCCGGCAATGTGCTGGTGGTTAACTTCACCGTTCCGCCGCTCCCCAGGGTGCCTGTGCCGAAAACTACGTCGTTCGATTCGAATGAAACCACTCCTGTCGGCGCGGTGTTTCCCGTAACCTGGGCCGAAAGTGTCAGCGGAGCGCCAAAGCTCAACGTTCCAGTCACCGTCAATGCGGTCGCTGTCTGGGCCTTCGTGTTGAAAAATGAATCCAGATAGCCGTACCTCACTTGCAGCCAGTCGGTGAGATATTGAACCTCAGCGTCATAATTGCCTGCGACTTCGAATTCCGGCCACACCAGGATCCCTTGCATCGGCCACCGCCCAAAGTTGTTCGTCTGCGATTGCTCAAGAGTCTGTGCTTCCTGCGGAATTGAGGCCATCCATGCGGCCAGCACGCCATTGTTCTTCAGCGCATTCCACTGCGTTGCAGCATCGGCTTTGAATCCAGGATCAGTGAACCACTGCTTGTACCACGGGGCCTGCACCTGCATCCATGGATCGGTCGGATCCAATACGGCCCCATTGCCTGAACTGATATCAAAGTCCCAGATGGGCCCCATATAGATCAGCGGATTATCCCTGTCCTTGTACAGATAGTCGCTGCTGTAAAAGTCCCCCCCGTCCTTGTTGCCCATCAGGTCGTTCACAATATAGAAATTGATCGCCGACGTCTCATCGAAATAGGCACGCCAGCCTTGGGTCGGATCGGTATAGGTGCTGGAAAAAAGCGCCGTCTCCGCAGTATCCACGTAGTTTGATATATACGACGTCTGCTGCGGAATCTCCGGATCAGGGCTGAAATCCGGGTCAACCAGCCCGATCGGAACTCCTTGCGGCGTGTCGAAGACGAGGGCCTCGTCCTGGTGCTGGTCGATCTCCATCAGATACCCGCCGGTAATATCGTCCGTCACGTCGGTCTCGGCCAGTTCGTTGATATTGAGCCTGTGAGTATCGACCTTTACCTCCTCAATAAGCTGGTAGTTTCCCTCGTATATTCCATTGAGGTACAGCTCGACGAACAGTGAATGCGGCGCCCACGGCATCAGCGCGCTGTTGCCGCTCGGCGTAGGAGAATCCGCAGGCGAATTCAGATAGCTTCCCCCAATAGGAATGGCGTTGGCCAATGCCGATGCCGACCAATCCCGCAGTAACGTCTTGTCGTCGTAATTTGCCAGCAGAATATAGCTCTTGCTTTTATCACATGTAACTTTGCCCTTGCTTGTTAAGTACGGACAACTAAGCCCCATGGCGTTAAGCAAATCTACGCCGGTATTCAGCTTCACATGATAGGGAAGCTTCGGCATCGCCGATGTCGTATTGCCATGCACATGAAATATGGCCGTGTTATCGCTGTCCGCGGCGCTTGGAAGATACGACGTTTGGCCGTCGGCCGACGTGATCGTGATCGTACCCGGAACATCCAGGGTCTTCTTCACCACCGGCACGCCGCCCGTGTTGATCGTCACGATAGGAAGATTGATGGCCGAAGCCGCCGGCGCAAACGAAGGGTTGGAAATCGAAACCGTAAGCGACAACGGCGCCGTTGCCTGCACCGAGCCCGCCACGCCAACCACCGCCGATGCAGCCGTCCAACTTGTAACCATCGACGGGGCCAGCGGTGAAAAACCCTCCTGCCCAGCCGAAACGGACGCGCTCAGATTCAGCGTTCCCGAGCCGCCCGCCATCAATGTCAACGGGGACACAGTAATCCCCGTCGGCAGCCCGGTCAGCGTCACGGTGATCGGCCCAGTGTAAGTGCTGGCGCCAACCGTCACCGTCAAAGGCACCTTCTGCTGTCCTGGGTAGATAGTCAGCGCGGAGGGCGCTACAGCGATCGAAAACGCCTGACCATGACCAGCCAGGGACGCGAGTGAAACCATTCCGACGACCGCAACCCAACGGGCTGCTTTGAAGAAACTGACAGATTGACCCACAACGCTTTGTTTGATATACGCCCCCATTGCCAGTCACCCGACCCCGCGAACGGCCTCATTTCAGCGCCGCCATGGTCGAGGCAAAAGGCTTCATTTTCTTGTACTTCTAGGATTCTGTGTATTTTGAGTGAAAAGCAGTATATCGAATACGATGCGTGCTCGCACTGGGAAAGCGTCGCCGTGCAGAATCTCTGCGTCTCTTCAAGCCGCTGTCCCGCATCGCTTCCACCCCCGAATCGGTACCTCGCCGCCTCCATCCGCTATCATGTCCCAATCCACAACGAGCTCTTCCTTCACCGCAGGGAGTCCATGACCATCGCCCCGCCCACGCCGCTCGATTCCAAATCCCAGCTCCGCAAATCCATGGGCTTCTGGGACGTGCTGCTCTTCAACATCGCCACCGTCCTCGGCCCCCGCTGGATCGCCGCCGCCGGCCACAACGGCACCTCCTCCATCAGCCTCTGGGTCCTCGCCGCGGTCTTCTTCTTTGTCCCCGGAGCACTCGTTATCAACGAGCTCTCCTCGCGTTTCCCCGAAGAAGGCGGCCTCTACGCCTGGTCGCGCGAAGCCTTCGGCCCCTTTCACGGCTTCGTCGCCGGATGGACCTACTGGATCTACACCTTTTTCTACTTCCCCGGCCTGCTGCTCGCTTCGGCCTCCATGGCCGCCTATATCTTCGGTGGCCACGGCGCAGCCCTCGCCCAAAACCGCACCTTTCTGCTCTCCGTTTCACTCTCGCTCCTCGCCGTCGCCGTCATCCTCAATATCATCGGCCTCAACATCGGCAAATGGCTCCAGAACGCCGGCGGCGTCGGCACCTATGTCCCTCTCGTCATGCTGGTCGGCATCGCCGGCCTCGTCGTTTTCCGCCACGGCTCCGCCACCCACTTCACCACAGCAAACATGATGCCCACATGGAACTGGGACACCGTCAACTTCTGGTCCCAGATCGCCTTCGCCTTCACCGGCCTCGAACTCGTCTCAGCCATGAGTGAAGAGGTTCGCGACCCGCGCCGCACCCTGCCCCGCGCCGTCTTCGGAGCAGGAGCTCTCATCGCCCTCATGTACATCGTCGGCACCTTCGCCATCCTTGGCCTCGTCCCCGCCGACAGCATCGACCCGCAAAGCGGCGTCTTCAACGCCATCACCGTCGGCTCGTTCGCGCTCAAACTCGGCTTTCTCGGCATCCTTGCCGCTATCCTCGTCACCTTCGGCAACGCCGGCGGCGTCGGCTCTACCGTCGCCGGCATCTCACGCGTGCCCTTCGTTGTCGGCGTCGACCGCTACCTTCCCGCCGCCTTCGGCAAAATCCATCCCCGCTGGAAAACCCCCTGGGTCTCCATCCTCGTCCAGGCCGGCATCTCCGCCGCCATCCTCCTCGGCAGCCAGATCAGCGAAACCACCCAGGGCGCCTACCAAAAACTCATCGACGCCGGCATCATCCTCTACTTCATCCCCTTCCTCTACATGTTCGCGGCGGTCATCAAGCTCGCCCACCGCAAAGACCGCCTTGAGAACACCCACGCTGTCCTCGTTCCCGGCGGTATTCCCGGCGTCTGGATCTGCGGCAGCCTCGGCTTCGTGGTCGTTCTCATCGGCATCTTCGTTTCGTTTTTCCCTCCAGGCAACTCCACCAGCAAGCTCGGCTTCTTTCTAACCCTCGTCGCCTGGACCGCCGGTTTCATCCTCATCGGCCTCATCCTCTACTGGCGCGGCGCGCGTTCACTGCGCTCCCCTGCGTAACTCCAACCTCCACGCGCCCCGACCCACAATTCACCCCATGCGAGCGAATAGCAACCGTCCGCCCCCCCGCAGGTGCCACATCCTGAACCCGTTCTGCTCCGAATCGATTCTTTTCCGCATCTCTACTAGCAGAGAGGTGCACAATGGGCCAACCCACTGAACGCCTGAAAGATGAAGACGGCCATCCCCTCACCCGCCAACCCCGCGTAGTCATTGTCGGCAGCGGCTTCGCCGGCCTGCGCGCCGCCATCGGCCTCGCCAACCTTCCCGTCGATGTCACCGTCATCGACCGCCGCAATCACCACACCTTTCAGCCGCTCCTCTACCAGGTCGCCCTCGCGGTCCTCTCTCCGGCAGACATCGCTCAGCCCATCCGCTCCATCCTGCGCAGCCACAAAAACACCCAGGTCCTCATGGACGAAGTCGTCGCCATCGACGCATCCGCCCGCCAGGTCACTCTCGGCTCCGGCGCGCGCGTCCCGTACGACTACCTCGTTCTCGCCACCGGCGCCACCCACTCTTACTTCGCTCATCCCGAGTGGGCCCCGCTCGCTCCGGGCCTCAAGACCATTGAAGACGCCACAGAAATCCGCCGCCGCGTCCTCCTCGCCTTTGAGCTCGCCGAGCGCCAGATGGTCGAGCACGGCTGGCACCCTCCGCTCAACTTCGTCGTCATCGGCGGCGGTCCCACCGGCGTTGAGCTCGCCGGCGCCATCAGCGACATCGCTCAGCTCTACATGCGTCACGACTTCCGCCACATCAACCCAGCCAAGGCCCGCGTCCTGCTCCTTGAAGGCTCGCCGCGCGTCCTCGCCGCCTATCCCGAAGATCTCTCCGCGACAGCGGAGAAAACCCTCGCAAAACTCGGCGTTGAAGTCCACACCCACACCCAGGTCAACCAGGTAGCCCCCGGCTGGGTTGAAGCCGCAGGACCAAACGGCAACATCCGCATCGAATCCGTCGTCACCCTCTGGGCCGCCGGCGTGCAGGCCTCGCCTCTCGGCAAACTCCTCGGAGCGCCACTCGATCGCCGAGGCTGCGTCGAGGTCGATGACCGCCTCAACCCTCCCGGCCTGCCTGAAATCTTCGTCCTCGGCGACCTTGCCCACCTTCAGCAGGACGGCCGCCAGATCCCCGGCGTCGCCCAGCCCGCCATGCAGATGGGCGACCACGTCGCCAAAATGATCGCCGCCGACCTCGCCGGCAAACCCCGCCCCGCCTTCCGCTACTTCGACAAGGGCGATATGGCGACAATCGGCCGCATGGCCGCTGTCGCCAAGGTCGAATGGCCCTTCAAAGCCCACATGAGCGGATTCCCCGCCTGGGTCACCTGGCTCACCGTCCACATCTTCTTTTTGATCGGTTTCCGCAACCGCATCTCCGTCTTCGCCGCCTGGATCTGGACCTACTTCACCTTCACCCGCGGCGCCCGCTTAATCACCGGCGACCAGCGCCTCCCCGGCTGGCAAGACCAGCTCGACGCCGGCCCCGCCGAAAAGCCCAAAGAAGCAGCTTCTAGCCGCTAGCTACCAGCCAAATGCCAGGGAATTGGGCGCCGCAGCTTTCGACGTTGAGGTCCGGAACAGCTATCAGCCGGGTGCGTCCGGTCCTCGCATTTGGGGACCGGGGAAAGCACGAAGCCCAAGCGAGCCTCCCGCGAGCGTATGCTCCATGCAATGGCCTGCTCCATGCAATGGTCGGTTAAACTAAAAGAGCCATGCTCGACCTCGCATTTGTCCGCGCCAACCTTGAAGCTGTCGAAGAAAAGCTGCGCGCTCGCGGCGCCGATCCCGACGCTCTCCTGGGCGATTTCCGCGCCCTCGACCAGTCCCGCCGCGAGGCCATCACCCTCTCCGAGCAGGCCAAAGCCCGCCGCAACGACCTCTCGCAGCAGGTAGGCGCACTCAAAAAAGCCGGCGAACATGAAAAGGCCGGGGCGATCATGGACGAAACCCGCGCCCTCAAGGACAAGCTCGACCAGCTTGATCAGACCGCCGCGTCGCTCGACGAGCAGTTGCGCCTGTCCATCGCCCGCATCCCCAACCTCACCCGCGCCGAAGTCCCCGCCGGCAAGTCCGAAGCCGACAACGTGGTCGTCAAGACCCACCTGGCTGAAGCCCCGCATCGCACATGGGACTTCACCCCCAAACCGCATTGGGAGCTCGGCGAAGCCCTCGGCATTCTTGACCTCGAACGCGCCGCCAAGCTTTCCGGCGCGCGTTTTGCCGTCTATCTCGGCGCAGGAGCCCGCCTAGAACGCGCGCTGATCAGCTTCATGCTCGACTTCCACAGCACGAAACACGGCTACAAGGAAGTCCTGCCGCCCTTCATGGTCAACAGCAAGTCCCTCTTCGGCACCGGCCAGTTGCCCAAGTTCGCCGAGGACCTCTTCCGCTGCTCCGACGCCGACGCGGAAGCTGTCGCCCGCGGCGAGTTCAAAGACAACGACCACTGGCTCATTCCCACCGCCGAGGTCCCTGTCACCAACCTCTACCGCGACGAGATTCTCGATGAATCCCGCCTGCCTATCTGCCTGACCGCCTACACCCCGTGCTTCCGCGCCGAGGCAGGCGCAGCCGGCAAAGACACTCGCGGCATCATCCGCCAGCACCAGTTTCAAAAGGTCGAGCTGGTCAAGTTCGTCCGCCCTGAAGACTCCGACGCCGAGCACGAGCGCCTCACCCGCGACGCCGAAGAGATCCTTGAAGCCCTCAACCTGCCCTATCGCCGTGTCCTGCTCTGCGCCGGCGACACCGGCTTCTCCTCCGCCAAGACCTTCGATCTCGAAGTCTGGCTCCCTGGCCAGCAGCTCTACCGTGAAATCTCCTCCTGCTCCAACTTTGAAGCCTTCCAGGCGCGCCGCGCCAACATCCGCTACCGGCCCGCTACGCAAGGCGCAAAGTCCAAACCGGAGTTTGTCCACACCCTCAACGGCAGCGGCCTGGCCGTCGGCCGCACCTGGCTCGCCATCCTGGAAAATTACCAGCAGGCCGACGGCTCCGTGCTCATCCCCGAAGCCCTCAAACCCTACATGGGTGGCCTGGAACGTATAGTGAAGGAAGCAGAATGACCCCGAACCCCTCTTCGAACCCAGCCGCCGCGCCGCCGGCCCGCCGCACCGTCAAGCAGATCCTGCTCAGTTACTTCTACTGGACCTACCCCCGCGGCAATGTCCACTACGACATCATGGTCACGCTGATCCTCGCCTTCATCTTTCTCACCCCGCAGATCAAGGGTTGGAGCTATGGCGACAGCCCGTCCCCCATCGAAGGCCCGCTCCATCCCATCCAGGTCATCGGGAACGACGGCAAGGGTTTTATCGTAACTGTCCAGGGGGTCGATGTGACCATTCCGATGGGCGCCACTGATGCGGTCGTCAAAAAGTCGTTGCGCAAGGCGATTGAACCGGTTACCGGCGATGCGGTTTCCATAGAGCATTGGGAGACCGCCACCGACAGCGAAGGCCACCCCGTCTGGAAGGTCTGGGCCCACCGCTAGTTCCCGCAGGCACAACACGACAATGCAAAGTCACATTTTGGCAACATTGAGCCCTGCCGCGCATCCAATCAAGCAAGGAAACTAATGAGATTAGGCAGCAAACTCCGTTTAGCAGCTTTGATCGCCCTCGTCCTCTCATTCGGACTGCTTACGCGCGCTGCTGCTCCCGCCCCGGATCCGAAGGCCGAAGTCCTGGCGCGGCTCGACGTCGCGGCAAAAAACTTCCATTCCACCTCCGCCGACGTCGAGTTCGACACCATCGAGACAGACCCGATTTACGACAAAGATGTCCTCAAGGGAGTCGTCTACTACGACCGCGAGGGAAGCTCCTTTAAAATGGGCGCGCATTTCGACCGCCATTACGACAAGCCCTCCACCAGGGCCTACACCTACGTCGGCGGCGTTCTGAGAGCCCGTGACTCGGAGAGCGCCCCGGTGTCAACCTACGCCAACGCCGGCAAATGGGAAAGCTACGTCATGCTGGGCTTCGGAGCCAGCGGCAAAGACCTCGCAGCCAAGTGGGACATCACCTACCTGGGCTCGGAGCCCATTTCGGACGGCAAAAACATCATCAAGACCGATATCCTCGAACTGGTCGCCAAGGACCCCGCAGTCCGCAAAAATCTGGCCAGCGTCAAAATCTGGGTGGACCCCGACCGCGCGTTGAGCCTGAAGCAGATCTTCACGCTCAACGCCACCACTTCCAAGATCTGTCTCTATTCCAACTTCAAGGTGAATGAGAAACTCCCTGCGAACGCCTTCACTCTCGATCCCATCAAGTAAACTCCGCCAGCCAACGATTTTCCTTTGGAACGTCTGCGGAGCCTTCTAGTCTTCGTGAGGGCGTTTCCAGATCCGCGAGACCTTCCTCCAGGTCCCATAAACCCCAATCCCGCCCAGCGCAAACACCATCGGAAAACACTCCAGCGTGTACCGCGCCTCCGGCGCTTCAATGGTCATCAGCAGCCCACTCCTCAGCGCCATGTAGAGCACCATCCACGGCCACATCCGCGGCCTGAAACACAACCCCGCAACCGCCAGCAGGAGATAAAGCGCGTTCAGCCCCGCATACGCCCAGCTGAACCGCGTCTCGTCGTTGTGGTGCGCATACACCCACCAGTCGAGATCGATGTTCAGGTTCTCCACCCGCGGACGCAGCCACATATCCGCCATCCGTCCCAGCGGCAGTTCCACGTAGTAGCGCAGAGGATTGTCCTTGATCCGTTCCTCCGCCAGTCGCGCAAACCCCGCATCAATCTCCGGCGAGAGATCCTGCCCGTTATCGTCGTAGGCCTGCTTAAGCGCCTCGGTCTCCGCGCGCTGCGCCGGTGAATCGAACGCCCGCGCCGGCACCTTGCTCAAATCAAACGGCCCATCCGGCACGTTCCAGTAAATGTCGTAGGTGGATACAAAATCCAGGCACCATGTCTTCACCCAACGCTGCCATCCACGATTCTCCGGCTCTCCAGGATCGGTCGCGTACCGCGGTGCCAGCGGCTGAAACACATGAAACACCCGCCAGTTTCGCGCCGTCCAAATCCCAAACGGCAGCACCGCCAGCAAAATGCAAACCGCCGCCATCCGCGCCAGCCTTCCTCTCGCAGCCTTACTGCCCTTCAGCCGAACCAACATTGCCGGAGCCAGCGCCAACGCAACTAGCGCGCCATCCGGCCTAAGCAGCGCCGCAAACGTCACCGCAAAGGTGAACCATAGCGCACTCGCCCAATCCTTCTCATCCTGGAACCGCGCCGCCGCCCAAAGCGCCAGCGCAATCGAAAACAGCGTCACAGTCTCCGTTAGCGGAGCCACCGCATACGCCGCCGTAAACGGGCAAAGCGCCCCCAGCCACAGCGTCGCCATCGCCGCGCCGGCCTTCAGCTCCTGCGGCACAATCCGCCGTACAAACGCAGCCAGCAGCAAACACTCGCCCAGTTCCAGCGCAATCTGCACGTAGACCGCGGCGAAGTAGTTCTCCACTCCAAAGACCTTGAAGCAAAGCGCCAGAAACAGCGGATACCCCGGCAGCCGCAGCAGAGTCTCATGCAGCATGCCGCTCGGGTCCGAGTGCGCATAGCGCCCATGGAGCAGAAGATTCTTCGCCAGATCGCCGTACAGCAGCGGATCCCCGTTGATCTGCGGAATCGCCTTCAGCATCCACAGGCGCATCCACGCTCCGCAGCCAAGAGCCAGCGCCTGCGGCCACACCCGCCCCATCGAGCGCGCGAATTCGCCCCTTTTACCCCGCTTGATTTGCCCGGCTGCTTCCATACCATCCGTCCTGTATAGCATAGGGTCTGCGCCCCAGCCGCCGCCGCTCTCCCAAATCGCATCCCACCGTTTGTGTCCAAGTAGAATGGAAGAGAACGGCTATGCCTGATAAACAGATATTCTTCGACCCCCAACGCAAACGATGGAAGCGGCTCAGGCGCATCCTCGATGCGTCTGCCGTGGTCCTCACCCTGGTTCTGGCCGGATTCATCTTCAACGTCCTGCGCGCCCAGCACTTGCCTGAACTGCTGCTGCCCACGCCCAAGCACAACTTCAAGGCCCTGCCTGATCGCGACGTATTGCTCAAGGCTGCCAAAGTCAGGCCCACTCGCCGCAAAACTGGCCGCAAACCCTCTGAAATCCCCTTCAACACCGGTGAAGGTCTCCGCGCCGCCTTCTACGTGCCATACGACGAGGCCAGCTATGCCTCATTCAAAGAGCACGTCCACCAGATTGACATGCTCTTTCCCGAGTGGCTTCACGTTGATGCGCCCAGCGCCACGCTGCTCTCCATCCACAACGACAGCCACCACGAATACCCCATCGTCGACGGCACAACGGTCCACGACCCGGACGAAGACAACCGCATCAAGCGCGTCATCCAGGCAGCGAAAGAAGACACGGAAATCTTTCCCCACCTGAACAACTTCAACCCCGGCACGCAGACCTGGGAAGCAAACTACGGCGAAGTGCTCAAGGTTCCCGCCAACCGCGCTTCTCTGCGTAAGCAAATCGACACGTTCCTGGCCGCCAATCCCTCCTACCATGGCCTCTCGCTCGACTTCGAGAGCCTGCCCGACAACGCCACTTCCGCCTACATCAGCTTCATTCAGGAGCTCTATCAGGACCTGCACCCGCGCAACCTGCGCCTATACGTCAACACCGCCGTCGCCTCCTCCGACGACGAGTTCAAGCAGATCGCCGCAAACTCCGACGGCATCATCTTGATGAACTACGACGAACACCAGGTCACCAGCGATCCCGGCCCCATCGCCAGTCAGGAGTGGTTTGTCGGCAACCTGACCCGCGTCCTCAAGATCGTTCCCAAGCAAAAAATCATCTGCGCCATCGGCAACTACGGTTACGACTGGACGCTCTCCATTCCCCCCGCGCAGGTCAAAGGCCATCCGCAAAAGCACGTAAAACCCCAGGTGCTCGAAACCGCTGACTTCCCTGTCTCTGAAGCATGGCAGCGCGCTTCCGACGCGGACGCCGATCTCGATCTCAACTACGACGCCCTCAATCCCCACTTCGAATACATGGACGAAGACGCGAATCAGCGCCACGTCGTCTGGTTTCTCGATGGCGTCACCGTGCTCAACGAGATGCGCGCTGCCCGCCAATTGGGACTGCAGACCTTTGCCCTGTGGCGTCTGGGCGAAGAAGACAGCTCCATGTGGAATATCTGGGACAAACCCAGCAATCCCGATTCACTGCAGGAACTGGCCTCGGTGCAGCCCGGACATGACATCGACATCGAAGGCGAAGGCGACATCATGCGCGTCACCGGCCTGCCGCAGCAGGGCAAGCGCACCGTCACCATTGACACCGACGAGACCGACCCGCGCAAGAAGCTCATCATCGATGAGCACATGGACGTCTACCCGCGCACCTACACCGTCGAGTACTACGGCTACCACCCCAATGAGGTCGCCATCTCCTTTGACGACGGCCCCGATCCCAAATGGACTCCGAAGATTCTCGACATCCTGAAACAGAAGAACGTCAAGGGAACCTTCATGCTCATCGGGGCGGAGGCAGCGGAGAATATCGGCCTGATGCAGCGTCTCGTGCGCGAAGGCAACGAGGTCGGAAACCACACCTACACCCATCCCGACATCAGTGAAATCTCACCGCAGCAGCTTGACCTGCAGGTCAAGCTCACTGAGCGTCTCTTCGCCAGCAAGCTCGGCGTCCAGCCGCTTTACTTCCGGCCTCCCTACGACATCGACGAAGAGCCCGATACCGACGATCAGGCCGCTCCCGTCGTGCGCATTCAAAACGAGGGCTACATCGTCATCGGCAGCAAGATCGATACCGACGACTGGGACGAGCATCCCCACAAATCTCCTGAAGACATCACCCAGTCCGTCCTCGCGCAGTTGCAGACCATGAAGTCCAAGCCGCAGTTCCGCGGCTCCGTAATTCTCATGCACGACGGCGGAGGTGACCGCTCCGCAACCGTCGCCGCGCTGCCCGTGCTCATTGATGCCCTGCGCGCTCACGGCTACACTATCGTGCCCGTCTCCGCGCTCATGGGCAAAACCACCGCGCAAGTCATGCCGCCGCTCACCTTCCTGCAGCATCTGCGTGCGCTGCCTGACTCCATTGCCTTCTCCGGCGTACAGCTCATCGGCAACTTCATCGTGATGGTCTTCTTTGTCGGCGACGTGCTCATGAGCGCACGCCTCATTATCATCGGCATCTTCGCCATCATTGACCGTCTCCGCAAGCCGCACCGCAAAGCCTCGCCGGGATTCAATCCCCGCGTCGCCGTCCTCATCCCCGCCTACAACGAAGAGACCGTCATCGTGCGCACCATCCGTTCGGTGCTCAACTCCGACTACACCAACCTGCACATCATCGTCATTGACGATGGCTCGCTCGACCGCACCGCGGAGGTAGCCCGCGAAGCCTATGCCGCCGAACCCCGCGTGCAGGTGCTCTCCAAGGTCAACGGTGGCAAGGCCGCTGCGCTCAACTACGCGCTCGACCGCCTCGAAGAAGAAATCTACGTCGGCATCGACGCCGACACCGTCATCGCCGCCGACGCCATCTCCAAGCTCATTCCCCACTTTGAAGATCCGCGCATTGGCGCTATGGCAGGCAACGCGAAGGTCGGCAACCGCGTCAATCTCTGGACCCGCTGGCAGGCCCTCGAATACATCACCAGCCAGAACTTCGAGCGCCGCGCACTCGATCTCTTCCACGTCGTCACAGTAGTTCCCGGAGCCATTGGCGCTTGGCGCACCGCACCGGTGAAGGCCGCCGGCGGCTACCCGCTCAACACCGTCGCTGAAGACGCAGACCTCACCATGAACCTGCTTGAACAGGGCTTCAGGGTTGATTACGAAGACCGGTCCCTCGCCTTCACTGAAGCGCCCGTCAACGCCAAAGGCCTCATGCGCCAGCGCTTCCGCTGGTCCTTCGGCACCCTCCAGGCCGTCTGGAAGCATCGCGCCGCGTTCATCCGCAACAAGGCCATGGGGCTCTTCGCTTTGCCCAACATTCTCGTCTTTCAGATGTTCCTGCCGCTGGTTTCGCCGTTCATTGACATGATGTTCGTCTACGGAACCTTCAACTACTTCATTGACCGCTACTACCACCCTGAAGCGGCCTCAGCCGCGAGCTTCGAGAAGCTGCTCGCCTACTTCGTGACATTCCTGCTCATCGACTTCGTCACCTCAACGATCGCCTTCTCGCTTGAGCGCCCCCACCCCGCAAACAAAGGCGACCGCTGGCTCCTCTTCCACATCTGGCTGCAGCGCTTCGCCTACCGCCAGCTGTTTTCCATCGTGCTCTTCAAAACCGTCAAGCGCGCCATCGACGGCAAGCCCTTCAACTGGGACAAGATCGCCCGCACCGCCAAAATGTCCAAAGCCACCGAAGCCCTCACCGAAACACCCTGAGCTTCTTTGCGAATCGAGGAGAATCGTTGCGCTTCCCGCTCAAGAGCGACCGAAAGACGCGCTCGGCCAATGTCTGGTTTGCGACCTACATGATTGTGTTATTGCTGCTTTTTGTGCTCGGGGTGCTGGAGAATCGAGTTGACTCCGAGGGAATGGGCTTTCTTCCGCTCTTGGTGCTTACTTCACCATGGAGTTGGCTTTTGATCGGGACATGGGATTTCGCGGTTTGGGGAAGTGGGCCTCACGCAGGGCACCTGGCAATATTTGTCACATGCAACATCTTGTCTGGAACAGCCAACTCCTTGCTTTTCTTCCTGCTGATCAAATGGCGACGGAAGAACGCGGCTACAGCAAATCCTGAGATGCTGTAACCCGAAACCACAATACTGAAGTTGACGCGACCATCAGGGAGAGGCAACCTTGCACTACGCCCCAAAGGACACACCTTCTCAGGATTTGCTCTAACGCTCTCCATCCCACGAGAAATTAAACATGACGTGACGCGACGCTCTTCAATTCTGCGATTCAAGCGGCAAGAATTTCTCGTCACCGCCCATCCTTCGCCCCCGCATATATACTCTTCCGCAAGGCCAGACCCACCATGGATGCCTCATCCTTTCTCGCGCCCAACCTGCTGCAGAACGCCGCCATCCTCACCATCGTTCTCGCCTTCATCGGTTATCTCACCACGTTCCTCAGTGCGCGCATGCTCGCTCGCCGCCGCGACAAGCTCGACCTCGTCAACAGGCGCCTCAATGAGTTCTACGGACCACTCTATGTCGCGTCACAGGCCGGCAACATCGCCTATCGCACCCTGCTCGACAAGCAAGGCAAAACCCACTGCCACCCCATCCGCGACGAGGATATGAAGGAGTGGGTGCTGTGGATGAAAACCATCTTCATGCCCCTCAACGATGTGCGCGAGGGAATCATCATCAACAAGGCTCACCTGATTGTTGAGGAGCAGATGCCCCAATGCCTGCTCGACTTCGTCACCCACGTCGTTGGTTACAAGGCCGTGCTCTCCAAGTGGGCCGAAGGCGACTTCGGCGAGCGCCGCTCCACCATCGGCTGGCCGCCTGCATTCGACGGCTACGTCGAGCGCTCCTACCAAGCCCTCAAAGCCGAGCAAACCCGCCTGCTTCACAGCGCCCTTTGGAGCCTCTGGAATCGCGTCGCCAAACGAAAGCACCGGTAATGCCGCTGTCAGTGACTGCCCATCACTGAGACCTGAAAACTGACAACGAAAACCTGGGCGAATTCCCCTACGCCACCAGCGCCGGATTCAGCGAAGTCACCTGCGCCACCGCCTTGGTCAGCCGCGCCTCATGCGGCCGCGTCCCCTTGTCCCCCACCGGCGAGTAGATGTGCTCAATCCGCTCCACCAGGTACGCTCCCGGAGCCCACTCGCCTTCCTCGCCCACGCCATGACCCGGCAGCATCACCACGTCGCCCGCCTGGGGAAGCGTGTGCAGGCCGTCCAGCGGAACAAGATTCACGCACGTTCCGTCCGCCGCCACAAACTCCAGACAGTCCAGGCTGTGCAGTGCAATCTCGCGCGCGGCCTTCGCCTCCTGCCGCGCCTTCCATGATTGGTAATACGCCGCAAACGCCGTCGGCAATCCAATCAGAAACCAAAGCACCGTAGCAATAAACGTTCCCAACGGCGAAATATAAATCAAGTACTCGAGCATGCTTTCTCCTGCGGTTGAACAGAGAATGACGGCGATCTGCGCGCGCCCCCCAGCGAGCAAACCTTCCGCGAGATTCCAAGATACTATGCAAGATACTATGCGCGTCCCTCCACCGAGTGACTACCCCAAAAACAAAAATGTCCCAGGCCTCAACCCGAAGCCTGGGACATCTTTTTCACTCACTCACTCGTTCACTTCTTCACTGCGCACCGTCCACTGTCCACTGCGCACTGTCCACTGCGTCAGTACCGGTAATTCTCCGCCTTGTAAGGTCCTTCCACCGGCACGCCCAGGTAATCCGCCTGTTTGGCCGTCAGCGTGGTCAGCTTCACGCCTATCTTCTCCAGATGCAGCCGAGCCACTTCCTCGTCCAGGTACTTCGGCAGCACATACACGCCCACCTTGTAGCTGTCCTTCTTGGCCCAAAGGTCAAGCTGCGCCAGCGTCTGGTTCGCAAAGCTGTTCGACATCACAAAGCTCGGATGTCCCGTCGCGCAACCCAGGTTCACCAGCCGCCCCTCAGCCAGTACAAAAATCCCGTTCCCTGCTGGGAACGTATAGAAATCCACCTGGGGCTTGATGTTCAGCTTCGTCACACCCTTTTCTTCGTTCAGACGGTCCATCTGGATCTCGTTGTCGAAGTGCCCGATGTTGCACACAATCGCCTGGTCCTTCATCTTCTTCATATGTTCCAGGGTGATGATGTCCACGTTACCCGTCGTAGTCACGTAGATATCGCCGCGTCCCAGCGTGTCTTCAATCGTAGTCACTTCGAACCCTTCCATCGCCGCCTGCAGCGCATTGATCGGATCGATCTCGGTAATGATGCAGCGCGCGCCCATCCCGCGCAGCGAGTGCGCGCAGCCCTTGCCCACATCACCGTACCCGCAAATCACCGCCACCTTGCCCGCAACCATTACGTCCGTCGCCCGCTTGATTCCATCAGCCAAAGACTCGCGGCAGCCGTACAAGTTGTCGAACTTGCTCTTCGTCACCGAATCGTTCACGTTGATCGCCGGCACCAGCAGCTTGCCCTGCTCCATCATCTTGTAAAGCCGGTGCACGCCCGTCGTCGTCTCTTCTGAAACCCCGCGCCATTCCCTGGCAACCTTGTGCCAGTGCTGCTTGTCTTCCGCATGCACCTTCTTCAACAGGTCCTTGATCACCTGCTCTTCGTGGTTGCCGCTCGGCGTATTCACCCAGCCGTCGCCCTCTTCCAGCTCATAGCCTTTGTGAATCAGCAGCGTCACATCGCCGCCGTCATCCACCACCAGCTGCGGACCCAGCCCTCCCTTGTGCTTGAGCGCCTGGTACGTGCACCACCAGTACTCCTCAAGGCTCTCGCCCTTCCAAGCAAACACCGGCACGCCGGCAGCCGCGATAGCAGCGGCTGCATGATCCTGCGTAGAAAATATGTTGCAACTCGCCCAGCGCACATCCGCACCCAGACTCACCAGCGTCTCAATCAACACCGCGGTCTGAATCGTCATGTGCAGCGAACCCGTTACGCGCACTCCCGCCAGCGGCTTGCCCGCCGCATACTTGTTCCGGATCGACACCAGCCCCGGCATCTCATGCTCGGCAATCGTGATTTCCTTCCGCCCCCAGTCCGCCAGGGACAGGTCCGCAACCTTGTACGCCAATTCCGTTTCCACTGCCAATGTCGCCATGCCACTCTCCTTATAAAGACTCTAGTTGAACCAACGCGTGAAGGGCACAATCTCTGCCGAACACCCTGTCTCTGCGTCAATGTGCGAAGGGCCACGCCTTCAGTCGTGCCGTTAGTTGCCTACAGGGGAGAAAGGGGCTTTAGCCCCGAATCAATCCTTGCCAATTCAAAGATCACATCGTCAAATCGTGATATGTTGATATGTACCAGACCAGCGGGCCCCGAGTCAATCGAAAACCATGTCGAATCTTGTGAAAATCCTCCGCGTCGTCGCCGACCCCAACCGCCTTCGCATCCTGCTCCTCCTGCGCGGCGAGGAGCTTTCCGTCGCCGAATTGCAGGAAATCCTCACCATGGGCCAGAGCACCATCTCCACCCATCTCTCTCAATTGAAACAGGCTGGCCTCGTCGAAGACCGCCGCACCGGCAAAAACAGCCTCTACCGCCTCAGCCCCGCGGACCAAAGCCCGTTGCACCAGATCCTCGTCCGCGCCGCCCACGAACTCCCCGAAGCCCCGGTCGATCAGGCCGCCATGCGCCGCGTCGTCAAAAAACGCCAGGACAAGATGCGCATCTTTTTTGACTCCGTCGCCGGCCGCCTCGGCAAGGATTACGTCCCCGGCAAATCTTGGAAGAGCATGGCCGAAGCGCTCCTCTGCCTCATGCCGCCCTTGGTCATCGCCGACCTCGGCGCCGGCGAGGGGAGTTCCGCTCTTCTGCTCTCTCAAAGAGCCGAGCGCGTGATAGCAGTCGACACCTCCGCCAAAATGCTCGAGGTCGCCCGCGAACAGGCCCTGCGCAGCGGCATCACCAACGTCGAATATCGTCTCGGCGACATGGAAGAGGTTCCCATCGAATCCGGCTCAGTCGATCTCGTCTTCTTCTCGCAGTCGCTCCATCACGCCCTCCATCCCGAGCGCGCCCTCAGCGAAGCCAACCGCATCCTCGTCCCCGGCGGCCGCATCCTCATCCTCGATCTCGTCAAGCACCGCTTCGAAGAAGCTCGCGAGCTTTACGCCGACGAGTGGCTCGGCTTCAGCGAAACCGAAATCGAATCCATGCTCGAAAAATCCGGCTTTTCCAATTTGCAAATCTCCGTAGTCCACAAAGAGGCAGAAACCCCGCAGTTCCAAACCCTCCTCGCCGTCGCCGACAAAGCAAGCTAGATCCTCGCCAGGCGATTCAGCCATTTGATATCTACAAGGATCGAATTTGGGCAACCTTCAAATAGGTGACCACTATCCCGGAACTCTCCTCTCAACAGCCGCGGCCATCCTGAGCATCTTGACCCACCTTCAGCGAGTTACGCCGGAAATGAAGATTCAGGGCCGTAAAAAACGCCCCGGAGGGGCCGAAGGATAATAGCCCAGGACAAGCGAAGCGCAGTCCTGGGTAGGAGCCCAAAATCAGCCTCGCGCCCTGGAGGGGCGCGGTGAAATGGGCTGGTTCATCCGAACCGCAAGCGAAGGATCGGCGGTTGCTCTTGAGAGTCCAATGCAGCGATACTTCCGACCTGGCGACGATACGCTCATGATCCAGAATCTCGGCAATCCGCGCCCACGAGTTGAGCGACCCTTCGCTATACTGAGTGCGCTTCCGATTGGAGATGGCGATGGCTGCTGGGCGGACCGTGCCGCGTGTACTCTTGGCCACAACGATTGCTATCACCTGCTCTTCATTCCTGCCTTGCACTCAAGCGCAGCAGTGCCACACTGCCCACGACCCGCAAGCGCTCAAGGCCCTGCAACAGAGAGCTGCCGCCGGAGATGCAGACTCACAATGCGGTCTCGGCAAACAATACGAATTTGCACTCGGAGTTCCCGAGGACGAAAAGCAGGCCGCGTTCTGGCTACAGAAATCGGCTGAACAGGGCAATATCGTCGCGCAGGTTGAACTCGGCGTAGTTTTTGACAAAATACAGGATTACGCGCAGGCATTGATCTGGTACCGACGCGCTGCAGAACGGTGGCACGCGCGGGCGGAGTACAACCTGGCCCTCGCCTATCAGAACGGCGAAGCAGTACCCAAAGATTTGGAGCAAGCCATTGACTGGTATCGCAAGGCAGCCGACCAGGGCGATGTTCTCGCTCTGATGAATCTGGGGGCAATGTACGAGAATGGCGTCGGCGTTTCAGCGGACTACCTCAAGGCCGCAGATTTGTATCGCAAGGCTGCTGAAGAAGGGTTCGCCGAGGGGGAATACGGCTTGGGATTTCTCTATCTCACCGGCAAGGGTATGCCGAATGATGAGGTGCAGGCCGCCACATGGATGCGGAAGGCTGCCTAGCAGGGCGAGACAAAGGCGCAATTCAATCTTGGCGCCTGCTACATCAATGGCGAGGGAGTGGGCCGGGACTTGAACGAAGGGTACTTCTGGATATTCCTCGCGAACTCCCGCACCTTGGATAGCTCATTGAAAGAAGAAGCGAAGAACTCGCTTGAGCAGCTCACCGCGGCCATGAAGAAAAACGAGATCAGAAGTGCACAAAAGCGCGCACAAGCATGGCTAAGCGAGCATCCCCCTTTGAAACTCGAGCACGAACTCCTCCAGGATGGCAAACCTAACCCGTAAAGATGCTGCAAAGGCGCTTAGAGATCAGGTGCGGCGGTCGGTCCCGATGCCGATGCAAATGCCTTTTCCCCATACACCTGTATCACCGCCCATCCGGAAGGAACCCTCAAAGAATGCGAACGGGCCAACTCACGAATCGACCCGCCGGGGACCAAAGAAATCGCCCTCGCCCTCTCGAAGGATTTCGCTTCCTAGACCCGCCATCGCATTCTCCAGCGGGCTTCCTGTTCCCTATTCCCTATTCCCTGTTCCCTGCTTGTCAGTGCTTCACCCACCCATGCATCCCCGACCCAAAGCTGCGCCGATCCAGCCGCGGCAACGCCCGAGCCACCTTGTCTGGAGCAACCGGGAAATGTCTCGCCGCAATCAGCAGCTCCGTCACGCACCAGACATCTTCCTCGGCCGTCATCCAGTTCTTCCCATCCAGCCGCGCCAGATTCACCGGCATCGAGTAAGCGCGAAGCGTGTGTTCGCCGCGCAAATTGTAGTAGTGCTCAAAGTAACTCATCGCCAGTTCGCGCAGCGTGCGATACACCGGCTTGCGCGACCGCAATCCCGCAAAATTCGATTTGGCCAGGCTCCCCCACAACCCATTCTCGCGATAGATCGCCAGCACATGATCGTCGTCATGCACCGCCTCCAGGTCCATCAGCAGCGGCGGATGCCCAAGCAGGCGCAGCGCGGCCGCGGCCACCAGCGCGCCCTCCAGGCAATGTCCCTTGCGCTCCCGCAAGGTGCGCTGCGGAGACCTCGCCGTGTCCGCATACTGGTAGGTCAACCCGTCAATGAACTGCTGAATGAGCTTCGGCGTCTTCAGCGCCCGCAACGTTCTCAGGCTCTCCGGAGTAAGCCCAAAGCTCTCCCGCCCCACACGCACAACCCCGTTTCCTGCAGCCTTCTTCCCCCTCAAAACCAAGTCAACATTCCTCTCTGAAAGTCTCGCCAAGTATACAGAGCAGCCGCTTGATCGATTCCATCGATCGAACTGAGCTGTCCTCCTGATCCAACGGCTCCCGAACGTTTTTTGAGCCTTCCACCAGCGTTGCCGGCGCACAGTAGATGAAACGGCTCCGTCCCCCGTTCTTGCGCCGGACTTGGACCCCCGCGGACTGGTCTTCGTCCGTGGGGTGGCTCATGGCGCAAGCACGGGAAAGCACACACCTCAACACGACCCCTTGTTTTGTTCACCTTGCATTTTCGTTTCTTTTTAAGAATCCGCGCTCGTAGGCTTCTCCCCGTTTTTTGTCAATACCCTGCTCCACAAAGTGCTCGCCGGCAGCCGCCCCACTTCCCGCAGAACCTTTTCTGAATCATGCCCTTGCGAGCATCCCGCGAGTGCCTGCCCCACGCGCTTAGTTTGCCTATAATTATCCCCATTGCGCGCACAATGGTTTCAGGAGTGAATTCCATGTCTGATCGTTCCGGAACCAACGCCAGAAAGTCTACGTCCAAAACCGCAATCCGCCGC
>JBEKDE010000069.1:0-29693 GCA_050014515.1 Occallatibacter sp.
AGCGAGGTGCTTTATCGCCGCGCCGACGGCGTTTTTCGATGGACCCATCTTCAGATTGTTCCTGTGCGGGACACGGAAGGCGCAATCTCTATCTGGTATGGGCTTATCACCGATATTGACGACCGGAAACTCGTCGAGGACGAACTTAAGCGGAGCGAAGCAAGACACCGGGTGGTGGTTGAAACGGCCAGCGACGCGGTGGTCAGTATTGACGAAAGTGGCACAATCATTCTTGCGAACCCCGCAATCGAGCGGATATTTGGATACAACCCGGAAGAGCTGATCGGCAAACCTATGACCATGCTCATGCCGGGAGCAATGCGCAAACTCCATGAGACGGGATTCAAACGTTATCTTGAAACCGGCGAGAGACGGCTGAACTGGCAAGGAACCGAGGTGCCTGCGCTGCGGTCGAACGGAGAGGAGTTCCCCGCGGAGGTCTCATTCGGACAAATGGTCTCGAATCACCGAAAGATCTTCACCGGATTCATTCGAGATATCTCCGAAAAGAAGCGCGCTGAAGAAGCGATACGTGCAAGTGAGCGAAACCTGAGCCTGATCATCAATACGATGCCCGTGCTTGCGTGGTCCGCTCTTCCAAACGGCGAGGTCGAATTCTTCAATCGGCGGTGGCTGGATTACACGGGTTTGTCTCCCGAGCAGGCGCTGGGATGGGGATGGGCTGAAGTAGTTCATCGCGATGACCTCGGTCGGCTGACTGAGTACTGGCAATCAATCCTGACTACCGGAGGATCGGGCGAGATTGAAGCACGTCTTCGACGCTTGGACGGTGACTACCGATGGTTTCTCTTCCGCGCAAATCCCCTCCGCGACGATTCTGGCGCAATCATTAAATGGTATGGCACGAATACCGATATCGACGACCGGAAGCGCGCCGAAGACGCGCTCAACGAACTGCGGTCAGAACTCGCCCACATGGCAAGGGTATCGAGCCTCGGGGCCTTGACCGCGTCAATTACGCACGAAATCAATCAACCGCTTACGGGGATTGTCATCAATTCCCAGGTCAGCATGCGGGCAATATCCGCGGACCCTCCGAACATCGATAGTGCCCGCGAAGCCGCGGAACGCTTGATTCGTGATGCCAAACGAATGTCCGAAGTGATTACGAGATTACGCGCTCTCTTCAGCAAGAAGGATTCTGTTGGCGAACCCGTTAACTTGAATGAGGCAGCACGTGAGGTCATCGTGCTTTGTCGTGATGACCTTCAGAGAAACCGCGTGATCCTGCGACAGGAGCTCGCCAACGACCTGCCGTCCATCACAGGTGATCGTGTCCAGCTTCAGCAGGTCATCCTCAACCTGGCCCGGAACGCCTCCGACGCAATGAGCGGCGTTGAAGATCGTCCGAGGGAGTTGGTCATCAGAACCGAAAAAGAAGAATGCGATTGCGTGCGACTGACGGTACAAGACACAGGCGTGGGGATTGCAACGCAGGATATGAAGAAGCTATTTGAAGCCTTCTACACGACCAAGACGGAAGGAATGGGAATGGGCCTGTCGATAAGCCGCACCATTGTCGAGAGGCATAACGGCCGGCTATGGGCTGAGCCGAATGACGGCCCCGGAGCGACTTTTTCGTTTTCGATACCCTTCAAGCCTGACGATGTTACGAATGTCCAGGCCACAGTGTGAATTGGACAGGTCGAAGCGCCAGCGGCAGAAGGCTGCGCGGTTCCGGGTTCCGTTCGTATTGCTATCCCCAACGCCATTTTTCCGGATCTGGGTTCCTTCAGACCAAGAGCACTCGCCGCCGCGTTCATCCTGGATCATCCCACCGGTTTGCTCTAAGCTCTCTGTATGGCAGAATCGACTCCGTATAGAGCAATTACAAAGGAAATCGCGGTTAGCGTTACACCCACTTACCTTGAGGCGCAATCATCGCCGGAGAGTTCGCAGTATTTCTGGGCTTATCGAGTGATCATCGAGAATAGGGGACAGGAAACCGTACAGCTGCTGAGCCGGCACTGGATGATCACGAACGCGCGCGGCGAACTCACCGAGGTCAAGGGTCCGGGTGTCGTGGGGGAGCAACCAGTGCTCAGAACCGGCGAGCGCTTTGAATACACGAGTGGCGTGCCTCTCGACACGACATCGGGGATGATGGGCGGGGCTTACCAGATGGAGAGCGAGAGCGGCGAGCGGTTTGATATTGAGATACCGACATTCTCGCTGGATCGTCCTGGCCGGGGTCTACTGCCGAACTGAGGATTCGGTGCTCGAGCCAGCTCAGAACAACTCCGGAATGCTATGAAACGCAATCCGCGTCGGCGCGGCCTTGAACGCGGTCAGCATCGTCGCTGGAGCCAGCGTGCTCATCCCATACTTGTTGTTGAGCGCATCCATCGTCTCCAGCAGTTTCGCCCGGCTCTGCGCATCTTCGGTGCCTTCAAACAAATTGAGTGAGTGCAGCCGGTCCGGCACCAATTCCCCTAGATGCACGCCAATAAAGTAAGGCGGCGGATGCCCCGGCGGCTGGCTCGCCCATAAGCGCGAAAGCGCCGCTATCAGCGTTTGATTGTCCTGGCACTCGCTCAGTTTCATCTCCGCCTTCCAGCCCTTCTTCGGCACGCCGAACCCCACTGCCGGCTTCGCCTTTGACTCCGGCACGCCAAACCCGAGCACCACGCCAATTTTGCCCGCCCACAATCCGCCCGCGCGCAGCCGCATGGCCGCCTTGTGTAGCAGCTTATGCGCCACAGCCCATGCCTGCTCCGGCGAGCGCATCTCCGGCGCCAGCACATGCTGGTGGCTGATCGACTTCAGATGCTCCGTCTCCGACATGTCGAAGTCTTCGCCCTTGAGCCAGTGCCACAGCCGCTCGCCCCAGACAGATCCCCAAAGCTGCCCGGCCTTTTCGCAATCCAGCGCCAGCAGATCGTCCATGCTCTTGATCCCCTGCTCGTTCAACCGGACCTCAGTGCGCGGCCCAATCCCCGGCAGATCGCGCAACGTCAGTTGCCGCAGCGCCTCCGGTAATAAATCCAGCGGCAGCGCTACCAGCCCGTCCGGCTTCTCCATGTCGCTCGCTACCTTGGCCAGATACCGGTTCGTCGCCAGGCCAACTGAGCTGCGCAGTGACTCGCCGACCGTCTCCCGGATCCGCGCCTTCACACGCCTGCCCAGCTCCATCGCCGCCAGCAGACTCCGCTCGCGCCCCATCAGCCGGCAAGCCATCTCGTCGATGGAGAGCACAGCCGTCACCGGAAGGCAGGTTTCCACCGCCTCCACAATTCGGTGGTGGTAGTCCACGTAGATCTCGTGCCGCGCCTCCAGCAGCACCAGGCCGGGGCACATGCGCTTTGCCTCGCCCACCTGCGTGCCGGTCTTCACCCCGAACGCCTTGGCCTCGTAACTGGCCGCAATGCAAACAGTTGTATCCGCCATCATGGGCACCACGGCCACCGGCCGCCCGCGCAGTTCCGGCCTCACTTCCTGTTCCACCGAGGCAAAGTAGGAGTTCAAATCGACAAACAGCCAGTTCAGTCCCGCGTCGCCTTCAGCGCTTTTTGCAGTAGCCCTGGTCACCGCAACATCGGGGCCGTCGGAATCTGGTTCCGGCTCCAGCACAGGTTCATCTTCCGGCCAGACTTCGACCGATGCACTCGGTACCGAATTGGCTCCGGTCGCCATCGTGGAATTATTTTCGCTTTTTATTCCCTCTTCAGCAAGCGGAAAATCAAACAGTGACCGGGGAACCCGCCGATGCTACACTTGTCG
This sequence comes from Occallatibacter sp., assembly GCA_050014515.1. GTDB lineage: Bacteria > Acidobacteriota > Terriglobia > Terriglobales > Acidobacteriaceae > Telmatobacter. The sequence continues at coordinate 3,742 of JBEKDE010000069.1, forward strand.
CGACGGGCAGTCTGCTCCCCCCAGCCCCGAAAATACGTCTTTAAAGTAAAGACCCGAGCCATCAGCGCGCGGTCTTTTGAGGAGTGTCCCGGAGTATGCGAAGCATGGTTCATTGGGTAGTGATGAACGGTAGCGTGCTCGCAGTCCTGGTGACGGTGGGAGTGGCCGTCCTGCTGGTTTGCTGCCTCGGCTGCTCCAACTGCCCCGCCCGCGACAAAGACGATCTCTTCCGCCGCCGCGAGCTGTAGGCACGTCAATCCACGCGCGTCCCCTGGTGGAACCGCACCTGCCAGATTCCTGCTTCTCGAATCCATAAAGTACTGCGCAGAGTCACGCTCCGTGCCCCCGCATCATCCATCCTCACCGTCCGATAAGTCACCAACGCTACATCTGCTCCAATGCGCGAGCACTTCAATTCTTCCGCGGCCGGAGAGTGATAGTCTCCGCTCGCCAGCGAATCCACAATCGTCTTTCTATCAAACACTCGTCCTGACGATCCGAACTCCAGAAAATCTTGCGCCAGCAGCGCCTCCACCTGCGCCCGATCCCGCCGCACTGCAGGATCGAGAAGCGCAATCTCGCAGCGAATCAAATGCGCGCACACGCCCTCATCCGTCGGCTCAACCTTTCCCGCGCAGTACTCTGCGAACGTCATTCTCCCGCTCCAACGCCAACCGGCGGCTTCAGATACTCCTCAAAGTGCGCCAATATCCGATTGAACAACTCTGTCCGCACATCCGGCCCCGCAATCGAGTGCGTCTTCCGCGGAAAAAGCTGCAGATCGTAGGGAATCCCCGCTTCAATCAGCTTTTGAATGAACTGAATCGAGTTTTCCATGTGCACATTGTCGTCGCCCGTGCCATGCGCCAGCAGCAGATGCCCCTTCAGGTTCGCCGCCGAGTTCACCACCGAGAAGTCCTTGTACCCCTCCACGAAATCCTTGGGCTCGCTCATATATCGTTCCGTGTAAATGGAATCGTAGTTGCGCCAGTCAGTCACCGGAGCCACGGCAACCCCGGCGCGAAATCGGTCGGAGTGCGTGAGCGCATACAACGTGAACGTCCCGCCCCAGCTCCATCCCCACCACCCCATCCGCTTCGCATCCAGTTGCGGATACTTCGCCAGCGCCGCGTCCACCACTGTCAATTGATCCTCAAGCTGCACCGGGCCAAAGTCGTGATACGCCGCCTGTGCAAAGGCGCGCCCGCGCTTGCCCGTTCCGCGATTGTCCGCGTGCAGCACCGCAAATCCGTGTTCGGCAAGCACCTCGTCAAACAGCAGGCTGTCGCTCCACTTGTCATTCACCGTCATCGGCCCCGGTCCGCCGTACGGATTCACGATCAGCGGCACGCTCGCTGCATTTGTTGTTCCCGGTGGCAGCAGCAACGTCGCATAGAGCGTCTCGCCGTCGTGAGCCTTCACCTCAAACTGTTCCGGCGCATGCAATTGGTAGGCGTTCAGTGATGGCCCCGTCCAGAACACGTTGCAACTCCCGCCCGTCTGGCACAACCGCAGCGAGGCCGGCTCCATGCGCGTAGACTTCTTGTCCACATACGCGAATGCTCCCGGCGCAAAGTTTCCCTCGTGCGTCCCCCCGCCCTGGCTCAACTGCCTGCGGTTCCCGTCAAACTCCACCTGCCACAACTGCTGTTCCAGCGGGTCGCCTTCGTTCGACTCGAACTCGATCTGCTTCCGCGCAAAATCCACGCCCAGAACGCCTCCCACTTCAAAGTCGCCCCTGGTCAGTTGCCGTTGTAGTTTTGCAGTCGTGCCTGCCGGATTGTTCTCGTCGTAGCTATAGAGATAGAGGTGCGTGTGCCCATCCGCCCAATCGGTCAGAACCATCTCGCCTGCGCCCACCGCCACGTCGTAAGCCTCGTCAAAGAACTTGTCGTCATGCAGTTGCAGCACCAGGTGCGCCGAGCCGGTTTGCCGGTCCGCAAAGTAGATGTCGCGGTGCTTGTGGTCGCGCGTCAGCGTCTCAATCCACAGCGTCCTTGCGTTCACCCAGCCGAAGCGCGGAATGTAGTCCTGCCCATCGCGTATCGGCAGCCTCACCCACACTGTCTTCCCGCCCATCGCGCCCACCACACCCACGCGCACGTTGGGATTTGCATCGCCCGGCTGCGGATAGCGCTGATCGGTGACTGTCGCGTGCGTTGGGATCCAATCCGTGATCGGATACTTCGGCACAGCGCTTTCATCCATGTGCAGAAAAGCCAGGCTCTTCGAGTCCGGCGCCCAGAAGTAGTTGCTGCGAACGTCCAGCTCCTCCAGGTAAACCCAGTCCACTTCGCCGTTGAGGATGCTGGTGTTCTGCGTTGGGGCCACGGCAATCGTAGGTGTTCCCGCTTCCCTGAGCCGCAGCACATGAAGCCCATGGTCGCGCACATACGAGATAGCATCGCCACTGGGTGAGAACTTCGGATCATCCCCCGACGCCGCTCCCGTAAAACCCACTTCGATCCCCGTCCCGTTGCGCAGATCGTAGAGCCACAGCCGCCCATCCGAGTCGAACAGAAGATGCAGCGAGTCCGGCGCCCAGATATAGCTGGCCATCTTGTAGCGGTCGCGGTGGTCGCGGTCCTGCTCCGTGTCGCTCCCTCCGGCTAGCGACGCCAACTTCGCCCGGCTCACCAGCACATGCGATTTCGCCGTCGCCGGATCAATATCCAGCAACTCGCCACTTTCGAGATAGGTCAGATGCTTTCCGTCCGGCGACCAGGTCAGTCCATCTGGAGGATTGCCCGCCGGCGAGCCGTGCGCATAGATCGCCTCCACCGTCAGCGGTTTCGCTGGTTCCTGGGCTGTGAGAGCAACGGTCGCGAGAGAAAAAACAGCAATGGTCAAAACTCTGTGAAGGGATGCGCGTGTCAAAAGAGATTCCTCAGTGGGATGGGTTCAGGCCGCAGAATTCATCCACGTGCGTGGCCCGAGCTTCCACAGAAGTGTAAATCACCTGCTTCTCCTCTTTGCACCGCAGGCCCTGACGGTATATGGTCCCTCTCATGCAATGGGCAACTCCTGAAGAACGGCGCAATCTCGGTCAGGCGCGGCGCAAGCAGGTCGGCCGCCAGCAGCACAACGCATTCAACCCCAAAGCGCGCAAGACCTCGCCGCTCGATCTTCTTGCCCGTTCCATGCACGGCCGCGTCCCGCCGCTGGTCAAGCTCAAGTACGATCTCATGGCCGCCTCGCCGTTTGGCTATTTTCGCGGCGCAGTGCCCGTCATGGCCGCGGACCTGGCTCTGCTGCCCAACACCGGCATCATTTCCCAGCTCTGCGGCGACGCCCATGTGCGCAACCTCGGCGCCTACGCCGCGCCCGACGGCCGCCTGGTCTTCGATATCAACGACTTCGACGAAACCATCCGCGGGCCCTTCGAGTGGGACCTCAAGCGAATGGCCGCCTCCGTCACCCTTGCCGGCCGCGGTGCCTCTCACAAGGACTCCGCCGCGCGCGCAGCAGTGGAGCACTTCATCGAGCACTATTCCGCGCAGATGCACGCCTTTGCCGGCATGCCTCTGATTGAGATAGGCCGCCACCAGGTCCATCGCATGAGCCAGGTCACGCCTATTCACGATGCACTGCTGAAGGCTGAGCGAGCCAAACCTGAGCACACCCTCGACCAGCTCACCGAGCCTGCACCCTCTAAATCCAGAACCGCCAAGTCCGGCGGCCGCCGCTTCAAAGAAATCAAGCCCATGTTGACCCGCGTCACCGCCGCGCAAGCTGATGCCGTGATCGCCTCGCTTGGGCCGTATCGCCAGATGCTGGAGCCGCAGCGCCAGCATCTTCTGTCCTTCTACAAGCCAATCGACGTAGCCTTCAAAGTCGTTGGCACCGGCTCCGTCGGCCTGCGCGATTATTGTGTCTACTTTGAAGGCAACGGCCCTGAAGATCCCCTCTTCCTGCAGATCAAGGAGGAGCCCAACTCCGGCTATGCATTGTATCTGCCCGATGCGCACTCGCCCCACCACAATGGCCAGCGCGTTGCGGAAGGCCAGCGCGCCATGCAGATCCAGTCCGACCCATTCCTCGGCTGGACCCACATCGGAAACCGCCAATATCTGGTTCGCCAGCTCAACGACCACAAGGGCTCCATCAATCTTGAAGATCTCGCCGGTGGGGCCCTGGTGGCCTTCGCCGAAGTCTGCGGCGAGCTGCTTGCCCGCGGCCACGCCCGCTCCGGCGACCCCGCCGTGATCGCCGGCTATCTCGGCAGCGGCGACGGCTGCGCCGAAGCCCTGGGCAAATTCGGCGCTCTCTACGCCGACCAGACCGAAAAAGACTGGGAAGACCTCCGCCGCTCCCTCAAATCCAGAAAGAAGCCGGCCAAACGGTCCTGACTTGAACCATCGGGTGCCACCGGTCTCGATTTTGAGACCCGGGCGCTGAGCCTTCGCCCGCAGGCTACCGGTTCTACAATCTTGAAGTATGCCCACAGCCGTCCGCTCCCACGCCAAGATCAATCTGGGGCTCTACATCGGCGCGCCGCGCCCTGACGGCTTCCACGGCCTGGTCACCGTCTACCAGACCATCGAACTTCACGACATCGTTACCGTCACTGCCCGCCCCGCTTCATCCACCACGCTGCACCTCACCTCGAACGACTCCCGCGTTCCCACCGACAGTCGCAATACCGCCTGGAAGATGGTGGATCTGGTCCTAAAATCCCTCGACTTCACCGCCGAAGTCCAAATCCACATCCACAAGCGCCTGCCGGTCCAAGGCGGGCTAGGCGCTGGGTCGGCGAACGCAGTTGCCGCGCTGGTGGGGTTGGAAGCTGAGTTGGGGATTGGGAGCGGGATTCTTGGGATCCCAGGTTTGAAAAGCGAAACCTGGGCCACCCCGCGTTCGTCTGGTGTTCCCGATTTGGACTGGCCCGATTTGGACTGGAAAGATTGCCTCGTCAAAAAGCTCGAACTTGCCGCCCAGGTCGGTTCTGACGTCCCCCTCTTTCTCATCGGAGGCACCGTTCTCGGCCTCGACCGCGGCCAGCAAGTCTCCCCACTCCCCGACATCGAACCCACCTGGTGCGTCGTCGCCACGCCTGCCGTCGGCGTCTCCACTCCGCAGGCCTTTCGCGATTGGGACGCCCTTTGTGCAGCAGAAGGATTGACCCAGGACGCAAGTGCAGATAAACTAAGTGAGTTGAGCCGCGCCTATGCCAGCGCCTTCGCTGGATCGATCCCCGAAGCGATTCCCAATGCGATTCGTGGAAAAATCCCGGAAGGTCAGCAGGGAACCGGCTCCTCCGGTGTTCTTCCGATTGAGAAGAACCTGGCCGGACCACAAGAGTCCGCGCTTGTCCGCACCGGGATCAGTAGCTGGATCCAGAACGACTTTGAACACGTCGTCTTCCCCCAGCAGCCCTCCCTTGCAGAAATCAAGCGCATCCTTGCGGCTACCGGTACACCGGAGGCAGCCCTCCATGCCTCGCTGTCCGGGTCCGGTTCGGCGCTCTTCGGGTTGTACCTGACCCGCGGAGATGCAGAAGCAGCCTGCCAACGCCTGCGCTCGGCCGGAGTGGAAAGTCAGTTGACCCGCACCCTGCCGCGCTCAGCCTACTGGCGCGAAATGCTTCTTCAAGAACAGGATTGACAGCGAACCGTTGCGCAAGAGAGACTCGCGGACGGTTGCGATCCGCATTTTCAGGGTTGAAGTTTCTCGAAGGCAGTGCACCATAGTTGACGCCACCACAAGGAGCGGCAACCTGGCGCCAAACTTTCAAGGGCATGATTTCCCTGAAAATGCCAGAAATTGGGCGATCGTCTAATGGCAAGACAGTGCCCTTTGGAGGCACTTATCTAGGTTCGAATCCTAGTCGCCCAGCCAAGTTTGTGAAGTGCCACGCAAGCCCGGAAAGCAGCCAAAGCCAACCAGCTTGGAGGATTTCGGAGATGGGATCGGAAGTTTTGACGGTAACGGCGGAAGACAAGCAGCCACCTGACAGCGGATCGAACACGCCGCGCGACGGTGCCCCCAAAGAGCCCGAAAAAGGCGCGTCGCAAGATCCGGCCAAGCAAGATACGGCCAAGCAGGATACGGCCAAGGCGAAAGACGCCAAGCCGGCAGTCGAGCGCAAGCGGACCCGCAACCTGAGCGAGGACAGGCGCTTCAAGCTCTTCTCCGGCACGGCCAACCGGCCGTTGGCTGAAGAGATAGCCCGGCACATTGGGGTTCCCGTCGGCGAAGCCAAGTTGCAGCGTTTTGCCGATGGCGAAGTCTATTTTCAGTTACTGGAGAACGTGCGCGGCGTCGATGTTTTTGTGGTGCAGCCCACCTGCTATCCGGTGGACCAGCACCTCATGGAGTTATTGGTAATGATTGATGCGCTCAAGCGGGCCTCGGCGGCCAGGATCACGGTGGTTGTGCCCTACTACGGGTACGCCCGACAGGATCGCAAAGACCGCCCCCGCGTCGCCATCAGCGCCAAGCTCATCGCCGACCTGCTCACCACCGCCGGCGCCAACCGCGCCCTCTTCTGCGACCTGCACGCCGCGCAGATCCAGGGCTTCTTCAACATTCCCGTCGATCATCTCTTCGCCAGCCCCGTCCTCGTCAGTCACTTCCGCGAGCTCAACCTGCCCAACCTCATCGTGGTTTCGCCCGATGCCGGCGGCGTGGAACGGGCCCGCTTCTTTGCGCAGAAGATTGGCGCGCCCCTGGCCATCGTCGACAAACGCCGCACCGACATGAACGTCGCAGAAGTCATGAACGTCATCGGCGAAGTGGCCGGCAAAACCTGCCTCATCATCGACGACATCATTGACACCGCCGGCACGCTCGTAAAAACCGTCGACGCTCTTTACAACGCCGGTGCAGCCACCGTGTACGCCTGCGCCAGCCACGCCGTGCTTTCCGGCCCGGCCATTGACCGCATCGCCAACTCGCGCCTGGAGCAGGTGGTTGTCACCAACACCATCCCCCTGCGCGAAGCGGCCCAGAAATTGCCCAAGATTAAAGTGCTCTCCATCGCCGGCCTCGTCGGTACAGCAATAGAGAACATTCACCTCGAAACCAGCGTAAGTTCGCTGTTTAACTGAGTGGACAGTGATCAGTGGTCAGTTGTCAGTCTTCAACCGCCAATGATCTTTATCAACAGCAACGCGAGTCAACAGAAGTCAGCATGCAGCGGCGGCCAGCTTTTCAACTGACCACTGATCACTGACAACTGACCACTCGCTCCAACAAAGGGAGCGGACTTCAAAACCCCGTGCCCGATACCAGGAAACGAGAGAACAAATGCCAGAAGTAGTCGTAGCCAAGCCCCGTGAGGGTGCGTTCACCAAGAATGCCGCGCGCCGCGTGCGAGTTGCAGGCAAGATTCCCGCCGTGCTGTACGGATCGGGCCACACCCCGGTCGCCGTTGAAGTGGACCCCAAGCAGATTTCGCGGATCCTGTTTTCAGAGACCGGCCACAACACCATTTTCGATGTCGAGGTTGCCGGCCAGCCCACCGCCAAAGCCATGATCGTTGACTGGCAGCGCGAGCCCATCAAGGATCAGTTGATCCACATCGACCTCAAGCGCATCGCCATGGACAAGGCCGTCAAGGTCAGCGTGCGTGTCAAGCTGCTCGGTATCCCGGCAGGCGTCAAGACCGCCGGCGGCATCCTCGACCAGGTGTTGCGCGAAGTTGAAATCGAGTGCCTGCCGGGCGATATTCCCAGCCACATCGATGTCGATGTCAGCAAGCTGGAGCTCTGGGCTTCGCTGCGTGTCAGCGATCTGCCCCACTCCGGTTCCATCAAGTTCCTCGACGCCGAGGATGCAACCGTTGCCCACGTCATCTCGATCCGTGAAGAAGTGGCGCCGGCAGCCGAAGTTGAAGCAGCTGCAGCCGCGGCTGGACCGGCCGAGCCGGAAGTCGCCAAGAAGGGCAAGCCGGAAGACGCAGCAGCGGGAGCTGCGAAGAAGCCCGAGGCGAAGAAGTAAGTCTTGGCTGAAGCAAGTGAGTTCGGAGTTAGCCGCAGCCTCCTTCCGCCTGGTCCTTTTCTGGTGGTGGGGCTCGGCAACCCCGGTCCTGAATACACATGGACGCCGCACAACGCGGGGTTCATGGCCATTGACCGCATCGCTCAGCAAGAGGGCGTTGTGGTGCAGAACCGGCGATCGAAGGCCGTTACCGCAACCTGCCGCATAGCGGGGCGCGAAGTGGTCCTGGCCAAGCCGGAGACGTTTATGAACCTGAGCGGGCTTTCAGTGGCCGCTCTGGTCAGGGAATTTGAAGTGAATCCAGCGAAGGATCTGCTCGTGATCTACGACGAGCTTGACCTGAAACTGGGCACCTTCAAGATCAGGGAGCGCGGATCGACGGCGGGCCACAACGGAGCCCGCAGCGTTACCGGCGCCCTGGGTGGGCAGGAGTGGTTGCGCCTGCGCATCGGAGTCGGATTGGATCTGCCCCCGGAAGCGATTGCAACCGGAGGCAGACGGCACGGCAGGGATTATCTGCTCTCGCCGATGCGCAAGGCGGATTTGACGGTGCTCGACGAGGTGCTTGATCGTGTGGCGACTGCCACAAGGCGCATCATCAGCGACGGGCCGCCAGCCGCGATGAATGAGTTTAATCGTCGCGAGTAAGACAGGGAACTGGGATTAGGGAACAGGCAACAGGAACGACGAACTGGGAGGCTCTCAAACACCCCGGTTTTGAAAGGGCACGACTTCAGCCGTGCCGCAATGGATGCAACGAAGGATTGGGGCTTCAGCCCCTGCGGTAAGAGCTGGACAAGAAAATCCAGCGGAAAAGGAATCAAAATGTCTCGTGTCTACGAAGTGATGTTCATTGTTCGGCCTGACGTGGCCGAAGAAGATGCTGACAAGCTCATCGCCGGCTTCAGCGCCACTGTCACCGGTGGCGGCGGAGTGGTGAAGACTGTCGAAAAGATGGGCCGGCGCAAGCTCGCCTACACGGTGCGCAAGTTCAACGACGGCAATTACGTGCTGCTGACCATTGAGGCCAGCGGCCCCGTGGTGCTTGAGCTCGAGCGCCGCCTGCGCGTTACCGAGCCGGTGATCAAGTTCATCACTGTGCGCATCGACGAGGAAGAAAAGCGCCTCGCCAAGGTCAAGGCTCTCCGTGGCGTTCGCCGCAAGGTCAGCTCGGAGCATGCCGCACCCGCAGCCCCGGCTGCGACCCCCGTTGCGGCCCAGCCTGCAGCCCCCGCCGCGGCGGAAGTTGCCGAGCCGGTCCAGGCCGGCGCCTAGCAGTCAGTTCAAACCTATGTGTCAGGGCGCGGCTTCGGTCGCGGCGCAAATCTGACAAAAATCAGCAAGGGCTTTAGCCCTTGAATGTAGAGAGTAAAGAGGAAACAGCATGTCTGAAGAAACTCAATCCAAGGCGCCCGAAAGCGGCGCATCGCAAGCATCTGAAGGCCCCAGCAGCCCAGCACCTCGCTCCGGCGGTCGTCCCGCAGGTGGCCCTGGCGGTCGTCCCTCCGGCGGTCCCGGCGGACGCGGCAAGTTCTTCCGCCGCAAGAAGGTCTGCAAGTTCTGCACCGAGAAGATTGACGCCATCCCTTACCGCGATGTCCGTCTGCTGCAGGGCTTCGTGGCTGAGCGCGGCAAGATCGTGCCCCGCCGCCTCACCGGCGTCTGCACCACGCACCAGCGCCGCCTCACCCGCGCCATCAAGCAGGCCCGGAACATCGCCCTGCTTCCGTTCGCAACCCGGCACTAGAGCAACGCCGGCTTATAGCATGTTCGGAATTGGTGTAGACCGAAAGCACACACTCAAGTGGCTTGTTCCTCAAGAAAAAGCCACCTTTCACCGTACTGAAAAGGTCTATATGGATTCCGAAAATGCTCTAGTCGCCGCTTTGAAAAGGCGCGGATGGATTCGTGCCGTCACCGCCGGCGATTCAATTCACGTGAGCGCAGGCAATGCCGCGCTGCACTATCAAGGCACCGCCGCCCTTGTCCAGGAGACAAAGGCGTCCCCGGCGCCGCCGACCCATTGGAGAATTTGTCATGGAAGTCATTCTGAAAGAAGACGTAGCCAACCTGGGCAGCCGCGGAGACGTGGTCAAGGTCGCAGACGGCTACGGCCGCAACTTCCTGCTGCCGCGCAAGCTGGCCATGCAGGCTACTGAAGCCAACAAGGTCGTCATCGAGCAGATGAAGAACGCCGCCGCACGCCGCTCCGCAACGGAGAAGGCCCAGGCCGAGCTGCTCGTCGCCAAACTCGAGCCCGTCGTGCTCAGCTTTACCCGCAAGTCGGGTGAAGCCGGCCACCTCTTCGGCTCCGTCACCTCGGCCGATATCGCAGCCGAGCTCGGCACCCAGGGCTTTGAAGTCGATCGCCGCAAGATTCAGCTCTCTGAGCCGCTCAAGAGCCTGGGCGACTTCACCGTGGCCATCAAGCTTCACCGTGAAGTCACGGCCCACGTGCAGGTAAAGGTTGCCAGTGATGGCACTTCCGAACCTGCCGCCGAGCCGGTCGCAGAAGAAGCCGCAGCCGAATAACTCGGAACTGCGCAGGTCCAATCCGCTCCCGGGCCCGTTGTAGGGCCCGCCAAGGGGCGGAACTGCGTCTGCCGATTGTGCGCTCTAGAAAATATCCTTCTGCGGATTGCCGCCGGCCAGCACGATCAGCTTCTTGATCGCCGCGTCCATCTTGTCGGTGAAGCCGGGAATCGCGTTTGCACTCGCCAGCGAAAACAGCAGCCGCGCACGGTTCGCCGCCATGCTTGAATCCGCCTGGTCGTGTTCGTCGTAGCAGGTGCGCGCGCTCTTGCCGTTGACAGAAGTCAGCGTCAGGCGCAGCACCTGCTCGCGCGTATGGTAGGTGTCGCTCGGATCGAAGGTCTCCCAAAGAGCGCTGTTTGCGTCCAGGTTGGCGAGAAAGATGTTGCAGCGCCCGTCGGGCCGCGTGATCGAAAGTATCGAGGTGGCCAGATCGTACGTGACTTCCAGGTTGTTATTCACCCCGTCGCTGGTGCTCAGAGACAGCAGTTGGGTGCGCACATAGTCAAACAGCTCCTGTTGAGTAGGCTCGGGCTTAGGCGGTTTCTTGGCGTGGTGGGTGGCGGGCGTCGTCTGTGCGCTGCACACCGGCACAGCAAGCAAGACCACAGCCGCGCACAAGTGCACCAGGTGCCTCATGCGACATCCATCCCCATGTGGAGTTTCATTGGAAAAGTATAGCCCGGTTGCAAGCCTCCAGCATGTTCCCGGGGCCCGCCAGCGAGCGAACGCCTTACCGAGGGCACTTAACCGCGAATGGCCGTTGACGGCGGAGGCAGGGCTATCTCATCTGTCCCAAACACCGGCGGCTGCGGCGGCAACGGTTGGTCATTCCCGAAAACATCCAGCGACGAATCATGCTTCATGCGTTCCGCTTTACAGCGTCTATACAATTCCAGTCCCAGCCGCGTAGGCGTGATGTCAAAGCTTTCGGTAGGAAGATAGGACGTAAAGTCGAAGTTCTTTTCAATGATTTCCGAAGTGAAAAGATAGGCCACGTCGGTAGCAATCCTGGTCAGGTCATACATGGCGGTAAGCCGAATCATCTGTTTCGGCGTAAGAATGATTCGAGTCGCGGGCGGAGACTCGGTTCCGCCATTGAGTTCCAAAGCCTTGATGCACGCTGCAACGAAGATCCGGCTCTGAGCATGTGTAACATTCACGAGCAACTCGGCAAAGGGGATATTCGATTCGTCCATCCCATCCAACGTGCACGATGTAGCCAGAAGGCCTGCCCACAGATGCTTCGTAAAATCATCCGCCCATGACCCGTGCTTAAGGATGCTGGTCACCAGGGGCGGATGAGCACGCATTCTTTCCGCATTGGGTTCCAAGGCCAGCAGCATCTCCGCGCCGAGCGCAATCTCCATGGCTTTCTCTGTTCTGGGGTGATCCAGTTCTCCGCCAAGCAGCAGAATCGCGTCGTGGGCCTCGGCATGACATAGCCGGCACAGAAACAGGGTCGTTCGCAACACCCTGAGTGTGCGCAGGATCTCATTCGGGTCCCTCAGAACTACCGCGTTTCTCAGCAGCACATCCCAAAGATTCGGATCCAGGCCTTCCGGAAGAACAAACGACAATCCGATGCCGTCGTCGGCATGCCGCACGACCCGCGCCTGCACCTCAATCTTGGGCTCGGAGGGATCCTCCCACGACCGTTCCACCTGTACGGTCAACGGCACCAGCTCGCCAGGCGTCCAGCGATCTTCCGTCAGAATATGAAGTCCGGTCGAGCTGATATCTCTGATGGTGGCCGGCTTTGCAGCGGAGTTGTACCGTCGCGTTGCGGAGAACCCAGACGGGATTCGCCTCTCAGCCCGCGGCTTCTCCAGGTATCCAAGCCGCTTGACCCAGGTCTTCCATTGATTCAGGGTTGTCATCTGCTTAACCGGAACCTCCTGCTTCTTCGGACCCGATTCGATGGAATTGTATCGCTCCAGGCGCACTCTGCGTGACCAAAAGAGCTACCCGGGAAATCCAGCCCAAGCAGCAGTAAGGTCAAAGCGCCAGGATCACGATACACCCCGGCGGCAACGCCGGCGCATACAGGGATCGGTCAGGCGGCGTCAAGATTGATGCAATTTCCCTTGCAGCGCGCGTACAGTTCCAGGCCGAGATGCGAAGGAGTGATATCAAAATTCTCTGCCGGAATGTAAGACGTAAAGTCAAAGTTCTTTTCGATGATTCCCGCCTTGAAGAGGTAGGAAACATCAGCCCCAATTCTCCCCACATCGACCATGCCACTCAAACGAACCATTTGTTTCGGCGTAAAAACTACCCGAGCCGCCGGAGGATTTTCGGTTTCTGCCTTGAGTTCCAATGCCTTCTTGCACGCGGAAATGAAGATCCGGGCCTGCGTGTTCGAGATGTTGGCAACCAGGTCGGCAAACTTTTGGTTGGATTGGTCCTTCCCATCCGAAGTGCAGGATGTGGCCAGCAGACCTGCCCACATCGGCGTTGTCAAGCCATCCGACCATGAACCATGCTTGAGGATGTTCTTCACCAGCTGTGGATCGGCGCGCATCTTGTCCCCATCGGGCTCTGAATCCAGCAGCTCTTCAGCACGCTGTGCAATTTCCATCGCTTTCGCAGTTCGATGCTGATCAAGTTCCGCGCCAAGCAGCATAATCGCTTCGCGGGCTTCGGTGTGACAAAGCCTGCTCAGGAACAAAACTGTGCGGAGCACCCTGAGGGTGTACAGGGTATCTTTAGGGCCCGTCAGGACCACTGCGCCCGTGAGCAAAGCATCCCAAAGTTTGGGATCCAGGCCTTCCGGGAGAACAAACGATAATCCGACGCCATCTTTTGCATGGCGGGCGACCCGCGCCTGCACTGAAATCTGAGGCTCTGACTGCTCCTCCGACAACCCCTCCACTTCCACCGTCAATGGGACCAGCTCACCGATGGGCCAGCGTTCTTCAGTCAGGATTTGAAGTCCGCTTGTACTGATATCCCTGATGATGGCACGCTTCGAGGTGGGGAGGTTCTGCCGCCTGGCTGTAAATCCTGATGGGATTCTCCTCTCGGCCCGCGCCTTCTCTGCATACCCAAGCTTTTTGACCCAGGTCTTCCACTGATTCAGCGTGGGCATCTGATTAACCGGAACCTCCTGCTTGAGCCGTGAGAGTTAAGGCCATTGTATCGTTCCCGAGGATTGCAGCGTCAACAAAGTTCACCCCGGGAAAGTTCACGTTTGCAAAACAAGAGCAGCACCATCCGGTGACACCCTTAACTCACCCGTCTTCCAGGCACAAAGACTCCCCCACACCGCTGGAGGCTGGAATACCGAGGTTGTTTTTGTGAGAACTCAGAAGCTGGACGCCAGCAGTTGAAGTGGCTTGTTTCTATCCGTCCGCAGCGTAGGCACCGCCGCCAGCAGACCTTTCGTATACGCATGTTGCGGAGCAGTCAGCAGCTGCGCGCAAGGTCCCGTTTCCACCACCTGCCCGCCGCGCATCACCGCCAATCGGCTGGCTACCTCGCCAACCACCGCCAGATCATGTGAGATAAACAGCATGGCCAGCCCATGCTGCTGTTGCAAATCTTTCAACAGTTTCAGAACCTGTGCCTGCACCGTTACGTCCAGCGCCGTAGTCGGCTCATCGGCAATCAGCAGGCGCGGCTTGTTGATCAGCGCCATCGCAATCAGGATCCGCTGCCGTTGTCCGCCTGAAAACTGGTGCGGATAGTCGCCATAGCGCCGCGCCGCGTCGTCAATCGCCACGGATTCAAGCGCGTGAATCGCTTTCTGCTTTGCCTCTCTGCCCGTCCATGAAGCGAAGTGCGCCTCGGCTGCCTCGGCAACCTGCCGCCCGATCGTCATCACCGGGTTCAGCGCCGTCATCGGCTCCTGGAAGATCATCGCAATCTCCCGCCCCCGCAATCGCCGCAGCGCACCCGCAGGCTGCCGCAGCAGATCGACTGACTCGGCCCCAGCCGGCCCGGCTTCAGCTCCTCGCCACAAAATCTGCCCATCCACCTCCGCCGCCGAACCCAGCAATCCCAGAATCGCCAGCGCCGTAGCACTCTTGCCTGATCCGGACTCGCCCACCAGCCCCAGAACTTCGCCCTCATCGAGCGTCAGGTTCACCCCGCGCACCGCCTCGTTCGCCCCAAAGCGAATGTGCAGGTCGCGAATGTCGAGAAGCACCGCCATCACCCAATCCTAGCCCATCATCACCCGCTCCTCCATGACCCCCAACCCCGGCCTCCCAGCGACCAAACTGAACTCCTCCATAGACTTCCGCTCCAAAACGATTGAAGATGAAGAAATGTCGAGGCCCATCTACGCGTCTGTTGCCATCGGGTTCGCCCTGCTCGCATTCTCTCCAGCCTGTTTTTCTTCGGCCCAGTCTGCCGGCTCAACCCGCCCGCCGCTCATCCCCCAGCCCCGCGAATTCGAACGCGCCTCCGACATCTCGCTCGCCGCCGGCGTCAACATCGTTGTTCCCGGCCACGATGCCGAAGACGCCTTTGCCGCCGAAGATCTTTCTGCCGCTTTCAAGCAGCGCGGCGTCTCCCTGCACGAAACCAAATCTGCCGCCCGCATCCATCTCCTGCGCGACGCCGATCAAGCGGCGCAGCGAATTCTCAGCCGCGAGAAGCTGTCCCTCGATGAGCCCATGCGCGCCGAAGGCTACGTCCTTCTCACCGACCATCGCGACGTCTACGTCATCGCCCACACCGCCGAAGGCATCTTCTACGGTGCGCAGACTCTCAAACAGCTTGTCACCACCAGCGCAGACGGCGCGTCCCTCATCGGCTGCAAGGTGCGCGATTGGCCCGCAATGCGCTATCGCGGCGTACACGACGACCTCTCGCGCGGACCCGTGCCCACGCTCGAATTCCAGAAGAAACAAATCCGCACCTTCGCGGCCTACAAGATCAACGTCTACTCCCCCTACTTCGAAAACACCATGCAGTACCCGTCCAACCCGCTGCCCGCGCTTCCCGGCGGCTCAATATCAGTGGAAGACGCCAAGGCGCTGGTCGCATACGCACGCCCTTATCACGTCACCATCATTCCCGAGCAGGAAGCCTTCGGCCATCTCCACAAGGTCTTCAACTGGCAGCAGTACGCGCCCCTCGCTGAAGTCCCCAACGGCGCCGTGCTCGCTCCGGGCCAGCCCGGTTCCATCAAGCTCATCAGCCAGTGGTTCAACGACCTTGCCGCTGTCTATCCCAGTCCATTCCTGCACGTCGGCGCCGATGAAACTACGGAGCTAGGCCAGGGCCAGACGCAAAACGAGGTAAAACAGCGCGGCCTCGGCGCGGTCTACATTGACTTCCTCTCGCAGATTCACCACGAGCTCACGCCGCTCCATCGCCGCTTGCTCTTCTGGGGCGACATCGCTATGAAGAGCCCCACGCTGGTCCCGCGCCTGCCGCACGACATGATCGCTGTCGCGTGGGATTACGATCCGGAGCCCGATGGTTACGGCCCCTGGCTCGATCCCTACACTCACGCCGGCATGGAGACCTGGGTCTCGCCCGGCGTCAACAACTGGAACCGCGTCTATCCCGACTACGATCTCGGCCTGCGCAACATCCAGGGCTTCGCTGCAGCGGGACAAAAGGCGGGCAGCACCGGCCTGCTCAACACTGTATGGGACGATGACGGCGAAGGCCTCTTCCTCGAAGACTGGTACGGCATCCTCTACGGCGCAGCAGCCGCATGGCAGCCCGCGTCGAGTGACATCGCCCACAGTGACATCGCGCAGTTTCAGAACGATTATGGCCCCGTCTTTCACGGCGACGCCAGCGGCGACATCGACGAAGCGCAGCGTGCCCTGATCGATGCGCACAAGGCCTTGGCGAAGGCCGATCTCGAAGATGCGCGCGACGTCTACTTCTGGGTCGACCCATGGAGCGCCGATGGCCAGCTTGTCGCCGCAAAAATCCGCCCCATCGCAGCCGAGGTTCGACTCGACGCCGAGCGCGCTCTCACTCTCATTGCGCATGCCAAGGCGTCAGGCAAGCTGCGCGAACCGGAAGCCGTTGAAGCAATGGACCTCGGCGCGCGCCGCATTGACTTTCTCGCCTTCAAATTTCAAACGGCGGATACCATCGCAGCGGGCTATCATCGCCTCTACGACGGAATGAAGGATCCCGAAATCAGCCGCCACGCCTCGCGCGATCTCTACGCGGTTTCCGGCGTAAACGGCGAGTGCGAAGACCTGCGCGATGGATACAGCTATCTCCGCTCCCGCTTCAGCGATGTGTGGCTCATGGAGAATCGCCCCTACTGGCTTGAGAATGTGACCGCCCGCTACGACGCGGCCATCCAGTTGTGGATGCAGCGCAGCAGCAAACTCAACGAGGCCCGCCTGCAATGGAGCCGCAACCGAACGCTTCCCACGCCCGAAGAACTCGGCATTCCACCCGTAGCGCATTAGCATTTCGCCGAAGACGCTTTGCAATTCAAACTCAAATGATGGGTGCCCCCGGGTCTCGCATCTGAGACCGGGGAAACAAACTTGACGGAGTTATTCAGCTGCTAAATGAATCCGCTCACCGCACACGGCCCTCATCTGCGCATTGTCGATCTCGCCCTGGTGCTCGCTTATCTCGCGGGCATCACGCTCTTCGGCCTGCGCTTCCGCAAATCAAATCAGGGCACGCTGAGTGCGTATTTTCTTGCTGACCGCAACATTCCCTGGTGGGCCATCACACTGTCCATTGTCGCGGCAGAAACCACGACGTTCACCCTCATCAGCGTGCCCGGCCTTGCCTACACCGGCGATTTCGGATTCCTGCAGCTCGGATTCGGCTATCTTCTCGGACGTATCGTCATCTGCATACTCTTTCTGCCCCGCTATTTTCGCGGCGAACTGCTCACCGCCTATCAACTCATCGGCCAGCGCTTCGGCCCGCGCCTGCATCGCTTCACTGCATTGCTATTTCTCGTCATGCGCGCCGCTGCTGAAGGAGTGCGCGTCTTCGCGGTCGCCATCGTAGTCAGCATCGCCATCGGCACCGGCGATATCGCGTCCATCGCCATCCTTACCGCGCTCACACTCCTTTACACATATGAGGGCGGAATGAAAGCCGTCATCTGGACCGACGTTCTCCAGGTCTCCCTCTACGGCATCGGTTCCGTGGTTGCCTTCTTTACCATCTGCAACAA
Source organism: Occallatibacter sp. (assembly GCA_050014515.1). Classification (GTDB taxonomy): domain Bacteria; phylum Acidobacteriota; class Terriglobia; order Terriglobales; family Acidobacteriaceae; genus Telmatobacter. The sequence goes on from JBEKDE010000069.1 coordinate 21,341, forward strand.
AATCCCCGGCGGCCTCCATGCGCTGATCACTGGCGCGTCCATGGCCCACAAGCTGACCATCTTTCACTTTTCCTGGAACATCGCCGAGACCTATACCTTCCAGGCCGGTCTCATCGGCGGATGCTTTCTCACCATGGCCAGCCACGGCACTGACCAGCTCATGGTGCAGCGCCTGCTCGCCGCAAAGAATCTGCGCGATTCGCGCCTTGCGCTTCTCGTCAGCGGCGTCATCATCTGCTTTCAGTTCGCGCTCTTCCTGTTCATCGGCGCGGGACTCTTCATCTACTACCGCTCCACCGGCGCAACGCCATCCGCAGATCCAGATCGCATCTTTCCCGCATTCATTGTCGGCGAAATGCCGGTTGGAATCGCCGGCCTGATGATCGCCGCCATCCTCGCCGCCGCCATGTCCAATCTCAGCGCCGCCCTCAACGCGCTCGCATCAACCTCAGTTGTCGATTTCTATCTTCCCCGCCATCCTGAAACCTCGCAGCCCCTCCGTATCAGGCTCTCGCGTGCCATGACGGTGTTTTGGGCGCTCGTTCTCGGCGTGTTGGCTGTTCTCTCTCGCAGCGGCGGCCATGTCGTTGAGATCGGGCTCTCGATCGCATCCGTCTTATTGGGCGCAATGCTCGGAGTCTTCCTGCTCGGTACACTTACCCGCCGGGCCAATGAAAGCGGTACCATTGCTGGTATGGTTGCCGGTTGCGTCGTAAATCTTATCCTCTGGCGGCAGCCGCATCCAATCGCGCTCTCAATTCTGCCCTTCGTTTTTCCAAAAATCGCGTGGACGTGGTTCGTGCTCATCGGCTCGCTTGTTACGTGCGGAGTGGGCTACGCAGTCAGCCTCATTTTCCCCAGCGCAGCATCGCTCCCAAGCCCCGCTACCGCCCAAGAAAGGATCCTTTAGCGTGCGTCGCACACTTTGTCTCTCTGCATCGCTCATCGCGCTCTTCCTCTATGCACCCGCGGCGCTCACTCAAACTCCAACTCCGCCTGACTTCTCCGCCGCGGACCGCCTCATCTCGAATGCAGTCGATCAACATCAGATCCCCGGCGCAGTTCTCATCATTGGCCACAACGGCCAGGTCGTCTATCGCCGCTGCTACGGTTCGCGCTCGCTTGAGCCCACGCAGGAGCCCATGACACTCGACACCATCTTCGACATGGCCTCGCTCACCAAACCGCTGATCACCGCGACTGCAATCATGCAGCTTTACGAGCAGGGCAAGCTCAGCCCCAACGACACCGTCTCCAAATATCTTCCCGACTTCGCCGCCAACGGCAAGCAGGACATCACCATCCGCCAACTGCTCACGCACTACAGCGGCCTTCCTCCCGATCTCTCGCTCACCGATCCCTGGCAGGGCAAGCAGGAAGCCTTCGCGCGCGCATTTGCTTCCGAGCCAATCCATCCCGCCGGCGTGCAATTCGTCTACAGCGACATCAACTACATCGTCCTCGGCGCGCTGGTTGAAAAGCTCTCCGGCCTCACCCTCGATGAGTACGCGCAGCGCTTCATCATCGCGCCCCTCGGCCTCACGCACACGCGTTTCCTTCCGCCCGCATCCTGGATTCCCAGCATTGCACCCACTCAGTATGATCAGGGCGTCATGCTCCGCGGCGTCGTGCACGATCCCACCGCGCGCCGCATGGGCGGCGTTGCCGGCGACGCCGGTCTCTTCAGCTCAGCTGACGACGTCTCCATCTACGCACAGAATCTTCTCGATCGCCTTGCCGGCCGTCCCAGCAAATTCCCGCTCTCGCAAACGGTTCTGCAAAAAATGGTCACGCCCGAGCAGCCCCCCAATGGAACCGCTCTCCGCGGCTTTGGCTGGGACATTGATTCCCCCTACTCCAGCAATCGCGGTACGCTCTTTCCCGTCGGCTCCTTCGGCCATACCGGCTTCACCGGCACATCGTTGTGGATCGACCCCACGAGCGATTCCTACGTCATCCTGCTTATAAATTCCGTTCATCCCAACGGCCCCAAAAGCGTCACCGCTCTTCGCGGCAAAGTCGCCGATGTTGCAGCCTCCGCCCTGGGCGTCCATGCGGACAACGGTGCACTGTCAGCAAAAATCACCGGCTACAACGAATCCCTATCCGGTGCGCGCCGGTGGCCCGCGCGCAATGCCGAAGTCAAAACCGGCATCGAGGTGCTCGAAGCAGATCACTTCAGTGAACTCGCCGACCTCGCCAGGCGCCACAACGGCAAGCTTCGTCTCGGCCTGTTAACCAATCAGACTGGCGTTGACTCCGCCGGCCATCGCACCATCGATGTCCTCTTCCATGATGCGCCGCAGTCTGTTCCCGGCCTCGCGCTCACCACCCTCTTCAGTCCTGAACACGGCATCGCCGGCGCCCTCGATTCATCCAGCGTCCCCGGCGGCACGGATGCCGCAACCAGCCTTCCCGTCGTCAGCCTCTATGGCGCAACCGACGCCGCGCGCCGTCCATCGCTCGAAACCCTTCGCACCCTCGACGCAGTCGTCATCGACCTTCAGGATGCAGGCGTGCGCTTCTACACCTATGAAACCGTGGTCGGATATTTTCTTGAAGCCGCGGCCAAAACCGGCACAGCGATCATCGTTCTTGATCGCCCCAATCCCATCACCGGTTCCTTCGTGCAGGGCCCGCTCTCCGATCCAGGCCACGAGAGCTACGTCAACTACATGCCGATTCCTGTTCGTCACGGCATGACCATCGGAGAACTTGCGCGCTTCTTCAATCAGCAGCGCAATCTCAACGCTCCGCTCACCGTCGTCGCCATGCAGGGCTGGCAGCGCGGCGACTGGTTCGACTCCACCAGCCTCACCTGGATCAACCCCTCGCCCAACCCGCGTGATCTTGAAGAAGCCACGCTCTACCCCGCGCTCGGACTCTTCGACTCCGCCAATATCTCCGTCGGCCGCGGCACTGACACGCCCTTCGAACTCTTCGGAGCGCCCTGGATCAACGGGCCAGGGAACGACGCCCGCGCGCTCGCCCAGTTGCTCAATCGCCGCTCCCTGCCCGGCGTTCGCTTTCTTCCGGTCAACTTCACGCCGCAAAAGCCCTACCCCTACGCGGGCGAGCTCTGCCACGGTGTTCGCATCCTGGTCACCGATCGCAACACCCTCGATGCCCCCGAGCTGGGTCTCGAAATCGCTTCGGCGCTCCATCGCCTGTATCCCGAAAAATTCGAGCTGCAGAAGTTGAAAACCCTGCTCGAGAATCAGAGCGTCCTCGATGACCTCGCCGCAGGCAAAGATCCCCAGCGCATCAATGAGTCGTTGCGTCCCTCGCTTGCTGCCTTCGAAGTTGAAAGAGAGAGGGCGCTCCTTTATCCGGCCAGGTGACTTCTCGCCGCAGTCAATGCCATCTGGTCCAGCAAGCCGTTCGGAGTTTGGAATTTGTTTGTGTCAAGGCACTTATGTGTATTTTTGTTGAAATGTTGACGAGTTTCCTACAAAATAGAAATCTCTCAAGATCGCAAGGCACCGATCCCCAAAGAGTCGCCTCCCTGAGAGTTTGATTTGCCTTTTGTTTATTCAAAGGAACGCATCGCACATCGCAGGGTTCACGAACCGCCTACTACGTTGACTCTGTAAACACCCCATCGAAATCACAACAATGGCAAGCCCCACTCATCCGGAGGATCAGGCATGAAACGTTTCCATTTGGGATGGATGCTTTGTTGCATCCTATCTCTTGTTCCATTCTCATTCGGCCAGACTGCAACAACCTCGCTGCGCGGCGTCATCCGCGACACCAGCGGCGCGCTCGTTCAGGGCGCGTCCGTAGCACTCTCCGACCCAGCCACCGGCAACAGCTACAAAGCCGTCTCCAACGCGGCCGGGTACTACATCTTCCCCATCCTCCCTCCCGCGCACTACGATGTCACCGTCACTTCCAGCGGCTTTGCCACCCAAACCCGTGTCGCCGAGCTGCTCGTCGACCAGCCGGCCACCATCGACTTCGTCCTAAGCGTCAAGGCCGAAACGGTCAATATCGACGTAAGTTCCTCCGCGGAGACGCTCAACTTCACTGACGCCACCATCGGCAATTCGGTCGGCAACACCACCATTGAAGCGCTTCCCATGGATCTCCGCAGCCCGATCAACCTGCTCAGCCTGCAGCCCGGCGTTCTCTACATGGGCTCCGAGGTCAGCGACAGCCGCCAGGGCGCAGTCGCCGGCGGGCGTTCTGACCAGGGCAACATAACCCTCGACGGTCTCGACGACAACGACCAGATCTTCGGCACAGCCTTCAAGGGAATCCTGCGCTCTACGCTCGACTCCACCGAAGAGTTTCGAGTTACCACGTCCAACGGCACCGCCGCTTCCGGCCGCTCTTCCGGCGCTCAGATCAACCTCGTCACCAAGAGCGGAACCAACAAATTCCATGGCGCGCTCTACGAGTACTATCGCCCCGACAACGTCGTCGCCAACCAATACTTCCTCAAGTACAACGACGTGTCCACCGGCTCGCCGAACACCCCCCCGTTTTACCTGGTGAATACCTTCGGCGGCAGCCTCGGCGGCCCCATCTTCAAAGACAAGCTCTTCTTCTTCTTCAACTACGAAGGCCAGCGCATCGCCACGCACGATGTCGTCGGAGCCACAGTACCTACTCCCAATTTCATGTCAGGCGGCCTGGCATACGTCGATGCGAACACTGGCGAGACAGATACGCTCACGGCCCCACAAGTTGCAACGATGGACAAGCCCTGTACAACAAATACCTTCAACGGCGCCCCGGTCTGCCCCAACGGTCCCGGATATAACACAGCCGTCAATTCATATCTCTCTACTGAGCCCACCACCCTCAGTCAAATTGGCGGTGATGGAGGCCTTAACAGCGGTGAGATCTTCTTCTCGTCCCCAGCGCCCTCCACGCTCAACACCAGCATCGCCAAAATTGACTACAACATGAACAGCAAAAACCACTTTTTCTTCCGCGGCAACCTCCAGAAGGACACCACCGCGGGAGACGAGAATTTTCCCGGTCAGCCAGCCGCGACGTTTTACGACGACAACACCAAGGGCATGAGCTTTGGCCACACCTGGATCCCCACCTCCCACATCGTGAACGATGCGCGCTATGGCTATATCCGGCAGGGATGGCAGAGCGGTGGCATCGCCCCCGGCGTATGGGTAGACATCTTCGGCCTCACCCAGCCCACCGCCCAGACCGGAACCACCTCACTGCACGTCCCGGTGAATAACATCACCGACACATTCACCTGGAACAAGGGCACGCACACATTCGCCTTTGGCGGCAACTGGCGCGGTGTTACCAACCATCACAGCAGCAATACCGGCTCCTTCGATGGCGCGAGCACTAACTATGCGTACGCAAGCACCGGCGATCTGCCAGAGCCCTCAAATATGGCCTCGAGCTTTGTCAATCAGTGGAGTCTGGCCTGGGCCGATCTCATGGGCGTCATCCCCGAGCTGACCAATGTCTACAACTACTCGATCTCCGGGCCTACAACAGGCACCGCGCTTGCTCCGGGCGCGCCTGTCACCAAGAACTTCCACGCCAACGAGTGGGAGGGCTACGTGCAGGACACCTGGCACGCTCGCGCCAACATCACCTTGACTTTCGGCGTCCGCTACACTCTGCTCCAGACACCCTATGAGACCCATGGTCAGCAGATTGCGCCTACTATCGATACCGACGCCTGGTACAAGAAGCGCGAATCCGCAGCTCAGCAGGGCGAAGTTTACGAACCAGTCATCTCGCTCGCGCCCGCCGGCAAAGGCAACCACTTGCCAGGTTACTGGCCCGAGCAGAAAAACAACTTTGCCCCGCGTGTCGGCATAGTTTGGGCGCCCAACGGCAGAACCACACTCCGCGCCAGCGCAGGCATGTACTACGACCACTACGGCGAGGCCTTGGTTAATACCTTCGATACGGTTGGCTCCTACGGCCTCACCGCCGGCATCACCAACGCGCCAGACGAGCTGGGCTACGAGAATTCGCCTCGCTTTACCGGGCCTCATAACCTGCCCGATATCCCGCTGCCGCCCTTCTCGCCCACGCAGACTTTTCCCTTTACGCCGCCGGTCGATGGATTCGCTATTGACTGGGGCATGGACAACCACATCAAAACTCCCTACGCCGAGTCGTTCAACGTTTCTCTGCAGCATCAACTTCCCGGCGGATTCACCCTCGAACAGGCTTACGTGGGCCGGCTTGGCCATCACCTGCTCCAGGAACTCGACCTCGCGGAGCCGACCGACTACGTTGATCCAGGTGGCGGCGGAGATTACTTCAGCGCCGCCAGAATTCTCTCCAAAGAAGTCGACGCGGCTCCGTTCGGTTATGAACAATATGGAATCTTCGCGAGCAACACGTCAAAACAGAAAGTGAACAACAACATCCCGGCCATTCCCTATTTCGAGAATGTGTTCCCCTACATGAAGAACGCGGACTACATGGGGGAAAATGCCACCCAGGCTATCTTCAACAACGCCTGGGCGCCGGAGCGCTACACCAACGGCGAAACCCTGGGGCTGGCCATTCTCGACGTCTTTGGCATCTTCCCCGGCAGCCCATTCACTACCGGCGGCGCCAGCCAGTCAACTTTCTGGAGCGACCAGTTCTCCTCGCTCTACTCCATGGACTCGATCGGCAACAGCTCCTACAACGCGCTGCAATTTACACTCCGCCATCCCGCATCGCACGGGCTGACGGTCGACGTCAGCTACACCTTCTCCAAATCACTCGACTACGGCTCTGAGACGGAGCAATCCAACATATTTAGCGACGTCGATGACGCCTATACCAACTTTGCTATCCAGAACACATGGAAGCCGAAGCTCAACAAGGGAGTATCGGACTTCGATACCCACAGCCTGGTCACCGCCGACTGGGTCTACGCACTCCCCATCGGTCGCGGCAAGGCGCTTCTGGGTAGTTCCAACCGAGTGGCGGACGCCTTGGTGGGCGGCTGGCAATTTGCCGGGCTCGGACGCTGGACCAGCGGATTGCCTTTCAGTCTTGAATCTCCCGCATATCCCACCAACTACGACAACCCGGCCATGAGCTTCAACGTCGGCGGCATTCACACCCACCGCAACATCACCAACGGAATCCCCCATGTCTTCGATTCCGCTACTGCAGCCTCCATCAACAGCGGCATCTATTTCGGCAATCCAATCCGCCTGCCCTATGCGGGTGAAGCCGGTGACCGCAACGTCTTCCGGGGAGATGGCTACTTCGACATCGACTCCTCACTCACCAAGAGCTGGAACCTCGGTGACTGGGCCAAGCTGAAATTCGCGGCCGAAGCCTACAACATCTCCAACTCCATCCGCTTTGACCCCAGCCTGAACGGCTTGTCCGGCAGCACAGCCAACAACACCGTCGGCACCTACAGCGTCGCTCTTTCCACGTATCGCAGAATGCAATTCGGCGTGCGCGTAGACTTCTAACCGAGTCCCAAAAAACCGAAGGCCCCGGTCCGCTGTTGACCGGGGCCTTTGGTCTTTCAATGGCGCTAACGTGAATCGGCGGCGGAAAGCTTTGGCAACCCCAGCGTTTTCTGCAAACGAAGATAATCGGCTACCGGCATCTGCACCAGCAGCGGATGTTTCGACGGATCGAGCCATCCAAGAATAGCCTCGATTCGCTCGCGCGGCATTGCCGTGCACCCAGCTGTCCCATGCCCTGCGCCGCTCCATACGTGCATGAACACGCACGAGCCGCCGTTCTTCTTCGCCGGCGCGGCATTCTGGTCCACCACCACGCCCCACCGATAAGCCTCGCCCACCGCGCGCATGTGTTCCGCGCTGTTCCAGTCAGGCGTCACAGTCGACCGATCCGCAATGGTGTTGTAATGGCTCGACTGCGCGTCGTCCACGCAATCAATCGATCTCGTCAGCGCCAGGTACGGCATCTTCCACTCGCCCGGAGCCTGCGCCGCAAACCCAAACGCAGTTCCCAGGCCGAAAACCCCCGCCGGCGACTTCCCATCGCCCTCCTGCTTCACCGGGTCGTTCGCTCCGCGCAGCCGTTCAATCGGCACAATGCCCAGGCCCCAGCCCATGCCCTTTTTCCCCACCACCACCGGAATTGCATCTCCGACGGCTCTCCAGGCCTGGCCAGGTCCGTGGCGCTCAAACCGCTGCAGCTGCCCATCCACCGCGCTCCAATCCGGCGCAGTCACCACCATCATCTGGGTCGAACCATCCATCACGGCGATTGTGCCGCCGCCCGCCTGGGCAAAGCCGGACCCCGCAATCGTCCCAGACAATGCGACAACCAAACCAAGATACAGAGCGCCTCTCATGCAATCTCCCGTCCTATAGTACGGCACAAACAACAAGAGCCACCCGAAGGCGGCTCATTCTAAATCGCTTAA
>JBEKDE010000070.1:0-29398 GCA_050014515.1 Occallatibacter sp.
CAAGCACCGACACGGGAATCGAAATTTCCGCTGCGGGCATTGGCACGGGAAGCAACGGAGTCGGTGTGGTCGGCGCGCTTTCGCTTACACCGGGCGACACGCTCGGCGGTACGCTGAGTATCGTTGGGTCCGATGGCGTGAGCCACAATGTCACACTGGGCACGGCAAACTCTACGGATACGCTGGCGAACCTCGAGTCCACGATCAACGCGGCGGGCTACGGTGTGACAGCATCGCTCAACCTTGCCGGCACTCAGCTCACGTTCACCACGGCTGACTCCAAGGTCAGCATTACAGGCGACAACCTTACTGACATCAGCCCCGCGGTCCCGGCCACGACAACAATCACCGGTTCCGTGCTTGGCACGATGACGGTCGGAGCCATCGGCGATACTCTCGGTGGCAGCCTCTCGATCACCCCCGGTGTCGCAAGCCCAACCGGCACTCCGGTGACTCCGGTGACGCTGGCACTTGGAACCGCCGGCGCAGTCGGCGTTTCTACTGACACGCTGGCCCACCTGGCCGCAACCATCAATGCCAACGTCGCCACCTGGGGCATCACCGCGACGACCAACGCTGCTGTCGTTAACGGCAACGCCATCGGCACCGTGCTTACGCTGACCAAGGCTGGTCCGGGAACAGTGGGCCTGACGGCTGGAGACCTAGGCACGCCCAGCATCACTGGAACCGGGATTACGGATACTGTCGCCGCATCGGTGGGCACCGGCACAACGCTCGGAACCATGACCGTCACCAACATGAATGATGCGCTGACGGGAACGCTTGCCGGGATGAACAACGCCGGGACTGCGTTCTCGATCCAACTGGGCCAGGCCGGAACGTCGACACTCGCACAGCTGGCGAATACTCTCAACACTACGGACGCGGCTCTTGGCATTACCGCAACCATCGGCGGCGCGAACAGCAATGTGCTCAACTTCTCGGCAACCAGCGGGGATACCGGGACGCCCACTGTTACGGCGGGCAACTTTGGCGACGCAGGCACCTCGACCCCTCTCGGCGCGGGCACGCTGGTGGACACACTTTCCGCGGGCACGCTGACTGATCCGCTCAGCGGGACGCTCACGCTCGATCCGGCGAACAGCGCCACTCCGGTGACCATCGATCTCGGCACGAATAACACCAACTCGAATCTTACTGAGTTGGCCGCAACCATCACAGGTGGCGGGTATGGGCTCACTGCAATCACGTCTGTTGTTGCCGCAGTGGGCAATGTTGGCCAGGTTGGCTACATTGCTGCTCACGACGTGATGACGATTACCGAAGATGCCGCGGATTACGGCAGCGGCCACACTGCGAGCGTTAGTGGCTCCGGGCTCGGCGATGCGGTCTCCGAAGCTATTTCCCCTGGCACGATACTCGGAACTCTTACCGTCGGCAACAGCACTGACACGCTTACGGGCATTCTTGATGGTGTGGAAGGCAACGCGCTTGGCACGCCCTACAGCATCAGCCTTACCGGGCAGACGCTTTCGCAGCTGGCCGCTACCATCAACACCACTGATGCACAAGCGGGGTATGGAATCACAGCGACCCTCAACCAGGCTGGGACCTCGGTGACATTCACCGGGACCACTGGTGACGTGGGCTCGCCCACGCTGGGCAACGACGGCAACATAACGGCGACGCTGCCGGCCAATCCCACGGCGATCAGCCTTACCGATACGCCCACAAGCGGCCAGGCCAACGCGACCGACCTTGGTTCGCTGACCATCCTGAGCACGGATACGCTGAGCGGCAGCCTCGGCATTGGCTCCAACACGATCGCGATCGGCACTTCAGACGATACGGCGGCGACGCTGGCCAGCACCATCAACAAGGGCGACTACGGCGTGACGGCTACGTACAACGCCACCACCAACACAATGAGCTTCACGTCTGCGAATTCTTCAATGGCCGTGAACTCGACGCTTCTGGATGAGGCCGTTGGCAGCGGCCTTCCCTCCGCTGTTCCTGCCTTCACGCCGTCGGGTATCACGACTTCAGGTTATTACGGAGTAGGCATCACAGGCAGCGTGCAAGACACCAGCACCGTGGCAACCGTGAACAGTGTGCTGACTTATGGAGGCACTGCGAATGTGGGCCTGACTGCGGATACGAATGGGTCGACGGGCACGGCGACAACATCCTATTCGGACAACGCCGGCGAGAATCTCTCCAACACGGACCTCGATAACCAGACTGACGCGGAGTCTGCTCTCACCGACATCAACCTCGCCATCAGCGACGCGGCGGCTCTCGATGGCTACATCGGAGGTCAGATCAATACGCTCAACTCGATCAGCCAGGTGATGAGCACGCAGCAGGAGAACGTGGTTTCTGCGCAAAATGCTGTGCAGGCCACCGACTATGCGTCGGCCACGTCGAACATGTCGAAGTATGAGATTCTCTCGCAGACCGGCATTGCGGCCTTGGCGCAGGCCAACAGCGTGCAGCAGGAAGTGACGAAACTCCTGCAGTAATGCAGTGAAGGAGTTACGGATTGAATCAGTAAAGACGTGATCACGGGCCAGCGAGGCAGGACCGATTTCCGAGTTTAGCAACACTGCAGTAAATTCAAGACAACCCAGGGACGGGCGGCGGCAAGGGGCAAACCTTTGCCGCCCATTTTTTATGGGGAGTCATGCGGTCAGCAGCCGCGCTCCGTCTTTGGTGACCAGTACCGTGTGCTCGTGGTGCGCGGAAAGGGAACGGTCGCGCGTGCGCACTGTCCATCCATCCTTGAGCGTAATGGTGCGCGAGGTTCCGATCGCGATCATCGGTTCGATGGTGAAAACAAGCCCCTCGGTCAGCAGTTCGGAGAAGCGCTGGTCAAACTCGTTTGGGATGGTGGGCTTCTCATGGATTGTTCTCCCGATTCCATGGCCGCAGAGATCGTTGACCACGCAGTATCCCGCGCCGCGCACCGTCTTCTGCACCTGCCGGCCGATATCGAATGCCCGCGCGCCGGGGCGCACCGCGGAGAGGCCGGCCAGAAAAGCCTGCGACACGCAATCCATCAGCCGCTTGCTCTCCTGCCTGATGGAGCCGACGGCCACTGTCTCGCACGCATCGCCCATGTAGCCGCCCACTTCCACGGTCACGTCGAGCTTTACCAAGTCGCCATTCAACAGGATGCGATTACCGGGGACGCCATGCACAATTTCGTCATTCACGCTGATGCAGTTGTGCCCGGGAAAGTCATAGACCAGCTTGGGCGCCGATCGCGCGCCGTATTTCTTCATGGTCTCCGCGCCAATCTCATCCAGCTCCAGTGTGCTCACGCCCGGCCGCACGGCGCCCTTCATCGCCTCCAGCACCGCGCGGGTTACCTTGCCTGCGAACTCCATTCCAGCCAGATCTTCCGGGGTCTCAATCGACATGCGCACCTCCGCTGAATGAAATTCAGTATAGCCGGATGGGTGCCTGGGATCATTGTCGCGGCGGTCAACGTCGGGTGACGCAGGTCCGGGTTTTCGGAGCCGGCCTGAAGCTTGATTAGACGTGCTGCACACCCTGCGCCAGGTGGCTGAGCGAGGACTTCGCGTCGCCATAAAGCATGGTTGTGCAGCTCTTGAAGAAGAGCGGATTCTCGAGGCCTGAGAATCCACGACCCTGTCCGCGCTTGAGCACGATCACGCTTTTTGCGCGATCCACTTCCAGGATGGGCATACCCGCGATCAGCGACTTGGGGTTGTCGCGCGCGTCGGGATTCACGACGTCGTTGGCGCCGATCACTACAGCTACATCGGTCGAGGGAAATTCCGGATTGATCTGTTCCATTTCGTAGAGCGACGAGTAAGGCACATTGGCCTCGGCAAGGAGCACGTTCATGTGGCCCGGCATGCGCCCTGCCACCGGATGTATCGCGTACTTCACGCTCACTCCGCGCGCTTCAAGCAGTTCGCCGAGTTCGCGGCATGCATGTTGCGCCTGTGCCGTCGCCAGTCCATAGCCAGGAACAAAGACAACGCGATTTGCAAACGCAAGCTGCATGGCGGCGTCGTCGATCGAGATCTCGCGCATCACGCCGCCCGCATTGGCTGAGCTAGCTTCCGCGATCACCGCGCCAAATCCGCCGAAGAGGACATTTGTGATCGACCGATTCATTGCCTTGCACATCAACACGGAAAGAATGAATCCGGAGAAGCCGTCGAGCGTGCCGGCGATGATGAGCACGTTGTTGCCGAGCACAAATCCCGTTGCCGCTGCGGCCAGGCCTGCGTACGAGTTGAGCAGCGACATCACCACCGGCATGTCTGCCGACCCAATCGGGATGACCAGCATCACGCCGAACACAAACGCGAGTCCGAGCATGGTGTAGAAGAAACTTACCGCCTCGGGATGGATCCAGAACAAGGCAAAGCTTGTGACCATGCCGAGAGCGATGATCAAGTTCACTGCGTTCTGGCCGCGAAACTGCACCGGCTTGCCTGCGATAACGCCTTGCAGCTTGCCCGCCGCGATGAGGGAGCCGGTGGTGGTGAGCGCGCCCAGCATCACTTCAAAGCCAAGTGCTCCGCGCGTCACCGTGCCCATCTCGGAGGCCTTGACCACAAACTCGCCAATGCCGACAAGAGCCGCGGCCAGCGCGCCAAACGCGTGCGAGAGCGCGGTCCGCTGGGGCATCGCGGTCATCGGCACACTTACTGCCATCCATGCGCCGATCAACGAGCCAAGCGTGAGCCCGGCGATGATCCACACCCAGGTGACAATCTGCGTGCCCACCAGCGTGCCCACGATGGCAGCGAGCATGCCGCCCTCGGCCAGGAACATGCCGCGCCGCGCCGTCTCCGGGTGCGACATCATCTTGAGCGACAGGATGAAGAGAATCGAAGCAACCAGGTAGGTTGCTTCCATGAAGTAGGAGGTCAGGCTCACTGCACCGCCTCCTTCTTCGCAGCGCTGGCTTCCGGCTTGCGGTTGCCGAACATCTTGAGCATGCGGTCGGTGATCCCGAATCCGCCGACCACGTTGATGGTTGCGGTGGTCACGGCGACGAAGCCCAGAATGTGTGCGCCGAGCGGATAGTGAACAGCTCCAGCCAGCACCAGCGAACCAATGAGCGAGATGCCGGAGATGGCGTTGGTGGCCGACATTAGCGGCGTGTGCAATAGCGGCGGAACGCGGCTGATGACCTGGTAGCCGAGAAAGGCCGCCAGCGCGAAGACGTAAACCGAAGCGATCAGAACAGCAGGGTTCATAGTTTGCCCAGTCAGTAAGTTAGCGGCGCGTCGCGCCGGTTGGCCGCGCATCGTGCGTGATTGCGTTCGCCACGGCGGACGGTTAAAGGAGCTGGCCGGTTTCCATTTCAGTCAAAAGCAGTTTAGCTACGCGCGGATTCACCGGTTTGCCATCGTGCGCAACGCAAGCTCCGGCCAGCACCTCGTCGGCAAGGTCGAGGGTGAGCTCGCCCTTCTTCAAAATCAGCGCGAGGAAGTTGAGAATGTTGCGCGCGTAAAGCTGGCTTGCATGCACTGGAACTTCGGCGGGCAGGTTCAATGGGGCAAGGAGAGTCACGCCGTCGACATTCTGTTCTACGCCCGGCCGAGTCAGTTCGCAGTTTCCGCCCGCGGGTGCAGCTAAATCCACCAGGACCGAAGCTGGGCGCATGGCCTCAACGGCTTGGCGGCGAATCAGCTTGGGAGCTGGGCGGCCCGGAACTTGCGCAGTGGTCACAATCACGTCTGAGTGCGCCGCCGTGCGCGTAATGAGATCTCGTCCGCGATCGAGCGCTTCTTCAGTAAGCTCCGCGGCATATCCGCCGCCGCCTTCTGCGCTGATGCCGCCCAGATCCACATCCAGAAACTTTGCGCCCAGAGATCGCACCTGCTCGCCTGCCGCAGCGCGCACGTCGTAGGCTTCAACTACCGCGCCCAGCCTGCGCGCTGTCGCAATTGCCTGCAAGCCCGCAACGCCCGCGCCGATCACGAATACGCGCGCGGGTGGTATGGTTCCCGCCGCAGTCATCAGCATGGGAAAGAGCCGGGGCAGGCGGTCGGCAGCAGCAATGACTGCTTTGTAGCCGGCCACGGTGGCCATTGACGAAAGCGCATCCATCGACTGCGCGCGGCTTATGCGCGGAATCAACTCCATGCTGAACAGAGTTACGGATCGAGCGATCGCTTCGTCCAGCGCGTGCGGCGCGTCGAGCGGCTTGAGGAATCCGATCACGATTGCGCCGGGCTTGAGTTGTGCCTGGTCTCCTGAAGATGGCGCATTCACCAGCGGGAGCAGGTCGGCGTTGGCCAGAATCGACGCTCGATTGGCCGTCACCGTCGCTCCGGCTTGCACGTAGGCTTCGTCCGGTGCCCCGGCAGCCGCGCCAGCACCTGACTCCACGCTGATGTGAATTCCCTGCGCCAGCAGCGAGTTGAAGCTCTCCGGCAGCAGAGCGACACGGGTCTCACCTAATGCAGATTCCTTCAGAATGCCTAAAAGCAAAACGCCTCCGCGATCAATTGGGGAGTCTTCAAAATGCGTGTTGACGCTGCGCCGATGATCGGCGCAGCGTCAATACGCAACACTGAATTATTCAGGAATTATGAAGGGATTTGTGTGATGTTGGTCACTGGGCGGCAAGGGTCGGATTCGAGGCGGTTTGCACCGGCGCTTCCAGCCCGCTTCCCCAATGCACCGAGGCGACAGAGGTCGACGGCTTCAGCGTATGTTTGTATTTCTGCGCCCAGTCATTCGCAGCAGCTTGCAGGGCAGGATTTCCAGAATTGATAAACTCTTCGGCCATCTCGCGCGAAGGGAATTTGTTGAGCGCCTCGATCAATGCGGATTCAGAACCCGGCATGCCGAGTCTCACATAGAAGGTGTGCGCTCCAAAGATCGCCTTTGAATTGTGCTCCTCGAGCGCCTTCATCAACGCGTTGTGTGCCCGTTGCTCCTTGAAGGAAGTCAACGCCAAGGCAGAAAGCGCCGAGGCATAAAGATCATTTTCCTTCATGGCATTGATCAGCGGTTGGACGGCCGGTGTTCCAATCCGGATCAACGACGCACCGGCATATGCCCGAACGTAAGGATCCCTGTCTTTGAGCGATTCGATCAGCGGCTTTACCGCGTGGGAATCTTTGCTCTGGCCCAAGGCTATTGCGGCTTCGGTCCGCGCCGAGCGGTCGTCGCTCTTGAGCGATTGAGCGAGTTCCTTGACGGAACGGTGATCTGAGGCAGCGCGTGTAATTGCAGCAGAGTCGATGGTGATGCCGGGATTGAATTCGTTTGTCGGGTTCACTGCCTGGTTCGCAGTACCGTCTTGCGCGAACACCGCAGGAACAACTGAAGCCAGGCAACTGCAAAAAAGAATTGATGCAACCTTCAATTGTTTGCACTGCCTGGAGCTATGAGACTCTTGTGGAATCATAGTGCCTCCTCTGGAGCATTTTCGGAATGCATGTAGGTCTTTTGAACCTGCGCTTCCGGTCTATAGCAATTCCGAAAATGCTATAGGCCAGCTTGTAATCAGGCGCAAAACTACCCGTTTGCGAGAAGAGACCGCAAAAGCCTCTCACCCACATCGGAAGTCCCCATCTTGAACCGGTTCCCCACACCGATGGGCGTCACCCGAGTCTCTTCGACCCAAGCAACCAAAATGATTCTAGGCACTCGGTGTATGGATTGGAAGTCCCTAACCTGGTGCTGGACTACGACTTAAGTTGCACGAGGAGCAGGTTGCCGACACCGAGAAATGGCCGGGCGCCCCCTTTTGCGCAGTCTGCATCTCAACATTTGAGAACCCGATGAAGGTTCGAGTAACCCTGCGCAGAAAGCTGTGCGAACGCGAATCAAGTGAGGTGAAGCTATGAAATCCGATGGCCCTTTGATTTTGGCGGTGCTGTTTTTGACAGCGGGATTGATAGTGATTTTCAGCTACGGAACAGGGACAGGAGCCTTCAACGCCGCGTACCCTCTTTCAGGTGCAAACCTTCAGCTGTCGATCTCAACGGCAGGTCCGGCCGCAGTGGGTGGCCTTGCGCTAACTGCTCTGGGGCTCTTGATCCTGCTATGGGCGCTGGTCTGCGCGTTCTTCGGTCTCTTCCAAAACTCAGTTGTCTATAGAGACCGGCCCGGACGCCTGGAACGGCTGGAGCAGAAGCGGCTGGAAAGAGAGGAGAAGCTGGAGCAGAAGCGCCTTGATCGCGAAGAGAAACTCCTCGAGCGGCAGGACCGGCTCAGAGCGTCTTTTCCCAAGGAATAACCTATTGGCGCTGATTCGTTGTCGTGCTTCTGTCACGCTGCGGCGTGAATCCGAGCTTGGGGGTATGCACTCAATGAGTCTGCCCGCGCACTCCGCGGCGTTACTTCGGCAAGGGCAGTGAGCCAGTTACTGTAAACGCGGTCTCGGATTTCGATTGCGTCTCCTGCGGCTGCGCGCCGCCAAGGGTGAGTTCGTACTTGCCTTCGAGAATACTGCGGTTGCCTTGGTCGTCCACGCTTGAGATTGAGCGCGGATCAATCGATATGGTAACTTCGCGCGTGGCTCCGGCGCCAATCTCCACGCGCTGAAAGCCAACCAGCGATTGGATGGGGCCGTCCTTCTGCGGAGTTTTCAGATATGCCTCCACCACCTCGTCACCGGTCACATTGCTGATGTTGGTCACTGAAACAGTCGCGGTAATCGGATCGCCGGCCTTCAACGTGTCCGAGGAGACTGTGACCGGTCCGTACTTGAAGATCGAGTAGCTGAGCCCAAATCCGAATCCCCAAAGCGGCTTTCCCTGGAAATAGCGGTAGGTGCGGCCTTTACCGCTGCTTCTGAAGTTGTAATCGGTGAAGGCGGGGAGGCCGTCGAGCGAGCTGTAGAAGGTCACGGGTAGACGCCCAGCCGGATTGTTCAGGCCGGCCAGCGTGTGCGCGACGGCGGTTCCGCCTTCAACGCCCGGATACCACGCTTCCAGCACTGCGTCGGCGTGCTCATTGGCCCAGTTCAATGCAACAGCACTGCCGCTCTGCAGCACCACGATGAGCGGTTTGCCGGTGGCGGAGAGCGCTTCAAGGAGTTTTTGCTGCGGCGCAGGGAGGTCGAGGCTGGTACGGTCGCCGCCGTTGAAGCCGTCAATCTTGATCTTCATTTCTTCGCCCTCAAGCTTAGGCGAGAGGCCCACAAACGCGATCACGACATCGGACTGCTTTGCCTGAGATACGGCCTCGTCCAACTGCGCCTGAGCCGGCGCCTGCCACTTCAGCGTGAGGCCGCCGCCGGCGTGGTCGCCCGAGTGCGAATACTCGAGCTTGAAGTCATGCGGATTGGTGTCGGTAAAGTCGACCGCAATCGACGGAGGCCTGGGGTTCAACTGCACTGGTGGCGCGGTGGGCGAGTCACCGTGTCCGGGATCCTGGGGGCCAGGCTCGCGTAAACTCCCTTCGCCAATTACCTTGCCATCCAGAACAAAACGGTAAGTTTCCACCGGCGAGTACGGGAACGAGTCACCCTGCTCCAGCGTGAACACATAGTGGCCAGGCGCTGGAACACTCAGCTTGCCCGTCCAACGAACTGAGTAATTTGGCGTGTCGAGTTGCGGCACCGGGCGCGCATCTTCCCAGTCCGTCTGGACTTCAGGTTGGGAGATGGTGGCCACTGGACGGCCGGTCCAGTCCGGGGTCGCGAAGAACTCTGTCGTCAGGCCCTTGTTCAGACCGAAGGCGGTGCGAGGAACGGGCACGCCTACGCCGGCAGCGAGCGTCGAGCCCTGCGCATAAAGGATTGGGGAGTTGCGGAACTGGTTTATGATGCCGTCGAGCGGCGTCACGGGCCGAATCGGCGTGCCCACATAGTTCCCCAGGATGGAAACCAGCAAATCCGCGGTGGGACCAATTACGGCGATGTGCGCCGGAGCATCTTTCAGCGGTAGGACACCGTTGTTTTTGAGCAGAACCATGCTCTCTTCGGCAGCCTTGAGCGAAGTCTGGCGATCCTGGTTCGCAGTCGTTGCATTGAAGATCAATTTGTCGAGCGCCGAACTCTGCGGATCGAACATGCCCAGTTTGAAGCGCGCTGTATAAAGCCGCTCCGCTGCCTGGGTCACCAACTCTTCCTTTACCAGGCCCTGGCGCACCGCATTGGCGAGCGTGTTGAATCCTGGCTCCCAGATACTGCACGAGAGGTCGGTGCCCGCTTCAAGCGAGAGCACGGACGAATGCAGGATGTCGGCTGTTTTCTTGTGCCCGGAGTTTACATCCATGATGGCGCCGCAGTCGGAGACGACGAAGCCCTTGAAGCCCCATGCGTCGCGCAGATGGTCCTTGAGCAGCATCTTGCTGGTGCAGGCCGGCCAATCGTCGATGGCGTTGTAGGCGCACATTACCGACTGCACGTGGCCTTCGGTTACGGTGGCGCGGAAGGCGGGCAGATAAGTTTCTTCGAGATCGCGCGGGTTCGGGTCCACGTTGAATCCGTGGCGCAGAGTCTCAGGGCCGCTGTGGACGGCGAAGTGCTTACTGGTAGCTACTGCGCGCAGATGGTTGAGGTCGCCTCCCTGGACGCCGGTTATAAACGCAACGCCCAGCCTTGAAGTGAGGAACGGGTCTTCGCCGTAGGTTTCCTGGCCGCGACCCCAGCGCGGATCGCGGAAGATGTTGATGTTCGGCGACCAGAACGTGAGCCCATAGAAAATGCGGTGGTTGCCTTCGCGCTGCGCCTGGTTGTACTTGCCGCGCGCCTCGGTTGAGATCACGTTGCCGATGGCATGAACCATTGACGTATCCCATGTTGCGCCCATGCCGATGGCTTGCGGAAACACGGTCGCATAGCCGGCTCGCGCAACGCCATGCAGTGCCTCATTCCACGTCTGGTAATCGGGAATGCCCAGCCGCGGAATGGAGGCTGCCCAGTCTTCGAGCTGGCTGGCCTTTTCGTCGAGCGTCATACGGCTCACCAGGTCGTGGGCGCGCCCCTCCGGCGAAAAGTTGGTGTTCTCATACGGGGCCTGCTGCGCCTTAGAAGGCGTTGCGATGAATGCGAAGGCCAGGGGGAGGAGCATGAGCGAGCGGCGACGGAGTGCATACGAAATGAGCATGAGGCGATCCTTTTCGGGCGGCGCTCACCAGAGAGCTTGGCCGGATGGGCGCATCTTCTCCGCACCGCTCGCGACCCCGGCCAGGAAATACCGCCGTGCGCTGGGAAACGGAAAATACATCCGCTAGAAACTCTACTAGGCAGAAGTGATTTTGGCTAGCTTTATCGCTTTACTAAAGAATTTTTTATGAGTCAATTCCAGGATTCAGCGGACCCCTCCATCCGTCCTATAGCTGTGCCTAGAAGCGGTATCAAAGAGGCCTCAGCCGGTGGTCGCCGCTTCCATCCGAGTGAGGATGGAGCGCATTTCCTGGAACTCGCTGTGACCGTGCAGAGGCTTGAGACGTGGATCGGCAAGCATCTGGAAGAACCAAGGACAGCGGGCCTGCCCCGCGGTACGAAGCTCCGCCACAGCCGCCTCGAGATCCCCTAGAGCGACGAGAGTGGCGGAGTTGAACGAAGGCGAAACGAAGCGTTCCCGGCTCAACCATTGCAGACGATCCAGCCGCTCGCGCGCCTCATCTTTGCGTCCCGCGCTGGCCAGTGCATAGGCATGCAGCGCAATCACGAAGTCAAAATAGGGCTCTCTTGCCGACAGGCTCTCTGCCAGTTGCAGGCCGCGCTCCACATCTCCGTTGAATGGAAGGATCATGGACCCATAGACTGCAGCGCTTTCGTGGCCGGGAAAGCGCTCCATGCCGGTCCGGATCTGCTGCACGCTCTCCTCGGGCCGATCGGCTAGATGAAACGCCCAGGCAAGCCGCGCGTGCAGCCAGGGTGCGTAGGGATCTTCCGCGAGCGCGGCCTCGAGAATGCCGATTGCCTCTCCAAAGCGATGGCGGCTCAATGAAAACATTGCGCGTGCGAATGTGATCCATGGGTCGTGGGGCAGCTGGGCTGAGCGGGAAAACGCGGAGATGGCCCCGGCCAGATTGTGGTCCACAACCAGGTTGATGAATCCCAGAGAGGGCAGAATCTCTTTGGCCTGATCGACGAGATCCGGAATCGACTCTGCAGTCTGGCGTACGCAATCCGCCGCAAGCGTCGGCGACACGAACCCATAAGCGGACTGCGCCACGCAAAGCTGGGCCAGGTCGATTTTGGCCGCAATCAGGGATGGGTCCAGTTCAGTGGCGCGCAGGAGGCGCTGCATGGCGTCTTGCATCTGGTGCCGCTGCAGGGTTTGCCATTCGTAGTGAGCAAACTGGAAGAGCTCATACGCCTCGCGCTTTTCCGCCTTGCCGACTAACTCTTCGGTCCCGGCCGCGGCAATGTTGAGGCCCTCCGAGTTCCGCAGTGGCGAAAGGCTGGGCGCTGTGTACGCATCAATGGCCGCTCCGGAGTGCAGGCGAAAGAAGAGGCGCTCGGCCAAGTCGGTTTCAAGGTCGGCGCTTCGATCGCGACAGATGAGCAGATCCTCCACCCAGATCTGGCTGCCATCCTCCACGCGAATCATCTCAGCGCGGAGCCGGAACTGGGAGGGAAGCGCGCGCAGGGTCCCGGTCAGAACCAGGTCGGCTTTGAGCATCTGGCCGATGTGGTGTGCCGTCAGGCCGCGGCCCGCAAGTGTGAAGGTAGAGTCCCGCGCGAGCATGGAAATGACGGCCGGTTGCGCATCGGTCAACCGGGTGATTGTTTCCTCAGCAATGGCGGCCCCAAGATGCTCCGGGACGTTTGGCCCGGGGATAAATGGAAGGATAGCCAGTCGCGCCAGGGGGAGCGGCGATGCGCCAGTTTCCCACCGCAATGTCGCGGAGAATCGATAGCCGCGTTTGTAGACGGTTTGAATGCACGTTTCCGGTTCCAGATTAGAGCGCAAGGACGATAGACACCTGGGGACGCTGTCTGCACTTACATGCACGCTGCCCCATAGTGCCCGGCGCAATTGCTCCGGAGTCACAATCTGGCCGGCATGCGCGATCAGCAGGCGGAGTGCTGCAAGCTCCTTGGGAGGCAGATGCACCACGGCCTTTCCCCGCAGGAGAGTACCGTCTGGTTCCAGCCGGAAGGGACCAAACGCAACTCCCCGCACTTCATCGGGAATTGCTGTTGGTTCTGGAGATCGCGGCAGTGCTTCTATTTGATCCGCGATCAGGATCCCGGACAACTCAGGCCCGGGCGACTCCGACGAGCGCTTCTTCATTCGAACCAACGCTTTTCCTCACGTCCGCGCCGATCTGTCTGCTCGCACCATTCATGGTGCAAATGGTAGAGGCCGACACATTCCACGCCCCGCATGATTGAACACCCAGGGAAGAAGGTTGCAGCAGTTACAACTTATGACCGGCTTCTATTGAGCACGGCTGATTTCTTATCTCCGATTATGCACATTTAGAGCTGTGAATGAGGAGCTTTACAAAAAGATTTTAATGCTCAAAGTAATGAAAATGTGGTTACTTGTTTACTATTTAGTAACACACTATATTTGATTGTATGTGCATCAAATATTTGGAGTTGGATGCTTTATGCCCTCAAAATTGGCTTGGATGAGTTTTTGTCGCCAAACGACCTTGTGGCGATTCGGCCGGACCTTGAGCGAACACAATTTGTGACGGCGATTTTGTTCAATGGAACTCCCATCGCGTGGCTAGATTCAGCAAAATCCGACCGAGCGCAAGAAACTTCAGAAATTGATCAGAAATCGGATGCAGACAAGCTGCCAGACTTGTTCTCAGTTGCGTTGTCAGGGGAGGGCTGCATGTCCAAGACAGTCTCTTATGCTCAGTGGGCTCTTGAACCTTACTGTATTGGCCAGAAACTTCGCATGCTGCGAATAAGGAAACGTCTCACGCTCGCCAGGCTGGCTGCCGAGACCGGGCTGTCTACGGCGTTGCTCTCAAAGCTTGAGACCGACCGCATGATCCCCACGTTGCCGACACTGGCAACGATCAGCCGCGTCTACGGAGTAGGGATGAGCTACTTCTTCGCAGAGCCGGCGCGGCATTCGCTCTCCATCACGCGCAAGGCTCACCTGCAGGGCGGAGGCCGCGGGCTCGAATCGGTGAAGGTCACGCCGCTCAATCCGATTGCGGGACCGAAGGCTGCTTCTAATCCGGTAGAAGAGACAGATCCCGCTGCCTCAACATACCAAGACTCGGTTACTTCTCCCAGAAAAAGCGGCGGCCTGCGCCTTGTGGCCCAGATGATGGAGTTTCCGCCGGGAGTTGCCGCCAGCGTGCTGGAGGGTTTCTGCGAGACCAGCGGACTCCTTTATGTCCTGGAGGGTCAGTTGCAACTGGACGCAGGCGGGATGCGCGAACATCTCGACTCAGGCGATTGCGCGTGCATTGAGAGCGAAATGTCCATGGCCTGGAGCGCGGCCGGCAAGCATCGCTGCCGCGTGCTGGCTGTTTTCCCCGCCGCCACATGGCAGGAAGCGTGACCGTTCGCGCTGCGCAGTTTTGATTTACTCAGGAAACTTCTGACGAATGAGGACTGTGCGATCCAGCGGATCAGCGGCTTCAAGCACCTTGAGGCGCAGATCGGGATCGATGTTCTTGCTTGCCAGCCACGCACGCACGGTCGCCTGAGCCTGTGCGCTGCCTTGCGGGTTATTCTGCCCGTCAATGAATGCTCCGAGCCAGGCCCCGAGGAAAAAGATCTTGCGGTGCAGCTTGATGTCGGGCAGCTCGTTGAGCGCCTGCACAAGATAGGTCTGAGTCAGAGCAGGCTGGTTCCACGAGTTGAACGAGCGAAGGCTTTGGGTAATCCAGTCCTCCTGAATGGTTGGGGAGTGGAGGTACTCATCAAAGTAGCGAGCTTTGATGTCTGCTGAGGGTGCGCCCACGGCGACGGCATATGCGTATTTCTGCGACTCACCGGTGTGATCGCGTTCCTTTTCCGCAGTGAAGAGGGCGCTGGCTTCAGGGTCATTCATCGCGATCAAATAGCCAACAAGATTCCAGCGGTCGAGCGGCTTCAACTCCAGGCCGGGCACGGCCAACTTGCCGGCAAGCAGATCTTTCATCTGTCGCAATGCTTCTGGTGTCTCGGCGATCGAGGTGAACGTCCGGAAGCTGACGATGCGCAGGCCAAGCATTGGCGCGCGGAGCATGCGATCGACGACTACCGACTCCGCGTGTGGGAGCAGTGATTTGCGCGCGGCTTGGCTGAGGTAGGAATGAAGCGCGGTGGCGACGCGTGCGCCTTGAATGCGGGCCAGAGACTCATCCGATTCACCGGCAAGCGATTTGAGTGCAACCTCTACGTAAGCGCGCGGCGGCGACTGGGCGACGTGGACGTTATCCCAGAGCGCGCCCCATATCATGCTGCGGCGGAGGAGATCGGTCTGGTCGGAGACGCTCAGGAAGATCGAAGGGTTCGGTTCGCGCGGGGAGTCCGGGTTAAGGAGGAAAGAGGCAGTAGCCGCACTTGGCGGATCAAGCAGGAAGCGGCCGTACCCGAAGTCGCCTTCGTTGGCGAATACCAGGTTGGGGCAGGGTTTGCCGATTGCATCAGCGACATGGAAAGTTGCGGAGTTCCAGTTGACGCGCAGGGTCTTGATATCGGTATGAAGGGCTAGAGGGGGATTGGCGGATTCGATTGAAGAGACCAGGAGAATGTTGTTGGCCATCGGCCAGATGTATCCATCCTGGAGCACGTCGCGCTGGCTGATCGTGAAGTCTTGAATCTTTCCGCCGTTGCAGGAGTAGTTGACGGTGACCTCGGGCATGCCGCGGTGGGTGATCCAACTGCTGGCCCAGGTCTGCACATCCTGGGGATGTCCGAGCTGGTTGCTTGCAGTCTCAAATGCATGCACCAGGTCAGTCCACTCGGCGTTGGCGTATGCGTGCTGCTTGAGGTAGAGACGCAGGCCGTTTCGGAAGGCTTCGTCGCCCAGAAAGTATTCAAGCTGCTTGAGAACAGCGGGCGCCTTCTGGTAGACGATCGCCCCATACGCGGATTTGGCGTCTTTAAGATTGGCGATGTTCTGAAAGATGGGCGTCGTGCCCTGAGTCTCATCAACGCCGTAGGCCAGCGGCTTGATGTCTTCGTAGAAATGCTTCCACGGATTCGATGCGGGATCCAGTTGCGCCAGAGACTTGTAGGCCATGTATTGCGCGAAGCCTTCCTTAAGCCACAGGTCGTTGAACCAGCGCATGGTCACCAGGTCGCCGAACCACTGGTGGCAGGTTTCATGCAACACAAGCGTGTTGCGGCGGAAGTAGTCGTTGGCCGTGGGGACGGAGCGAAAGAGGACGCTGTCTTCGTTGAGGAACGTCTCGCCGGCGTGCTCCATGCCGCCAAAGGGAAAGCCTGGAATGAGGACGAGGTCGTACTTGGGGAAGGGAAACGGCTGTGCGAAATACTCGGTGAAATACGCAATGCCGCGCACGGCCATCTGCTGCACCTGCGGCGCCTCTTGCTTCGCGCGCGCAAGCTGCGATTTGCGTACATAAATCGTCGGCTCGTCTGGATGATTGGAATGGACTGGTGCAAAGGGCCCGGCTGCAAAAGCGAAAAGATAGGTGCTGATGGGGCGGCTCTGGGCGAATCTCGTGTGGGTCGCGGCGGAGACGATGGAGGCGGTGTTGGCGATGACAGTCCAGCCTGCGGGGTGTTCCAGATCAAGCGTGAATTTCGCCTTCAGGTCAGGCTGATCGAAACACGGAAATGCCATGCTTGCGTCCATGGGAACGAACAGTGTGTAGAAATATTCGCTGCCATCATCCTTGTCTTCGTAGCGCGTAATGGACTTGCCGGCTGGTGCGGCGTTGCTTGTGAATGCAAGCGTCAGAGTGTTCTCTCCCACAACAGCGGGAAGGTTCAGATGGCCATTCACGATGTCTGCCGGAATGGGTTTCCCATTCAGCGTGGCCGACTTGAGAACGCCGTCGCGGTAATCGATGGGAAGATCGCCGGAAGAATTGCTTTTGAAGGTGACGGTCTCAGCGCCCTCTACAGTCGACGCATGCTCCGCGAGCGTGAATGAGATCTGATAGCGCAGATCGGAGATGCGAGCGGCGCGTGCGATAGCAAGCGCGTGTGAGACGCCGGGTTCTTCTGCAGCGGCCATGGCCTGACTTACTGCGGCAAACAGCATCGCTGCCGCCAGCAGCCCGAGTGTGCGTGTTCTGCGCGAGAGAAGCATCGGTTCTTAGTCATGCTATCTGATTTGGGAGGGTTGGCTGGCTCAATCGATGTCTATTCAGCGAGAACAGTGAGAGTTGCGCGCATCGTGTGTTCATGGCCGGGACCGAGCGAAACGACCGAGCTGAGAATGTTGCTTGCTTCCACGCAAGCCATCTGCCGCCATTCCTCATCTCCGAGATCGGCAAGCGCGGCCGCACCTTGTTGCCATGGATTCCAGACCACTGTGGTTGCCGAATTTTCCTTTTCAGTCCGCAGGGTGCGATGTAATGCAGGATCGATCAGAGCTGCGGCACCATGCGCGTTGATGTACGCGCTGTCGGTCGCGGCCTTGAAGACTAAATCGCCTGTCTGCGTCTTTTCACGGTTGCCATCGGTGTTGTCAAGGAATGCGAACCGATCGAGGCCGTGCACGCGTACAGCCTGCGCATCGCTCACCCGGAAGTAGGTGTGCAACGCCTCCTCAAAGCGCAATGGAACCGATCCGGTGTTCCGCACAATCAACTCCAGCCGAAGAGTTTTTCCAATCGTGATGCGGTGAATCAGGCGGAACTCATGCGGCCACAAGCGTCTCGTCGTCTCATCGCTCTCCGTGGAAAGATCTACCGTAACCGAACGGTCTTCATTGGCCGTCACACTGTCGAGTTGCCACTCTTTGGTTCGCACAAACCCGTGAGCTGGAGCTTTAGAATCGTCGGCCTTGGCGCGAAACCAGGGGAAGCAGATCGGAATTCCGCCGCGGATGGCGCGACCGTCTTGCCAATGCGATTGCTCACTGAGGAAGAGGACTTGCGTTTCACCATGTGGCTGCCAGGAGGTGACCTGCGCGCCGTGCAGGTAGATTTCTGCCGACGCTGAAGACGCGGTAACGCAAAGCTTCCGAAGTCCGCCGTTGCCAGTTACCAACTGGGCAATTCCGGGAATCTCGAAGCTGCGATTCAGAGCATCCATTGGGGTTAATCGGAAGGCGTGGCAGGCGCGATGGCAAACGAATATCTGCCGCAAACACAGTATACAAACAGAGTTCAAAATCGAATTCTGAGATTGTTGGAAGCGACTTCCAAAAGATGCATGGAGCGGCATCGAGGAACTCGGGCAACCTCTTTCCGATTCGAGGAGAAAGGGAGTCCGGAGTTCCCGCAGGGGGTCTTCAGATTGCGTCTGCTCAGGGTAATTGAGCGCGTGTCGCGCGAAATGACGCAAGGCCCGGCGAAGAACTGACGCGGGCCTTGCGCTCAAATGAAAATGCCGTCTCGGATTTGAGTCGCTCGGTGCCTACTGATTCTCTGTCACGAAGACTGCGGTTGTGAGCGCGGGCACCGTAGCTGTTCCCGTTTTTGAGTCGAACGTGGACTGCCTCGTGATGGGGTCGGTGGAAGTTTGCTGCACTGGATGCAGATGCAGGATTAATCCCTGTAACTGGCTGTTGGTAAATGTGACCGATTCGTTGGTCGCGTTGAACAGCACTACGATGTACTTGTACATACCGTAGTTTCCACCATTCGCGTCGAGCTTCATAACGATCAGGCCCGGGGTCTGATTTTGACCCGTGTTCAGGAAAGACAGATTCTTTTGCACTTCCGCAAAGGTAGGCATGCGGAACAGCTCAGAGCTGTAGCGGATCTTAAGAAGTTCCTGAAATGCTTCCTGACTGTATGCGATATTTGCTGGAAGCGGTGTGTAGGCTGTGTTGCTCAGCAGCGGTGTCATAAGCGGCCACTCGGCTTGATTCTGACTGGCAATCGGCAGGCCAATGCCCCAGTTTGCCGTCTGCCCGGTCCAGTCAATTTTGTTGAACCAGTCGCCGGAGTCGTAGCTGTTCTCGTCCATATCCTTGGAGCGCAACAGGTCGTCGCCTCCTTGGAAGAACGGAATGCCCTGGCCGAGGGTGATCAGGCTCATGGCTACAATTTGGCGGCGGGCACGCGTGGCGATGCTGTCGCTGAAGCTGGACTTCAACTGCACCTGGTCGAAGAGGTCCTGGTTGTCGTGGACTGACGCGTAATTGATGGCTTCAATGGGACTCTTGGTGTAGCCGGTCGGCGCGCCGTTGTAGCTCACTTCGGCTCCCGTCACCGTCACGCCTGCGCTATCGATAAAGGTGTAGTCGCGCAGGTTTCCTGTGAGTCCGACATCGATCCAGTCAGAGTACTGAAGCAGCTGGGCCTGTTGCTGACTCGACGAGAGAGTGCTGTTGGTGTAGGCGCTTGGATCAGAGAAGAGTCCAGTGGCAAAGCCCTGGACGCGTTCGTCGGTAAACGGACTGCCACCGTGAATTCCATCGCGTATTCGATCGTTGAAGGTGCCGATGCCGAAACCGTAAAGATTGATCTGGTCGGCTTCAGGACCGATCTGGTTGTTGAGCGTGTCGCCGAAGTTGAAGCCTTCGCCGTAGAGGTAAATCTTTGATCCGTCAACGCCGTCTTTTTCAGGCGTGAGAGCCGCGAGTGCCTGCTGAATGTCCGTCATGTTGTAGGTGAACATGAAGCTCATGATGTCGAAGCGGAAGCCATCGATTTTGTAGTCGCGCGCATTAAGCACGAGATTGTCGATGATGAGCTTCTCCATCATCTTGTGTTCCGGGGCAGTGTCAGGGCAGCAGGAGCCGGTGAGGAGGCTTCCATTTACATCGAGGCGGTGGTAGTAGTTGGGAACCACCTCGTCGAGATTGGAATTGGGGCCTTCGCCGCTGGCGTTGGTGTGGTTGAAGACGACGTCCTGTACAACGCGCAGGCCGGCCTTGTGCAGGCCGTCCACCATGGTGCGGTACTCGCGGACGCGGTGATCGGGATCGATGGCGTAACTGCCCTCGGGAGCAAGGTAATGCACGGGATCGTAGCCCCAGTTATAGGCGGGACTGGTCTGGCTGGCGGTTACGGCGGCCTGCTGCTGCGTGCCATCTGGAGGATACTGCGCCAGGCCGGTGGGAATGATCCATGTGGATTTGTCTTCGTTGACGCTGGCGAAATGGAATGAGGGCAGGATGTGCACGGCCTTGAGCCCGCTCGCGGCCAGGGCGCGGAGATGCTTCATACCGTCGGAGCCTTGGTCGGCAAAGGCTTCATACATGCCGCGATGGGCGAGCGGGACTGTGAGATCGTTAATGCTGAAATCGCGGACATGCAGCTCGTATATGCTCATGTCGCTCAAGGTGCGCAGGGGCGGCGACATGTCTTCGTCCCAGCCTGCGGGCTTGGTTTCGTCGGAGTCGAGGTCGGTGATGCGGCTCATGGTTCCGTTCAATGCGATGTCGATGGAGTACGGATCGCTGGTTAGATTTGTAACCACCGCCGAGGAGGATGGGACCCATACCTGTACGCTGTACAGGTAGTATTTATCTTTCCAAGTGGAGTCCCCACCCGCCACCCACACGCCATTGTGTTCATGCATCGGCACCACGATGGCGGGCGTCGTATCGGTTTCGTGATCGAAGATCTGAAGCGATACGCTCTGCGCGGTGGGCGCCCACAGTTTTAGCTTCACATCGTAGTTGTCGTCGTCTGCCCAGTCGCGCCAATCGCGGTCGTCGCCGTGGTGGAAGACGACGCCAAGCTTGCCGGGATAGTAATAGAGATCGTCGAGCGCACCGGCTTCCTGGACGCCGGTGGCGTAGGTGAGCGAGCCACTGGAATTGACTACGGAGAATGCGAGCTGACCCTGGAGGATTGGCTGCAGCGCAGAGGGCTCGGTGTTCGCAGGCAACTGGAGGACGGTGTAGCCGCTCAACTGCGGATAGCGTAGCAACTCGTCCGCGGTCAGGCTGCCGCCGACGGTGAGCGGGATGGTAGTGCCGCCGGTAATGCCGGTAGGCGTGACGGACAGGCTGCCGGTAAGGCTGGAACTGATGGCGTACGTATCGCCGGACTGGGCAAACTCCGGCTGGATGGCCACGCGCTGTCGATCAAGCCAGTATGCCTGTTCCACACCGAGCAGGCTATCGAGGATCTCGGTGGGAGTGGGCGTGGTGGTGTAGACGGTTGCATTACCCGAAATTGCCCAGGCCTGGAGGTTGGTGGCTACATCGAGATACATGTTTGGCCCGGGATCTTTGGCGCCGGTCGACGTGTTGTGAATGATGAATCCGAGATTCTGCGCATTGGGAATCAGGCTGATGTCGAAGTACGCTCCGTAAGAGTCGTAGTTGGTAACAAATGTAAGCCCGTCGTTGTAGTCGCCGGTATATTCAGCCGTGTCATCGAAAGCATAGACAGACCAGTTGGCATAGTTGCCGTCAGGGCGGTAGTAGTGAATGCGAGCGTACCCGGGCAGCAATGTATTGGGATTAGTCAGGCTGGGCTGGGTCTTGTAAAGCTTGCCGATTCCGGTGTAACCCCAGTATTCGAAGCCTTCGGTGGAGG
Source organism: Occallatibacter sp. (assembly GCA_050014515.1). Classification (GTDB taxonomy): domain Bacteria; phylum Acidobacteriota; class Terriglobia; order Terriglobales; family Acidobacteriaceae; genus Telmatobacter. The sequence continues at coordinate 21,469 of JBEKDE010000070.1, forward strand.
GATCAACAAACTCATTTGGCCCAGGGTCCTTCTGATCGCCCCCAGGGGCAGTAGGATTGTGAATGATCAGCCCGAGATTCTGCGCGTTCGCTATAACGGACACATCAAAATAGACTCCATACGCGTCTGAGTTTGTGACCGGTACAAGGCCGCTGTTGTAATCCCCGGTATACTCCGTTGTGTCGTAGAAGGCGTAGATCGTCCAGCCGCTATAGTTGCCGTCGGTGCGGTGATAGTGGACGCGCACGTATCCGGGCAGAATCGCGGTGGGATTGCTCAAGTTGGGCGCCGATGTATAAAGGCAGGCGATACCTGAGTAAGCCCAATACTCAATGCCCTGCGTGGCGGGATCGACAAACAGATTGTTGGGCGTATCCTTCTGGTCGCCGCCCGATGCGGTCGGGTTGTGAATAATGATGCCAACTTCCTGCGCGCCGGTGGTCACGCCGACATCAAAATATGCGCCGTAGCTATCCGTGCCAGTTACCTGGACGGGCCCACCACCATAGTTGCCGGTATTCTCTGTGGTGTTGTCAAAGGCGTAGACCGTCCAGCCGCTATAGTTGCCGTCGGGCCGGAAGTAGTGGATGCGGATGTCGCCGCTTGGAATGGCCGGGTCAGATTGAGCCGGAGCGAACTGGAATGCCGGAAGGAAAACGGTGACGATCAGCAGGAGGTGCGAGAGGCGGAGATTTCCAGAAAATCGGGGGAGAAGCGTGCGCATGGGTCTACCTCGTCAGGGACTCGAGAATCAATTCGGCAACATCTGAGCCGCGAACCCGTGTGGGGCGCAATGCACAAGCCATCATTTATGGATCAAAATTTGGTCAACAAATAATGTATTCACCAACTATGTTTTGCGCGCTTATTTCAACTCGTGCCCTACAGCCGGCTTCTGCAAAAGCTGCTCTTACGGATGCCAAGAAGCATGGAGGCATACGCAGGAAGAAGAGTGACTGAAGCTCATGGAAGCAGAATGCGACCGGCTGGATAGGCGGAAGAACGGCGAACTAAAGGTTAACGAGACGTTGCGAACAAGATTGCGTGTCAGTCTCCCCGTGAAATTGGGGGAGTTGGCGGACGTGCAGGTTGGTCATTCGGCGGACCGCGCAGGTGCGAACGCAGTTCGCGAGAGAGCCGTGTCAGCTCTCCCCAAAATCGGAGCTTTTCGTCGTATACCGAGGCCAGCACACTCAAGTGGCAATTTATAGCCTTTGTCGGACTCTTTCAGGGTGGCGAGCGCATGGAAGCAGGCCGCCCACCATGTAATGCGGCGATCTTGAAATGCTTACTCGGAATTGTCAAAGAGCTTGTCAACAAAACTGCATCCAGCTTTGCAAATTACAAATCCGAAGGCGGCTTCGCGGTCCAGGGTGTCTTCCCATCGGGAAAAGTGATCGGCATTGATCGTCTGGGCGACGGGCACTGCAACTCAGTTAAGAATCTGGACTCAATATTTCGCAACAATTCTGCTGAAATCACATTTCACGACTGTCAAAACGCCAGTCGTTCCGGGCCTCTGAGAGATTTACCTTTGATCTTTTTTCATCAGTTCCATCGTGACATCGAAGACGGGGCAAGCGTGCGGATTTCATCGAGTTCCTTTGATTTGTCAATTTATCGAAGCAGTTGGAAAGTGCAGATGGTGTGCAGCAGACCGAAGATTAGTAACTCGTTTGATAATACAGGAATAAGACGAAGGTTACTTTAAAGGTTACGAAGAGGTCATCTTGTGGCAATGTAAGTCGGGACTCATCGAGGAGTCACAACTTTTTCATGTTTAAATTGGCGACTTTTAGGGATGAGGGAATCTAGAATAAGTCATTTAATTTGTTCTACTTGCAAGAATAAAATGATTCGAGTAACACGCTCTGGATTACCAAAGCAAACCGGTGCCATTACTAAAAGGGGGTGGCAATTTTTTGACAACTGCCTTAAGGTCTCGGTACTGGATGCTAGCACGAGGGCATGGAGAGTGGAAGTGACGGCTAGCACAGATTCACAATGGGGAACAAATATTGGTAACCATGGCCGGCGCCTTGAAACGGCGAAGGAACGATGCATCTACCCCAACCTGAAACTTCGCATTTATACGACGGGAATGCGTCAGAATCTCTTGGCGAAGCTGGTCGGGGTCGATGAGGCCTACCTGAGCCGAATCGTGAACGGGGTTCGGGTTCCAGGTGAAGAGATACGGCTGCAGATCGCGAAAGTTTTAGGCTGCGACGCTAAATGGTTATTTGAACGATTCACGTTAGAGGTAAACAGGAACCTAGTGCCGGAGAGCACAGAGGTAGAGTAAGGAATTCTTCCTCGCAAACTGAACGAATGTATTTCTTGCAGATTTTGCTTTGGTGTGGTGAGCCTTTTGCTCCCGCTCCTTCCTGAAGCCATTCAACAAATCAGAGGTTATCAGAAACACTCAAATGGGAGTGACATGGGCGAAGCCTGCTTGAACGCGGATCAACGGATGGGAAAGATATTCATCCCGGAGGAATTCAAGCCTGCCTGGTATGCGGTGCAGACTTCTTACCGCTGCGAGCAGCGCGTAGGTCAGGGGCTGACTTCCAAGGGCTTTGAAACTTATCTTCCGCTTCTGCGCGAAGTTCATCAATGGAAAGACCGTAAGAAGACTATCGATGTGCCGGCATTCTGTGGCTATCTTTTTGTGCGCTATGAGCCGAGTTTACGCAACCGGGTAAAGGTTCTTGAGACGGGCGGAGTTATTCGCCTGCTAGGTGGCAATCACACTCCAAGCCCGGTTTCCGATATCGAGATAGACGCTGTTCGCCGCACACTCAGCAGCGGTATATCTTGCGATCGCTGCGACGCGCTTTTGCCAGGCAGCATGGTACGGGTCATACGCGGACCCATGTCAGGGGTGCAGGGAAGGCTGGTGCGGATTAAGAACAGTCTTCGGCTGGTGATTTCGATTTCAGTATTCTCCCAGGCTATATCTGCCGAACTCAATCTTTGTGACGTGGAAGCAGTTCACGATCATCCCATGGCAATGGAATTTGACTTGAAATAAGTAATGCGCAAGTTCGGGCCCTTTCCTTACCAGGTTCCCTTCGAAACTGCCTTCTAAAACTCCGGAGCGGATCGATCCTACATTCAGTTTGAAGAAACTGGATGCTTACATATCTCAACAAACAAGGCTGGAGCGAGACCATTATGGTATCCAAGAAGCCCCGCGTTGCCATTCTGGGCGTGGCGATTGACAATCTGACGATGGACGAAGTCCTAGACACTGTTGAAGCCCAGATTGCGGAAGGTGGGTTTCATCAGATTGCAACGGCAAACGTCGATTTCCTGATGCGGTCAGTCCACGACGAGGAACTGCAGGAGACACTCTGCCGTTGCGATCTCGTTCTGGCTGATGGCATGCCCCTGGTATGGGCATCGCGTCTATTGGGGACAGGACTGAAGGAGCGCGTTACGGGAGTCGATCTTGTACCGCGCCTCGCTGCTCTGTCGGCCCAGCGTGGTTATCGGATTTTCTTGTTGGGTGCAAATGAAGCGAGCTCGGCCGGTACAGCCGACTGGATGCACAGTAACTTCCCTGGCAGTTGCGTTGCCGGTCGCTATAGCCCAAAGTATGAGCAGCTTGAAGAGATGGATCACGAGGATATTCTGTCCCGCATTGAAGCAGCCCAGCCGGACATCCTTCTGGTGGCCTTTGGAAACCCCAAACAGGAGAAATGGCTGGCAATGCACCGTCACCGTCTGAAGGTGCCGGTCTGCGTCGGAGTGGGTGGTTCGTTTGACTTTCTGAGCGGCAGGATCTCGCGTGCGCCCATGTGGATGCAGCGCCATGGTCTGGAATGGCTGTACCGGACGATTCAAGAGCCGTCCCGGTTGGCAATGCGCTATGCGACTAATGCAGCCGGTCTGCTGCGCTATTTACCCATGCAAGTGGCGGCGACGGCAGTTCAGACGAAACTGTCCTCTCAGGCCAAGATTACGAAAGAAGTGGTTGGGTCGGCCACGGTTCTCCGCATCGATGGGAATTTCACAGGTGTCCCGTTGGAAAGATTGGAAGCTGAAGGGCGTGACGCAATTCTCTCCGGCTCTCACGTTGTGCTCGATATGAGCAAGACAGTTTACATTGGAGCGGATGCCCTGGGCACTCTGCTTCAGCTTTTGAAAATTGCCCGCCGGTGGAAACGCGATCTCTGGCTCACGGGTCTGGATCCATTTCTGCTGTGGGTAATTCGAGCCGCACAATTGGGGGCTTCATTCCGCATTGCACCTAAGGTTGCAGAGGCATTGCGTCGGATTGAGCCCGAAGCGTTGCCAGTTTCCCAATTGGGTAAGGACTGGGCGTACTGCCTCATTGGCGGCGTGCCGATTCCAATTCACTTTCAGGAAGTTCCTGAAGTATACCGCCAGGTTCAACTTTTGCTGAATCAGAGGGTAACGGTTGAGCCGAATTCAGGCATGTGGTCAGGTGATCGAGACGAGGAAACTTCGATTCACAAACTCCCACCTGTTAGCGTCGGAAAAGAGGACGGTCCGAAATCAGAGCAAGGTGCATGGGCTCAATACCCTGGATCCGCAGTAGCAGTCAACGGTTTCGGCTCAAGCCGGTCTTTGTGAGTCTTGTGTTTTACAGCCGTTGAGTTATCCAGAGGCAGGACCAATGTTAGCATCCCAGATACTCTTCATTCTCGGACTCTTCCTCGTTCTGGCAACCTTGCCATTACTCGCGGAGCTTATGGCCCTCACCGGTGCAGCGCTCGCTCCATCGGCGCGAGTCGGAAAGGATGACGGAGAGTCGGAACTGCCACTACTCACCGTTTTGGTTCCGGCTCACAATGAAGAGGCCCTGATTGCGCGCTGCATCCGAAGCCTGCGGTCCTCCACGGGTGCTGGCTTTGAGGTGCTGGTCATTGCACATAACTGCAGCGACGCGACGGCGACCGAGGCCGAGGCGGCGGGAGCGCGTGTTCTGGAACTGAACGACCCTGACCAGCGAGGTAAGGGGTGCGCGCTAAGTTACGGATTTTCCGCGGCTATGGCTGGAAACTCGCAAGCCGTGCTGGTGATCGATGCAGATTCTGTTGTTGACTCGGGCCTGATAACGACGGTGCAGCGCAGATTCAAGTCGGGCGCACGAGCGGTGCAATGCCGATATGAGGTCTATAACTCCAAGTCCAGTGGGCGCACCAGGCTGATGACTCTCGCTTTTTATGCGTTCAATATCATTCGTCCGCGTGGGCGTGCACGTCTGGGCCTCTCCGCTGGGATTCTCGGGAACGGTTTTGCACTTCACCGGGATGTGCTAATGCGCATTCCATACATTGCTCACTCAGTTGTAGAGGATCTTGAATATCACCTGGCGTTGGTTCGAGCGGATATCTGCGTAGAGTTTATCGATACAGACGCGGTTCGCGGTGAGATGCCGGTGACGAAAAAGAGTGCCGAAACACAGCGTGCTCGCTGGGAAGGCGGGCGGTTGCGCATGATGAAACAGTGGGCACCGGAATTGATGGGTGATGTGCTTCGGGGCCAAACGAGGTTGATGGAGCCGCTCCTCGACCTGGTGTCGTTGCCGATTGCCTTAGAAGTAACTCTGCTGCTGGTTGCGGCCTGCCTACCTTTCTTATGGCTCAGGGTATATGTTCTGGCGGCATTTGCAGTGCTGTTTGCCCATGTGTTCACGGCAGCTCTCAGCGGTCCCGGCTTCTGGGAAACGATGAGAGCTTTATCGACTGCGCCAGCATACGTGCTATGGAAGCTTTGGATGCTCCCGAAGATATGGCGCACATCTCGGGCAAATGCAGCATGGGTGCGCACAGAGCGGGTGGCTCCTGCAGACGGTCAATGAAACAGGATGCAACCCGGCAGGACTTTTGGCGATCAAACAAAGTATCCAATATCCCGAGCGGCTAGGATGCGCAAACAATAAGGAGTTTTCTGTGATCCGGCTGAATCCTCGTAACACCCTTGCTATCTTCACTTCTATGTCTCTTTTGATCTGCTCGGTCTGTCCGGGAATAGCCGGAGCGAGCCCACTTGGCAACATGGGTCCGAACGGTGAACCTGCCCAGGCCGTGCAGCAAGCAAGCAATTCTGCTGCAGAGAATCCACCGAATCCAACCTTAAAATTGAGCCCTCTCGAGACTTTGCGCAGGTTTGAGCCACCAGTTGATGAGGAGTACACCCTGGGCGCGGGAGATGACATTTCGATTCAGTATCCAGGCCGTACTGAGTTAGCTACCAAGAGTGCGATCGGCCCGGATGGCCGAATCACACTTCCACTAGCAGGGCCAATCGTGGTTGCGAACCTGACCCGCGAAGCGGCGGCTCAGAAGATTGCAGCCGCAATGTCAGCTTATTATACAAACATCTCGGCAACAGTCGAGGTAGTTAGCTACGGCTCGAATCACGTAACTCTGTTAGGGGATGTGAAAAGTCCCGGACTTATCGAATTCACGCAGACGCCAACGCTGCTGGAAGTCCTTTCCAAAGGTGGTGTTGAGACGCGCCTTGATGGAAATCTTCCCGAACAGTGCGTGATCTACCGTGGAGATCAAGTATTTTGGATCGAACTGCATGAGTTGTTATCGACCGGGAGTCCGCTTGCGGACCTTCGCTTGCGGCGTAACGATGTAATTTTCGTACCCGCATTGTCGGCGAGAACGATCTCTGTGATTGGGCAGGTACAGCATCCGGGCGAAATTCCGCTCAGGCATGACTCGACGATCACATCCATTCTTGGCGAAGCGGGAGGAATCAGCGACAGCGCCGGCAACAATCCAGAACTCCAGATTGTGCACCGCACCAAGGGTGACAAGACTCAGTATGTTCGCTTCAAGGATCTACTAAAGCCGACTGGTGGTTTGGAAGTCTCACTCTATCCGGGCGACGTAATCTTTGTGCCCAAGAGCGGGCTCGCTAAGACCGGATTTGTGATGCAGCAACTTGCGCCATTCCTGTCAGTGGGCGGCCTCGCGACCGCAGTCGCTGTTCGCTGAACTCGAAAGGTTGGGTATGCAGAATTCATTGTCTGATCCTGCGATGTCCGGAGGTTCGGGCGGTTTGCCGCCATTTCCATCGCGTAGGGCTGGGAGTTCGCCTGAAGGAAACCGACCGACTTTCAACGTACTCGCCAGCTTCAAGCGCCACTGGCTTGTCGCTTCGTGTGTGTTTCTAATCATTCTTGGCTGCGGCGCATTCGTCCTCTGGAAGAGAGAAAAACCCCAAGGTTTCCAAAGATTCTGGCCAACGACTCCGAGGTTGACCTTCCTTACGATTCATACTTCTCGGACCAAGTCCAAAAAGTAACTCGGCGCGACATCATTGCTGCAGCCATAATGAAGCTTCCATACACAGTCCGGCGCCGGAGCGGCCCCGCGGTTCCCGATGAGATTCAGCTTCTGCAAGAGCTGATTGAGGCGAAGAGGATTGATTATTCATACGAGATGTCAATCTCGCTATCAGGACCGTCGCCGGATGGCCTTGCCGAGATTGTAAATACCGTGACCGACACCTATGTAGACAAAGCAAAAAATGAAGAGTTTTACGGGCTTGATGCCCGGTTGACCACGCTGCACCAGGAGCAGGAGCGGTTGCAGAAACAAATGGATGACCGGCTGGCAGAACAGGCACAGCTCATGCAGCAACTTGGTGTGGCCACGATTTCAACTGCACCAGGCGCGACGAATCCCTACGACTCGACGTCGCAGACGGTGCGCGGGCAGCTGGCTGCTGCGCGCATGGAGCGCGAGGCAGCGGAGGCTAAGTATGCGGCGATGTTAAAGGGAGACAATGCGGGAGGAGGATCGTCCGCACTCGAGGGTGCCGCGGATGATGCAATTGCGGCTGACTCGGGCCTATCCGTAATGAGGAGTAACCTGAACAGCCGTCGAGCGACGCTGGTTGAAGAAATGAACGGCTTACGTCCGGATCATCCCATCTACCAGAA
>JBEKDE010000071.1:0-28602 GCA_050014515.1 Occallatibacter sp.
ACACTCTGCCATGGAGTGGAGTCCATATAGCCGCTCTCTCCAAAGATTTAAGGCCATTCTGGAGCCCACGCCTTCATACCTTCTAGATCTGTCAGGAAAGACGCGGCCCAATCTCACGAACGACTTCTCAGACAAACGGTTTCCGCCCCAAGTTCTTGCGCGGCCGATTCCTTCATCGGATTCAAAGTGCGCGCGTAATAGACCAGAAAGAAGATACTCGAAAGGAGTGCTACCATCGGGCAACACAACAGCATTAGATTCCAGATCGGACTTCGTGGGTCTTGGTGAAGCTTCAATGTCTCACGAATGGTGTGGGGATGAGAACACACAATCAGGAGTAAAGAGTTGATGAGCGCTCCCATTCTTGCGATTCCTTCCTCGGCAAACAGCAGCGCAATGGCTGGGAAGACGAGAATGAGTAGCCTCAAGTCATAGGTCCGGTGATACACAGGCAGAAGAGCCAGGCAAGCTATCGTTGCCACACCTAGAATATCCTTCCTGTAGGAAGGCTTCGCACGTAGCGTGACATGGGCCCAGATTAGAAGGAGACAGCCGAAGACTCCCCAGGCAATCGGATTGTAGATGCGGGGTGTATTCACAAAAACAGCGACCAACGACTGCAGACTTGTCATGTCCGCCGCTCCCCACCAGTTGGTAGGACCGGGGTCATTGAGTCCTCCGGGCGAGGTGCTGGTAGCTATGTTGACGCTGAGATCTTGGTACCAATGTGCGGCTGCGGGAATTTTGGAGACCCACAGAAATCCAGGAATGCACAAAAGCGCAGCCGCAACAAGAATCGCCACGGAACGACGCCTGACTTGCCCCCCCACAAGCAGGAAATATACGACCACCAAACCACCGACCTGTGGCTTCAAGGCTACGCTCAGTGCGAAGCATAGGATTCCCAAATTGGGGAAACGATTCCTGAGCAGACACCACACGCCGATTACACTGAGACTTATTGCGAAACTGGAAGGCTGCGCCAGAATTGAGCCGCTGCCGGAAATGAAGATTCCGAGTAGGAGAAAGGGAGTTGCGAAGACTCGCTGTTGAAATAAATCTGACACGAGGAATGCCGCCACGGCAAACAGGATTGCGCTCATCGTCAGCCACAACGCGAGAGCTGGCTTCCACGGAAGTGATGCAAATGGCACGATCCAGAATAATGTAGAGGGCGGATAGAGCGCCTGATATGGACGAAAAGCAATGAGGCTTGTACCCGCAGACATATCCCCTTCGCTCTTTATATACTCTCGATGCGTATCGGCGGAATCGTAGGGATTGCAACTGTCGATCAGGCACTTGGAACTGCTATAAACGATCGCGAAATCCGACGACTCGTGAATCAATCCGCTGAATCCACGCAAGGGTATGAGCAGGAAGAGAAGAGTTCCCAGCAGGAACGCAGATATCCCTGCGCGATGCGCGTTTGTGCGCGAATCCATTTGCATCGTTACGCCTCCCAAAATTCCAAAAGAACCTTGTTTGCGCTTGAAAATCTGCCGCCACGATACATTGCCCACGCCAATTTGTTTACGATTGCGGAATCCAACGACTGCAAAAATGCGCGAACTGCCGGGCATATGATCGCCTTCCAGATCGGTTCACCCACTAGGCGACCTCGCGGTCGGTGCGATGTATTGACGGCAGATGCAAAGTACCTCGAGGAATGCCTTGAAGAAGTCGCCCGGACTCACCTCGGAACCAGCCACATCATCCCAGCGCATGAGAGGAAACTCATAAATCGACTTGCGCAGATATCTTCTCATTCCCCGCTACAGCGTTAGGGAAGCACTCACATCTAGCGCAGCAACGGGAAAATCAGCGGCAACGCAAGCCACCGGATCCCCGGCAGACGATAATGCTTCCTCATATCCCGATTGCTGATACGACGGACCAAAACCACCATTGCGGCAAGAGCACTGGATGTTCGGAGACTGCAAAATTGTTCGACGTCGGCCAGCCACACTCCATATAGGCATGACTGGAACTCGGGACCAAGACTCTCTCTGCCCCAACCTCTGAGCCCGCGCCTGCGATCACCTTGCCCCTCACTGGCAGCTGGCTTAGCACACTCGGCGCCGGGTGGCGATGCCCAGGTTTTTCCGAATCATGATGTTCTCAAACCTTTCACTGTGGATGGGAGAAGCTTTCCGATTGCCTCCTGGCAGGACTCAATCCGCGCGCGTCTCTTTGTACTCGATCAAGGCCTTGGTTTTCCCCCGCTTCTTGCCTAATTCATACTGCAACTGTCCCACGCAGATAGGGACTTGTTGCAAGTGTGAGTGGATTCCGTATAGCAGCAGCGTGAGTTTGTTGTCTGTCTTCCAATGCGATTTCCAAGCCGAGCGGACTGACAGCAGCGCGAACAGGGCCAACCAGAGTGCGATGGGTATGAACCCGAAATGTATGCCAGAGAGAATCGCGACCACAAGCGAAACGGGCCAGAAGCTTCCGCGGATCAAATTGCTCCTGCGCTCGGAGGACCAGGATGGGTCATTGCTGCCCCGGAACCGCCCTGAGACCTCCGCATAGGCGTGCCCAGCCCGCGTGGCTCGCCGCCAGTACTGGCTTAGGTGCATTACCGCCAAGTCATGTCCGGTCATCGGATGATCAATATGAAGGATCTGGTATCCGTGAGCCCGCATGCGCCGGCAAAGCTCGGGCTCTTCTCCTGCAATCAGGCTTTCGTCAAATCCCTGTGCCCGGAGCAAGGCTTTTCTGCGCATGAGCACGTCGCCGCCACAGAACTCCGTGAATCCAGGGCGATATATCCAGTCGAGATCGAGAACGCGGTTGTAGACAGATGTCTCGGGATGGATTTCCCGCCGATGCCCCCACACGGCAGCGATCGAAAGATCTCGTGATAATGCATTGCACGCGGCCATGGGAAAGTCCGGATGCAGAACAGTATCTCCATCCAGAAAGAGGACCAGGTCTGATTGAGCGCGACGCCAACCTGCGTTGCGGCCGATCGCCGCGGTTGGCCTCTCTGGGCGAACCACGATCACGGTTGCGCCATAGCGAATTGCCAATTCCGGACTACCATCAGTCGATGCAGAATCTACATAGATAATCTCTTTTATGGGAAGGCCACGAACTTGTTGGATGGATTCGAGACATCTGGCCAGCCGTGAGCCTTCGTTGCGCCCAATCACGACAACTGAAATTGTCGGAAGGCTCGCTGCAATATCAACACCCTGGACGCTTTCAGAGACTTCCTGCATGGACATCCTGCCCTTTCGGTGAGTCGGCAGTCATCAGTTCTTCAGCCTCTGTCGAATTCTCCTTCTTTCGCGGAAGCACCCGTGCCGGCACTCCAACCGCAACGGAGTTGGAAGGCACGTCTACGAGTACCACCGCATTGGCTCCGATTAGCACATCGTCCCCGATCCGGATCGCACCCAGGATCTTGGCGCCTGCACCTACATCCACGCGGTTCCCTAAGATAGGGGCCCCACGATGGCCAGCATGCCTCAACCCCACGGTGACACCATTGCGGATCACACAATCGTCCCCGAAAGCAGCGTCCCCGCTGATCACTATCCCTCCAAAATGATCTATCCGGAATCGTCTCCCCACCGTTGCTTCACACGGAAGTTCGATGCCTGTTAGCGCTTCAGAGAAGGGTTTCAACAGCTTGTACAGGAAGGAAAATGGCATCCGCAACCAGCGCCAGCGAATGGCGTAGCGCCATCGCCCAAACCGATACACAACCATCGCCCACAAACCCTGACGGGAAAGTTGGCGATCGTAGGTGTGCCAATCCTCGCGGATGTTATCAAACAAGACCAACCTCAGCATTCGAAAGAACGATGGCGACCGAAGGTCTGCCACAATCGCTTTCAGACAAATTTCGATTCGCCATCGCAATCGTATCGATCAAAATAGAACGATACCCATGCGCGCGGAAACCCCTTGGAGCATTTCAGATGCTATACCACTAGCTGGCCACTAACCTAAAACCGTCTCTGAAGCCGCCTCCGAGAGTTGTTGCCACAGTCGCTGCGCCGACAATGCCGGATCATTTTCGATAAACTGAGGCAAGCGGCAAGCAAGCGCGCACCGACCGACCGCGAGAGCGTCGAACATTGCTCTGAGGCTCGCTTCTGAAGGTTCCACGGAAACCCCAAACCCACCCGCGGCCTCAACCATTGAAGGATGTGATCCATGGAGTACTGCGGCCCCGCAAAGTTGGGCTTCAACCAGCGGCATCCCAAAACCTTCGTAGATCGATGGCATCATGAACACTTCGCATCCGGCATACAAGGCTGGCAGGTCATCATTGGGCACAAAGCCCAGACGTCGGACCCAGCCGCTTTTCTCGGCGTTTGTGACCTTCGCCCGAATACCACCGTCGTTCCATCCATCTCCACCGGCTAAGACCAAGACTGGTAGTTCTACGCCACTTCTTCTTCGGTCAATATATGCGGTAATCAACGCGGCCAGGTTCTTTCTTGGCTCCAACGTTCCTACCGTCAATAGAAAGCTCTCGGGCAGTTTGTATTTTGCCAGGATTGCATCGGATTCAGATTTTGTCGCCACGCGGAATCGGGACGAAAGCAAAGGGCGTATAACCGCATCGGCCCTTCGTCCATACGCGGTTTCCATATCGGCGGCTGTTGCCTTGGAGACTGCAATCACTCGATCTGCCAGGCGTACCGCGCGCGGTTGTAGCAGACTTCTGCTCCATTTGACCAATCGTGCTTGAGTGTGAGGCGCAAATACGTCTGCCAGGTCGTGCACCGTGAGCACGGTCGCAATTCCGCGGAGCTTGTAGGGAGGAAGATACCCGTTAGTCCCCCAAAACGCTTGAATCTTGTTCTTCCTAAGCAGCGGACCGAGTTCAATTGTGTGCCACAGCGGCCCGCGCCACTTTGAGGGCGCCGACTTAATCGTCACATTCGGCATATCGCTAAAGACAACTGACGTGTTCCCGAAGAGTATAAACTCGACCTGCGGATTCTGCTCGCACATAGGACTCAGAAGCGTGGAAACGTAGTTGCCCACCCCCGTACGGCCAGGACCCAAGGGAGATGCATCTACGCCGATTCGCAACAATGGTTCACTCATGCTTCGAATCCGATCATACTTTGATCTTATGTGCTGTGGTTACTGCAAACGGAAACGTACCTAGAGCAGTGATGAGCTGTCGCAGTCAAAGGCATTTATCGGAGTCCTATTCCACGGTGCTCCAAGTACTGACGGGTAGACTCAAAACGAATGAAAACTTGCGTGAAAACAGCCCCGATTTGCTAAGGCGCAGGATGGCTATCGGGCCAGGAGAGATCGAATGAGAGGGTTCGTTCCTACTAAAGTCCCAGATACGAGGATTTCCGGTTTATTTGCGAAGTTTCTTGACCGCATCGACGATAATCGGCGGTGTAACCGCGCGCAGAACGTTCTTGATTGCGCTTTCCTTCGGCTCCTTGACGCCCGGCCGATGTTGGAAGAGTGTGGAATGGGCATCTGAAACCTCCTCTTCAGGGCGGCCATTGGAATAGTAGTAGGTTGCGATTGACTTCCGGGTTCGGTCCGGAGGGCAGGTCAGCGGGTTCGGATGCCCGTGGTAAGAATAGCTTGTTGTGCTAAAGATCGCGCAACGATTGAAAAGTGGCAGTATTTTTTGCTCGGCGCAACTCATATCCCGGTTCCACAACTCGAAGTGACCGCCGTATTCTTCCTTCCAGTCCTTGTTCAGGTAGACCAGCACATTGATGCGGCGGTCCAGTTTGAGCTTGGTGTGAAGATTGAAATCCGCATGAACCTCGAGCTTGCCACCCGGCTTGATTTGGTGAAGCCCGCCACCGGTATAGTATGGGTCTGGAATTACGCCCTCGATCCCCGTGAGCGCTTCCAGAAACTGAATCATCGGTCGGCTATTCAAAAAGTAGAGAACATCGCGATCGGCCGCAGGGAGTTTCTCGACTGCGTCGAAGGCCAACTTCTTTTCGTTGGGGTTATTGAACTCGCTCCAGGTGAGTTGCTTGGGTTGCGGAAAGTCCCGTAGGGCCGCTTCCGCTGCTTCCAGCGGCAGGAAGTTATCAAAGTAGATATGCGGGAAGGGCTTGTTGTTCTTATACTCCTCAGCCCTTTCCTTTCCGAGAGCTTCGAGCTTTTTGAGAAACTCGTTGCTCAGGAGTTCCGACATGACAGTCTCACGTTCACTCAGCATTTCCTTCATGGTAGTCTCGCTTTCGTAGAGAATTTTGGCGGGCAATTCTTGACTTGGCTTTGGCGCGTTCATTGCGCATGTGATTAAACTGCGAATAAAAAGCTGGCTCGGCCACGCTGCTCCATACGCGATTTACCGATAGGGCTGGCGATGTCCCTTAATTCGTCTCGAAGTTGGTTGGCGTACCGCAGAGAGGGAGCATCGACCGAATATCACCTCTTGCGAGGTTCATACTACTCTAGACTCAGCTCAGTTCGTAGTTCTTGTGCCGATCGGCCGCGCCGGCACGCCCACCGCTGTCGTTCCAGCCGGAACATCATGGACGACCACCGCATTGGCTCCCACAGTCGCGCCATCTCCAATGGTAACCCCTCCTAGAATTGCGGCGCCGCGGCCAATCCACACTTCATTCCCTATGGTAATAGGCTGCGCTTTGTAGCCGGAGTCGCGAATGGGTAGCCCCGGTATCCGGGCATGATTTGCGTCGCGTATGCTCGTGTACTCGCCGATCATGGTGCCCTTGCCGATGGTAATTCCTGCTCGGGAAACGATGTGTACTCCGCGCGAAATCACCACTCCTTCGCCTATGTCGATTGACCCTGCATCGTCTGTCTCCAGGTAAAGCAACGGGTACAAGAGTGCATTGCGTCCAACCCGAATCATTCCCGTGCCGTGCACTTCCGGTGGTCCCAGCACCACGACCGATACATCGAGCGGTTCCACGAGGCGGGATGCAAGCAGAGAGTGACTACGAAGATGTTCCAGATCCCGCCGCAGCCCCGCCGTTGCACGATAGAACATGGAGAGCAGCGACGAAAACGGAAACTTCACTTTGAGACGCATGAGCTTCTCGGAATGAACTGAGGTCGGTCTCTCCAGAATACACCTCACCATGGCTGCGAAGGAGAGACACGCCCTCCTCTCGTTTCACGCCACGCCTGAGTCATGATCGATACGAGACGTCGATCGGCGAGAGCTTCAGTGCGGCGATTCGAATCCCTGCTTAAGCGCCTCTTTTTTGACCTTATCCAATACCAGACAATCTCCACCAGCATCGCAAGGCGCGCGTTCATACCGTGATGCTTTCGATAGTAGAGCAGCATGCTCCTCACGCGCCAGAGAGTGAGTTGCGACCCGCTCGTCGAGAGTTCGAGCAACCGGATTTGGCGAGAGGACTCACCGCCGATGTGCACGACGGCGATATCTGGCCAATACCAGATTTCGTAGCCCTTTTGCTTAATACGCTTGCACAGGTCAACTTCTTCTGAGTAAAGGAAAAAGCGCGGGTCAAAGGGACCTGCAGCCGCAAGAACTTCGGCGCGAATGATTGAGAACGCTCCAGGAACCCAATCAACAGCTGCTGCCTCCATTTGATTGGCCCAGGTCCGGTCAGCGCGTCCAAAGAAACGCGACTGTGGAAAGCGCGCAGCAAGGCCGGAAAGTACAATCAGGTCTCCGAACACTGAGGGAAACATGCGCGCCGATGGCTGCCACGAACCATCGCGCCCGATGAGCCGCCCACCGCCAAGTCCGGCCTTCGGGTTTGCATCCATGTGCGCGACAGCACGCTCGAGCGATCCCTCGGTTAGAAATGCATCGGAATTAAGAATTACGATGTAACGTCCCAGAGCCGACTGAAACCCAAGATTGTTTGCCCGGCCAAAGCCCAGGTTCACTTCACTGAGAATCAGAACCACCTCTGGAAAATCCTGCTTGATCATCGCAGGTGACCCATCGGTCGATGCGTTATCGACGACAATAACCTGGACATGCAGCAAACCAACTTCGCGATAAACCGAGAGCAGGCATTCCCGCAGCACATCGCGCGTGTTGAACGACACGATCACGACGGAAACATCAAATTTGGATGAGGCGGACTCTTGAATGGTATTACTCATTCGTCGTGACTCGTACTTGCTTGTGTCTTCGCAATGCAATGATGTGTCGCCTTAAATGGCGGTTGATTTGTAACTCGCGGATATTCGCCAATCGGCACGGTGACCATATCGTGGCTCAACCAATCGTTTTGCCATGCGGGGCGTATCGGTTCTATGTGCCACAATACCGATGATTTCTGAGGCGCCAGCTGAGAGGTGTGTGCCATTCAAATGCCGTTTTGTGCGTATGCGTTTAAGACGCGTGCCAGCGAGTTCACATTTTGGGGCAGATTATAGAGGTTGAGGACACGCTCACGGCCCGCCGCTCCGAGACTACGTCGCAGTTGAGGATCTGCAAGGAGACGCTTCAGCGCTAGCGCTAGCATCTCAACCGAGGAAGCAGGTACAAGAAGCCCATCAAGACCATCCCGTATCAACTCAGGAATGCCCGCAATCGATGTGCTCACGCAGGGGACCTCCATGGCCATCGCTTCCATCAACGCTACCGGCACGCCCTCGGCAAAGCTGGCAAGCGCGAAGAGATGAGCGCCGCCAAGCAGCTGCCGAGTCTCGTCGTGGGTCTTGGCTCCCTCGAAGATGGCAGCGATTCCCTTCTGATCCGCGAACGCCTCGAGGTGTCTGCGGTCCGGACCGTCGCCCACCAGGCGCACCCGAAGTGAATAGCCTTCAGTGAGCAATACTTCGCAGGCCTGGAGCAAAATAAGTTGGCCCTTTGATGCAACCAACCGTCCCACACAGATGATCTCGAGAGCACTATCCGGTTCCGACTCTCTGCCTTTTGGAACAAAGAGTTCCGGATCAACGCCCAGCCGAACCACATGCATCTTGCTCCAATGATCGGAGGCCGCGACGCGCATTAACTGGCTGCGCGCGAAGTCGCTGATACAAACAATGAACTTCGCCCGCTCGATTTTCTGCCGAAGATAAAACTTCTCCACATCATAGAACTCATCCGGCCCGTGCACCGTGAGGGAGTAAGGGAACCCCCAGGTGATCGACGCCAGCATTCCCACCGATGCCACTGGACCACAGAAGTGGATATGCAGATGACGATGACCGCGCAAACGCATCCAATCGCCCAAGATAAGACCCTCTGCAAAGTAAAGAAGCGCATAGAGAGTCGCAATCAAGTCCCAATGCCCAAGCCGCAGAGCGGCCGCAAGTCCGCGGAAAAACGCGCGTGGACGAAGCAGAATTGTCTTTGCCGCGATCCACGCCGCTTGCGCTGCTCCCAGGGACTTGATGTAAAACGTCCCATCTGTCTCTTCCAATTCTGCTGCCGGCATATTTGACCGCGAGCGGTCGGGCTGATTGATAGAGGCTGTCTCGATCGCGAAACCCAGCTTTCTGAGTTCCCGAATTTCATTCAGGAAAAAGGTGTGCGACACGGCCGGATAGATGCTCAGAAGATAAACAAGCCGGCACCCCTGTGCAACATCGGAGGTTCTTCCCGTGCCGACTTCGGAGTCCGGTGTTGAATCAGTGAAAGGTTCACCCTCTAAGGTCATCGTGGAACTTCCAGCCTTCGGCTTGCCGTTTTGAGAAATCGCATCCATACAATAACCGAAATTACAGTCTGTGATGTTCGGAAGTTGCACCGGACGCAACCTGGCCTTCAGTCAGTTCTCGAGGAATATCGGACTTCTCCGCAAGCGCGCAATAAATGCGGCTCACCTGGTCGATTTTACGCGCCCAGTCAAAATTTCGAGCTGCCCGTTCAAATCCAGCCGCACCCATAGATTTCGCCAACTCCGGAGAGTCGATCAGACGCTGCATCGCCTCGGTAAAACCATTCACCATGGCGGTATAACTCTCCGGCTCAACAAATATTCCACAGGACGCATCCATGTAATCCGCCGGACCGCCCCAGTGTGTGGCGATCACCGGTTTACCCATGGCCATGGCTTCGAGAACGACGGCGCCGCCGCACTCGTAAAGACTCGGCAGAACCAACGCTGTAGCCCTTCGCAGGCGGCCCGCGCATTCGAGTTGCGGGAGCCACCCAGCAAAATGAACTCGGGCCCTCACGCCCAGTTCACTTGCCAACGACTTCCAGGTCTCCAACATTGGGCCGTCGCCAATGACCTCGAGTTCAGCGGACGGAACCTGCTCCAGCGCTCGGATCACGACATCGACCGCTTTCCAGTCCACCAGGCGCCCGAGAAAAACAAAGTGCGAATCCGAGGTCTCTGCATCAGCGGCCCCGCCCTCCCAAATGCCGAAGTCGATTCCGTTCTCCACCAATTCAATGACGCGACCCCGTATCCCCGAGGGCAAAGCAAGCCGCGTGCGTTCATTGGCCACCAGCACGATATTTGCATGTTTCTTGCCCGGCAGCAGCGTGTTGACTGCATTCGCAAACAACCGGCCGAAGGCGATCGTCGCTCGACTCATCCATGATTCGGTTTGGCGAATCGCCGGCGGATAGTCCATGCCGCCGTTCAGAGGCCCGATTACGACGGGAATTCCCAACCCGAAGAGCGCCGATGGAAAGCGTGGAGCAACCGGGATCGGTTGATGAACCACATCGATTCGCTGGGTGCGGATCAGTCTGCGAACAATCGTTCGTTGATAGAACTGCGTGATGAGCTGGTTGAGAAGCCCCAAAGTGGCTTCAGAGACCCGTCTAGGCAGAAGGAGGCTGCATCGAAACAACAGCTTGTGAATCCACAGGTCTGGAACATAAAAGATGCGATCGGATTCATTTGGAAACAATTCTGCTAATTCGTTCCGCGTTCGCGAGTGAACGACCAGCCAGCTCTCGATGCCGCGGGATCGCAGCAGGCGAAAGTAATGTACCGGAAGTATTGCCTCGCCGCCAAAGCGTTCTGAGGCGTGTTCGGCGACAATACAGATTCTCATTTGGACTCACGCGGGACGGAACACATGGTAATACCCCAGAGCTCTCAGCACTCGTTTGAATGCGCGTTCCCGCGCATAGTCTGCGGGGGTCAATTCAACAAATGGAATCACTTGGCCAGGCCGGCTGATATCTGCCCTGCTTTCCAGCATTCCGGCTTCTCGTGCCGCGTGCAGCCACCACTTTGCTTCGCCACCTGCATGAAAGCATTTCAGTTCGGCCCAGGGTTCCGATCTCAGAATCCGAATTCCGCTCACTCCCAATTTCATCGACACCCGTTTTGCCGGCGAGCGGTTCCAGCATCTCCAGTATGCGGGGTCGAGATACCCACCGCCCAAACGCATCGCCAGAGCTGCCCAGACAATTGCCTCAACATGCATGATACGCGGCAAACTCGCACCGCCGAGTTGACCAACCAACCAGTCCAGCCAGTCCAGATCCGCGGATGCCCGCCAATGCGCGATCCCAATGTCTACATGGTGCGCGAGGCGAATACCGCCGTCGATCGCGGTCCTGACAACCTCGGGTGGAAACAGGCAGTTTGGCCGCTGCCACATCAGAAGCAAGCCCGTCTGAGGCGTCTCCTCAAATCGAAAACCGTTTGGGAAGTAAATATCCGGGTCCAGCAGCACAAGTTCTTCACCAGGCTCACTAAGCAGCAGAGGATCTGTGATCTTGCGCCAGCAAGGATGGCCGCGCCTGAAAGCGCGCAGATTGCTGTATCTCGCAAATAACTCCTCTTCGCGCCCAGCCAGATCGTCCTCAGAGTACACAGCCCACCGATGCTCCTTCGCATCAATTGATGTGAGTGCTTCTGAGAGATTCTCCTTGTCCTGCTTCGAATCGGTGATGAGTCGCAGATGAACCACTTCCAGCGAACTCCGAAACAGACTTTCCAAAGCATCTCGGGCATACCCTAGAGAGCGAGGCGACAAGACCATATATAGCTGTCTAAGTTCGGTCATACTGCTCTCTGATGAGACTGAATCCTTAGCTGGTAAATCAAAAGTTGTCTGTGTCGCGTGGTTTCGCCAATGAGAGTAAGATACGACTCTGTATCAGACCGCATGCCGTCTTCGAGGCCCTAGGATCGACCGATCGCCAATCTGCTTGAGTTGGATAGAGAGGACGTTTTCAAGGACAAGGATTTAGCAAGCTCTTTGGAGATGTGTCGCGCGGCAAAGTCCGCACCGAACGCAAATCGCAAAACGGGTCCGAAACTGTTGGCCGCTGCAACGCCCACGAAATAAAGTCCCGGCACAGAAGACTGAAAGTCTGATGAAAGCACGGGGCTGTTTTCAACTGAGCGAATCTGCGCAAGGAGTTCTCCGGGCAGAAACGCTAGACGGCGCAGATCGACCTTGTACCCAGTCGCCGTAATCACCAATTCAGTCAAGTGCTCCTTTTGCGAGCCGTCCTGTCCAGCCAGGGCCAAGCGTACTCCGCCATTCTGAGCCTCAGCTCCTGTAATGGAATAGCCCCGCAAAATCGGAACGCGCCCCAGAACTCTATCCTTCATTGGCCAGCCGGCCGCGGGCCTGAGGTGGGTCTTCACAATCTTGATTCGTAGGCTCTGCGGCAGATGACGAAATAGCAACGGCGCATCCGTGTAGAAACGTGAGCGCAGGCCGGGGCCAATTCCGGAAGCGGGGTGTCGCATCTGGCTCCAGAGTGAGCGTGGCTTGGGTCCTGGCGCGTCGTGAAAATGTACCTCCGGGTGCCGCGACAGCAGAGTAACGTTGACGCCGCTTTCGTGCAGCAGGGCAGAGAGGTCGAGTCCCGAGGCGCCCGCTCCGACCACGGACACGTTCTTACCGCGCAACGGCTCCAGATCATGGAACGTTGAGCTATGTGATACCAGACTTGCCGGCAATTGGCTAAGGATGGGCGGGACATACTTGAAGTGGGAGATACCGACTGCCACAACGACCTTCTGCGAATGTACTACATCGTTATTATCCAGCTTTATCTGGTACCCCCCAGCTTCGGGCTGAATCTCGACTACCTGACGGTCTTCCAGTTGAGCCGCAAATCGCTTTTGGAATTCAATGCCGTAGGAAATGAACACATCCAGTGAGACTGGGATCCGGGTGTGATCATATGCAATTCCTTGTTGCTCGCAAAAATGTTTGAGCGTGAAGGCAGAATTTGGATCGGAGAGATTCGATGCGAAACCATCCGACTTGAGCAACATTCCTTTCGGCATGTGTTCACGCCAAGTCTGCATGGGAGTGCCAAAGATACGGCAACGCACCCCAAGTCCATTCAAGTGAGCTGCAATCGACAAACCGTAGGGCCCTGCACCTACGATCACAACCTGCTCGCGATCAACCATTCCCTTCCTCCATTGCAAGAATGCCGCCTGAGTCCTACAAAATCCGGTCTAAATCCGATACTTCCATCGAACAGCCTACAACTTCATCCGCACTTCCCGCCAAACAGCAACGAGTATTCAGCAACGTCATCTGATTTCTCTACAACATTAATTAGCCTGCTTTGGTTTAGGCTGGAAGAGAAAAACACCATTACCGTTATGTCCTCAAAGATTGTATTATTGCGGTGCACCGATCCGAAAGTTATTGTGACTCATGAGAACGCCGATGAGGCCTAAGGTTCTGTTGGCCACCACCTGCCGCTGGATTGCCTCGGCCCGCTTGGCCATGGCTTTCAACCTGGCTGGCTGTCCCGTCGATATCGTTTGTCCGAAAGGTCACCCGGCCGCCTTGATTAACGGCCGTGGGAGCATTTATCCATATCGCGGTCTTACTCCTCTTGGCTCATTTCAGCGGGCAATCGATGCAGCACAGCCGGACATCGTTGTTCCCTGTGACGACCTCGCGTGCAGGCACCTTCACGAGATGCATGCACGAGCATTGGAGGATGAAAAAAACAGCGCACTCTGTCAGCTTATTGAGCGCTCGCTCGGCGATCCATCACAATATCCCCTGATCGATGCGCGCTACGAATTGATCGCCCTTGCCCGCGAGCTCGATATCAAAGTTCCCGAGACGACGATGATCTCATCGGTGGAGGAGTTGCGGGCCTGGATCGCAAACATCGGCCTCCCTGTTGCGCTCAAGACCGATGGCTCATCCGGAGGATTGGGCGTTAGGATCGCCTATTCTGAGACAGAAGCGGTACGCTCCTTTGGGATCTTGAAAGCTCCGCCGAAAATTGCTCGCGCGGTCAAGCGCGCCATCTTCGATCAAGATCGAACACTGCTTATTCCCTGCCTCCAACGCCGGCGCACCGCGGTGAGCATTCAGCGCTTTCTACCTTTTCACGATGCGACGATCGCGGTCGCCTCCTGGCGTGGAGAGGTCGTAGCGTCCATTAGCGTCGAAGTCCTACGTACCTGGAAACTTAAAGGACCTGCCTCGGTCGTGCGCATAATCGACAACCGGGAGATGCTGTCCGCCGCACAAAAGCTTGTCCGCCATTTAAAACTGTCCGGTCTATGCGGCTTCGACTTTCTTGTCCAGCGGGAAACTGGCGACGCCTACTTGATCGAAATGAATCCGCGTGCGACGCAGACCTGCCATCTTCCCCTCGGAACCGCCCACAACCTGCCCTCCGCTCTCATCGCATGTGCGGCCGGAGAGGCTAAGCCGGAGTCAGCCAGCGTAACCGAACGCGACGTCATCGCGTTGTTCCCCTTGGAGTGGCAAAATGATCCTGCAAGTCAGTTTCTTCGCTCAGGCTACCACGACGTTCCCTGGGAGGAACCGAAACTGGTTCAAGCCTGCGTGAAGAGCCGCATGCGAAACGGCGGGTGGCTGACTTACGATAATCTAGATCGGATGCTCGCACATCTCCCCTGGCGACGCTCCTGAGCTGCCAATTCCTTTCATAGGTTGCGTCTACCGAACCGAGACTTGGCCCAGATTTTCTGTCCTCTGCCAGTCCCTGAGCTTGGCTTCGGGAAAGGGCTGCGCACCCTCGTCGAGAATCGGCTCCTCGATACCGCAAAGTGTTTGCCGGAAAAAAGCCACGATGTACGCGCCCAGGATCTTGGCGACACGCTTTCGCGGCACTGACCCGACCAGCGAAAGTTCACACAACGGCAACATAAGGCAAAACTTCAGCGGACGACGAAGGTCCGCAATGCAAAACCCATTCCGAGCAGGGTCAAAAAAATTCCCGTCGCTTGCAGGTCCTGCCTCCAGGTTGAGACACCCTCACGGCTTGCACCTGCCACCGTGACAAAATACATCGGCAAGTCTGCTGCTGCCACGGCTACTACCGCGCCGAACATCCCATAGAAATGGAAAGCCAACGGAATTGCGGCAATCGCTGTGACAAAGTATGCTCCATTGCCGATTGCCTGATAGCGCGACTTGCCGAGAGAAAGCAGTGCCGGCATCGTCGTGAAATACATCATCGTGTGCCACAGGCCTAGCGCCAAGACAGGCACCATCCATGACGCGGCATGGTATCGGCTGTCGTACATCTTGGTTACCAGAACGCCGCCGACGTGCACCACCATAGCCAGCAAGACCGCTCCCGCTACCAATGCGCGAAACCGATATTGCAAGAAAACTCTCCGAAACTCAACGATCGGTAAATGAACCATCTTCGCAATAAACGGAAAGCCAACTCTGTTGGAGAAAGCACTGATGACCGCCCGTGGAATATCCGAAACCGAGTATGCAATGCCATACACTCCCAACAGGCTGAAGCTGATCAGCTTTCCAAGAATCAGCCGGTCCGCCTGCGCCGCGAAGAAACTGAAGGCAGTTGAAAGCAGTATCCACTTGCCAAAGTGAACGAGGCTTCGCACGCTATCCCGGTCCCAGCAGAAAGAGTTTCGAATGCCGGGGATCACTAGGCGGCTATGGCTCAGCGCAAGCCGGTAGATACCACTTAGCATCGATCCTATGACCAGCGCCCATACCGACCGAAACATCAATGCGCATCCCGCTGTGGCCAGCAGCCCGACTATCTGGGAAGTGAAGTCCAGCAGAAACACTCTGCGCACGCCCATATGCCGTGACATCGAAAGAAGATTGGTGCTTTTGAAACCATTGACTACAATGCCGAAGGCCAACGCCGGTATCAATGAGATCAAACGGGGCTCATGATAAATCAGCGACATCGGCCACGCCAGCAGCAGGCAAACGACAAAGATTCCCAGACCGCGGAATACCTCCAGAGTCCAGACGGTATTCAAAAAAATCGGGTCGTCTCCGCGCGGGCTCTGAATCACATTCGGCCCCATTCCGATGTCGGCGAATAGGCTAATTCCGACAACCAGAGTACCGACAAGCGTCATCAGACCGAAAGACTCAGGCATCAACAAACGTGTCAGAATGACGCTACCGACTACGCGCAGCGCCATCGAGCATCCATAGTCCATCACGGTCCAGAATGTCGCCCGGATCGCCGTTGATTCCAGCCCCTTCCGGGCCCGCGCCTCCACTCCGGCGCGGTCTTCCGTCCCCGATTCCAACTCAGAAATCTCAAGCGGAGATAATGTCATGTCGGTAGGCAAATATTCCCTCGGTATTTGTATTGCTTGGCTCTTTGAATCGCGAGCAAAGGGTTAAAAGGAGGGAACGCCGGTGAATCGCTATCACCAGGCTGACAACGTAGAGTCCTGTTTATTTCGAGGACACAGCTTTGCACCCCAATCGTTAAGAACGCATCCATATCTTCACTTGGCGTAGCCGGATCCTCAGCGCTCTCAGAAAGAAACGATGCCGTCCACCGTTACCGAACCCGCGCGCGAACGATTGAACTGCATCAAAACGCCTCTTGAGATTCATCCGAAGACTGGCTATCGGCAGCAGAAGGAATCAATCACTCTAACTTAATATTACCGATCTGCGCAGGCTTCGCCCTCGTGAGTCCCACCGACTGGTGAGAACATCACTGCTTGGTCGCGAAATGTGGGTTTGATAAGCAATAAATCATCGCAAAAAAACAGAATGGTCAAGGGCAATGCGCTGCAACCTGAAGTTACTCGGCAAACTTCCCGCTGCAGGCTTTCTGATTACCTTCAGAATACACGGGTTGGAAGAGAATCTCTACACCCGTCCGTGCCCAATTGATGGTTACTTATGGGTAATACACTGTTGTTTTCGAATGCGGTTATAGAAGGAAAATTTAATAGGATTTTATTCGTGCTTTCGTGTAGTCATCAAGTCGATTAGATAAGTCCTTATTCTTTCGAGATTCGAAGTTGTCAGCCACAAGCAAGACCGGCATTGTTCAATTCGAATCTTCTGGTCTACTCGAAAATCACGCCACATTCGCATCGCCATCCAACTGGTTATGGATCCTTCGCGCACCGATATGTTGCAACCAGTTCCTGTAGATCCGCTCCGCCGTTCGACGCCAGGTGTGTTTGATTCTTGCATTTTCCAGCGCAACGCCTACGTCGCTAAAGAGTTCCTCGTTTCGGGAAGACATGGCCTGCTCTCGCAGGCCAGTCAATGCATTCTCCGTGCTTTCGTCGAAGTAACTGTGCGGCACTAGAGGATAAGTGTTCGACTCATGCCTGAGATACCTTCCCACATCCCTTCGATATTCCCGCAGTAGTGTGTCGGAATCATACTCAGGATGCCCTTGAAAGAACACGAAGAGACTGTTCTCCTCTTTTGCAAAAGTATCTACGTCCGACGACGCTGTGCGCGTGAGCACGGAGTATCCGTGGGCCGTCAAATCATCTTCCGAGATGCCGTTCCAGCGCGAATGCGGAATCCGAAAGCGGGATGGCGCGCCTTCCAGTAACAAGTTGTCGGACGCGGACACGCACTCGAATAAGCCAAAGTTCTTTTCGCTACTCTTATGCCGGCAAATCCCATCAAGGTGCAGGACAGCGGCGTGCGCAGCCAGGCAGGACCAGACAGTCGAGTAGGTATTCTCTCGGGCCCATTCGACAACTTGCGTGAAGCTTTTCCAGCATGGCTCGTCCTTGAGATCCGCGGTAATCGGCTCTTTCCCAGTCACGATCAGACCGTCCAGGCTCGTCCCCAAAAGCGCTTCAACGCTCGAATAGAAGTTGCCGGCGCCGGATTCCGGCCTCGGGATGCCCGGCAAAGAGTAGAACGACAAGTGTACCGGGATGCCCTCGGACGCTGAGTCGAGGATCGAAGTGAATTGGAGTTCGGTCGCGGTGAAGGCCGCGTGCGGCATGTTGTTGATCAGTCCGATTTTGATGCACCGGCCCGATTGCTCCAGACGCTGCGCAGGTGGCCTGCGGCGCGGCCACGTAAAGCTTCCCGGATTAGAGTGGCCCGATCGGTCTGTGTCCAAATAAACTGGCATTAGCATCCCCCTCGAAGCAGCTATGATCTGCTCGGCGTTGCTTGATCGACGCATGTGGCGGCCGCGAGCGCCTGGTCCAAATCCTCGATGATATCGTCGATATGTTCGATTCCGACGCTGAGCCGGATCATCTCAGGTAATACTCCCGCGGCGCGCAATTCGTCCGGTGACATTTGCCGATGAGTCGTCGATGCCGGGTGGCAAACCAGGGATTTTGCGTCCCCCAGATTGACGAGCCGTGTCACCAGTTTCAGCGCGTCATGGAATCTGACAGCCGCGGCATAACCACCCTTGATGCCGACCGACATGAGTGAGCAAGCACGGCCGCCCATATATTTTTGTGCAAGCGCGTGGTAGGGGCTCTCTGGGAATCCTGCATATTTAACCCACTCCACCCGCGGGTCGCTGCGCAGAAGTTCAGCTACTTTTCTGCCGTTCTCCACATGCCGCTCCACGCGTAGCGCAACCGTCTCCACTCCTTGCAGAAGCAGGAAAGCGCTGAGCGGTGACATCACCGCACCTGTGCAGCGTTGGTAGACCGCGCGGCAGCGCCCCATATACGCCGTTTTCCCAAAGTGATCGGTGTAAATCAGGCCATGATACGAGTGATCGGGTTGAACGAAGGCAGGAAAGCGCGATCCGTGTTGCTTCCAGTCGAAATTCCCGCTGTCGATGATGGCCCCGCCGAGCGTTGTTCCATGCCCGCCCAGGAATTTCGTCAGCGAGTTGACCACAATGTCTCCGCCGTGCTCGATCGGCCGAAGAAGGATCGGCGAAGCAACGGTGTTATCGACAATGAGCGGTACACCATGCTCATGGGCCACACGCGCCAGCCCAGCAAGATCGCAGATGTTCCCAGCAGGGTTACCGACGCTCTCGCAGAAGACCGCGCGAGTGTTCTCGTCGATCAGCTTTGCGATTGCATCTGGGTGGTCCGACTCCGCAAAACGAACAGAGACGCCCTGGCCCGGAAGGATATGCGCGAACAGCGTATAGGTGGTGCCATAAAGCTGCGGAACGGAAACAATGTTGCAGCCCAGTTCCGTCACGTTCTGAACTGCGTAGTTAACTGCCGCCTGACCGCTGCTCACACAAAGCGCCTCTAACCCACCTTCAAGAGCGGCTATACGACGCTCCAGCACCGCTGTGGTCGGGTTTTGAATTCGAGTGTAGCGGAACCCCTCTTCCTCAAGATTGAAGAGCGCTGCAGCATGGTCTGCACTGTCAAAGGCATAGGCGACCGTCTGGTAAATCGGCACAGCCACAGACTTCGTTGTTGGATCAACGTCATAGCCGCCGTGAATTGCAATCGTTTCCCGTTTCATAGATGCATGGCCCTTCAATGACTCCTCTTAGTCGCGGCAAACCGCACCGGTCACGCCGTCTTTCCTAACGCCAGATCCGATGCAATGCCGTTCATTTCGGCCACAACCCACTCAATGTCTTTCTCTGTGGTTCTGAAGCTCGTAATGCATGCGCGAACCACTGGAACGCCTCCAAGCATCGCCTCCGACATCCAAGCGATCTGCCGCTCCCGGAGAGTCGCGAGAAACGCCGTGGAATTCAGGCCCTCGCGGGTAAAGCAAACAACCGGCAACGGCGTGGAATTGACGATATGCCATCCGCTCGCGGTCAGCGCCGCTCGCAGCACATTCCCCATCCGTGTTTGATGCTCAAGCATGCCGGCCATGCCAGCCTCGCCGCGCTCCGCCAGAGACATAAACAGCTTCAACCCGATAAACCGCCGCGACCATTGGGCAGAGTGCGTGAGCGGGTCGAATGTCACGGAGCTCTCAATCGCCTGCCCCGCCGTTTTGCCCGGCATGTAAGTCACTGCCGAGCGGAAAGCCTGGGCTACGCTCTCACGATGCCGGCAGAAGAACATCCCGCATCCCATGGGAACAGAGAGCCACTTATGTGCATCGCACGTAATCGAATCCGCTGTCTCCGTACCCGCCAGATAGGGCCGCAAACTCGGCGAAACGACAGCGGCTCCGCCCCACGCAGCGTCAGTGTGAAACCACAGCCCCGCATCCCGACAGAATCGTCCAATCTCCGGCAGCGGATCGATCACGCCTGCCGCCGTCGTCCCGCCGTTCCCAATCACCATGAAGGGCAGCAAGCCGTTCTTGCGATCTGCGGCCACTGTCTTTTTCAGAGCTTCGACATTCATCTTCAAGCCGCTGTCTGTCGGGATCGCGCGTAGACTTCGCCGGCCCAGCCCTGCCAGATGTGCAATCTTGTTGAAGCCGTGATGGGTCTCCTCGGTCATGTAAATCGTCGGCTCTCCCGCCAGGTGTCGAAGACCATGTTCTCCGTACTCGGGAAATGAATGCGTGAGTGCGACAACGACCGCCGAAATATTCGCCTCGGTTCCACCTGAGGTAAATGTCGCTATCGAGTCTTCCGGCAGCCCGAACTTCCCTGCCAGCCAGCCAAGCGTATGCCGTTCAATCTCGTTTCCCGCCGGAGAAGTGCGCCAGTTGGCCAACTGTGGGTTGTACATCGCCACCAGTAAGTCCGCCGCGACCGATGCAAATGTAACGCTCGGGTTGAAAAGCCCGAAATAGCGTGGGTGAGTGACTTGCACCTGCCACGTTTGCAACATCTTCTCAACGTCGCCGACGACTTCATCAATTTCTATGGCTTTTTTGAAATCGTAGCGTGACCCGAGATGCGCGCGAATCTGCTCCGCCGTCACATTCGGAACGATAGGGCCGCCAGCGATCTCTGTTTCAATCGTCGCGAACTCATCCCGGAGTTGATCGAAGAGCATCTGCATCCTTCCATTGCACGCAGCGAGAATTCATTCGCTCGCCGGGCAGTTCAATCCAAGAGCTACAATCGGATTCCGCCGCACTGAATACGATCGTACAGTTTCTTGTCTAGCGGGACAAAAGCCCCCGACTCAGGGTCGTCGAAGTAGAGACTATCCTGGCTGATCGCCGGATCGTATCCTTGCTGAACCAGATCGGTCTTTGAATACTTGAATGTGCCGGTCAAATCGACGGCACTGCGAATCCTCAGGAACATTGGCCGCGCGTAGGGTGGGAGCCGGCTTGCCAGGTGCCTATGAAATTCATTCAGATCGAGTTCGTCGTCGGCAACCAGGGTCGCCATGCCCACACGGCCTTCGGTGCCTGGAACTGCAACGCCGTAGACATTGGCATGCTTGACCCCCGGAAACGCGCAGATTGCTTCCGAAACCTCCGACGTTGCAACATTCTCGCCCTTCCAGCGGAAGGTGTCGCCGATTCGATCGACGAAGTAGAAGAATCCCTTCTCGTCCCGTCGCATCAGGTCGCCGGTGCGAACCCACGCATCTCCCGGCTCAAAAACATTACGAAGCATTTTCTTCTCGGACGCCTCTTTGCTCGTGTACCCCTCGAAGCGGCCGCCTATATTCGATGCATCGCTCGGGACTTTACTGATCGCTTCGCCGGCCTGGTTCGCCTTGCATCGGAAGCAGAAGCCCTCTTCATTACGTGCCGGCTCACCTGTCTCAACATCGAAAACCACCAACACAGGAGAGAATCGATGCGCTAAATACGACGGGATGTGCCCGATAGCTCCAGTCTTTCCCTGAGCGTTGAATAACGAGACGCTGCCTTCAGTTGCAGCATAGAACTCCAGGATTCGTGGAATGCGAAACCGGTTCTTAAATGCATCCCAGACTTCAGCTGATAAGCCATTGCCGCAGGCCAGCCGAATCCGATGTTCCGTCTCTTGCGCGGAAGGCACTGTATGCAGCAGATAACGGCAAAGCTCCCCGATGTACTGAAACAAAGTGCAGTCCCAGCGAACGATGTCGCTCCAGAAAGCACTGGCCGAGAACTTCGCGCGAATTACCACTGCGCCGCCGGCCACAAGCATCGCACCCGTCGCCTGCACCCCACCCACGCTGTGGTACATCGGCAGGCAGTTGTACATCCGGTCGCTCGGTTGTACGTCCATCATCCCGGCAAACCAATGACTCCATTGCATCACCCGCGCATGGCTCACATTTGCGGCCTTGGGTAGTCCGGTGGTGCCAGAGGTGTAGATACAAAGGGCGCGGTCGTCAATGCTCGTTGATCGTCGCTCGTCGCCGCTGAGCGAGTCGGCGGAATATCGCTCGATGTCAAGATCGATGCGCGGATACGATGCGCCGCCTTCGCCATGGACCCAAATCGCCGGGGACCGTTCAAGGTGCGGCAACGCGTCGGATAACGCCTCGACACACTCGACACCCACTAGAACGTGTTTTGATGAAACGGCACGTATGCAGTGCGCCAGCGAAGGTCCGGTGAGATTGGTGTTGAGAAGTGAAACAACAACGCCAACGCTCGTAATGCCCAGCCATATGGCCATGTACTCAGGCCGATTGGCCATCAACAGGCAAACCACTTCGCCCTTCGCAAAACCCTGACTAAGTGCCCAGCGCGCATATCGGTTCGCATGTTCGGCAAGCGCGCTGTACGTCAGGCTTTCTCTGTCAGACAACAGAGCTGGAGCATCACCCGTTCGCGCGGCAACCTCCTCAAGCACAGTCGACAAAATGCGATCACGATTAAGTGAGATCGGTGTAGTTAGCTCAAGTGCGCGCAACCAGGCTTTTGCAGGTGAACTGCTGCTCTGGATCGCATCCTCTGTCTGCATCCCGCTCAAGCCGTGTTCCCCGCGTCAACGGTTAGCACCGTCCCGGTAATGTTCTTTGAACGATCGCTTAAGAGAAACTCAACTGCATTTGCGACATCGTCGACGTCCACCAGGCGTTTCAACGCACTGCGGCGCTCAATCTGCTGACGCTGCTCGTCTTTCAGCCCCTGTGTCATGTCGGTTTCTACGAATCCTGGAGCGACCGCATTTACGTTGACTCCCATGCGGCCGACTTCCCGGGCCAGAGACCGCGTGAAGCCGACCATCGATGCCTTGGTCGCAGCATAGACCGAAAGTCCGCTATAACCATTGAATGCAGTAATAGAGGACATATTCACGATCCTCCCGCCCCCATCGGCCATCATGGTTCTCACCACATGCTTGGCGAGCACCATCGGCGAAATGGTGTTCAGGCGAACGACCTGCTCAATTTGTTGCGTAGATGTAAGTGCCAGTGCGCCATCGACACTCATGCCTGCGTTGTTCACCAGGCCGTAAATCGGACCGAATTCCTTGCGCAGCTTCTTTACCAGATCCGGAATACCTTCGACCGCCGCCAAATCATAGGACGCGAAATGCAGCGATCCCGGACGAACCTCTTCCGTCTCACGCATCGCATCTGTAAGTTCCACGCTTTCCTTGCGCGCAACCGCAATGGCGCGGAACCCGGACTCTGACAAGCGACGTGCGATCCCCAGCCCCAACCCGCGGCTGCCACCCGTAACAATCACATTACGCATGGGGACGAACCAACTTGCCCGATTCGGCCACAGGCAGGGAAGGCACAAAATTGATTGTGACGGGGACTTTGTGACGCGCAAGTTCCCCGCGGCAAAAATGCAGAATGTCGTTCTGCAGTGATTGTGTGCGGCCGTCGCCCGGCTGCGGCGCCGTCTGTAGCACCACGTCCGCCACGACAAGCGCGCCCGTGATTGGACTCTTCTTCGTCCTTACCAGCGACATACTGACCCCGGGATGGCGATTGATCACTGCCTCGACTTCCTCGGGATGCACCTTAAGCCCTCCAACATTGATCGTCCCATCCTGCCGTCCCACAAAATAGAAGCGTCCGTCCCGCAATTCAAGCGCATCGCCCGTGTTGACGAAGCCATCCTCGTCCCTCAACGGGCGACTGTCTTCGCCGAGGTAACGCGAAGCAGTGCGGTTGGAACGTATCCGCAGCGTGAAACCCTCCACCTTCATTTCAACATTAGGAGTATTTCCAACCATCTCCGCGGGAAAGCCCATCGAGCCGTCGTTGACAACAAACGCTACGCCCGCCTCCGTCGAAGCGAACGCATGCGCAACCTTTGCCTGGGGGTATTGCTGTTGAAGATGAGTAAGGATTGCCTGGTCGGAGATCTCTCCCGACAAGCGGACATACTCGGGCGAGATCAGTCCGGCTGAGGAACTCATCAGCGCTCGGCGCCAATGCGAAGGAGTTCCTGAGATATGTGTAACTTTATTTGCGCCAGCTCGCGCCAGAAAGTCCCCCAGCGACTCCTGCGCACCCTTAAGCACCAGCGAGGCCCCAGTCAGGGCAGCACGCAGAAATATCTGCAGCCCGCCGTATCGGCGAATGTCGTAGAAGGTGCTCCAGACGACTGGAAAGGATGGGTCACGGTGCTCGATCGCGCCAGCAAGGCTCGCAAGCGTATGCACGACCAGCTTGGGAAGTCCAGTCGTCCCGGAGGTCAGGAGTATCCACTCGGTTTCGATCTGGGAACTCCGATCGAAAACTTTAGGTAAGATCTCTACGCTCAGAGGAACAATACTTTCAATACGCGAGCGAATGGACTCCGGCACATCGCGATCGGACACAATCAGGTCCACCGCCGCGGTGTCCGCTACGAAAGCAAGATGCTCCAGCGGCAAATCTGGCGGACAAAGCACGATCCGGCGCGCCACACCATCGAGTTCGATAAGCGCAGCAATTGCTGTGAATTGGTCGATCGTCGCCAGTAGGACGGAGCGTCCTTGAAGCTGGCTTCCCGGGCCGCCAAGCACAGATCCGGCTGCCAGTTCGCCCCAGCTCGCGCTCGCGTCTGCGCCCACCAGAACGCGCGCACACAGGTTACCGGTGGTAGCCAGCGATTCCCAGAGTGAGGTCGGGTTATTTCGGGGCATTTTCGTAGAACCGGACGAAGTCACCAAACGTGACTGGAAAATGACCGTCCTCGTCGGCACTGAATGGGTCCACGCCCAGCGAAATCTCAAGGCGGGTCACAACAATAGCAAAGCTGAGAGAGTCCAGCCCTGAGTCGAACAGGGCAAGATCATCCGTCAGCGGTGCGAGTCGCTTGTCTTGTTCATGGGCGACCCTCTTGAATTGGGCGATCACTTCCGATTTCACATCCATACCTGGACTTACCGACCTTCCACCGCACAACCCATCTCGGCACGCACCGACCTCGGCTTTGCGTATTCACTTTGGTTTTTGTGTGCACTTGAGTGCGGGAGGCTCCGGACGCCATCTTCCAGACTCGATATTGGGAAATACGCCCCAAGCCAGTTCTCGATATCTCGCCGAACAGCTGCCCGACCCGCGCGATTCGCAAAAGAGTGATCGGTCCCTTCGATTAACTTGACCGTAACTCGTCCCTTTTGCCCTGCCAATTGCAAGAGATGTTTGATGTAGTCGAACTCCCCAACTCTCGGCTTCGTTCCCTGGGTCTTCAAGCCAGGCGCCTTGAGCATGAGGATTGGAAGACCAGCTGTTCCGACCTGCTTCCAGCAGCTTAATAGCTGGAAATTTGCATTGCGCGGGGGCCTTTCCCCCTCCACGATCAGGAGCATGTTTCTCAAGCGATCATAGATGTCGCTCGCAAACCCGCCGATCCTGCTGCTTCTCGCCCAATGGCTCAATTTCTGTCTCAATTTTGGTCTTATCATTTGTGGCAGATGGAAGTATGGATCCATCATGATCAGACCTTTGCACTCTTTGCTGGCCGCAGCCGCGAATAGGGCAGATACAGTCCCCGCGCAATGCCCCACGATGATCACTCCTGAGAGGCCAAAACGCTTCACCAACTCCTTCACTTTGGCTGCGACAACGGTCGAATAACCGCCAGAGTTTATGAAGTCAAGCAGATCCATCGCAATTTCTCCGTCGGAATCTCCCAGACCAGGCAGATCCAGGCGAAACGAAGGATAACCGCATTCCGCGCAAGATTCTGCCCAGTGCACCGCCGAGTCCCCGGTTGCCGTCCTCGGCAAAGATAGAGAATTCAGGAAGAGAATCCCGAAACGCCCTTGTCCTCTCTCCTCTTCTTGCCGAATCGAAACGCAATCTGCTGGCCAATGGCAGGTTCCCTGAACTCGAATCCCAAGACCATCAAGGCTGATCAATTCACGGGTCCCAATGACCTCAAGCATAGGAGAATCTCTTGTTTCTAGTCGATGAATTCGCGACAATCCATTCCAGATTCGGAGCGAACAACCAACTGAAATCCTTGAATTCATCGTGCGCAGGAGTCCCGCCTTTGGCTAACGGGACTGCCTCTTTGCTAAGTTTGACGATTTTAACAGGCTTTTCGTACGTTGCAGACGCGGTCTCCTCATTCTCCATGCCGGCTGGCAATTCCAAGCCAAAAGATTCCTGCCAGAGCTTGTTTGACCACCTGTAGCCTTCCACCTCTTGAGGCGAGCCTTGCTCCAACTCTTTGATGTAGTCCGACGTGGTCCTGCGCTCGTCAACGCACTTGAAAACTTGTTCAAGCCTGACCCATCGCGTCAGCGTCGAGCGAAGCGCCTGGTTTGCAGTAGCTGGAGCAGACCAAAGAAGCAGCGCATCGCCAACTCCGTTGTGAAACTCTCTCCCTGCGAGAACTGCGCCAAGTTCGAGCCCATGCAGGAACAGCGGCGCTGCAGGAGGGCGGCCCTGGAGCCAAAGGGAAAGGAGCCGGATGTCCTCGCTCCAATCCTCAAAGCTCATCTCGTCAAAACAACCGGTGCTTTCTCCAATGCCGCGATAGTCATACCGAAGTACCTCGACGTTCCCCGCAGCTAGGTAACGTGCCCAGCGAACCCAGGGAAGATACGAGTTCTGTCTTTCCGATGCAAACGGACCGACAAGCAGGACGCGTGCAACCGGATTCTCCACCTCGTGCAAAACGGTGTATAGATGCGCGCCGGGCACCTCGAAATATCCGGCGCGCTCAGTAGGATAATTGCCGGGATGGAGTTGATTCTGCACTGGCAACACCTGTTCCAGTTGGTTACGCTGCGAGCTTTGCTGCAGGATTGTGAATAATACTGTGGAGGATGAGATCGCGAAGTAGATCGACGCCTTCGAAAAGATCGGACTCCTCGCCCAGCGGATTGCGCGTCATCTCGATTGCCGTCGCGCGGAACAGTCCTTCCGAATGCGCGATATCGCAGACTCCGTGCACATCCGTGTACTCCATCTCGGTTGAACCCTGCGCTGCGGCCAGTTCCGCCAGGTAAGGCATAAACTTCTGAATGAAACCTTCGAAGAAGGCCATCGTCAGCAGGGACTGGACTCCCTGGAGCTTACCCAGAAACAACCGCACCTTCGTGAGATCGGCATCCACCGCAAGAGAGTCCGTATCTTTGGGAACCGCGTTCGCTGCGACTGTAAATTTGCGCAGCATAACCGGATGGCTGTCGCGAACCTCTTCGTAAAGGTTCTCCATCAAAATCGGGCGCGCCTCTTCACAGGTCGTGGCAATGTAGGTTGCGGTCATCCAATAAATGAAGTTGCCTTCCAGCACTGCGCTGTACCTTGCGATGATTCCGCGGCGCTCTTCGCTGGTCAGTTGCTCAGGTTTGGGAAGTTGCGCGAATAGATCGTCAATGATCGTAACGACCTGCTGTTGAATCGAAGCTCCGATCGAAGCGTCTTGCAACTGCGGAGCGAGGGTTTCAGTGCTCATATTCTCCACCTCTCTGAACTAACAGGTTGCTGAAACTGTTGAATGGGGTGCGCCGGAATTCGAGTCCCGACCCATACGAAACATGCGTGCTTCACTTACCCGACTGTAATGAATAGACATGCCCGATAGACTTGGAACAACTGCCGCGCACGATCGACACCTCATTGGCGACTCGATGACGATTCTTTCGAGTCTTGGAATCAGATGTCTTTTCGCCGAACGTTGAGATTGCCGACCCACCAACACCTCAAACCTGCCCTGCCCCTTCTATTGATCTGGACTCACAGTAAGGCGAACAGGTCCTCTGTTCGGAATCTTGAACACAAGGTCAATTGAACACTTAGCGGGTGTATGACCGAATTAACTCTCAGCGGCCAAAACACCAGGTTGTCCTGTTAAAGAATTACAGTGCTGCAAATGCGCTTCAAGTAATTCTCTCTAATAGGAATCGTCGGGAACGTGTGACATTATTTTGCAAATAATGACGAGACGAAATTGAGGGGATGAGCCCGAAAGCTCTTGCTTAAAGGCACTTGAAGACACTGTAACAATCCTATCGGGCGGTCAAAATCGCGTCAACTCCACCTTGGTAACCTTGCTCGAAGTACAGAGGTAATTTAATAACTTCCGTCGAAATTCAGCTAACTCTCCTGGCAATGGACCTACAGCAGGCAATTAATGGAGAATTTTTGAAGATGCGAAGGAGTAGACATTCTTCGTAATTGATTTGTAAAGCGCGAGAGCAGACTCGCGTGGCGCTGGAAGGTTGGATCGCAGTAGACTTCAGTGGGAGTGAATGGGACGCGAGCCAGAACATTGCCAGGAAATAATCAACTACTTAGGCCCACGGTCGCAGCAATAAAACTG
>JBEKDE010000072.1:0-28459 GCA_050014515.1 Occallatibacter sp.
GGTCACACATGGCCCTTCAGCAACAATCCTTTTCCCGATTATCAAACCGCGGAGCGCACCTGGATCAAGATGCTCGAGGTGCAACTTGAGCATTTCAAGCGGACACCCTTGTTGACCAACACGCAGCCGGATTTCAGCCGGGTGGGCAATTCGGAGCTTCTGGATCGCACGGTCCGCAGCGACAACTGGATTCGCAGCGACACGATCTTCATCGAGAACGAACAGATTGAGGCGCTGAGCAACCGGCCGCCGTGGATTGCGGCCCTGCTCGAACAAGGGCTCCCGGGAAAGATGCCCGATGTGAGCGAGGCTATTGAGGGCGTGTCACCGACGGAGAACATGATCGCTCACGTAATGGATATCGGGGCAAATTACTGGTCTCTGTGGAACTTCCACCAGATCAGCGCCAAAAACCTTGGCATCTACTATGAGGCGTACAAGACCTGGTTCGATCGCATCAATCGTCGCATAGGGTACTCGGTGAGGCCGTCCTTTCTTTGGAGTTACGAGGACAACGGGTATGTGGGACTGATTATCGGATTTGCCAACGACGGAATCGCCGGCGTGCCAGGCGTGCTGCGTGTCACCGTGGAAAGCGAGGATGGCAAGTTGCTGCAAAGCGGGTGCCTGGATGCTGGTTATCCGCTTCCCGGGAAGATTCGGCAGGCGCAGTTTGTGCTTCCGCATGGGACAAAATGGCAGGGGCTCAAGCTAAAGGCCGAGATCGAGGTGAAAGGGATGCGCTATCCCGTCCGCTGGGCTTGCCGCCAGAAACTGAATGAGGATGGTTCGCTTACGCTGCGCGCGAATCTTCGTGAGCAGGTGTAAGTCCATCAGTAAGGCCGGGAATCTGATGATTGTGCTTGACAGTTGTGTAAATAACTACTAAAAATTATGAATCGAAACTGATTATTTATTTCTTTTTGTTTCGCTTTATTTGGAGGCAAGCGATGAAATGGTGTCGAGGAGCAGCGATCGGCGGAACATTCTTGGGAGTCTTGTTAGCCGCAATTCCAGCGTTGGCGCAGTCGCTCAACCAGTCGCAGTTGCGCGGTACGATCACGGACTCGAGCGGCGCGGTGGTGGCGGGAGCGAATGTCACCATCACCGATATCGGCACCAATATTGCGCAATCCACTGTTTCAAATAGCCGCGGCGGCTATGCATTCACGGCACTCAAGCCGTCGAATTACAAACTGCTGGTCAGCGCGAAGACGTTTGGTCCGGTCGAAAAGGACGGCATCACCCTCACGGTGAATCAAGAGAGCACGCTCGATGTCACGCTGCTTCCGTCGAATCAGACTGCCAGCGTGACAGTGGAATCGATTCCCACGCTGCTCGATGCCGATTCACCTACGCTGGGAACCGATATACCGAGCCAGTACCTGACGCAGATGCCGCTTGAAAACCGCGACCCATTCGGGATCGCATTTCTGGCCGCGGGCGTGACGGAATCTCCGGGCTCCGGCATTATGGATTCCTATCCGGCAGGGACCAACTTCATATCGAACGGACAGCGGAATTCCACCGCGAACATTCTTCTGGACGGCGTGTTGATTACCGCGCCTGAGCAGGGAGAGGGTGGCAATTCAAACCTCTATTACCAGGCGACCGTTGAAGGCCTGCAGGAAGTCAAGGTGCAAAACAACAGCTTCTCCGCGGAGTATGGCGGTGGGACTGTTGTGGATGAGGTGATGAAATCAGGAACGAATCATGTTCACGGCAGCGCGTACTGGTTCAATCAGGATTCGATTTTCGACGCGCGCGATTTTTACAACAGCGGGCCGAAGCCGGGACATCTGCAGAACCAGGCAGGGTTTTCGGTGGGCGGACCGATTGTGAAGAGCAAGACCTTCTTCTTTGCCGACCTTGAATCGGTCACGGCCAGCAATCCGGTCAACATTGTAGCCACGGTTCCCACGGCGGACGAAATCAGCGGAAATTTCTCTCAGGCAATGACCTACGATCAGAATGGGAATCCGATTCTCAACCAGATATTCGATCCCTTTCAGATCAATCCTGCGACGCAGGTCCGCCCCGCCTATAACCAGAACACGATTCCGTCGGGAGAAATCGATTCCGTGGGACAGGCGATCATGAAGCTCTATCCCAAGCCCAACTCCGCGGGGGATGCAGTCACCGGATCAAACAATTTTCGCGACGTGGTTCTCAGCACCTCGAACAGCCTGCAGGTGGACGCCAAGATCGATCAGCAGTTCACTCCGAAATCGTCGCTCTCCGTGCGCTACAGCAGCATCATCGGAAGCGGAGCGACGCCGACGGTGCTGGGTGATGGCGAGTTCAACGACGGGACAGCCTATACCTCGCAGGCATTCAACGACGGCATCAACTATACCTATGCGCCGTCAGCCAATACGCTGTGGATTTCGACCTTTGGACTGGACCGCGTGTATCAGCCGACGCAAAACAACAAGTATCCCGCTCCGACCGCTGTCGGGTTTCCGGCTTATCTTGAGCAGGATGGCATATCGAGGATGCCATCGATCATCATGGAGGACGCGGCCTGGACTTCGATCTTCGATCAGTGTTGCGTAGACACGCATTTTGCACACACTCTGCTGAACTACTCTTCCTCATTTTCATGGACCCATGGCCAGCACACGCTTAAGGCCGGCGGCCAGCAGCAGATTTTCTACAACAACTTTTTCCAGCCGAACTACCCCGATGGCTACTTCAGCTTTGCCCAGGACGTGACGGCACAGATGCCGTATAACACCGACAATGGAATTCAGGGCAATGACTTTGCCAGCCTGCTGATTGGATGGGGAGACCCGACTGCCAGTGCCATCAACGTAACGCAATCGGTGGCCGACAAGTCTCTTCAAACCGGATTTTATGTACAGGACGACTGGCGTGTGAGCCCCAAGCTGACGGTGAACCTCGGCGTGCGCTATCAATGGGATACTCCCTATACGGAGCGACACAATAACAGCCAGTTCAGCGACATGACCGGAGACAGCGGCATCACCGTGCCGGGAATTCCAGGGTATTCCGGAACGTTGAAGGGGACAACGATCTTCGCTTCCCCATCCATGCGGAGCGTTCCGACCAACTTCAGCGATGTGGGGCCTCGACTGGGTTTTGAGTATCTAGTGCATCCGACGACGGTGGTCCGCGGAGGCGCGGGGCTCTACTTTGGGTATGGAGTTGCGACCAACTTTCAATATCCGGGGACCGCGTACACTTCGAGCCCGGAGGTGTTCTTCACCGAAGACGGAGAATTGACGCGCGATGCCACTCTCGAGAACCCATTCAACGGCGGTGTTCCACCGGCACAGGGCCAGGAGTACGGCAAACTTGCGGAATGGGGATTGTCGAATCAGAACAACCTGGGGACGCAGGCGGCCAAGGACGCGAACATCTACCAGTGGAATCTCGGCATTCAACAGGCATTTCCCGCCAAGGTTGTGGTGAGCATCAACTACTCTGCGAATCGGAGCACGTTTCTGCCCTGGGCGGGAACGGATAATCGCAACTTCATTGCCTCGTCAACGAGAAGGCAACTTAGCAGCGTGTATCTGAATGACCCCGCCTCAAATCCTTTTCAATCATTGTTCGCCGGGCCAGGAGCAATGTTCAACGTGCCGGCTTCGCAATACTCAAATCCAACGCTGCCTGAGATCAATCTGCTCCGCCCCTATCCTCAGTTTGACGGGCCCTTCCAGGAGTACAAGGTGATTGGAGCGTCATCCTGGTACAACGCGCTTCAACTTGTCTTCCAGAAGCGTGAAGGAAAGTATGTGAACTTCGAGGGCAACTATACCTGGTCGAAGAACATGGACGATTCGTCGGCAGGGAACAATGACTGGGTTGGCAGCTTCAGCAATGGGTTTCCGCAGGAACTCGACCACTTGAAGGCCGAGTGGTCCGCGAGCGCGAGCGATGCGACCAATCGATTTGTGTTGGCCGGAATGTTTGATCTGCCGGTCGGCCGGGGAGCGCTCATCGGTGGAAATATGAATCGGGCATTCGATGCGGTTGTGGGCGGATGGCAACTGACGACGTTGATCACCTACCAGACCGGACAGCCAATCGATGTTCATATGGGTAACCCGAGACTGGCGGATGGCAATCAGCGGCCCAACCTGACGTGCAGTGCATACAATCTAACCACCGGAATCAGCATCCACAAGGCCGGCCAGTTTGGGCTGCCTTATCTCAACTCCAATTGTTTCTCCGATCCAGGCGACCAGCAGCCGGGCAATGCGCCGCGCTATGTTTCACAACTGCGCGCGGACGGTATTCACCAAGCGGATCTCTCGCTTGAGAAAGCGCATGATTTCGGTGGAGAAAAAGGAAAACTGGAGTTCCACATAGATTGTTTCAACTGCGCCAATACCGAGCGGTTTGGTTTGCCCGATAGTGGCTATGAAGATCCGACGTTTGGAATCATTTCGTCCACCGCGGGCGGCGCGCTACCGCGCAACATGCAACTCGGAGTTCGCTACCAATTCTGACAGGGCGGCGAGAGATTCTCCGCGGCACGGCGATGGCCGACTGTGCCGCTTGCGAACCCCACGGTACGATTCTCAACCGCAAGTTGCGTAATTGCTTCCTGAGGGCTTCATGTACACTTCTTCTCTTCGCAAAGCCGGTATGACTGTTGCGCTTCTACTGCCGCTGGCCGGCAACCTTGTTTCCCAACAGTCCGGCGGCACGCAACAAGCGGACGACTCTCAGCGGGCGTGGCTGCGGCGCGTTCGCATTGCAGCGTGGTCTCTCGGCCCCGACAATGCAAAGCAGATTGTGGAGGAGGCCAATGCAAGCGGAGTCTACGGAATCGAAGTGGACAATGATATTCCGGGCAGATACGAGAGCCTGCTGGATCCCTCCGGGAAGCTGAAGGCCATTCACAGCGCGGCGGTGGAGTCGCACCGGGCCGGCAACAAGGCATTTGTCTATATTGCCGGTCTGGAGTGCATTTCAAAAAATGCCGATGGTCCGCACACTCTAGCCAAAGAACATCCGGAATGGCTGCAGAGAAAGATCACAGGGCAGCCGGCGATCTTCAATGCGGCAGCGGCATTCTGGATAGCGAAGGGCGAAGAGGACGTGTGGGTGTCTCCCTTCGCGGCG
Source organism: Occallatibacter sp. (assembly GCA_050014515.1). Taxonomy (GTDB): domain Bacteria; phylum Acidobacteriota; class Terriglobia; order Terriglobales; family Acidobacteriaceae; genus Telmatobacter. Next base: position 5,098 of record JBEKDE010000072.1, read on the forward strand.
GATTGGCGCAAGCTCTACATGCAGCGCGTGAGGCAGATTGCGGCAACGGGCATCGACGGCATTTACGTCGACATACCTTATTGGATGACGCACTTCACGGGCTGGGAAGATAGCTGGGCGAGTTTCGATGACGCGACGGTTGAAGCATTCAGAAAGCAGACCGGCCTGGATGCGCGCAAAGATATCAAGCTTGGCGATGCAGAGGATCCCGGTTTCCGGAAGTGGATAGAATTCCGCATTCAGGCCATCGACGATTTCATGGCGGAGATTCGCCGCAATGCGATTGCCGCAAACCCGAAGATATCGATCATTCCGGAGATCTATCCAGGCATTGAAGAATCTGCGCCGCGAGTGGGAAGCGACGTATATCAGCTCTATCCGCTGGTGGATGCGATTGCTCACGAGTACGAGTTCGGCGAGGGCGAAGATCATACTGCCGCTTCGCGTTCGCAATTCGACTGGTTCATGTATCAGATCGGCATGCGCAGTTTCCGCGCATTTGCGGGGGATAAGCCGACCTGGATACTCAACTACTCATGGGACGGCGCGAAGAATGTTGCGCCCCGCGACGCGATGCTGAACCTGGCGATGTCAGAGCTGATGGCCGGCGCAAACGTGTGGGATGCTCGGGGACATGTGATGTCCGGGTCGAACGACATGCCGACACGAACGGAGCTGTACGGCTGGATAGCGAAACACGAAGATATCTTTGGCGCATTGCGAAAACCCGTCGGCGATACGGGCGTATATTTCTCAGATTCGACGCGAAATTTCTACCCCTCAGAGTTTGTCAACTCGTACCGCGGAGCCTTGCTGCTCTTGCTGCAGAATCACGTGCAGTTCAAAATCGTGACTCCGCGGACGCTGGACCAGTTTCATGGCGAGGTGCTGGTTCTTCCCAGCGTGCGCGTGATCAGCCAGCCGGAGATCGAGGCATTGCACCGCTTTGCCGCGAAGGGTGGAAAGGTTGTCGTGACGGGGAATGCCGACAAGAGGCTTGACTCTCTCCGTGGATCGACCGTGTTGCCGGGCAGCGAAGAGGTCGATTATCTGAAGCGTGCGGAGCGCGACTTCTCCGCTTCGGATCCATCGAGCGAACCCGATTTGCTGAAGGCGATCAGCACGAACACCGGCCTTGAAGTCAAGGCGTCAAAAAATGTGGTTGTGCATGAAGCGCAGATCGGTGATCGCACCTACATATTCTTCGCCAACTTCGATGGACTGCAGGGAGGTGTGAAGGCGACACCGGTTGTTCAGCAGGGTATTGAATTACGTGTGCCGCTGCGGTTTGGCGCCAAGCTGCATTGGCTGCCGTTCATGGGGAGCGAAACCACAGTGGAAGGCAGACCATCGTCTGAAGGTTTGCGATTCACACTGCCCGACCTGGATCGTGGAGCTGTTGCCTGGTTCGCATCCGCGCAAAATTAGAGCAAATCCTGAGAAGGTGTGTCCTTTGGGGCGTTGTGCAAGGTTGCCTCTCCCTGATGGTCGCGTCAACTTCAGTATTGTGGTTTCGGGTTACAGAATCTCAGGATTTGCTGTAGCCGCGCGTTGTGATTGTTCGCGGGCCCACGCAACTCTCGCATGATAGATCGCGGATCCAATTCGCCGCATGGAGAAGGAGGGTATGCCGAATGTGCAACAGAGGTGAAGTTCAACCAGCTTCAACGTCACGAAAACTTGCGCCGATCAGGTTCTGGCGCCCGCTGAGAGGGTTGCTTCTATGCAGCTGCATTGCTTTTATGCTGGGCGCGCCTGGAAGCGCGTCGGCTTCCGCTCTCGCTGGCCATGCCTACTATGTTTCGCCGAGCGGGAATGATAACAGCCCTGGAACCTTGAAGGAACCATGGAAGACCATTCAACACGCAGCGAATTCAACCAGTCCGGGAGATACCGTCTACGTGAGAGAAGGCACCTACCACGAAGTGGTCTCGCTCACCACGTCGGGGACGAAGGCGGGCGGATATATCACCTTTGAGAATTATCCCGGGGAAAAACCCATTCTCGACGGATCCACGCTGACGCCGCCAGCGGACACTTGGAGCGCGTTCTTTTTGCTTACGAATCAGAGTTACATCGTCATAAAAGGTTTCGAAATGCGAAACTATGTCGCTACGCTTCCGGGGCAGGAGCCGGCCGGAGTGTTGGTCACCGGCTATGGAAGCGATATCCAGATACTGGATAACAAGATTCATGACATCCATGTGGTTCGCGCTTCCGGCGTGGGTTGCGACCCGGATAGTTGCAACGGCCACGGCATTGCGATCTATGGCCTGAATGCGTCGCCGAGTCTGAGTAACATCCTGGTTGCAGGGAACGAGGTCTATAACCTCCAGACCGGTTGGAGCGAGTCTGTGACGCTGGATGGGAACGTGCAGGACTGGAGCGTGACGAATAACACGATCCATCACAATAACAACATTGGCATTGACGCGGCGGGCCATTACGGATTCGACCCCGACGAAAACACCGACTACGCCCGAGACGGTGAGATCGGCGGGAATCTCGTTTACGACATCGATACCACCGGCAACCTGGCTTATCAGAACCCGGATGGAACCTACAGCCAATTCGCGGCCGGCATTTATGTAGATGGCGGAGCCCGCATCGTGATGGAGCAAAACGATTCTCACGACAACGATTTGGGAATCGAGGTGGCCAGCGAAAATACCGGCTACAACAGCGACCGGGTGACGGTGCGAAACAATCTCATCTATCACTCGCTGAATCTGGGGATTGCGATTGGCGGGTATGATCCCACCGTTGGAGGAACCAGCAATACCGAGATCGTCAACAACACCTTGTACGCGAACGACACGCTCCAGGCAGGATTTGGAGAGTTGTTTCTTCAGAGCAACATCACCAAGTGCGTTTTCAAGAACAACCTGCTATACGCCAATTCCCAGGGACTCTTCATCAGCAACTACGTGCCATTTAACACAGGCCCCAGGCCCGTCGCAGTGGATTACAACCTCTATTTCTCTGCGGACGGGGAGTCGGGAAGCAGCTGGATGTGGAACAACACTTACTACACGGGCTATGAGAGTTACAGGTCCGCATCGGGAAACGATGTCCACTCTCCTTTTGCCGATCCAATGTTCGTGAACTCGACGGCGAATCCGCCGGATCTGCGGACTCGTCCAGGTTCGCCTGCGCGCAATGCCGGTATCGATTTGGGAGCCGCGATTGTGGGCGTATACGACTTTGCGGGGAATCCGCGCGTGCGAGGAAATCAAATCGACATTGGAGCCTACGAACACACCAATTGAGTCAGGCTGAGCGTGATTCCGATTTGCCGACCTTATTCGGGAGGAATCTGTTCGCCGGAGGACAGTTCATCGTCTCCGAATCAGATTGCAAATGGCTGATTTAAGAGGGAATCGGCAGGCCGGCAAAATTGTGTTGACAAAATTTTCGGTCTACATTATCTTTCGATCATACTTTCGATTGAGTTTTTTTTACAACTGATGGTTGCGAATCTACGAAAGACAAGGCAATTTCACAAGAAATAGGAATGGATGGATACCTTCAGGAGGTTTTGAAAAAACCATGAGATGTAAACATTTCCAGCGGATTCTCTTCGCGGCGGCCTTTGGGATGTCGCTTTGCTCAATCTCATCCTGGAGCCAGTCTCCTGCCCGCCTTGACGGGACGGTGCAAGATCAGTCCCACGCGGCGATCCCCGGGGCAAAGGTCGAGATCGTGAGTTCCGCAACTGGCGTGACCACGGAAGTCACATCAAACGCCTCCGGCGAATACGTCTTTCCTTTCGTCCTTCCAGGCGCATACACGCTCAACGCGAAGAAGGCGGACTTCAAGGGCTGGACCGCAAAAGTCGTCCTCCATGCCAACGATCACGTCGAGGTGGATGTCACGCTTGCGATCGCCGGCACCACTCAGTCTGTTCAAGTGACCGCTTCAACAGGTGAAATTCAAACGGATTCCGGCCAGCGGTCAGAAACACTGACCAGCGCCCAGTTACAGGATCTTGCCACGCTGGGTCCAGATGCCGAAGAACTTCTGACCCTCTTGCCGGGGGTGACGGTGGGTGGCAGCTCCGCCTATGGCAGCAATTTTCAGGCGGGGCAGGTGAGTTCCGCCCAGGGCATTGAGGGCTTCAATATCAATGGAAACCGCTCCGATGCCAATACATTCAAGCTTGACGGCGGAAACATGGACGATCTGACGGGCAATAACGGCAGCAATATATACCCGAATACAGAGTTCATCTCCGAAATGACAGTCGAGACGAGCAACTTCACGGCCGATCAGGGTGGCAGTCCGATTCTAGTAACCGCAATCACCAAATCCGGCACCAAAGATTTGCATGGAGAGGGATTCTTCACGGGGCGGAGCTATCTTTTCGATGCGAATGATTGGAGCAATAACTACGCCGGAACTCCGAGGCCTGATTCCAAATTCACTTATCCGGGATTCGATGTAGGCGGACCGATTCTACTTCCATGGACGAAGTACAACCGCGGGGACGCCAAAAAGCTCTTTTTCTTCGTTGGAATGCAGTGGAACAATCAGTCACCGGACGAAGGCACCGAGTTGAGCGATGTGCCGACAAAGGGGATGCTGACGGGCGACTTCAGCGATGTGGTTCTGAGCAGCGCCTGCGTGGCTGCGCGAGCCGCGGGCAATGCATCTTCTACAACGTGGCTCAATCAACCCTGCCAGATTACAGATCCGGCAACCTTAAAAACTCTTGACCAGCAGGGAGGTCAGCTCAGCACGTATACGCCGAATGGTCTTGGGCTGCTGAAATCACTGCTGGGGCCGAATCTTGCCGGGTCGAATTATACCGACCCCAACGGCCTGTGGAACTTCTCAGGCCATCCGAGTTCCCCCAACAACTTGACCCAGTATGTGGGGCGCTTCGATTGGGATCCGTCCGACAAGGCACGCATTTTCGTGCGTCTTGGCGCGCAGAATCAGACTCTGGACGCGCCTTGGGGTGAGTACGTAAGCGGGCCGGGGAGCACATGGACGTCGACCGCTCCCGATCCCACCTCTACAATTCAGGAATACAATTCGCGATCTCTGAATGTGAACATGGTGAGCATCTTGAGCCCGAGACTCACGAATGAGTACACATTCAATACCAACAAACTGGATGCGCCGTCCATCTACCAGAATCCTTCCATGCTCAGCAAGTCGACGCTGGGCGTTGACTTCAACGGCGTTTTCGGCGCAAACAGCTACCCCATCGTTCCGCAGATTAATCCCGGCTTTGTGGTGTGCGACTCTCTCAATGAGAGCGGATGCTCTGGCGGCGCTCCGGGCCAGGGCCGTTGGGGAGCCAGTAATCTGGTCGGATTGGGCAACTTCTACAAGCAGACCCAGTTCGAATTTGGAGATAATCTCACCTGGGTTCGCGGTGCCCATATTCTCAAATTTGGCGGGCTCATCGATCGCGCAAGGAACGATCAAAACGAGGATGCCGATCCTCTGGAAGGGGAGCTTGTCACTTCCAACTGGACCGCCGGCACCAGCGGAGATGAATACGCGGACGTTCTTACGGAGCACTTTGCAGAGTTTGTCCAGGCGAATCACGATGTCCGCGGAAACCTGCGCTCATCCGGATTTGAGTGGTACGGACAAGATAGCTGGAAGGTGCGGAAAAACCTGACGCTGGAGTACGGAGTCCGTTGGACTCTTCAAGGACCGTGGTATGAGGCCAGGGGCCTTGGGGCAACATTCGATTCTGAAGCTTACGTCGCGGCGAACTCCGCAGAAGCTTTCGATGGAATCCGCACGGCGAGTTGCAAAAATCCGGGCCAGTCCGCAGTACCTCTGTGCGGCACCATACCGAAGACAATCCGGCCTTACGGCCACCCGGAAACAGAACCTCGCATTGGCGTTTCCTGGGATCCCTGGGGGAACGGCAGGACCTTTGTTCGCGGAGGCCTCGGCGTCTATACGCAGCGCGACCCCACCAATGCAGGTTTTGGAGCGATTCTCGGGCCTCCGAATCTTTACGAAGCAACAATTGAGCAGTCGTCGACTGCCTTGACCTTAGCCTCGATTCAAGCGAGCAGTCCGGGTGCGCAGGGTGCGTTTACGTACACCCAAAGTTCCGCGGTTTACAGTCCGCGGGACAACAGCAATCCGGAGATCTATCAGTACAATCTGACACTTTCCCAAATGCTGCGATCTCACTTCACTACAGAACTTGCCTATGTCGGGAGCCAGAGCCGCCACTTGCAGATCGAACAAAACATCGACTCGATTCCAATGGGCCAGCTTTGGCTTCCCGGAGGGCATCTGGTCAACCCAGCCATTGAGGGCGCGGAAGGAACGGTTGCTCCCTATGCTCCATTTGCGCAAATCTCTCAAATCCAGCACAGCGGAAACGCGAACTACAACGCGCTCCAGGCAACATTGAAACGCCAAGCCAGCAGGACGCTGGATTTCATAGCCAGTTACACGTATTCAAAGGCCCTGGGCGATAGCGATCAGTATCAAACGCTGCTCCCCAATCCTTACAGCACAGCCGATTCCCGGCACGTGCTGAGCTTCGACCGCACCCATGTGTTTGCGATTGGCTACCAGTACCGAATTCCCAATCTCCCTCCCGCGAGTGCAATTGGTGAGAATTTCGTGGCACGCGGTGCGTTGAATGGCTGGATGCTCTCTGGCGTCACCAAGGCGAGCAGCGGAGGACCAATCGCCATCAGTGCCTATGTCACCTGCGTGCAACTGCAAGCAGACGGTACCCCACTGCCCGCCGGGTGTTCAAAAACGATGTGGGGCGCGTCAGACACGTGGTTTGGCACCAACGCATGGAGCTATGCCTACCTGCCCGGTTCGACGACCAGTCCACCCAATGGAATCTTCCCAACCTACACATGCGATCCGAAGCACAGCCACGGAAACATCAACACGCCCTTTATCAACACGAATTGCGTGGCGCTTCCGGCCTTTGGTACGCAGGGGGCAATCGATCCGCCCTACATAAAATCTCCAGGATCTCTGGACTTCGATCTGGCGATGCAAAAGTCCTTTCATATCGGAGAAGCTCGACATCTGGATATTCGAGTTGGCGCATTCGATCTGACAAACCGTGCACAACCGAATCCGCTTAATACCGTTGCGGATTACAACTGGGTTCTGCCCTACGGAGCAACTGACCCGGATCAAGGCAGCCAAGTTTTGACAAACGCTACTGGCTCGTGCATCACAGGTACGATTCCGCTGGGCTACACCTGCGGGAAAGTCGGTCATCGTTCAATGGAGGCAAGCGCAAAGTTCTTCTTCTAGAGGACAAGGAGCTTCAGCAAGATCCCGGAGAAGCCGATGGAACATAATCGGTTTCTCCGGGCTGTTTTGCATTTGCCGTCGTCGCAATTTGCTCGTCGAAGGCATAAGGATGCGATTATCATCAAAACGAGTCGAAACCGATGAAGATCCGAGCAAATTCAAAGCAGCGGTATTCGGAAAGCGGTGTGCGGCGCCAATTCCGAATTCCAAGCTTGCCGGTTCTGCTCGTGATCGCACTTCTGGTCACACCCCACTCCAGTGTTTTTGCGCAAACTCATTCTGAGCCTGCATTTGCTCAAGATGCAGCCAAGGCCGAGGCCGACGGCGACACGAAAAAAGCAATCGATCTCTACGAAAAGGCACTCGCGCAATCGCCAGCCTGGACCGAGGGCTGGTGGAGGTACGGCGGTCTTCTGTACCAGGCCCGCCAGTTCAGCGCGGCCGAAAAAGCTTTTGGGCGATTGACCGTGCTGGCGCCGGAGAATTCTCTCGGCTTCGCTCTGCTCGGCCTCTGTGAATTCGAAGAGTCGGATTGGAACAATGCTGCACTGCATCTCAACAAGGCCCTCAACCGTGGAACGCTGCCACCGGAAATCGCGCATTCTGCGGCATATAGTCTCGGGCTGTCGCTGATGCAATTGAAAAACCGGGACGGCGCGCTTCTGACCTTCAAGCTCTTGATGCATCAGGCTCCGGATTACCCAAACCTCACGCTCGCAATGGGAGCCGCGGAACTTGGTCTTGAAAGCATTCCGTCGCCGGAGGATGTGGTGATGCCCGCGGTGCAACTTGCGGGAGAGAGCGCACGGTACGTGGTAGAAGGGAAGCCGAGAGACGCGGAGAAGTCCTACAAGGAACTTTTAACGCAGTTTCCGAATCAGCCGCTCGCGCACCTTTGCCTTGGTCTTTTTCTCGAGAGCGAACATCGTGACGACGAAGCGCAGCAGGAATTTCAAGCGGAAACGGTGGTGAGCCCGGGCAATGCGTTGCCGTGGATCTGGATTGCCCGCGTCGCTCTTGTCCAGGAGGATTCCAAGACGGCGCGATCTGCACTTGCGCATGTCCGTGAGATTGACCCCGGCAATCCGCTTGCCTTTCTAATCGAAGGCCGGAGCTTCATGATCGAGCATCAATGGGAACAGGCCCTGGCCCCGCTGCGTGAAGCAGAGAAGCGAGCCCCGCAAAGTTCTGAGGTCCATTATGCCCTCGCCTCAACCTACTCTGCGCTGCACCGTGCAGATGCTGCAAAGATGGAGCGTGAGCTATTCCTTCAGGCCACTCGGGCGGATGCTCCTGCCGAAGGGAATGCTAACCAATGAGCCGGCTTATGGAGCACAAGGCGAGAGCGGGTCGGAGAGGGTTGGCGCAGGTCATTGGGCTGACAATCGCACTCGTTGCGGCAGGCAGCAGCGTTGCTGCCCGGGGTCAATCCGCGACCACTGATGAGACGGATGGTCAGGCGTCCTGTTTAGCAGGCGATAAGGCAATGGCGGCTGAGCAGTGGGAGGCAGCAAACGACCTCTACGCCAAATGCATTCGTTCAAAGCCAGCCGAGTTCGAAGTTCTGTCGAATATGGGAGCGGCAGAGTCGCACATGGGACGAATGGAGGATGCGATCAAGAGCTATGAGCAGGCTCTTGCTCTTGCTCCCGACAACCCGAAAGTGGAATTCAACCTCGCTGTCACTCTTATCAAGGCCGGAAACTACAACGCAGCGGCCGACTACCTCTCCAAACTTCGGGAGTCCGCGCCGGATATTCGCGTGGAGGAATTGCTGGCATTCTGCTACTTTCATTTGGGCCGATACTCGCTGGCTGCGCGCGCCGGAGAGCGAGTGCAGGCTGCTCAACCCGGCGACCCGGCGAACGCGCTCATTCTCGGTTCTGCTTATTCACGCCTGGGACAATACGACAAGGCGCTGCCGCTGATTACACTTGCGCTGAAGGCCGCAGGCTCCGCCGAGGGGCACCTGATCATGGGTGAGACCCTGCTTGGCCTGCGACAGTATCACTCTGCGGTGGAAGAGCTGACCCAGGCTTACAAATTACAGTCCGACCTTCCCGGAATACATTCTGCTCTTGGCATTGGGGATGTTGGTCTTGGAGACGCCGAGGGGGCAGTGGTTGAATTCGACAAGGCACTCAATCAGGACCCCCATGACTATCAGGCAAATTATTATTTGGGACGGCTTAAGCGTCTCGACGGCGATACCGATGCTGCGAGGAAATACCTGGACACGGCCAATGAACTTCGACCCGGCAGCGCCGAGGTCCTGTTTGAGATGGCTGCCATGTCGGTTACGGCGCACCGTTATGCGGACGCAGAGCCTCTCCTTCTCAAAGTGGTTCAACAGGAGCCTGCACACATTGAAGCGCACTTTCTCCTTGCCGAGTGCTATCAGAAGTCCGGCCATGCCGACGCAGCAAAGCATGAGAGAGAGATCTTTGAGAAGTTGAGAACCGAACAGAACGATCAGAGGCCTCCCGCTGCCAGCCACAACGACGGGCCTGGTACTTCCACACCCGATGAGAAGCCATGACCCACAAAAGATCTGATCCTTTCATTCGGCGACTCCGTCAACGCAGAGCAGCTCGGTTTTTTGTTTGCCTGATCGCTCTGATTGTTGCGTTCGCTGGCGCAACGGCTCAGACGAGCAGTACAAGTTCATTCAGCGATCTTGCGCAGCGCGCTGGTGCTGCGCGTGACAAAGGCGAATTATCCACTGCAATTCAGCTGTATCGCAAAGCCCTTGCGCTAAAGCCCCAATGGCAAGAGGGCCTGTGGGATTTGGGATCTCTCCTTTACGACAACGGCCAGTTTCCAGCCGCGTCCACCACGCTCCATAAGCTTACCGTTCTGAATCCCAAGTTGGGTGGCGCATGGGCTTTGCTTGGACTCAGTGAATATGAGACGGGGCGGTACGACCCTGCGCTGAACGATCTGCGGCGCGCAAGATCGCTGGGCACGGGGTCAAATTCTGATCTGGCCGATGTGGTCGACTATCACCTGGCAGCGCTCCTCAACTTGCGCGGCGAGTTCGAGGCGTCGAACATTTTGCTCTCGTCCCTCTTCAGGCGAGGAAGAAAATCCGAGGACCTTCAGGTCGCCATGGGAATCGCTTTCTTGCGTGTACCTCTTTTGCCCTCTCAAATTGACCCGTCGAAAGATGCGCTGATCCACGACGCCGGTACACTTGCTGCTCTGCTTGCGCTAAAGCAAAATGAGGAAGCGGAGGCAGGTTTTCGAGCGCTCCTCGAGAAATATCCGGGCACAAGTTTTGTGCATTACGCCTGGGGCGCGATGCTGGCGTCAGAGGGTAAGGATGATGCTGCCGAGGCGCAATTTCAGGAGGAAACGAAAATGAATCCCGCCAGCTCGCTCGCCTATACCGAGTGGGCTTATCTCGAATCAAAAGCAGGACGGTCTGCCGATGCAATTTCAATTGCGCAAAAGGCAGTCGAGTTATCCGATAACTCGTTCATGGCTCATTACGTCCTCGGGAATTCGTTGCTAGCCACAGGCAAGACTGAAGACTCCATACCACAATTGGAGCGGGCGCGCGACATTGCTCCGGAGAGCCCGGAGATTCGCTACAGCTTGTCTCGCGCATATGCAAAGCTTGGCAAGAACGACCTTGCGAGACGGGAGCAAGCAGAGTTTCTTCGCTTGAAAAAGAATCAGCAATCTCTCCGGGATAAAGATGCCCAGAAGCCTTCCCCAGTGAATGCGGACTCCGCGGTACCGCCGGCAAGCCCGCCTTCCCAGCTATAAAGAATTCATAGGAGAGAATCACGCAGCATGAATAAATGCCAGGATGCTTCCCGCCGCAGACTCTTACGCGCACTGGGCCTGGGCGGCCTGTCGATCGCGGGCGAATGGAACAGGGAAGTTGGGAATCTGTGGAAGTGGGTTAACCCAGCGCCCGTAGCCGCGGACGACAGCCCGATCTTTAGAATCGTAACTCCGGAAGAAAGCCACATCACCTGGGTCCACGACAACGCTGCATCTGAAGCCCACTATCTTCCCGAATCAATGGCGTCCGGATGTGCATTTTTCGATTATGACAACGATGGCTGGATGGATATTTTCCTGGTGAACACCGGTCCGTGCGACTTTTTCCAACCGAGCTCGGATCATCGGCCAAGGAATGCACTTTACAAAAATAATCGGGATGGGACGTTCACGGATGTTACTGCGCACGCGGGTCTTGAAGGGGTGGCGTTCGGGATGGGCGTGGCAGCTGGAGACTACGATGGTGATGGCTTCACCGATCTCTATGTCACTGCTTACGGACGCAACACGCTCTATCACAACAATGGAGACGGAACCTTCACGGACGTGACCGAAAAAGCGGGTCTCATGAATCCGAATTGGTCTACCTCTGCGGTGTGGTTCGACTATGACAACGATGGGAAGCTTGATCTCTTTGTTTGCAGCTTTGTGCAATACGACGGCAACTCCAAGAATCTTTGCGGCAACAATCTTGCGGGGAAACATTACTACTGCATCCCGCGTCTTTTTCAGGGGCGTGCAAGCAAGCTGTACCACAACAATGGAGACGGCACATTTACCGAAGTCGGCCATCTTACATCCATCGGGAAGAAGCTGGGAAAGTCTCACGGCGTTGTTGCCACGGACATCAATAACGATGGCTGGATGGATTTGTTTGTTACGAATGATACGGAAGCGAACTTTCTTTTTGCCAACCGTGGCGGTGGCAAGTTCGAGGAGATTGGCTTTCAGGCGGGCGTTGCCTACAGTGACGCCGGACGACCTCGTTCGGGCATGGGCGTGGACTCGGCCGATTACGACAATGACGGAAAGCTGGATCTGTTTGTCGCCAATATCGATCACGAGCAGTTTTCCATCTACCATAACGACGGCGCGGAGAGCTTTTCCGACGCAGCGGCGGAATCCGGTATTGCGCGCGCTACGCACCTCTACAGCGGCTGGGGTCTGAAGTTTTTTGACTACGACAATGACGGCGACTTGGACTTGATCCTATCGAATGGGCACCCGGATGACATGGTTCAAATCGATACGCCGGGAGTGACGTATCGCGAACCGCTGCTTCTGTTTCACGGCGGAGGAAGCGGAAACTTCGAGAATGTGAGCGGTCGAGCCGGTCCGGCATTCCAGAAGATGTGGTCGGCGCGGGGGCTGGCTGTCGGCGACTTCGACAACGACGGCGCTCTGGATGTTCTGATCAATAACAACGGTGGCGCACCTCTGCTGTTGCACAATGAAGTGGGCCGAAAGAACCACTGGCTTGGGCTCCAGCTGATCGGACGAAAGTGCAATATTGGTGCGGTGGGAGCATGGATTCGCTGGGGATTCAATGGCAAGAAGCGCGCGCGACTGAAAACTGCCGGCGGAAGTTTTCTTTCCAGCCATGATCCGCGCGAGATTCTCGGAATTGGCACAGCGACGAAACTTGATTTCCTCGAAGTTCAATGGCCCCAGCCGTCGGGAAAAGTTGAACGATTCACGAATGTTCCGATTGACCGGTACGTAGTGATCGAGGAAGGGAAGGGACTGCGCTCCTGAGTGCCGGAATGAATAACTCGTTCGTTCGGTCGCGTGCCATACGGTTGGTTGCTGGCCGGTGGAGAGACTCGGCATTGCTGGTGCTGATGGTCGGTTTTGCAAGCGTCGCAATCTTGAGTGCAGTTGGGCAATCCGGCGGGGCGACAGTCCAGGCGGATCAGCCTCAGGCCTCTCGCACTGCTTCCCGCTCGCCGTATGCCGGCGCGCGCAGATGTGCTGATTGTCATAGCTCGATTGTGCGCAGCCAGGAAAATACTCCAATGGGCCACGCCGCGCAGAAGGCGCCAGACAGCGCACTTTTGCCCGCGAATGCTCCGCTCATATTTCACGATGGCAAATACACTCTGCAGATTCGGCGTGACCAGGATGAAGTTGTCTACACAGCGAGCGATGGACAGGACTCCGTTTCAGTTCCCCTCACATGGGCGTTTGGTATGGGCAATGCCGGGCAGACATATATTTTCAAAAATGAGGGCGTCTACTACGAGAGTCGAGTGAGCTACTACAACGAGATCCATGGACTGGATTTAACGATCGGCCACGCAAAACCACCGCAGGCAAAATTGACTGCCGAACTGGGAAGGCCGTTGTCGAAAGACGAGCTGACCATATGCTTTTCCTGCCACACGAGCGAGGATATGGTTGCAGGAAATCTCGATGTAGGCAGCGTGCATCCAGGCGTCACATGTGAGAACTGCCACGGTCCCGGGAGCGATCATGTGCAGGCGATGGAATTAAAAAAGACGGCGGGCAATTCAGATGTCAGGATTCTTAATCCTGGAAGCCTTCGCCCAGCGGAGGTCAATGAATTCTGCGGGAAATGCCATCGCACAACGAGCAGTGTTCTTGCGTCTAACATTCACGACGTTCGAAACGTCCGGTTTCAGCCTTACCGTCTGGAGAACAGCCGCTGTTACGATCCGACAGACACGAGAATCACTTGCCTGGCCTGCCATGATCCCCATAAACAGTTAGTGACTGATCCTGAAAAGTATGACGAGCAATGCGAAGCCTGTCATGCAGTGCGCGGAAAAGCCCATAGGGCGTCTCAGAGCGCGCCGGCTTGCCCCAATGCCACGATAAAGTGCGTGACGTGCCATATGCCCAAGACGGTGCTTCCCGGTTCGCATTACGCATTTACCGACCACTACATTCGTGTAACTCATGCTGGCGAGAAATACCCGGAGTGAGCAGGATCCACTGGCAAACCGGCACCACGCAATTCTTACTGGCAGGGCACCAACTCAAGCGTTAGAACCTCAAACGGCCGGAGTTCGAACCGATGCGACTCACCGGCTTTGAGCGTCGTCGCGGGCAGACTTTGGTCGGCAATCCACGGGCTTCTCCCACAATATTTGCGCGCCGCATCTTTGGGGAGCTCAAAAATCGCCGCAGGGTCAAGAGCAATACTCTGCGGTTTATCGCTGGGGTTTCGCAGAGTCAAAATGGCCGCTCGATGTGACCACGAAGCCCATCCATATGCTTCCAGTTTGCCAGGATCACCTCCAACCCAGTGCGTGTCGCGCAGCACATCGGCATTGCGTCGAGACCACTTCGCCGCTTCAGCAAGCAGATCCCAATTTTTGGCTGACAAGAGTTGGTGGGAAATGTACATCTCCTGCAACTGTGTTCCGCTGCCAAAGTACGAATGCACTTCGTTCACGAAGTCTCCGCCCGGATCGGTATCAAGATGCTCTGCCTGGCGCGCGAAGATCAGTCCGTGCAACATCAGGGAGTTCAGGGGAAACAGCGGACCGGCTTGCACCACGCCTTTCCAGGTCATCGCATCGCGATAGGTAATCCATTTCTCGCGCCAGTTTCCAACACCGGCAAAGTCGTGATCTTCCCCACTCCGCCAGATGGAATCCGCATATTGCAGCCAGAACGGCGATGGGTAGGTTCCGGTGGTGAGGTTGATAAAGATGTCTGGCTTCCAACTGCGCCAGTCCTGAATCAGGCTGATGGCCGCGGCAAAGTCGCTATCAAATTGGCTGCCCGGAAAGACGCTATTCACATTTCCGGTGCCGTCGATTTTAAGCTGATTGATAGCGTCTTTCTGGATCAGTTCCTTCGTTGCCTCGCGAAACCTGGCAAAGTATTTTGGGCCTGAGAGCGCGAACCCGCCTTCATTCGTTTCGAACCCTTCTTTTTTCCCGTATTGGAGCCGAATGTCCTTCGCTTCGTTGTAACCGCCCCAAGGCGACAGCCAGATTCCAAGTGCGGCTCCGTATTCGTTCGCGTCCTTCGAGAGCGGGGCAAGACCATCCGGAAAACCTGAGTTGACAGTCCATAGCGATCGAGGATCATCCCATCCGTCATCCAGAAGAAATGAGTCCAATTTCACGCCGCGCTTTTCAACCAACTCCGTTCCGAAAGCGTGAATGACGCTCCCAACTGCAGCCGCATCGTATCGTTCGCCGAATCCGATGTCATACCAGGAGTTGTAGTGGAGAAATGTTCTGTAAGGGTGCGCTCGTTCGTTCTCCAGATAACGGAGAAAGCCGCGCCGCATTTGCCCCGGCGGCGATACGCCAAAGACAAATGAATATCGCACAGCCTGGCCGTGTTTCAGCGGAAGCTCCCGTTTCATCAGGCACACTACCGTTGCTCCGGCTCTGCATTCCGACAGAGGATGCTCAAAGCCCAGGAACGCGTCGCCTGCGATGACTGGGGAGCCTTTCACAGTGCCGGCGATCTTCGCGTCCGCAACAGATCCATCAAACAGGCGGACTTCACTTATGGGGATATCACGTTCAGTGGCTGAAGCCGCAATTTCCTGCCTCACGTAGGTCGAGTCGTCCCGCATCGATGCCCGCCATTCAACGGATAGCCCACTTGTCTGATCTGCGAGACGAAGGACAATTGCTTTTCCGGACAGATGTTCGGCTGCGCGGGAGGCTTCTGGATTCACAACCAGCGATTCAATCTTTGGACCATCCACAATCCGCATCTCCGAAGCCCGGATAGATGCTCCATCTTTGAGGACGATTACAAACGGATCGCTCGGCAACGGAATCTCCGCGCCAGAAGATAAATTGGACAACTTGAGGCCAGTAAAGCTGCGCTTCGAAGTTGACCAGGATGCCGCGAGAACGCGGTTCGAAAGCGACAGTGAATCAGCCGCGATTGAGGCATCAGCCTTCCCGGGTGATGCGAAGGAGTCTTCTGCTGCCTGAGCCACTCCCAGTTGTGCTCCTGCCAAACATGCGACGAGTAGAACGAGTTCGGGTAGTGGACTTCTGAAGGGGATAGGCTTCATATGCGCTGAGTCTAGGAATAATCTATTTCGAAGCAAATAGCAATATTTCACAACAATACGTCAAGAGGATTGCTCGTCCTGCCCGATCGGGACGACACATTACAGAAATTCAATGCTGTGTCCGTCTACAATTTGTCAGCGTTGTGAATCGCAGAGGCAGAGCTTAGGCGACCGTAACCTCGATACCGGCCTTCTTCAATGCGCTCAAATCAGCCTTCGATATTCCTCGATCGGTAATCACGTGCTGAATAACTGTTGGAGGACCGATCAACGACAGGCTTCTCTTCCCGAACTTGCTGGAGTCACAGACGGCAACCACGTACTTGGATATTTCCATCATGGCGCGGTTGACCTTTGCTTCCAGTAGATTGGGTGTGGTGATTCCATAGTGAACATCGAAGCCGTCCACGCCCAGGAAGAGAATATCGGCGTTCAATTTGTGAAGGGTTTCTTCCGCGAGCGGGCCCACCATTGAGAAAGAATTCTTGCGCAAATTGCCGCCGGTCAAAATCACCTCTGCCGACGCACCGGAAAGCTCGGCAGCAATATTGACGGCATTGGTAATAATTGTCAGATTCTTGAAATCCCGCAGTTCGCGAGAGATCCCCGTTGTTGTCGTCCCTGAATCCAGCAGCACCACCTGGCCTTCACTGACCATGCGCGCGGCGGCTGTCGCGATTTGCAGTTTCTCCTTGCGGTGGAGCTTTTCCTTCTCCCTGAGAGTTGGATCTTCCAGCGCCCCTTCCCGAATCGGTAGAGCCCCACCGTGCGTCCTGTGAATCCGGCCCTGGGAATGGAGGATCTCAAGATCTTTCCGAATTGTGACCTGAGAGGTTTGGAACTGCTGGGCCAGATCAACGACCAGGACACGTCCGTCGCGATTCAATATCTCGAGAATTTCTCTTTGTCGTTCTTCGTTCAGCACTTGAAGGTCCCTCTCGCGGCGTCTAGCGCCCTCTCACCCATGTTCAATGCTACTCCCACCAATTGTTCTATCCCCTTACTTTTCTTTTGTCTAGGGGTTCCAAATGGGCTTGCTCTGGTGCTCCAGTGCGTCCTGTGAAGAACAAGTGTCAGGCATTAGCAAAAGAAAGTATATTGAAAAATATCGAAACAAATCGTAATATTGGCTGCGAGCGAAGTGCGAGGGGCCTGACCGCCCCAATCGGCTCGCGCTGTTTTTGCACTCTCCAGGTGAACCGTGAATCGGACTAAGACAATATCTCTCGTCGCTCTCGTTTGTTGTGCGGTGCTGCTTCAGTTTGGTCGGACGTTGGCTGTTGCCCAAACCCGATTGGCGATTCCGAGCTATGTGAGTCCGACTTCTGCGGGCTGGAACCGCTGGGAGTCTCTGGGATCGCGAATTGTCGGAATCATGATCCTGAACCGCAATAATGGCGACGACACGCAAATCGAGCCCGAGTCGGTGGCGGCAATCAAGAAAACGCAGGCATCCGGAATCCTTGTGCTGGGGTACATCCATACAGGGTATGCAAAGCGCGACCCGCATGAAGTCGAGGCCAAAATAGACGGCGTGTACGCGTCCTATCACGTGGACGGAATATTTCTCGACGAGACTCCCACGGACTGCGCTGCTATCGGGACCAATCGCGTTACCAACCTGGAGTACTACCAGGTGTTGTCCAAGTACATCCGTACCAAATCTGGAAAACATCTGGTTGTTCTCAATCCAGGGACTGTGCCTGGCAGTGATTGCTGGATGAGCGTTGCGGATATTCTGGTGACGTTTGAACAAGCGACATTCGCGAATTACCAGGACTCCTACACCGATGCGCCCTGGATGCATTCTTTTGGTCCGGAGAGATTCTGGAACCTAGTGTATAGCGTTCCCACGGCGCAGCAGATGCAGCAGATTGTGGAATTGGCGCATAAACGTGGCGTTGGCTGGCTTTATGTGACCGACGATGGTCCGGACGGAAATCCCTGGGATACCCCGGCGACTTACCTGTCGGACGAGGCGCAACTGTGGACGGGCGTCGCGCCGCCAGTTGTGCCCGTTCCTCGCCGGGTATCCATCCAGTGGAGCGGATTGAAAGGGTCGAGAGCCCAGGTCCTGATGGACTCGGGTCAAAAAGGTGGTGCACGGTACCGTGGTGCGACGCCCGACCTAGCAGCCGACCTCATGCTCGAAGTTCCGGGAGACGGTTCAGTTCGCCTGATGCGGTATGCCGGAAATGGACAAGACTGGAAGTGGAATGTTGAAGCTGCCAACCCGTTTTTGTCTCAGCCGCAACCAGGAACCAATCGTATCGAGTTTGACGCGGCCCCTCTTGGCTCGGCAGAGAATGTCAAAATCCAGTTTCGCCTGCTGGATAAGGACTGGAACGCAATCTCCGCAAGCAAAGTCCTGAACTGGAAGCCAAGTTAATTCCTCGACGCATCCTCGCAAAGGAAATCGATCGCGTCTTCCTGGAAAACTCACAGCACAAAAAAAACTAGAGAATAGGGGTTGACAATCGCAACTCTATAAAATAGAGTACTCCATAACAGAGACAACTCTGTGTATCCCAAGCGTTATCGGAGGAGGACTTCAATGAGCGAAAACCTGAATGAGATGGAGCTGGAACTGAAGGACAGGCTGAGCCTGATTGAGAACATGATTGCCGAGGGGCGGCGCGGCACGGAGAGCTGGGGATGGGTCTTTTTGTTGTGGGGAGTGGCGTACTATGTGGCCATTTTGTGGTCTTCGACTAGTTTCCTAGGGCCGATCTGGGGGCGGGAATACCTGGCGTGGCCGGTGACCATGACAGCCGGGTGCATTCTCACCATCGTGATTGCCACGCGGAAGCAGGGCAGGCGGCCTTCAACCACCATCAGCCGGGCGATTGCGGCGATGTGGATGGCGATGGGCTTTTCGATGTTCGTGTTGCTGTTGTCACTTGGGTTGAGCGGCCGCGGCGAGCAGCAGGTCTTCATTGCGATTATTGCGGCCATGCTGGGCACGACCAACGCGGCTTCCAGCTTCATATTGAAGTGGAAGATGCAGTTCGCGTGCGCGGTTGTGTGGTGGGCGTCTGCTGTTATTTCGCTGTTCTCCAGTGTGACGCAGAGCTCGCTGGTGTTTTTGCTGGCGATTTTCTTCTGCCAGATCGTGTTCGGGATCTATGGGATGATGGCGGAAGCGCGGGCGCGCAGGCAGGGGGCGGTCCATGCCTGAGCTGCCGGAGCTGAATCCCGTGATTCACGGGAAGCTGCGCCTGGCCCTGCTGTCGCTGCTTACGGGCGTGGAAGAGGCGGAGTTTACCTGGCTGCGCGTGAAGACCGGTTCTACGGACGGCAACCTGGGCGCGCAACTGCTGAAGCTGGAAGAAGCCGGGTATGTTGCGGTGGAGAAGAAGTTTGTGGAGCGCAAGCCGCAGACACTTTACCGCATGACGGAAGCTGGAAGGCAGGCGCTGACCGAGTATGTGCAGGCGTTGAAGTCGCTGCTGGGCGCGGCGATTGAAGGATGAGCGAGGGCGTTCATCCTTCTTGCTGGAGGGTTTTGCGAACGCGGTCCATGATGCCGAGGTAGTAGGCGAGGTTGTGGATGGAATTCAGCGTTCCGGAAAGCGCTTCGCCGGACTGCATCAGGTGACGCAGATACGCGCGAGAGTAGCGGCGGCAGACCATGCAGTCGCAATTTGGATCAGGGGGGCCCTGGTCTTCAGCATATTTTTTGCCCTTGATGTTGAGGCGGCCTTCACTGGTGAAGAGCAGGCCGTGGCGGGCGGCGCGGGTGGGGAGGACGCAGTCCATCATGTCGACGCCCATGCGGGCGTACTGCTCGATCTCGTCGGGATAGCCGACGCCCATTACATAGCGCGGCTTGTCTTTGGGCAGCAGCGGCAGAACTTCGGAGATCATCTCCAGGGTCAGGTCGCGTGGCTCGCCCACGCTGAGACCGCCGATGGCGTAGCCGTCAAAATCCATTTCGATGAGGCGCTCGGCGCTTTGGCGGCGAAGGTCGCGGTACATGCCGCCTTGGACGATGCCAAAGAGAGACTGTGTTGCCGGCTCATTCCGCGGTCCCCAAGTGCGAGGGACCGGGGGCACCCATTCGGTTTGAACCTGATCCAATGGCCCGTGCCAGGGGACTTCATGCTGGTGGGCGCGGAAGTGACTCAGCGAGCGCTTTGCCCAGGCCATGGTGAGGCGGAGGCTTTCTTCGGCGCGGGCGCGGTCGGCGGGGTACTCGGTGCACTCGTCGAAGGCCATGGCGATGTCGGCGCCGAGGGCGATCTGCACATCCATGGAGTGCTCGGGAGTGAAGAAGTGGCTGCTACCGTCCAAGTGGGAGCGGAAGCGAACTCCTTCGTCGGTTACCTTGCGGAGCTGACTGAGCGAGAAGACCTGGAAGCCGCCGGAGTCGGTGAGCAGGGCGCGCGGCCAGCTGATGAATTTGTGCAGGCCGCCCATGCGGCGGATGGCCTCGTGGCCGGGGCGGAGGTAGAGGTGATAGGTGTTGCCGAGGATGATCTGGGCGCCGAGGGTTTCGAGCACGTCCTGGGGGACGGCCTTGACGGTGCCGGCGGTGCCGACGGGCATGAAGACGGGGGTTTCGACGGTTTGGTGAGGCAGGTGGAGCTCGGCGCGGCGTCCGCCGGGCTCGGTCTCGTTGAGGACGTTGAAGGTCAGGGGCACATCTTGAGTCTAAAGGCAGGGGAGTTGGCGGCGCTTTGCGCCGGTTAGTCTCGCTTGGCGCGGGTTAGGCGCCTGCTGTGAGGCGGACGCTCACCATTGCGGGGGGCGGACTGGCGCACTGGCTGGTCTTCCGGCAGGTGCGGGTGGCATGAGCGGGGTATACCCCCCCCTTTGGACTTTTTTAACAACTCTTCTGTTTTCATGGAGATAGGAGGTGGGAGCCGGGTTATCATCATCATCTCAAAGGGTTTAAAGTCAAAGTACTTGCAATCAGCTAGTTAGCCACCGGCCTTTATTTTTTTGCACTCTTGCAGATCACCATGAATCCATTGTGCGCCGAATGGGGGTAATTATGTGCAAAGCCGGCGAAGATTTTTTGGGGACTGATCATGCCGTTTCCCGGGGCGGTTTGGGCGGCGTGGTGCTTTTCGATCCCCGGTCCCCAAAGGCGAGGGACCCTTCGACGAGCTCAGGACAGGCTCGGGGCACCCGCAACCGCCGCAGAAAGGCCAATTGGGAACGAGAAACGCGCCTTCCGTCAGTTTGGTACCATTCTGAGAAACTGTATGTAGAACTCTATGGGGTCGTTCGCAGCCGGGATGAGGATCGCGTGAAGCGAAGGGAATTTGTACGGCTTGGATGGGCCACCATGATCGCGGCCGGGGCGGGCAGGCTGCGGCCCGCGTTTGGGAAGTCGCCAGGTCTCCAGCAGGTTCCGGGGCCGGCCGAGCATCGGATGGGGCCGTTGGAACCGACGGCGGCGGTGGATGGGGCGGATTTCACACTGCAAATTGCGCCCATGCTGGTGGAGCTGGCCCCGCAGGTTGTCATCAGCACCATCGGCTACAACAATAAGGTCCCCGGTCCCCTGCTACGGATGCGCGAGGGCCAGCCGGTCACTGTCGAGGTTGTGAACGAAACCGACGTTCCGGAGTACGTGCATTGGCATGGCCTGTTCGTTCCGTCGGAAATGGACGGGGCGGAGGAAGAAGGCACCCTCCCGGTGCCACCCCACGGCAGGCGGCGCTATCAATTCGTGGCCAGGCCGGCGGGTTCACGATGGTACCACTCGCACACCGCGGCCATGATGGATCTGCATCGCGGCTCTTACACCGGCCAGTTCGGTTTTCTCATGATCGATTCCGCAAACGACCCTGGACACTACGATCAGGAGGTCTTTCTGGCGCTGCGAGAGTGGCAGTATTTTCTATCTACGATGGATCAGGACGAAATGGCGGCGGAGCCCAACGACCCGATGCCTGAAAAACCGGCCACTCCAGACTGGCGCCAGAACGGACTCGAAGTCAGCGCTCCTCTTTATTCGATTAACGACAAAATACTCGGAGCGGGGGAACCTCTCCGCGTGCAGCCTGGCCAGCGCGTCCTGATGCACCTGCTCAATGCGAGCGCGGCCCAGATTCACCGCGTGGCTTTGCCGGGCCACAAGTTTCGGGTGATCGCTCTGGACGGTAATCCCGTGCCAACGCCTCAGCAGGTCGAAGTGATTGAGATCGCCCCTGGCGAGCGCGTGGATGCGATTGTGGAGATGAATAACCCGGGCGTCTGGGTTTTAGGGGAGATCCGCGATGTGGCCCGCCAATCCGGCATGGGGATCGTGGTGGAGTACGCCAATCAAAAGCAGCGCGCGCAATGGACTCCGCCTCCGAAGTCGCAATGGGATTACAGCATTTTTGGCAGGACTGGTTTTGGCACGACAGGCTCTGGCACGACAGGGCCGCATCCAGCGCCGGACGAGACGATCGACATGGTCTTTGTAAAAGTGCCTGGTGGTGCGAATGGGATTAATCACTGGCTGATCAACGGCAAGGAATATCCGCATGAACGGGAGTTTGTGTTCCGCGAGGGACTTCGCTACCGGCTGGTGTTTCACAATCGCAGCGACGATTCTCACCCCCTGCACATGCACCGGCACATGTTCGAGCTCGTCGAACTCAACGGCAAGCCAACTGCGGGCATCAGGAAGGACACGGTGATCGTTCCCGCATTTGGACGCGCCACGGTGGATCTGGTGGCCGACCAGCCGGGACTCACGTTGTTTCACTGCCATATCCAGCAGCACATGGATTTTGGGTTCATGGCGCTGTTTCGCTACGCCTGAGTACCGTATCGGTCCAGATTGAACTGCGAGGGCTCGACCCGGCGAAAGCCTGGCAAATTTCCGCATAGGCGGTCATCCGGGCCGCAACCCCGGAGGCGGCTTACCGCAGACGATCTTCTCGCGCTATCTCCTTCCGCACGATGGATTGGCTTGCAGCTTCCCGCTGCTCCGGCGTGCCACGAATCTGCAGCGCACCATGAGCCTTGAGGAAGGCGACAACAGAGGCGTGCTTGTTCTGGGAGGCCGCTTCCAACGGAGAATCTCCATACAAATTCGTCGCATTAAGGTCGGCACCTTTAGCAGCTAGCATCTCGATCATCGGAAGGCTTCCACCAGCGGCGGCGGCGAAAGCTGCTGTGGAACCCTCATAATTTTTCGCTGTTAGCGGAATGCCATGTTCCAGATAACCCCTGACGGTGCGTACGTCACCCTCCGCTGCATCGGAGATCATCAGGTCAGAGGCATGTGGACTTGCAGAGAAGGTGCCTATCATCAACCACTGCCAAAACTCTGGAGGAATGGAAAGG
>JBEKDE010000073.1:0-49890 GCA_050014515.1 Occallatibacter sp.
TCGCTGTAAGAAGGCCCTCTCTCGGTTGACCCGGGGGAGGGCCTTTTCGCGCCGCAACACTCAAAGTCACACCAACGTGAAGCTGCCTGTGACCTGAATTGACACTGCGCCTGGCTCGTGCCTCTCCACACCCCATCTGGCAGCCATCTGAACTCAGAGATAACTGCGCTACACTAACATGCGAACTGGTACAAAAGATCGGGCAGGCGACATCCTTCGCGGGTTCTCCATCAACAGGAACCCTTGTGGGCGGCACAAACGTTCCGCTCTATAATTGGGCCATCACCAGCTATGCCCCGGATGGAGACGTGCGTGCTATGACGGATTCGGTGACGGGCTCGTGGAACTCCACGTACGACGCGATGAACCGGCTCACCAACGGGACAGCGACCGCCGGTACGGACTACGGGCTGACGCTGGGATGGACCTACGACCGCGATGGCAATCGATGGGCGCAAAATGCGAGCGGCACGGGCCAGTCAGCCGCCGTTGACCTTGTATGGAATCGGGGGCGTCAATAACAATCGAATCGACGGATGGAGTTACAGCGCTTCGGGTAATCTGCTCAACGAGCAAATCAACACCTACACCTATGACGCCGAGAACCGCGTCGCGACGCTGAATCAATCTCCCGCCTACATCTACGATGCCGAGGGCAGCCGCGTGGCCAAGATCAACTCTTCTGGGGAGGCCACTATTGTCTACGTACTGGGCCTGGGCGGCGAACAGGTGTCGGAGCTAAATCTTGCGCTGTCCTCTGCGGACCAGTGGGTGCATAGCAACGTGTTCGTCGGCGGCAAGTTGCTTGCCAGTTACGAGGGTCCAGGCAGTACGGATACGCCGCCAGGCTATCAGTTCCAACTGACCGACTGGTTGGGAACCAAGCGAATGCAAACCTTCGCGAGTGGCAACCAGGAAGAGACCTGCAAGAGCTATCCTTTCGGTGATGGGCTCGCATGCACCGGAGGAACCGACGCTATACTTCGGGGCCAGGTACTACGGTTCGAGCATGGGGCGGTTCTTGAGTCCCGATCCATCGGGACTTCTGGCACAACATCCCGAAGACCCGCAAAGCTGGAATCTCTACGCATATGCTCGCAACAACCCGCTGATACTAATCGACCCGAATGGACTGGACTGCGTTTACGTCAACAGCGGCGATAAAACTTCATCGGTGGACCACAATAGCAGTTCTGGCGAATGCGGCGGCAGCGAGGGAACTTGGTTGCCTGGCTATGTAAATGAGAACTGGGTGCATTACAACGATGACACTCAAATGTGGCAGGTGGCCTCGGATGATGGTACTGGAAAAGATGAGACAATCAGCTACTCAATGTTTGCTGAAGGCGCAGTGACTAGAGATGACGGGTTTTGCACTAGCGGCTGTTCCGGTGCCGATTTTTCGCAGGCGAACGCTAATTGGCTAAATGGCCAGCTTAAAAGTGACGGCATCCCTGGAATGTCCGCGTACCTTCATTTCTTGACAAGTCGAGAAGAAGTTGTCAAAGACGGCATTGTGAAGGACCTCAGTGCTCCACTCGATGTCTCCTCGGACCACTGGGCTGGGCCTGGTGGTATGGGTCCGCCTGGAGGAAAGGGTGATTGGGCGGCGTCGGTTCATGACTACAGCTTCCAAAGCTATGGCATCACTATCCAGAACACCGGGCATTATTTCGGTCTCCACTTATCTCCGGCGACAGCCAACGCGCTCATCCGGAGCAACAACACACTCATCCGGAATGCTGGCGGAGTTCAGGCTGTCAAGATGGGGTTGTTCTTCGGAGTCGTCAACGCGTTCCAAGGGTATGTGACCAGTTGGAAGTAGGAGTGTGCTTCGTGAAATGTTGGGCTAAAGTCGCTGTGCTTCTGCTCTCTGCAGCTGCTCTCAAAGGGGGCGCTCAATCGGCAACGGAAAACCAGAGCCGCCCGCAGGATACGCAAGCGCGCGGTTTCTGGGTCGATCCGTCCACGGGCCTGATGTGGGCCGGAAAAGACAACGGTGTAAACATAAATTGGAAAAACGCTGTAAAGTACTGCCGCGATCTCCGATTAGCCGGGTACTCGGACTGGAGGCTGGCAACACTCTCGGAACTGGAGGGGATCTACGATGAGCACGCCAACTCTTCGGGGCAAGACGGGCATCCAGGAACCTACACGCCGTCAATCTATCACGTGAAAGGCAGTTTATTTCTGACCGGAACTCAGTGGAGTAGCACTCGAAGGATGGATGATCGAGGAAAGCCATCTGGTTTTGCGTGGCGTTTCAGCTTCGATGATGGACAGTCGTTCGGCGGTGACGAAGAGTGGTTTACCACCAACAAACGCGCCCTCTGCGTGCGCGGCCCCGAAAAATGATGTGCCCGTCGCCGGTGGGTATGGTTATGACGCAATCCGCCATTTGTGCTTCTGAAGTGCGTTTTGCGTCATCCCGTTATACCGGCAAAGAACGAGATACCGAATCAGGAAACGACTACTTCGGGGCCAGGTACTACGCAAGCTCAATGGGAAGGTTCCTTAGCCCCGATCCGAAGCAAATCAGCCGTAAGCGTATGATGGATCCCCAAGGCTGGAACATGTATGCCTATACAAGAAACAATCCACTGGTTCTGATCGATCCCGACGGCGCAGAGTGGGAGTGGGCTGGGGCGCGAAGCGACGCAAACGCCGGGGCCCTATTGACAGCGTTTGCGATTGCGTATCAGACGAGCGGACGATTTCAGAACAACTTTGATGCTGTCGCCAATAGCACTACGACGATTGTGCGCGTTTCTGACGCGGCTGTGGCTAATATGGGCAGCAATGTTGTGACGATGGGTGAGACCGGCCCCCTAAAAAGCGCTGTCACGTTTGGGCCAGATGGCAGTCCAGTGTCAGTCGCAACCCCAACGCCCGCTGTCGAGAAATTGGACGTAACCAAAATTGCTGCATATAACGGGCTTGCTGATTTACCGGACGAAGTCAAGCATGAGACCCAACATGCAGAACAGCTCAACCAGGACCCTTTGGGATATGTCAAATACGCAACAAACCCGACTTCGTCGAGCCTGGAAAACGCGGCAATTGCAGCATCGAATGACAATTCTCCGGGCGTTTCAATGACATTCGGCCAAGCACTGAGCCACGTATTAGATGCAATTTATCACCCGCCTCCGATCCAGGCGGAATCGCCTGTACTCAACGAGCAAATCCAGGAACAGTGAGAAGAACTCAGTGAAATGGCGCCGAAGTGATTTTGCAGGAGATCTCATCTGTGATGAATGAAATCGGATGCAAACAATGGTTAACATTTGCCGGCTACGTCGTGATGTGCAGCCTTGCGATTATTGCGAATGGCACGTTCCTGAGCGAGGCACAGACTGTCCCAAACCAGGAGGGGAATCGATCATTTTTTGAACAGCAAGGCTGCCCTCTGCACGCAGTTAAGACGAATGGGGCGTCACTCGAACTTCACAACTCATCTCCAAAGAGCATCGTAAATTGGGGAGAGGCCTGCCTGAGAAGAAGTGGTAATCGTTACTATGTGCTTCATACATTCCATATAGATGACCCGTTCGTCAAAACCAACGGGTTTACTTACGATGTCATTGCGCTCGACGCGACACCGCTCAATGTGTGTAGAGCCGCAGGCGGGCAGATCGCAGTCTCAGAAGTTGTATTCGAAGATGGGACCAGGTGGAGGAGTCGTTGGAACAAGGGCGCTCCTCTCCCGATCCCAAGCGGCCCCAAGTAACGGAGGGCGCGTCATTCTACCGGCAAAGAACGCGACGCCGAATCCGGCAATGACTACTTCGGAATGCACAGCACTGCGAACAACCAAGGCGACAGCGCCAGACGCAACCATCTGCAGAGACCACGGCACCGAAACGAGGAAAGGCGAAATCTGACGAGTCCCTGGCATGAAGCCGGCGCGGAATGGTGCCACGCGCAAGACTCGCCTAAAACTCATCTCCGGCATGGTATTGACGCCGCAAATCCACGTCATCATTCTGGAACGGATCCTCGCATCAGGCGGATACGGATTGGGACTCTTTTGTTACTTGCCTTCGTGCCCCGTCCCCAATCCTCGCGGAAGCATTGAGGTTTTTCTCGACCGGCAGAAGCACGCGAAAGCATGTAATGCATCGATCCGCTTGACGGTAACTTCTGAAGGAAATGCGGCCCTCGTATTTCTGGACGATTCCTTTGCTGATCCATAGCCCCAAGCCGGTCCCCTTGGCCGATTTTGTGCTGAAGAAGGGCTCAAAGAGCTGGCGCGCGTCTTCCGGTTTTATGCCGACCCCGGTATCCACGATTGAGATTGCGACTCGGGGCTCATTCCTTGTCCAGTCGGTGACCTCGCGTATGCGGATTCCCAGAGTGCCTCCCTCGGACATGGACTGGCTGGCATTGATGACCAGGTTCATGAACACCTGGCGCAGCTCGACAGGGAATCCCCAGACGCGGCTTGAGGCGGCATATTTTCTTCTCATCACGATGTGACTGGCCTGAAGAGCGCTCTCCTGCAACGCGAGAACGCTGTCAATCAGGTCGGGCAAGTGAACGGAGGTGGGCTGCTTCGACTCACGATAGAAGCTAAGCGTTTGCCGCGTAATATGGCTCACGCGATCCAGCTCCTGCTCGGCCTGTTCAGCGAAGCGGCGTGCATCGGGGTCCAGGGAGGGATGATTGCGCAGGAGGTAAAAGATGTTGGTGATGGCGGCAAGGGGATTATTGATTTCGTGCGCGATGATGCCGGCAACGCGTCCCATTGCTGCAAGTTTTTCGGCTTCACGCAGCGCCTCTTCCGCGCGGAGCTGGGCGGTGATGTCGCGGCTGACCTCGAGGACCGCATTGCCCTCTTCGTTCAAGGTTTTTCGGCACGCGACGACAATCTCCTCCCCACTCTGCGTTTTCTGCGTCAGGTGGCCCTGCCACGAACCTCGCTCGCGAAGAGCGGCCTCCACTTCTTCTCTGGGAACCGGAAAAACCGTTTGCAGCATCCCGTGCATGTCATGGCCAAGCATCTCCTGCCGGCGCCAACCGTAGAGCGCCTCCGCACCGGCGTTCCAGAACTGGACCAATCCTTCCTTGTCGCGGACGGCGATGGCATCGGACGCCAGCTCAATCAGCTCCGCGCGCAAGCGAAACTGCTCCTGGCTCTTCCTTAGCTCTTCGGTGCGCTCCGCAACACGCAATTCGAGTTCGCTGTTCAGTGTTTCCAGCATCCGCGTCTTCCTGTGCAACTCCGCAAAGATCCCGACTTTTGAGAGCAAGACCTCGGGAACGACCGGCACAGAGATGTAATCGACCGCGCCGCTGCGATAGCCCTGGATCTTGTCGGAGTCGGTAAGGTGAACGCCGGAGATGAAGATGATCGCGGTTTTTTGGAAGCGGGGATGCTGGCGGATCATATCCGCGAGTTCAAACCCATCCACGTCGGGCATGCTGACATCCATCAGGACCACGGCGACTTCGGTCTTGAGGAGGATACTGAGCGCTTCCTTGGCCGAGGTTGCCTGGATGAGGTTTTCCCCCAGCTTCGCAAGAATGAGCTCGTAGCTCAGCAATTTCGCAGGCTGGTCGTCCACCATCAGGATGTTGACTTTGTCGTTCGCGGTCATCAAGTTGTCCCTTTGACTTAGCTTCCTTGATTAGCGATGCAGCCACACGCGCAACGCAGAGAGCAGTTGTTCAGTGTTCACCGGCTTGGCCAGGTATTCCGAAGCCCCGGCTTCGAGACACCGCTCACGGTCCCCTTTCATCGCCTTGGCAGTTAAAGCAATAATCGGCAAGCGCCGTAAAGCCTGATTCTGGCGGATGACCTGCATCGTCTCGTATCCGTCCATCTCCGGCATCATGATATCCATCAGGACGATCGCCAGGTCCGGCGTCGAGTCGATCGTCTCAATTGCCTCGCGTCCTGTTCCCGCCGATAGAACCGTCATGCCGCGGCGCTCGAGAACACTGCTGAGGGCGAAAATATTCCGCACATCGTCGTCGACGACAAGTACCTTGCGACCGGCCAGCGCGTCGTCCGAGCGATGAAGACGGTCGAGCATCTGCTGCTTTTCGGGGGGCAGATCGGCAACAACGCGGTGAAGGAACAGCGCGGTTTCATCGAGAAGCCGTTCCGGTGATTCAACATCCTTGACGACAACACTGCGTGCAAGCGTGTGCAGTTGCGCATCCTCTTCGGGTGTGAGATCTCTGCCCGTGAATACCACCACCGGCAAGTCTTTGAGCTTTGGATTGTCGCGCAGCCGCTCCAGCACTTCGAACCCAGTCATGTCAGGCAGGCGAAGGTCGAGCACGACGCAGTCGTAGTTCTGATCCGTCAGTGCGTGCAGAGCGGATTTGCCGGAATCGGCAACATCTATATCTATATCGCCCGAGCCCAGAAGCTCTCGGACGCTTAGCTGTTCCGCGGGATTGTCTTCGACGATCAGCAGGCGTTTTCGGCGGGACTCTGAGAATCGCCGAATCCGTGTCAGCGCGGCATCGAGGTCTTCGGCCGACGATGGTTTGGTCACGAACCCAAATGCGCCGCGGGACAACCCGTGATGCCGATCCTCATCGAGGGTAAGCATCTGTACAGGGATATGGCGAGTGACCGGATTCTGCTTGAGATGATTCAAGACTGACCAACCAAGCATGTCAGGAAGGAATACGTCGAGGGAGATTGCAGTTGGGCTGTACTCCTGAGCCAGAGTCAGAGCCTCGCTTCCAGTGTTCGCGATCAGGACCTTGAACCCCTTGTCCCTGGATAGATCGCACACCACGCGGGCATAATGAGGATCGTCTTCGACGACCAGCAAAATCGCATCGCCGTCGACCAGACGATCGCGATCGTCTTCTACCCTTGTATCCTGTTCGGCTACAGTAACGGTGGTAAGGAAGACGGGCTTTGCAGCCGATGAGCTGCCGCGCTCGGCCTTGCTTACGTTCGCCGAAGCGGGACCCACATAGGTATGGGGCAGGAAGAGCGTGAATTTGCTGCCTTGGCCGGGGGCGCTTTTCAACTGGATTTCGCCGCCCAGAAGACTGGCCAGTTCGCGGCTGATCGCAAGGCCCAGGCCGGTTCCACCGAACTTGCGGCTGGTGCCGGCATCGGCTTGCTGGAAGGCCTCAAAGATGATGCGCTGCTTCTCCGGCGGAATCCCGATTCCAGTGTCGGTGACTTCGAATGCGATAACAGCGGCCGCGCCGCTCAGAACGGGATGATCCTGGCTCCAGCCGCTGGCTACATTCGAGACGGCGAGTCGTACGCTGCCCTGCTCCGTGAATTTGAATGCGTTCGAGAGCAGGTTTTTGAGTACCTGTTGCAGACGCTTGGAGTCAGTCACCAGGCTTCTGCCTATGTGCGGATCGAGGTTAACCTCAAAGACCAGTCTGCGGTTCTCGGCCTCATGCCTGAAGGGCCGTGAGACCGCTTCGAGCAGACCGCCAAAGAAGACTTCCTCCGCCTCGACAGATACGGTTCCCGATTCGATCTTGGAAAGATCGAGGATGTCGCTAATCAGGTTAAGGAGATCTGTGCCGGCGCCATGAATGGTGCGCGCAAACTCAACCTGTTTTGCAGAGAGGCCTCCGTCCGGATTCTCGGCGAGTTGCTGACCGAGCACAAGAATGCTGTTCAAGGGTGTCCGTAACTCATGCGACATGTTAGCCAGGAACTCTGACTTGTACTTTGAAGTAAGCGCCAGCTCCCTGGCCTTTTCTTCAAGAGCACGGCGCGCCTGTTCGATCTCCTGGTTCTTGCGCTCGACCTCAAAGTTCTGCTCGGCGAGCTCTTGCGCCTTTTGTGCGAGCTGCTCGTTGGTCTGCTGCAGTTCCTTTTGCTGGGTTTGAAGTTCGGTAGCGAGATTCTGTGACTGCTTCAGCAGGCCTTCTGTCTGCATTGTGGCTTCAATTGAGTTGAGCACGATGCCGATACTCGAAGTCAGTTGTTCGAGGAACGCCAGATGAGAGGCGGTGAAGGCACTCAAGCTTGCCAATTCAATCACTGCTTTTACGCGATCTTCAAAGAGCACTGGTAGAACAATCACATTCTTTGGCACGGCTTTGAACAATCCGGAACGAATCGGCGCAGCCTTCCGGGGCAGCTCTGTGATGAGCATGCGCCGCTTTTCCGAAGCGCACTGGCCGATCAGGCCTTCGCCCACTCTCACCTCTCTGCTGTCGCCTTCGGGAGTGCCGGCAAACGTTGACAACAGCGTTAGCGCGCCAACACCCGCGGCCGGCTCGCTTGCCATCTGATAAATGACTCCCTGTTGCGCACCGACCAGCGGAGCCAATTCAGAGAGCAACATCCTGCCCACCGTACCAAGATCGCGCTGGCCCTGCAGCATTCCGGTGAACCGGGCGAGGTTCGTCTTTAGCCAGTCCTGCTCAGTGTTGCGGTCAGTGGTGAGGCGCAGGTTGTCGATCATGGTGTTGATGTTGTCTTTCAACTCGGCCACTTCGCCTCGTGCTTCAACCTGGATGGAGCGGGTGAGATCACCCTTTGTAACGGCTGTGGCCACTTCGGCAATGGCACGAACCTGGTTTGTCAGGTTGTCGGCCAGCAAATTGACGTTGCCGGTAAGGTCCTTCCACGTGCCGGCGGCTCCCGGCACGTTGGCTTGTCCGCCGAGACGTCCTTCGACGCCCACTTCGCGCGCCACGGTCGTGACCTGGTCTGCGAAGGTCGCCAGCGTGTCCGTCATATTGTTGATGGTCTCCGCCAGCGCAGCGACTTCTCCCTTGGCATTGACCGTCAGCTTTTGCGTGAGAGCGCCGTTGGCAACTGCCGTGACCACCTTCACAATGCCGCGGACTTGTTCGGTGAGATTTGCTGCCATCACGTTCACGTTGTCGGTAAGGTCTTTCCATGTACCCGCCACGCCTGGGACAACAGCCTGGCCGCCCAGCTTTCCGTCCGTGCCCACTTCGCGCGCCACGCGCGTCACTTCAGCAGCGAAGGCGTTGAGCTGGTCCACCATCGTGTTGATGGTGTCCTTCAGTTCCAGAATCTCGCCCTTCACGTCGACCGTGATCTTGCGCGAAAGGTCGCCTCTTGCCACGGCCGTTGTCACTTCAGCGATGTTTCTCACTTGCGCGGTGAGGTTGCCGGCCATTGCATTCACTGAGTCGGTCAGATCCTTCCAGGTTCCGGCCACACCCGGCACGTTGGCCTGTCCACCGAGCCGGCCCTCCGAGCCCACTTCGCGCGCTACACGGGTTACTTCCGCAGCAAACGAACGCAGCTGCTCGACCATGGTGTTCAGCGTCTCTTTGAGTTGCAGAATTTCGCCGTGAACATCCACCGTGATCTTGCGCGAAAGGTCGCCATTGGCGATGGCCGTGGCCACTTCGGCAATGTTTCTCACCTGCGCCGTCAAGTTGCCGGCCATGAAGTTGACCGAGTCGGTAAGATCCTTCCATGTTCCAGCTACGCCCGGCACTTGCGCCTGGCCACCGAGTTTTCCATCTGTGCCAACTTCGCGGGCCACGCGCGTCACTTCGCCCGCGAACGCGTTCAACTGGTCCACCATTGTATTAATGGTGTTCTTCAATTCAAGAATCTCGCCCTTCACATCGACCGTGATTTTGCGCGACAGATCACCGCGCGCCACGGCCGTTGTAACTTCCGCAATGTTTCGCACCTGCGCTGTCAGGTTGCCGGCCATGGAGTTCACGGAGTCGGTAAGGTCTTTCCATGTTCCGGCAACACTGGGCACGTTGGCCTGGCCACCCAGGCGGCCTTCAGTTCCCACTTCGCGTGCCACGCGCGTTACTTCGCCGGCGAATCTGTTGAGCTGATCCACCATTGTGTTGATGGTTTCCTTCAGCAGCAGAATCTCGCCGCTGACGTTCACCGTGATCTTCTTGGAAAGGTCGCCGGTTGCGATTGCCGTCGAAACCTCGGCGATGTTTCTCACCTGGCCGGTAAGGTTGCTGGCCATTGAATTCACCGAGTCGGTTAGATCCTTCCATGTTCCCGCCACGCCCGGCACCTGAGCCTGGCCGCCCAGCTTGCCATCGGTGCCCACTTCGCGTGCCACGCGCGTCACTTCGGCGGCAAATGCGTTCAGCTGATCCACCATCGTGTTGATGGTGTCTTTCAACTCGAGGATTTCACCCTTCACGTCTACCGTAATCTTGCGCGAAAGGTCACCGCGGGCTACGGCTGTCGCCACTTCGGCGATATTTCTCACCTGGCCGGTCAGGTTGCTGGCCATGAAGTTCACATTGTCGGTAAGGTCCTTCCACGTTCCCGCCACACCCGAAACCTGCGCCTGGCCGCCCAGTTTGCCGTCAGTACCCACTTCGCGAGCGACGCGCGTTACTTCGCCGGCGAACGCGTTCAACTGATCCACCATGGTGTTGATGGTGTTCTTCAATTCGAGAATTTCGCCTTTTACGTCCACCGTGATCTTGCGCGAAAGGTCGCCGCGAGCCACGGCTGTAGTAACCTCGGCGATGTTTCTCACCTGCGCTGTCAGGTTGCCGGCCATGGAGTTCACCGAGTCGGTAAGATCCTTCCAGGTTCCGGCCACTCCCGGCACGTTGGCCTGGCCGCCCAGTCGGCCTTCCGTTCCTACTTCACGGGCGACGCGCGTCACTTCGCCGGCGAACCGGTTAAGCTGATCCACCATTGTGTTGAGCGTCTCTTTGAGCTGCAGAATTTCGCCGCGTACGTCGACCGTGATTTTGCGGGAGAGATCGCCATTTGCAATTGCCGTCGCCACTTCAGCGATGTTGCGGACCTGGCCGGTCAGGTTGCCGGCCATGAAGTTCACGTTGTCGGTCAAGTCTTTCCAGGTACCCGCAACGCCGGGCACATTTGCCTGGCCGCCCAGCTTGCCTTCGGTGCCCACCTCGCGGGCTACGCGCGTCACTTCGCCGGCAAACGCGTTCAGCTGATCGACCATCGTGTTGATGGTGTCTTTCAGTTCCAGGATCTCGCCCTTCACGTCCACTGTAATCTTGCGAGAGAGGTCGCCGCGGGCCACCGCCGTTGTCACTTCCGCAATGTTTCTCACTTGCGCCGTGAGGTTGCCGGCCATGGCGTTCACTGAGTCGGTAAGATCTTTCCAGGTTCCCGCCACGCCCGGCACAACTGCTTGCCCGCCCAGTTTTCCATCGGTTCCCACTTCGCGAGCCACGCGCGTCACTTCCGAAGCGAATGAGCGCAGCTGGTCGACCATGGTATTGATGGCCTCCTTCAACTGCAGAATCTCGCCGCGCACGTCCACCGTGATTTTGCGGGAGAGATCGCCGCTGGCCACGGCCGTCGCTACTTCCGCGATATTTCTCACCTGGCCGGTCAGGTTGCTGGCCATGGAGTTTACCGAGTCCGTCAGATCCTTCCAGGTTCCAGCCACCCCCGGTACTTGCGCTTGTCCGCCGAGTTTTCCATCGGTGCCCACTTCGCGGGCCACGCGGGTCACTTCCGCCGTGAAGACGCCAAGCTGTTGAATCATGGTGTTGACGATATTTGCGGAACGCAGGAACTCGCCTTCCAGGGGGCGTCCGTCCACGTCGAGCCGGACTGTCTGTGTGAGGTTGCCCTGCGCGACAGCGGCGATGGCTCTCGTAACCTCTGTCGTGGGACGCAGCAGATCCTCCACGAGCGTGTTGACTGAAACCTCCATGTCGTCCCAGGCACCACGGCGTTCATCGAGGCGGATGCGCTCACGAGTCTTGCCTTCCTTCCCAACCGCCTGACCGACACGGTTCAACTCAAATGCCATTCGTTCGTTGGCGGTCACAATTTCATTGAAGTTGTCGGCTATCTTGCCCGGCAATCCGGTCCAGGAGACAGGGAGACGCACACTGAAATCACCATTCTTCATGGTTTGCAGAGTTTGAAGAATGATGACGAGGTAGTCTGCCACCGGCTGCTCCGGAGTGGCTGTTTGGGGAAGATCCAATTCGGTTTTTCCGTTGGCTGCTTGCTCAACTGAGGTTCCCATAGGCACAAACGACTCCTGCACGAAGATACAAAACGATCAATGGAATCAGCCAATTAAGGCTCGCAAGAAACTCCGGTTTTGGTCTGAGATGTAACGAGGCGTTTGGATAGATGCGCGAGACTGAGAATTGGTTGTCAGCCGGCGCAATCCGTCTCCAGTAAATAAAAGGCCGCATCTCCGCCAGAAGAATCTCAGTCGTATTCCATTTCGATGTTGCGGAGAATGGCGTGAAGATGAGCCAGGCCGTGATCCAGGCAAAGAGCTTCGCGGGTTCTATTGCGAAGTGCGCTTACTGGGCGCCAGGATCAGGAGAAGTCCGGAGTTTTGCCGACTTTGGCAGATCCGTTTTCTGCTTCATCAGTGCCTGAAACCGTGGGTCAGCGGCCAGCTTGGAGGCAAGCGCATGGATCCCTTGAGGAGAACGGGAATTGAACGCGTCCCTGAAGTCCCGAAATTCCTTCTCCTCATTCGCATTGGCTTCTTCGAGAAGTTGCAGCGCCTCGGGTCTCCTGTCCATGTTCAAACATTCAACGGCTTTATGGGTCCTGGTAGCCACCTCCCACGAATATCGTGGCGGCCTGCAACTTTCCAGAACTGCAAACTCTGCATTCAACAGACCGCGTTCGCCATCCCGCGCGTAAGCCGCTGACAGCTTTGCCGTCACATCCTTCAGCCATTCATCATTTCTGCTCTCCGCCGCCGCCTGGGACTCTCTCAGATAGGCAGGATAGTCGTGTTCGAAGTATTCAACCTCCGCCAGATACAGGTGCGCTATGCTGAGCGTCGGTTCGGAGTGAACGGAAGCATTCAACAGCGCGATCCCCTCATCCTTTTTTCCAATCCAATAGAGCCTTTCGCCCTTCATTGCCAGAATGGAAGCTGAAGCAGGATCAAGCTCCTGTGCTTTGTTGATCTCCGCAAGACATTCGTTATCTCTCCCTTGACTCGCAAGCACGTTGGAAAGCCACAAGTGCGCCAGCGGATCTTTGGAATCGAGTTGAATGGCAAGGTGAAGTTCCTTTTCTGCCTCGCCAAAACTGCGAGTTCTCCAAGCCGCATATCCCAGCGCCCTGTGCCCCTCTGACAAGGAGCCGTCCAGTTCTACGGCTTTTCGGGCCGCAGCCATTGCTTTGTCGCGGGCGTCATCATCCTGCCGGTTGCCGTAGATGAAGAGCATCTCGTAGGCGTCAGCCAGGCCGGCATAGGCACGGGCATCGTTCGGATTGTGAACGATTGCCTGCGTAAAGTCGTCGAGCGCGCGATTCAGGCTCTCGGGGGTTCTCTGGTTCCATTCAAATCGGCCCTTGAGGTAAAGGTCGTGCGCAACACTCTTCTCGGCGTCTGATACCGGGGTGACCTCTTGCCGAATTGAGCTTGCAGGCCCAATCCCGGCAATCGCAGGCAAGTGCCGCTGCATCCATTTGCCAAAGGGATGCGCAAAATTAGCGTAGATTCCCGCTCCGGCGAGCACCGCCACCATCGCGACTAGAGCAAGCCTCAGCCAGCGCGAGTTTCCCAGCGTGTCGCCTGGGCCGGCGGTCTCACCTGTCTGTGGGTCAACCTTGCCGTCGCTCGCGGCTCCAATCTCAACGTTGTCGGCTGCCTCCTGTTCGCCGGTGGCCAAGCCGTCGGCTTCCAATTCAAGGGCCTTGCCTCTGAGCCAATCCGTCAGTTCGCCCGAATAGGCAAAAACCCCTCCGCGCTCGCCGCCGGGTATTCGATGAACGGGCAGTCCTCGATCTCTTTCCCATCGCTTGACGGTGCTCTCGGAATGATTCAGAAAGACGGCAATCTCCTTCCAGGAGACAAGTGTCCTCACTGATTCCGCATTTTCATTGCGAGAAGAAGCCATGGCCACTTCCATCAAGGGGGCCCGACCGGGGTAGGGGCTGAATACGCAAAATCATACATCCGCCCAATCTGTGTGTCCAGTTCGTCCTGATTAGTTTGAAAACCTGAAATGACACCTATTGACACGGGATGAATCTTGGCTTCAACCCTCAATAAATGAGAAGAGTAGGGACGCGTTCCGTGGCAGTTGCATGAAATGCATTGAGGAAGCAGGCAGCTCCTGCTTCTCATCGCACTTCCACGCGCGAACTCCTGGAGGTCACACATCAATGAACCCATCCGCCCAAGCCATGCGCAGTTTTCAGTCAGATTCAACCCTAACGAATAGCGCCAGGCGGTTGGTGGCTGGACCTCGAAGGCAAGCCAGTACGGACCTCCGGAAACGACCCCGGCATCGGAGTGAGTTCTGGGGGCGATTGGGTTTCTTCAGCGCCTTGGCGGTGGGAATGATATGCGCGCCTGTCCAGGCACAGACCGTTACCGCGAATATTGTCGTGGGCGGGGTGCCCGGTCTGGCAATCAACCCTGCCACCAACAAAATCTACCTGATGAATCAGACGAATGGCGTAACCGTATTGGATGGAGCGACCAACGGTACCACCACGGTGACCGCCGGGAACACTCCGATTGCCGCGGCTGTGAATCCGATTACCAACAAGATTTACGCCGTCAACGAACTCAGCAGCAATGTTACGGTCATCGACGGGTCCACGGGCGCCACCAGTACTGTGGCTGTTGGTGGCACGCCGGTTGCTGTGGCTGTGAATCCGATCACCAACATGGTTTATGTGGCCAACAACCAAGGTGGAACGGTGACGGTGATTGACGGAGCGACCAATGCCACCTCCACGGTGACGGTTGGCACGTTTCCTGAAGCCATCGCCGTTAATCAGGTCACCAACAAGGTCTACGTGGTGAACAGTGGCAGCAGCAATGTAACCGTGATTGATGGAGCGACGAACGCCACGACTTCCGTCTACACCGGAAACAATTCGGCCAATTGCGGGTATAACTGCGCCTTTGTAGCCGTTAACCCGGTTACCAACAAGATTTACGTGATCAACGGCCTCTTCGCCCAGATATCGGTCATCGATGGAACCGCGAATACCGCGACCAACGTAGGAGTCGGGGACGAACCGGCCGCTATCGCGATCAACCCGGTCACCAATAAAATTTATGTAACTTACCTGGGGGACTACGTGACGAATGGCGGCGTCAATGTGATTGATGGCGCCACCAACAATGCCACGACGGTCATCGATCCCAACGCCATCATTCCCATCGGCATTGCCGTAGATGTTGTGAGTAACAAGGTCTACGTGGGGAATTATTCCAGCAATAACGTGACGGTCATCGACGGAGCGAGTAACAATACCACCACGCTCACCGACACGAAGGCTACGGGGCCTCAGTCGATTGGCGTAGACCCGGTGACTGACAAAATCTACGTCGGCAACTCAGGCAGCGTTACGGTCATCGACGGCGGCACATACGGCAGCTCATCGGTTGCTGTCGCTGGTGGTCCGGTGGCCGTGAATCCAGTCACGGACAATATTTATGTTGTCAACAACAGCCTCGGCAACGTGACAGTAATTGATGGAACCACGAGCGCCCAGACCACCGTGACGGTGACTGCTGCACCAGTGGCAATCGCGGTCAATCCGGTCACGAACAAGATTTACGTGGTGGGCAATTCAGTCACGGTGATTAATGGGGCCAGCAACGCAACCACCAACGTTTCCTGCAC
Organism: Occallatibacter sp.; assembly: GCA_050014515.1. Classification (GTDB taxonomy): domain Bacteria; phylum Acidobacteriota; class Terriglobia; order Terriglobales; family Acidobacteriaceae; genus Telmatobacter. The sequence goes on from JBEKDE010000073.1 coordinate 15,535, forward strand.
GTGCAGCGGCAGCTCGACCGAGTCCATCGCGGTCAATCCGATCACCAACAAGATTTACGTCGCCGTTGACACCACCGGCGTGTTTGTCATCGATGGAGCCAGCAACGCCGTAACGAGTATCTCCAACGTGGATCAGTCCTTTGCCATTGCGGTAAATCCCGTCACAAACATGATTTACTTCTCCAACAGTAATAACAATCGTGTGACTGCGGTCAACGGAACGAACAACTCTCCTACGACCATCACCGTGGGCTCGAACCCAGCGGGCCTGGCTGTCAATCCCGTCACAAACATGATCTACGTGGCCAACAACGGCAGCAACAACGTCACCGTGATTAACGGAGCGAACAACAGCACGGCGACGTTAACTGATCCGAACGGGACGAGCCCAGCTGCGGTGGCCGTCAATCCGCTGACCAATATGATCTACGTGCTGAATGCCGGTGAGGGCGGTGCAATTCTGGGCAGTGTGACAGCGATCGACGGGGCGACGAATGCCGTAACGAACATTGCGGCCAACATCAACCCCATAGCGATCGCGGTGAACGATGCGACCAACAAAATCTACGCGATCAGCAATGTCCCCTTCGCTTCCGGAGATCTTCTGGTCATCGACGGCGCAACGAATGCTTCCTGGCACATCTCTCTTCCTGGAGGACCTTCGTCAGTTGCGGTGGATCCGGAGACCGGCCAGCTTTATATAGCCGGCGGCAGCCTCTCCGTCTTCGGCGAGCAGAGTGTGCAGGCGATTCCGCTGACCACAACCATCACGCCTCTCTCCAACAACCAGACAACCAGCACGACACCGAGCTTCTCGTTCAAGGCAACCAGCACCTTCACGCCAACTGCCACGACTCCAGATGCCGTTTACTTCCAGGTCGACACCTGGGGTGGCGCGTGGATTGCCGCAACCTCTGGAACGGGCGGCGAATTCACGGGCACGACCGGCACGCTTGAGCCCGGTTTTCACATTCTTTACGCCTTCGCGACGGATGGCCAGGACGCCGGATCCACGCAGGGCCAAGGCGAGTTAGGGAGCGACAACAGTCCGATCGTCGGCAACATCGCCGCATACGGATTCTTGATGAGTGGAACACCTGTGACGGCACCGGGATTTTCGGCAACCCCTTCTCCGCTAGGCTTCGGCAACCAGACGCAGGGGACAACCAGCGGCGCGATGACCCTTACCGTCACAAACAACGGCACTGCAAACCTGACCATCACCACTGTGGTGGAGGGCGGAACCGACATGGGTGACTTCTCAGTTGGTTCTGATACTTGCACCAGTGCAACCGTGACGGCCGGGTCAACATGCACCGTAAGCGTAAAGTTCACGCCAAGTATTGTTGGGAACGAGTCGGCGACGCTTACGTTCACTGATAATGCGGCGGGCAGCCCTCACGTGGTGAACCTCACCGGAACGGGCACACCTCTCCCGGTGGCAGTGACCACTTCGTCGCTGCCCAGCGGCGTGGTCGGCATCGCCTACTCGCAGACCCTGGCGGCCAGCGGCGGCGTGACCCCCTACACGTGGAGCATCAGCACGGGCAAGCTACCAGCCGGACTTTCGCTGACGGCTTCCACTGGTGCGATCTCGGGCTCGCCGACCACGGCTGGGACATCCAATTTCACGGTGAAGGTAACGGACTCCGCCAGCGACATGGCGACCCAAAGCCTGACCATCACCATCAACTCCGTTTTGGCGGTGACCACCGCGTCGCTCCCTGACGGCACAGCCGGGACCGCCTACGCGCAGACGCTCGCGGCTACCGGCGGCGTGACGCCCTACACATGGAGCGTCAGTAAAGGCACGCTGCCTCCCGGGCTTTCGCTGGCTGCCGGCACGGGCGTGATCTCCGGCACCCCGACCACGGCAGGGACATCCGATTTCACGGTGAAGGCAACGGACTCCGCCAGCAACGCCGCAACTCAGAGCTTGAGCATCACGATCAACGCTCCAGCAGCAACGGCATCGACAACTATGCTGGCCGCTTCCGCAACGTCGGTTGCCGTGGGAACCAGCATAACCCTGACAGCAACTGTGACTCCGGCATCGGGCACACCCACCCCAACCGGAACAGTTACCTTCAAGGATGGTGCGACCACGCTCGGTACCGGAACGCTCAACGCATCGGGGATTGCAACTTACGTAGCTTCAGCGCTTGCGGTGGGAACGCATAGCATCACGGCAAGCTACGGCGGCGACAGCCGGAACATCGCATCCACCTCCAGCCCGATCAGCGTGACCGTAACCAGCGGTGCCACAACCACGGCGCTGAGCGCATCCGCAACTTCCCTTGCGGTGGGATCAAGCGTCACTTTCACTGCGACTGTGACGGGAGCCTCGGGTGTTCCGGCGCCCACCGGGACCGTAACGTTCATGAACGGCAAGACAACTCTCGGTACCGGTACGCTGAACGGCTCGGGGGTGGCGACCTACACTACGTCAGCGCTGGCGGCGGGCTCCTACAGCGTGACGGCAGCTTACGCAGGCGACACCAACAATGCGTCGTCAACGTCTTCTGCTGTCGCAGTCACGGTGTGGCCGGGGCCAGCCGCCTTCACCCTGTCGCTCAACCCCGCGAACGGCTCTCTCAATGCCGGCAAGGATGCGGTCATCACGGTCACTGTCACTTCCGTGAATGGCTTCGATGCCGCTACCAGCCTGGCATGCAGTGACCTTCCCAAAGACACCAGCTGCACCTTCTCTTCGTCGAGTATTACGCCGAGTGCCGGTGGGACGGCAACCTCGACACTCACCATTGCAACGGACGTCAAGGCGAGCTCCGCGGCTCTTCGAGCGGAACGATCGAGACCTGCCCGCTTACCATTCAAGGGTCCTATTGCAATTGCGGGCGCGTTCGCGGCTTTCCTGTTGCTTCCGCTCCTCGGCGCGAAAAACCGGAGATTGCGGAGACTCCTGCTGACACTCAGCAGCGCGATCCTGATCGCAACTTTGGCATCCATAGGAATGACCAGTTGCGGCGGAGGCCCAACAACGCCAAAGGGTAACTACATGATCCAGGTGACTGCAACCGCTGGAACGCTCAGCGAAAGCGCGACCTATTCGCTGACGGTTCAGTAGATGGCGTGAGGCACGGGGTACAGTGACGGTCCGGCATGGAAACCTGCCGGGCCGTCACCGCGCATTGCGTGCCGTGATTTCGAAGTTCGTTTCTTGGAGAATTCCCGCAAGTCCAAAATTCGGATTTCTTCCTTCGCGTTGAGGGCCGAGACTGCCGTTCCCGAAAAGCGCCAATCATCGGCGGTCCTCAGAAGAGGATCTCTTTCGACATCGCACCTACATCCGAGCTACTACTCCGCATCCTTTACGCAACGAAATCCAAGTGCGCCGGAGCGGTCGTAGCTGGGCGCCATCAGCAGCAGTTTGCCATGCTGGTTATTCCGGTAGGCTTGCGGAAAGTACCAGATGGAGCCTTGCGGCTGGTAATGGCTGCCTCCGCGCAGGATCGCTCCGCTCGTATGATCGTCTTCATACTCGTCTGTGAATTGCCAGACATTGCCCACCATGTCCATCACGCCGAAGGGACTTGCGCCTTTCGGATGAGCGTCAACATCGCTGGCGGGAAGCATGACGCGTCCCTTGTCCGGAATCGGCGCGGGCGCATCGTTGGGGTCGTTCTGCCATGGGCACGCGAGTGGGCCTCCGGTCATCAAGGGCGCAAGCCAGTCGCAGTCGCCCCACGGGAATCGCCTGCCGTCGGTGCCCTGGGCTGCAAATTGCCACTCCCATTCATGCGGAAGCCGCTTGCCGGCCCACTTCGCATACTCCCGCGCATCTGTCAGCGAGACCCAGGTGACGGGCTTGTTTGCCCAGCCTTCGGGATACGTGCCGCCTTTCCAGTCTTTCAGAAAGTTGAGATCTTCTTTGGGATGATAGTGAGACGCATCGAGAAACTTTTTGAATTCGGCATTTGTGACTGGATACTTGTCAATATAGAACGGCTTGATTTGCATGGGGTGCTCGTGGAAGCGCCGCGGACTATCTTCCCATGGGTATTGCACATCCACACCTATATCGTTGAATCCCTCGATCTCAGTTCCTTCGACAGTGAACAGAAAATTGCCGCCATCGATGCGAATCATTCCTGCTGGGGCAGAGCGCGCCTTCGGTGTCTCCGGTATGTCCACAAGACTCTGAGTAAGCGGCATCCACTCATGAGAGAAGCTGTCCAGGGGCTTGACCGTCAACTGTTTCATTTTTGCCATCAACTGCTGTAGCTTTGCATCGGGTTCGCCTTGCGTGGCGAGGATTGCACCATATCCGTGCGCCTCCGTCGTGAAGCTCAGCACAGAGGTTTGTCCTTCTTGATCGGGTTTGAGTTCAACACCGTGGTAGAGATCGAAGTAGCGCAAGCCCTGTTGATAAGGGACCAACATTTGCCTCCCCAGCACGTCATATTCATTGCGGTTCACGATGGTCCACAAGGTCTGCTCACCTGAGGGCCACCTGCTGGCGAAGACTCCGTATCTCTGCATCGGATAGAACGGCTCCCATCCATCGCTTGCGAAGAATGGTGCGACCGCACGCTCAATGGTTGCGACCCTCCGCGTGGCTTCTCCATCGCGGGGCGTCACTCCGTTCCAGATGCCCCATACGTTCTCCCAGCTCTCCCAGCCTTCGCCGTTGAAGAAGGCGAATTGCAAATTATCCGTCTTATCGCGATTCCAGCGGCCCTGAATGTTCACCTGGTGGCGCGGCTCAATCCAGCGGAACCTGTCGACTGTTGGAACAAACTGGTATTGATATTGGCCCCACGTGAGCACATTCCATGCGAGGGCCTCGTCGCTCGGTCCTTTCTCCGGCTCAAACGCGAGTGGATGATTCAGTTTTTCAGCAGCAAGCGAAAACGCAAGCGGAACACCATCCTGCGTGTCGCCGTTAATGCCGTCGGCGTCAATATCTTTCATGAACTGGGCGATGGTGTCAGACCAAGATGCGCCTGGATCGTGAGTTCCCTGATCCCACATCATGATTGGAAAGAGAACGCGAACACCCCGCCGATGAAAGTCCGCAACCATCTGCTTGAGGCCTTCGAGGCCTCCTGGCATTGAAAGCACCATGTCGTGCTGGTTGCGATCGTCCATGCCCATGTTGGGATAGGTTGCCCAGATCAAGACTGCGTCAATCCCGCCGTATCGTTTGTCAAGATCGTCGAGGTAGCGATCAACTGTGTACTTGCCGGCGACTGGATCGTAGAAGTAGCGGTCCTGCACCATCATCTGAGGCTGAATGAAGGAGGACTGGGCCCACTTCAGCGCGGGCAGCTCATAGCGGGATGGATCGTACCCGATACGAATGCGCCGCTCTGCGCGCCAATGCGTGACGTCGGCGAGCCACTGCTGATGGGTCAACGCGGTGCAAGGGATATAGCCGCCCTCCCAGGCACCGCGCAGCGTAAGGCAGGCAGGCGGAGGAATCTGCTGTCCAAACGGAGGGCTATGTGTGTCCTGCGCCAAAGCATGCGATGCAAGAACGATGGCAAGAAGCGAGGGAAGTGCGGTCCACTGGAGAAATCGCGTTGTCTTTTTCATAAGGCCCTTTTCTGTTGGATCAGGTTCGATGGTGTGTTTACCTGGAGGTGGTTCTTGCCGCATTGTTCTCCAGGAAAGTTTCCACCTCGGCCATCGTCGGCATGGAAGGTTGCGCGCCATTTCGTGTCACGGAAATCGCAGCGACTGCCGTACCGAATTGAGCGCTCTCGATCGGATTCTTTCCAAGCATGAGTGCTGTTGCAAAGCCGCCGTTGAACGCGTCCCCGGCGGCGGTTGTGTCGACGGCTTTGACTGGGAAAGCGGGAAGCGACTGTTCGATTCCGTCCTGCGATGCAACGTAGACGCCCTGTTCGCCCATTTTCAAAATCACTCCGCGGCATCCATTGCCGAGCAGCAGCTTTGCTATTTCCGCAGGAGCAGGATTTTTGATGCCGATGGTCCCCTCGCCGATAAAGAATCCAGCTTCTGTCTGATTAGGCGTGAACCATTGGATGTGCTTGAAGATGGCTTGCGGCAGTTCCACGGCAGGGGCGGGATCGAGAATGAACGGCACTCCCTCTCGCGCGCAGATCAAACTCAGATATTCAACCGTGTCGATCGGAATCTCAAGCTGAGCAAGGACGATGCCCGCATGCCGGATGATCTCAAGGTTTAGCTCGAGGTCTTGCGGAGACACTTTGGCGTTGGCGCCCGGCGTAACGACGATGCTGTTCTCTCCTTTGCGCGAAACTTCAATGACCGCAACCCCAGAGGTTCCCTCGCTGGTCGCGATGCCGTCTGTGTTAACGCCGGTGCTGATGAGATGTGCCCGCAGTTGTTCGCCAAACGGATCATTGCCCAGCCGCCCAATCATGCGCACCGGGTAGCCAAGGCGCGCCACGGCAACGGCTTGGTTGGCGCCTTTGCCTCCGGGATGAATTTGAAAGTCGTTCCCGATGACGGTTTCGCCCACCGACGGAATTCTCTCTGCAAATGTGACGAGATCGGTGTTGATGCTGCCGACGACGACGATTGGTTTTTGCCCTGACAATTTGAATCTCCTGATGCACACAGCGAAGTGTTGGTTGACCTACTGGAAGAGCGGAGCGACAGCGATTGCAGTCAATCCGCTCAGGAACAGGACAAACATCCACGCCAGAAATATCTTTGACCTGGAAGGCGCTTCGGTAAACTCCTTCCATACAAAGACGCCCCAACAAGCAGAGATCATGGTTGCGCCCTGGCCGATCGAATACGACACTGCCGGCCCTACAATGTGTGCTTGCGAGGCCACAAAGTTGGCAATTGCTCCGGTGCACCAAATGACGCCGCCCATAACGCCCCACAGGTGCCAACTGCCTGCCGCGTGCCAGTAGCCATCCATGGATGCGGGTGCGCGTCCGTCAAGCGGCATCTTCATCAGCAGATAGTTGACCGGGATTGAGCTAAGCGCCACACCGACCACAAAAAACAGGACAGCAGCGTAGGGACCGGGAGCGTCATCGCCGGTCATTGCCTTCGAGACGAACGGATAAAAGCATCCCATCAAAATGCCCGCGATGAGACTGATGACGATACCTCTGCGGCTCATTGCAGGGCGAGTCGCTTCGCGCAGGCGATACGCAATTGCATCGAAGATAATGGCCGCGACGACGAGGGCGATTCCACCAAACAGCAAGAGCGGATTGCCTTTGGGCGAGATCAGGTAACTGCTGACCGCCCCGATAACGAGCGCCAGGCCAATCCCAATGGGGAAGGCAACCGCGAGGCCCGCAATATCAATTGCAGCGACGAGCAGCAAGTTGGCGATGTTAAAAATTACTCCGCCCGCGACCGCCAGGACAATGTGATGGAAGCTTGCCTGTGCGATGTCTGCGAGGAACGCCTTGCCGCTGCCGCCGGAGCTGCCTAATGTCAAACCCCATGCGAGGGCGCCAGCCAGCAATCCGATGACATAGTCCCAGTAAAACAACTGGAATCGATAGCCGGGGCATAATTTCAGAGTGTTGGCCCACGATCCCCAGCACAGCATGCTGAGGATCATGAACGACAGTGCGATTCCGTACACTTCCGGCTGGTACATGCGATACCCCTGCGAAGATCAACAGCAAACGAGTGACCAGCCCAACTTCAGGCCTTTGTACTGTAAAAACTGAACGAACACGAGCTGATTGAGTCCAGCTAGTTCTACGATCTGCGAGACGGTTTTCACACTAACCGCTCTGAGGGCTCAAGACGCGTAGTTCACCGATTCGAAGTCCATCGATGGAGCGAATGGAAACTCGAATATTGTCGGCATTTTTCGTCATCTCCGGTGGAATGGAGTATTCGACTGCCATTCCATCTGGTTGGGTCGCGACAGCGAAGACGGGCGCAGCATGAGAAACTGTGATTCCGTCAACTTGGATCTCCGGGCCCTTGGCGTGTTCATAGCGCTGGGAGAAGTAGCGGCACCGTATGGTAACGGGTTTTCCGCGCGCGACCTTCATTCGATATGCGAAGGATTCACCTGCGCGCCAGGTCAAATGCATTTCGAGCCCGCGCATGCCGCGGCCGCTCGTGCTTTCGCCCTTCACTTCTAATTGATGCGAAGATTCTGAGGCCAGATCGCCGGCTGCGACTCTGTCCAGGGTTCGTGCCTCCAGGCGTTGTGCCTGCATACGAAGCTGTGTGACTTCATTCACATGTTCATCCCAACCAGCGGACGTGACGCGATCCCAATAGACGGCATAGCTGCAATCATGCAGGCGAAAGAATGGCTGCACCACAATTTCACGGGGCTGCGCAACTGTTGTGGTGAATGTGAGCGGAGCGCCTGCCGTCTGCAACCACTGGCTCACTGGCTTGGCGTTCGTCACAAGGAGCGGAATATAGTCCGGGTCTTCCAATCCGGGGTCTGCGACCGGCCCAAGATTTCCCGCCAACAGGACTGGGCCGGCAAACAACGCGACACGGTCGTGATTGTCGGGCAGCGTTTCATAGCGCAGTGACAGGGGCGCCTTGAAGACCACAGTGTCGCCATCTCGCCACTCGCGCTCGAGAGCGAAAAACTCGCCCGGGGCTGCAGTGATCTTTTGCCTGTCATTATTCACCTGGACGATAATCCCGTCGATGGCCCATGCTGGGTAGCGCAGATGAAGGGTGAATCGCGAGGGCTGGTGGAGACTCATGCGAAAGCTTACGGAGTCCTCGTCAGGAAGCCTGGTTTCCTGGCGCAAAACCAGGCCTTTCTGTTTCCAGGTCACCTCAGAGGCGATGAAGAGATTCACATAAAGCGATTCTTCGCCGTGGCTGTAGATGTAGCCGCTATTTCTGGAGTAACTGTCCATGCTGCTGCATACGCAGCAGGTGAAGTCGTCATAGAGGCTCTCGGGTGCGCGGCTCGCGCCGGGCTTTAACGGCAGAAAATAGCAGATGCGTCCATCGCGCACGTCTTGCGCCGAGAGCGTGTGATTGAACAGCGTACGCTCCATATATTCCGCATATTCAGGCCTGGGCTCGATGTTGAACAACAGCTGGGTGAGGCGCAGCATGTTGTACTCGTTGCAGTTTTCCTCTGTGTATTGCGACAGGTGATGGTTGAGCTGATTCGGTTGATCAAAATGCTCGTGTTCGCTGTTGCCGCCGGTTACATAGCTATGGTGGCGGACGACGCTCTCCCAGAAGAATGCAGCGGTTTTCAGGTCGACGGGATCGCCGCTGTACGGATAACGCGCGGCCAGCCCGCTGAATTTGGGAAATTGCGTGTTTGCATGCTTGCCTGCGAGGTCGTCTCTTGCCGCGGCCAGGGCATCGAAGACCTCTTTGTCTTGCCAGCGGCGCGAAAGATCCATGAAACGCTGATCGCCGGTGTCGGCATAGAGGTCGGACAACACCCAATTCATTCCGCCAAATTCAATCGTCATCAAGTCAGCCATTTGCGCATCGCTCAGGTGCGACATATGTCCTGCCAGCCAGTCACCGAGCCGAATTTCAATTTGCAGTGCTTTGGGCAGGCCTGCCACTCGATACGCATCGCGGAGGCCGGAGAAGATTTTTTCTAGTGCGTAATATGGTTCGGCACATCCATCGCCCCAAGGAGCAAAGCCGTCGAACTTTCCCGCTTTCTCAACACGGGCAAAGATCGCGCGCCCATTGCGGGTTCCGAGCAGGTAGCCGCCGGTAGATTGCTGGCAGGCATCGAGCTCATCGAGGATGTAGTTCAATCGCCCGCGAAACTCGCTGCTCTCCCAGCCGTCCATGCTTACCGCAAGGTTCGAAATTCCAGAAAGATAAAATGCGAGGGCAACGCCAGGCAGATAGTTTGTTTCCCAGCCGGGATATTGCGGAGCTTTCTGGTTCAATCCCGATTCAACCAGGTAGGGAGACAGCAGGCGATCCACATCCAAACTCAGCAGGTAACGAGCTTCCGCGTCCCTTGAGTCTTTGAACGGTCCATCCAGGAGACGAACATCCGCCAGAGCAAACGGCTGTGCCCTGAGCGGAATAACCGGGCAGACTGCTCGTGCCGTGGAGACCGGCGAGCCAACTACCGCGCGCATCGCCGGTTTTGCGCCGGCAGCGATCTGCGATGCGGCCAGGAGAGCCGCGGAGTCCACGATAAAACTGCGGCGCGTGATTCTCGTGTTGGAATTGGATTTCATTGTCATTTGCTCGCCGCAAAAACCCGGGTCGGTTTCGCGTGCAGATTTGAAACAATCGGCACGCGAAACCAACCTTAATAGCAGATACAGGGATCAGGTGATGCCTTCGCGAGTCCGGCTCTGGAGCGGTTGACCTTCGCCGCGACCGCATGAAAGCGTCACTAAGTGGAACACTTTGTCCGCGCAGGCTGCTCAGAAGACCAGCTTCGCCGCCACCTGCCCGATACGAGCGTCTCCTGCGCCGTTCACCTGACCAAACGGATATTGCGTGCTTCCGCTGGGATAAGTGGTGACGATGCTATTCCACTGCGAGTGATTGAATGCGTTGAATGCATCGGCTCTGAATTCGAGGTGAAGACTCTCGTACAGATTGAATGTTTTCGCGATCGAAAGATCCACGCGATTCTGTCCCGGTCCTCTCACGGTTCCCAAACCGGAGTTTCCGCGGACGTTCATGGCCGGCACAGAGAATTTCGACGTATCGAACTGGTGAGAGAATGTCTTCGAGGCGTGTCCGATGTTTGAATTCCCTGTGACGTTCAGCTCATCGAAGCCTGCGCCGTCCTGCGCGCTGGAACCATAGCCCGTTGGACAGGTCGGAGTGCCGGCATCGGTGACAGGGCAGGGTGTGCCGGGACCGCCGTTCCCGACGGTGAGTGCATCTCCGGACTCCATGGTTCCGATCCCCGTGACGCGCCAGCCCGCCAATGGAGCCTTGAGCCAGGCCGACCAACTCTTGCCATAGTCTGGGGTCCAGATTCCGCTATACACGAAGCGATTGCGATGGGATTGCGTGCTTTCACCGCGGCTATTGAGATTGGGATATTGGAATCCGCTGCCGGGACCGCCGCCAACCGCACCTCCCACCACGTTGTTTGACCATGGATAATCAGAGACCGTTTTGCCCCATGTGTAGTTGGTTGAGAACTGGAAGCCCTTGCTAAAATCGTGCCTGAACTGAGCGATCAGCGCGTTGTAAAAAGAGTTCAGGTTGGGCCTGACCACATAGATGTCGCCGAATCTGCCCGAGTTATTTGGCCGCGCGGCATCGTATGTCGGGTCGCCGTTGCCGCCGCCGTTCACCCATCCCGTTTGGTACGGGGGCAGGTTGATGTTGGTTTCGTTTGTTCCCTTGCGGCCCTGTGCTCCTGAATACGAAAGAGTGAAGACGTCATGAGCGCCAACCTGCTGCTGAAGGTCAGCCATCATGCGCTGGTAATAGGGCAGCGGTTGCGACTTCTGATCGAAGTAGGTAATCCCCGCCCACTGACCGTCTCCGTCGTATCCTTCGCCCGTGCCGGTGGGAACAGGAAACGAACCCAGGTTCGTGGGCAGCGGGACTGGAAGGATGTTTGTCAGGTTCAACACTGGCGTGTCCACCGGCGTTCCCATGGTGGTGTTGTTTACGTTGTAGTTGACGGCAGCCGACGTGCCGTAAATCGCGTAGCCGAGAATTGTTGAAACCTGCGTAGCTCCCGTGTCATAGAAGATCCCGTAGCCGGCGCGAAGAACTGTTTGCGGCTTGAGGCTGTAGGAAATGCTGACACGCGGAGCAAAGTCGAGTTTGGGAGCGGAGAGATAGTGAAGCGGCAGATTGGGGGCGATGCCGGGATACTCGAGTATTCCGCCGGCCGAAGTAGGCGTGTAGATGGCGCAGCAGGGAGCTGTAACCGGGTTGGGTGTGTAGTCCGGAATACTCAGGTCGTAACGCAGGCCCGCGGAAAATGTGAGCTTGGGGGACACGCGGAACTTGTCGTTGACATAGAATCCCCAGTTGGGGAAGATGATGTCGTAATTCGGCGAAGTGGCGTTTCCGCCATTGATGGAATAGCGCACCCAGAGGTTCGAAGGGGATCCCATTTCAAGATCAGCCATGCTGTCGCCGCCTACATACCCCAGATAGCTGCCGCTTGAACTGAACGCGTTCTGCGAATTGCTTCCGTAATAAGTGTTCGTAGTTCCACCGAAGGACACCTGCCTCTGAACATCCCAGTCAAGCTCGCTCTTCCTGAAGTAGTTGAAGCCGGCAGTCAGGCTGTGGCGGCCAAAGATCCAGTCAAGGTTGTCTGAAAACTGGTAAGACTGGTTCTCGGCGCGAAATATTTCGCTTGCGCCCGGTTGGGCATAGCTGCCTGTGTACACTCCCACGATGCCTTTCGTAAAACCGGTTCCGGTGTTTTGAAACAGAGTATTCAGCGGATTGGTGCTGCCGTTCAAGAAGCTTCCTTCACCCGAGGTGAGCGTCACGAGCGCGCTGTCGCCGGTTCCAAATAGAAATTCATTGGTCAGTCGCGGGGAAAAGACATGGACATAGTTAGTGGTTACCAGATAACCCTGATCTTGCACGGGGAAGTCGTGAAGCGGTGCCGGAGGGATTCCGCCAATCAGAGTGGACGTTCCATACTGTCTCGACCAGGTTACGAACATGGAGTCGTTGTTCGTGATCTTGGCGTCAAAGCGCGTATCGATGTGATAGTTCGAGATTCCGGGAGTCTGGAACGCTGTGTAGTTGACCTCGTTGCTGGGCGTGTTGGCAACGTTGGGCGCAGGCCAAAGCGCTTTCTGAATTGCCAGCGCGCCTGGATCGACGAGTGGTGCTCCGCCGGGCCTGGTTGCCAGGTCGAGGCGATTGTTGGGAATCGCCGGCCGTGTGCTTGCGCCTTGTGAGTTGTATGTGGTGTAGAAGGGGTTGTAGAGCTGAACCGGGTTGGGATTGGGTGTGCTGTAATCGCCTGCGGCGCAGTTGCTGATGTAGAGCAGCTCGCAGAAATTTCCAGTAAGTTCAGCGGCAGACGGCACAGAACCCGTCACCAGTTGATTGCCATCATGCTCGATGAAGTTTTCATAGTTGCCGAACGCAAAGAACCTGTTCCTCATTCCGGGTGCCAACTTGGGAATATATACCGGGCCACCGAGGTTGCCTCCAAACTGATTGCGCTTCAGAATCGGCTTTACGGCAGGCGTGCCCCCTGCGGTGATGATCTGGTTCGCTTTGTCCCATGGGTTGAAAGCATTCAGGTCGTCGTTCTCCATGAACTCAAATGCTTCGCCGTGGAAACGGCTTGAACCTCCCTTGGTCTGCATGTTCATTGCGGAGATGTCATGGCCGACGGCGGCTGAGAAGTCCGCCACCTGAATCGTTCCCGTGCCGATGGCTTCAGCCGACGGCTCATAGCTGATGCTGCTCTCGTAGTTGTCATTGATGTTGACGCCGTTGACGTAATAGCCGTTGTCGCGCGATGTGTCGATGCTGATCTTGTCGGTTTCAAGGCCTCCGGCTTCGGCGGAAACCGTCACAGTCTCCGCAACAGTGCCTGGTTGCAGCTTGAAATTGTAGTTGGTAGTCGCGCCGATGTTGACGGTTACCGGTTCAGATTTCTCGGTGCCGAATCCATCACGGACCGCGGTCAACTGGTATTGGCCGGCGGCAAGATTGTCAAACTCATAGTGTCCTGCAGCGTCAGCCTTAATCTGACGACTTTGATTCTGCGCCAGATCGAGCAATGTAATTTGCGCGCCTGGAACAACGGCGCCCGACGGATCAGTGACGTTTCCCGCGATGCCGCCGCGCTGCGCAAATTGCGCCCATGCGCCGACGGGGACGAGAAGGAGGAAGAGCGAAACAACCAAAAGCGGAGTGCGTCGATTCATGGCAGGCCTCAAGAGGGAAAGTCCGTTGATTCATTTTGAAAGGTTTCAAAATACGACGAATGAACTCTACCGCTGCGTCAGTGGAATTGTCAAGAAAGATGTTGAAGCAGCCCGTTTCTCCGATTCGTGGACTGACAGCGTCCCGACTTCATGGGGAAGGACAGGCTGTAACGATAGGAGATTGGCCTTATCTTGTGCTGGCAAAACCGTAGCCAATAAGGCCCTTCATTCTCTCCTGTCCTGCTTGCGCATCTTGTGGTCGAAGTATTGAATTGTTTCAATTTTGTATACTTCAGTAGAAGAGTTCTGTCTTTCTTCTGAATATCTGGAAGACACGGAGAGATTGCCATGGCCAACATGAACGATATTGCGAAGTTGGCCCGCGTGTCTCTCGGCACTGTATCGCATGTGCTCAACAACTCCGCCGGCGTTCGCGAACCGGTGCGCAAGCGCGTGCTGGAAGCGGTCCAGGCAACCGGCTATCAGCCCAGCGAACTCGCGCGCGGACTACGCCGGGTGAAGTCTAACATGATCGGGATGATCATTCCGGACATCACCAACCCCTTCTTTCCAGCCGTGGTCCGCGGTGCGGAGGATGTGGCATTTTCAAATGGCTATAGGCTAATTCTGTGCAACACAGACAACGATCATTCCAAGGAACTGGTGCACTTGAATGAGCTGCGCACCTATCTGCCCGCGGGTCTGATCGTGATTCCCTCCAACTTCAGCGACCTTACGGCACAGGCAGAGTCCTACCGCCGAGCAGGCACAGGCGTTGTATGCATTGACAGGCTTCCAAAGAACTGGAGCGGCGATAGCGTAACTGCCGACAACGAAGCGGGAGCCTACGAAGCAACCCGTTGCCTGCTGCAGATGGGACACACAAGGTTTGCAGCAATCACCGGCCCACTGCACCTGACCAATGCGAAGGAACGCCTGGACGGTTTCAGGCGCGCCATGAGTGAAGCGCGGTTGAAACTCGCACCGGAATACGTGCAGGAGACAACCTTTGACAAGCAAGGCGGCCACTCGAAGACAATGATCCTGTTGCGGCTGATTCCTCGGCCGACGGCAATCTTCGCCGGCAACGACATGATTGCTCTGGGGGCACTGCTGGCCATCCGTGAAGCGGGACTTCGTTGCCCGGAGGATATATCACTGATGGGTTTCGACGATCTGGATCTCGCCGAAACGACGAATCCTTCGCTCTCTTCTGTCTCCCAATCGGGATATCAACTGGGCACAACGGCAGCACGCATTCTGCTCGACCGTTTGGCCGGAGACAAGGGCCCTGCAAAGCATCTCGTCTTAGAAACGTCCCTGAAGATCCGGCACTCGGTGGCGGCTCCCCCACATGTAACCCAGCGCAAGCCGGTGTCGAAGGGACGACGCACCAGGAAAATGGAACGGGGTCAGTAGGATGCTCTCGGCTGGATTGACGCCTTCTGCATCGCGGCTGATCAAGTAGTAAAGTGGCAATCAGGTTCAGTTCGATGGCATGCGCTGCGGTTTCTGGTGCTGCAATAGGGACGCATCGAGTAAATGCATCAGTGAAGTCCGAGTTCGAAATCTGTTTCAACCAAGCTTCAACAACAGCATAGGGAAGGCAGTGGGATGAATATTGGCAGTGCGAAGATGCATAGGCAATTGCCTGATCTAGTTCTCGATCCAGCGGAGTTCGAAACTCTGCTCACGCCAGTTCTGGCCTGCTATCCGCAAATGGTGGACTCAAATATCCATACCATTCTTCGCTTGCTTGGAGGCAACGCCGCACGGTGGCAACCGCACATAAAGACGACGAAGATGCAGCTCATGATGCGCCAGTTGTGCGGAAGGGGCGTGGTGCAGTTCAAATGCGCGACGACGCTTGAGCTTTTGAATGCTTGCCAGGCGGGCGCAAAAGAGGTGCTGATCGCGTATCCGAGCACGGCGAACCGGGCGAAGCGAATCCGCGAGATTGTGCGCGAGTTCCCAGAAGTTCGCATCTGCGCAACCGTCGAGAACGCTGAGCAGATTGAGGCGTGGCGCGGAAGCTCAATTGCCCTGTTTATCGACATCAATCCGGGCATGGACCGCACTGGGATCGACCAACGGGCCATAGAGGAAATTGTTGCAATCGCATCTTCCATACGGCGCGCAGGCATAGAGTTTGCGGGACTGCACTATTACGACGGACACCACAGAGAAGTCGATTTGAAGCTCCGGACGGTGACTGCGCATGCCGGCTACGAACAGTTGATGCGCATCATCGATGGTCTGGAAAAGGCGGCAATTCCGGTTCCGGTATTGATCACATCCGGCACGCCCTCGCTGCCTTGTTCGTTGTCCTTTCCAGGGTTTCAGAACGGGTCTTTCCTGCATCGAGTTTCTCCCGGGACGATTGTCTTCAACGATGTTGTAAGCCTGACTCAACTTCCTGAAGAGTGGGATTTTCGATTTGCTGCGGTCGTGGTTGCCTCGGTGGTCAGCCATCCCACGCCTGGCGTGATCACCTGCGACGCGGGCCACAAGGCTGTCTCGTCCGATGCGGGTTTCCCTAACTGCATTGTTCTTGGGCACCCGGAATTGGAACCGCAACAGCCGAGTGAAGAGCATCTTCCGATTCGTGTTCCCGAGGGGACGGCGGTGCCGCGGATCGGAGACATTCTATATCTTGTCCCAAAGCACATTTGCACGACGGTACACAACTTTGACTCGGCACTGCTGGTGCGAGGAGGCAAGGTTGCGGAGGTTATCAATGTAGAAGCAAGAGGCAGGGAAATGTACCTTGCTTCAGCGCTGCAAGGGAACCCTACTTAGCTGAATGGTGGGAATAGAAGATCCATCGTACCGAATGCGAGGTGTCAGCGGCGATCAAGGCGGCGGGCCAGGTGATTACCGGAGAATTGAATAAGTTGTACGAGCACGATGAGGATGACGCAACACCATAACAGCACGTCGAAACGAAAGCGCTGGTAACCGTAACGAATAGCGAGATCTCCCAGGCCTCCGCCCCCGACCGCGCCGGCCATCGCAGAGAAATTGATCATGGTGATGGCTAGGACCGTGAACGCGCGAATTAGACCGGGAACTGCCTCAGGAAGATAGACCTTCCATATGGCTTGCGAGGGCGATGCGCCAAGCGTCAATACCGCTTGGACCAGGCCTGGATCGACATCGAGCAGAGCTGCCTCAACCAAGCGCGCCGCATAGGGAGTTCCACCAAGTACGAGCGGAACAATCGCTGCTGCCGTGCCAATGGATGTGCCGACGAGAAAGCGCGTGAATGGGAGCAGCACAACGATGAGAATCAAAAATGGGATGCTTCGCGAAACATTGGAAAAGGCCGCAAGCAATTGATGAATCGCTCTGGACGGCGCCATGCCTTGAGGAGAAGTAATCGCGAGGCATGATCCAAGAAATAGCCCAAATACCACGCAGAGGATCACGGCTGCAGAGACCATTGCAAGCGTCTGCAGGGTGGCGGAGAGCAGCGTGGGCAGAAGATCTGTCATAGCTGTTGCAACTCCTCAAAATCGATACCCGACACTGCGGGTGGAGCGTACGATGGCGTGTCTGTATTCGCGAGTAATCGACGAGTCACGTCAGTAGAGGGATGGTCAAGCACTTGAGATGCCGGACCAGATTCTACGACGCGCCCCGCATCGAGCACGGTAAGCGAATCGCAGATTGCGCCCGCAGAACGCAAATCGTGCGTGATGATGAGAATGGTGACACCAAGCTGATCGCGGATGCCGCGCAGCGTGTTGAGCACCGCCGCGCGGGTTTCCGGATCGAGGGCAGATGTGGGCTCATCCGCAAGCAGGACGCGGGGTTTGGTGGCAAGTGCGCGCGCCAGTGCCACGCGCTGACGCTGACCGCCGGAGAGTTGCGCGGGATAATTTTCCGCCTTCGCGGCGATGCCAAACCAACCAAGCAATTCGGAAACCCGCGCGTCTATTGCGTCGCGAGGCGTCCCATGCAGTTCCAGCGGCAGAGCAACATTGGCGGCAACGGTGCGCGAAGAGAGCAAGTGCAGTTGCTGAAAGACGATGCCCATGTTGCCGCGCTCACGGCGCAACTGCGCGCCGGTCAGCCGGGTCCAATCGCTGCCTGCGACCACGATCTCGCCGGCATCGGGTTTCTCGAGCCGCGCAATGCAACGCAGCAGCGTCGATTTTCCTGCGCCGCTCATGCCGAGCACGCCGTGAATTGCGCCAGCGGGAATATCGAGGTCGACGGAATTGAGCGCTGGCGGACCGCTGGATGCAAATCGCTTAGTGAGGCCGCGGACAAAAATGGCCTGGGACGCCGCAAACGGAATGGGGTTAATTCGCTGGATAGATTGCGCCTCCGTAATGTGCGGTGATGAAGGTGCGTGCTTCTGTGGAAGTCAGCGCTGCGGAAAGGGCTCGTTCTTGCATAGTGTTTTCGGATCCGGCGTTCACCGAAAGGACATTCGCGTAGGGTGAATCAGGGGTCTCGCTCAGCAGCGAGCCGGTGTGCGGATTGAGTCCTGCATCTAGCGCGAAGTTGGCGTTGATGACTGCGGCGTCCACATCGTCAAGGCTGCGCGGCAATTGAGCAGCGTCCAACTCAACCAATTTGATTTGCTTCGGATTGCTCACGATTTGAGCGAGGTACGAATCCGGATTGTGCGCGAGCTGCAACAGGCCGGCCTTCTCAAGCAGAAGCAAGGCGCGATCGTGGTTCACGGGGTCGCTGGGAATTGCGATGCGTGCGCCGTTGAGCAAACCCGCAAGGTTCTTTGTGTGGCCGGGATAGATTGCCATTAGCGGGAGGTAAACCTTCCCGAGCGACACAAAGTGTGTTTGATGATCGTGATTGAACTGATTGAGGAAGACGACATTCTGGTAGAGGTTGGCGTCGATGTCGTGGCTTGCGAGCGCCATGTCCGGCTGCACATAATCAGAGAACGTGACGATCCGGAGTCGTAGTCCTTGCCGGGCAAGATCCGGCTCTACTGCCCGCAGAATTTCCTCGCCGGGACCGGGAGTAACGCCCACGCGCAGTAAATCGGACGAATGCGATTTGCATCCCGTCAGTGAGAGCGCAGAGCAGGCAAACAACAGCAATGCGCCGCGGATGCGCACTTGAATCGTATTTCTGCGGCGGCTTTTCATTGGCCTGCAGCCTGCGGTGAGTTCTTCAGCAATTGCTGAATCTGCGCGACCCCATCGGCGACTTTGAGGTCGATGAAGCGCTTGCCGAGTGCGTAGGAAGAACGCCGCGCGTCTCCGCTGATGCCGTTATTGATGCGCTTCGCATCTGCGTCACGCGGCTCTCCGGGTTTACGCGGTGGATCGCCGAGAGCAGTTGGCAGCAGGTCCTTGCGAATCCAATGCTGGTTCCCTTCGAGATAGAGAAGTTCCGAAGTGTCGGGAATGCCGGCGTGCTCGCTTGGCGGGTAGCCATTCTTGTCGAGCCAGGCGAAGAACTCTGTATTTGCCTGCGTGTAAGGACCATCGGAATACACAACGCGAATTCCCTGGGGCGCATACTTCGCGTCCAGCCTCACTGCGACATCCTTCAGTTCCTTCTGTCCGCCGCCGTGATCGCCGATGAGAACGACATTCTTGAAACCATTTGCGATCAGCTGCTCGGTGACCTCTTCGTTGATCTGCGCGAATACCTGGGAGGAAATGCCGATGGTTCCGGGCAGGTTTGGATTGGCACGGTTGATGGAATACGGAATAACGGGTGCAACCAGGGCATTGCCCAGCTTCCTGGCAATTTCGTCCGCCGTAGCTCGTGCAATAAAGTTGTGTGCGCCCGTCACTCCTTGCGGCCCGCGCTGTTCGGTTCCTCCGTCGAAGAGAATTGCCGTGGTCTTGCCCTGCTCGTGAATGGCTTTGTAGATTTCAGGCCAGGTGAGCAGTTCAATATCAACGACTTCCCTGGGATGAGCAGCTGCGCTGGCTGGAGCCTTCTTCGGCGCCGTCTGATCTGCGGCCAGGCAGACACTGGTGGCGGGGCCAATCGTCGCCAGCAGGACAAATGCGGCAGATGCGTGAATGATTCGCTGTCTGGTGCTCTCAAATCGAAAATGATTCATGGAATGATCCTTCCTGCGACCAGGTCGCATTGAATTTCCGATGTCTTTCTTTCGTCCTCCTGCCGCGTGCCCGCGATATGCAACCTCGAAGCACACGGCAGGATGCCGGCTAGAATGAATAACGCAGCGCAAGTTGCAACTGCCGCGGGCCTCCCGTTGCCGTGGGCACGCTCGAATTGACCGTCGAGGTGATCACTGCTGTGCTGCCGGGTGTAATGCCTGTGCCGAGTGAACCGCCGTAGGCTCCCGAGGGAATGGTGAAGTTTGGATGGTTGAGGATGTTGAATGCCTCTGCGCGGAACTCCACGGTGTTTCGATCACCGATTCGCACCTGCTTATCGAGGCTGATGTCCACCGACTCGAGGCCTGGACCGCGAATGCTGTCAAATCCGGCAGTACCGTAGTTAAACACGTAACCGGGTTCTGTGTTCTTCGTAACGTTGGTTCCGTTGGCAGGATCGTTGGATCGAAACGCCGCCGTGTTGAACCAGTCTTTCGGCGTGCGCGTGGGCAGGCCGGTGTTCCCATCGATCTTTGCCGTGGGGCTCACGCCGGCAACAGCGAATGCGCGATCGCTGGTTCCAGTAAACGAGGCGTAGTTATCGTTGCTGGTTGGATTCACAGGCCTTCCACTTTGGAAGGTCACAATCGGCGAAAACTGCCAGCCGCCGACTGCATATTTCACAACGGGAGAGGATGAGTTCAGCCACCGCTGTCCTTGTCCGAAAGGCAGGCTATAGACGCCATCGGTGACGGAGCGGAACTTCTGATCGTATGCGGACGGACCGTAGTTTGAAGCAAAGTCATACGGATTTTGCAGACTGCTCACTTCGAGTGACTTGGCGTAAACGAGGTAGGACTGGAAGCTAAGCCCATTGTTGAATCGGCGCTCTGCCCGCAATAGGAGGCTGTTGTAGTTCGAGAAGTAGCCGTCGCTGAGGTAGGAGATCGAGCTCCACTCCGAATCGCTACCGACGGTGTTGAAGGGCCGCAGCGAGTTGACAGTGGACAATGGATTCGCGACGCGGGTTGCCAGGGTTGGAATGTTGATGTTCTGTGAGCTTACATTGTGGAAGGTTCTCGATCCCTGGTAGGAGACCTCAACAATAGCCACCTTGTTGAACTCATGCTGAACGCCGAGGCTGTATTGATCGGTGAAGAGCGCCCGAATGTGGTGGTTGATTGAGGCGATCGTTATCGCATTAGGCGTCTGGTTTGTCGAAGAGCCGAATGCGGTCGGACCCCATAGGTATGGGTCAGTCGTAATTCCTGTCGTCTTGGACGGCGTGGGGGCGGTGAAGGCTTTTGACAGCAGGAATGGCGCTCCCAGTCCATTCGCAGAGTTCCAGGTTTGAATCGCGGGAATGCCGTAGTAAGTGCCGAAGCCGCCGCGAACAACGGTGTCATCGCGTCCGCGTACGCGGTACGCGAAGCCCACACGCGGTGCAACGGTCGAGTAGATGGCGGCATAGTTATCGCGATAGGAAGGTGCGGTACCGATCTGCTGGAGAAGGCCGGTGGTGTCGTTGAGGCCATATACCTGGCCCCGGCCGGTGACGATGTCGTTGTTCACCTGGTCGAAGTGGTTGATCAGGTTATATGCCTCGCGAACGGGTCCAAGATATTCCCAGCGAACGCCATAGTTCAACGTGAGAGATGGCCGCACTTTCCATTCATCCTGAGCGAAAAGCGCACCGCTATGCTGGATGGGATATTGATTTTCGTTTCCGTTTCCGTAACTGTCTGATTGGATGTAGCCGAGAAGAAAGTCGGCGAATTCATTCTGAAGATTTCCTGGGCCGCCCGTGTATTCACCATTAAATGTGAAGCTTCCGCGGCCGGTCGAGACAAAGAAGGAGTGCTTGAAGAAGTCCAAAGCGTCAAACCCCACTTTTGCGGTGTGGCTTCCGTGCACCCATGTGAGACCGTCGGAGACCTGGACAGTGTTGTCGCCGCGCCACTGTGGATTGTTTGATGTGCCGATTGAGCTGAGTCCGGCGATACTGATGCTCGGTACGCCGAGGTTTCCGTTCGTCGCGGGTTCCATATAGTTGCCGCCCTGGGGAAGGCCGAGCGCGCCGACGACATTGCCGTCGCCAGCATCCTGGTTGTAGTAACCGGCATCCATCCGGTTAAACCCGGCGCGCAATTCATTGAAGAGCACAGCGCTAAAAGTGTGTTGCTCAGAGATTGAGGCATGCTGATAAATGTGTGGTCCAGCGCCGCCGAATCCTGGCACCACTGCATTTGCTACAACCAGATCGCCGATGGTGCCCGTGTCGTAACCGTCAAGGATGGTGTATATACCGGTGAGAGTGTCGTGATGCGTAAGCACCTGGTCGACGCGCAGCGTAGCCTGATTTTCATCCTGCGTGTTGGGAAGGTTGTTGGCGAACGTACCCACCGAAACTCCGGTCTGCGTCACGGCTTCAGGGAAGTACTTGAGCAGGAGCTGAGTGGCGGATGAAATTCGATTTTGCGGAATCTCGTAGAGCCCGGCGGCATTCTGTGCGAAGGGCAATCCAGTGGTGGGGTCGAGAATCTTCGAGGTGAATTGCGCATTTCCGTCCGACGAGTAGCTCCCGCCCTTCCACGCATCGAGCGGAGTGGTACCGGAGACGGCGGGGTTGGCGGAAAGACGTGTCCCTTCATAGGTTGCAAAGAAGAAGGTCCTGTCCTTGTGGATTGGACCGCCGAATGATCCGCCAAAGAGCCTGGTCTCACCAGCCGGCGCCACTGCGGGAACGCCAGGGACGTAGTTGAAGTTGTATTGCGGAGCGTTCCACTCTCCATCGCGATAGAAAAGAAACGCGCCGCCGTGAATCTGGTTGGTGCCCGAGCGAGATGTCAGGATCACCTGGCCGCCATTCCTGCGTCCGTACTCGGCCGGCGCTTCTCCAGTGAGAATGCGGAATTCCTGAATCGCGTCGAGCGAGGGACGCACGGTCGGTTGCCCGGTGGTCCAGTCGTTGTCGTCTGATCCGTCGAGTAAATAATTGTTATTGGCAGAGGGAATGCCTGCCACAACGAACCCGCCGCGATTGGCAAGACTGTCGCCTGCAGCGGTCGGGCTCACATTGGGATCGAGTTGGGCAACCTGCCAGAAATTACGGCTATTGGTCGGCAATTGCTTCAGCTTTTGACTGTCGATGACTGAACCGTTGACCGAGTCTTCGGTTTGCAGAAGGATTGCCGTGGAGTTGACTTCAACCTGCTGTGCGACTGCGCCGATGCCCAATGTTGCGTCGACGCGAGCTTCCTGGTCCACGTTTAAAACGATGTTCGAGAAAGTGCTTGGCTCGAATCCCTTCGAACGAACAGTGACCGTATAGGTCGCGGGAGACAGTTGCAACACAACATAATCGCCGGTGCTGTTGGTTGTAGTGGTGTGGGTGATGCCTGTGCCGTTGTTCAGCACGGTGACTGTTGCGCCGGCAATGAGCGCGCCGCCAGCATCATGCACGGTTCCGCGCAGGGTTGCAGTAATGTTCTGCGCCCACCCAACGGAAGCTTCAGAGATGATGAGCGCGAGAAGAAGGGGAAGTACTCGTCGATTCATGATGAATGTGATCCTTTCCAGTTGGCACTCCTGCAAATTGAGCAGTGCGGGTCTTTCCGCTCCGGCCGCATGTTGTACTGATTGGTGCAAATCACACCAGTGTTTGCGGTCTTCGGAGCCTGGCGCAGACTCACCTGGAGCGTGAGTCTCTTCAGTGGCTCGCGGGCGAGTGAAGTGCTCAGCCCAGGCGCAAGCAACATCGGTTGGTGAGCGGCAAGAGGGCATGGCGAAAGAGCCCTGCAATACGCATTTGAGATGCGTTCTTCATTGAGGCTTGTTCTCCTGCGCTGCGGTTGGAGCAGACGCGGGTGCGGCCGGCGCTTCGGATGCTCTGGCAGGAATCACCTCGCCGGGTTTGGCAGCTTTCGCAACCGCGGCCGGCTTGTCTTCCTTGGTAGGAACCACGCACTCGTTGGAACGGCAGTTGTGCGAGTTGGTCGCACCGAGACGCTCCAGCAGGGCAACGGTATCTGGATGAACGACCGCATGCTCAAAGAGTCCGTTGGCGAGATCCGCGACCGTATCGCCATCTTTGGTCTTTGAGTGAACGTCGGCTCCGTGAGTCACGAGATACTGCACCATCTCGTTGTCTCCGCGAAACGCCGCACCATCCAGCGCCGAGTAACCTTTTGCATCCTTGGCATCCAGGACAGCGCCATGATCGAGGCAGAACTTCACAGCGTCCAGGCGCGAGTAGGGAGCATTCGATGTCCAATACGCGGCCCAGCCAACACCGGCCGCAGCCATCAGCGGGGTGTCCGCACTTTTGGTGGCGAGATTGGGATTCGCGCCGTGATCGGCGAGCAGTTTCATGGCTGCCAGGTCGCCTGCCATCGCCGCGCGCAGAAAGGGCGTGGCGCCCTCCACATCAAACCATGTTTCATCATTGGCGAAGGAGCGGAACCAGAGCTTCTTGTTGATTGCGGCATTGGGATCCGCACCATGAGCGAGGAACGCGGCAGCGAGATCAAGATAGCTGGTGTGCTCCTGGGATACAACGGGCTGTGCGTACCATGTGTGTGGCGACCACTGCACATCGATGACTGCAAATAATGGAGTCGCGCCGTCCGTCGTCGCGAGCTTTGGATCGGCGCCGCGATCAAGCAATAACTTCGCGACATCGTAGTGGCCGTTGATCACAGCGAGCACCAGCGGAGTGGCATGGTCGGTTTCGCTGCTCTGATTCACATCGTCGCCAGCATCGAGGAATGCGCGCACTGCATCGGCCTGTCCATTACGCGCAGCGATCAGGAGCGCGGTCAGGCCGCCGATCTCCGAAGTGCCAAAGACGCGCTTTTTGCGATCCGCGGCGGTAAATCCGTAGGCATCCTTGAGCTTGTCGTCCGATTTTGCGGGCTGCTTGTTTGCTGCTTCAACATTCGGTTCTTCCGGTTGCGGTGCAGATGCTGATTTGCCGGGTGCGTCATGGTACGCAGCGTCTGGCGCCCCATTGCTCGCACCTTTGCTGGCCGCTTGCGGCGCCTTCTTGTCGTCGAGCAGCTCACCATCCGGACCAACAGACACGCGGGCAAGCTTGGCCACCGTGGTCTTTACCTTGGGGTCCGCTCCCGTGCTCAGCAGCAGGCGGACTACGTCCGCGCGATTGCGTGCAGCAGCAAAAAAGAGCGCGGTCTGGCCATAGGTGTTTTCCTTCGCATTCACATCGGCGCCGTGCGCGATCAAGGTTGCTACGGCCAACGTATTGCCCGACGCGGAGGCGATCATCAGTGCTGTTGTTCCGGTTCCATTCACCGTATCGACCTTTGCGCCCGCATCCAACAACGTCTCAAGAAGCGCGGCGTCACCGCTTTCGGCAGCCATGTGGAGCGGGGTCAGGCCTTGAAGACGAGTGCGGGGTGAAGGATTTGCTCCCGCGTGCAGCAACAATTTCACGAGCAGAAGATCGTCGTTATAGGCAGCCCAGTGCAGGGCGGTGGTTCCGTCGCCATACTCGGAGTCCGGTGCGACATGCTTCTTAAGCAGCGCTGCCACATGGCCGGCATCATCCTGTTCGGCCGCATGCACAAGGTCGAGTTGAAATTTGCGGACTTCGCTCTGCTCATCCCGTGCAGGCTGGGCGGGAGTCTGAGCGTGCGGCGTGTCCGCCGGCGTAACAGAGGCCCAGACGGCCCCGGCAGGTGCGGCAATGACCAGCGCCAGCGGCCAGATGATTGCGGAATGCATGCAAGTCTTCATCACTAACCTCTCTTTGCCTGTTGCAGACATCAGATTGCGAGCTCGCCGGTGCTGTCGCCTATGCTGGGAACGTTGACGCCAAGCCTGTGCAGCAAGGTGAGATAAGCATTCGCGGCGGGCGTGCCTTCCGCGGTCTTCAGATGCAGGTTGCCCTTGAATGAGCCATTGCCATGTCCTGCAAACAGAAGAGGAACGCGCTTGTGGTTGTGCACATTGGAATCGCCCATGGGGCTGCCGTAGAGAACCACTGTGTGGTCAAGCAGGTTGCCGTCGCCATCCGGGGTTGCCTTCAGCTTGTCGAGAAAGTAAGCCAGCAGCGAGACGTGATAGCGGTTGATCTTCGCGTATTCCGCAATCTTGGCGGGGCTTTCACCATGATGCGATGCCGAGTGAAAAGGTGTGTTGACGCCGGCAATTGAGAAGACGCGCTGGCTCACGTCGCGGCTCAATTTAAATGCTGAGACGCGCGTGACATCGGTCATGAAGGCGAGCACCTGCAGGTCGAACATCAGCTTCACATGCTCGTCATAGGATTCGGGAATGCCGAGTGGAGCAGTTGGCAACGCAGCCTGACCCGACTGCGCGTTATAGCGTTCGACGTTTTGAATCCGACGTTCGAGTTCCCGAACGTCGGTCAGATACTCGTCCAGTCGCGTCTTGTCACTGGATGCCAGGTTGCTTTGCAGCCGCGCAATATCGCCAACGATTCCGTCGAGAATGCTACGGTCCAGAATGCGCCGCTGGAGGCGTTCTTCAGCCGTCGCGCCATCGCCGAAGAGTCGCTCGAATGCGATGCGCGGGTCGCGCACCATGGGCAGCGGCTCGGCGGGCGATGCCCAACTAATTGTGTCGGAGTAGACGCACGCGTATCCATACGCGCATGCGCCTGTAGAGTCGACA
Source organism: Occallatibacter sp. (assembly GCA_050014515.1). Taxonomy (GTDB): domain Bacteria; phylum Acidobacteriota; class Terriglobia; order Terriglobales; family Acidobacteriaceae; genus Telmatobacter. The sequence goes on from JBEKDE010000073.1 coordinate 42,035, forward strand.
TCTTCAATGCAAAGCTGCAAGGAGGGCAGCGGCGTTTCCTGACCAAAGTGCTGCGCGTAGATTTGATCGATGGATGTGCCGGCGTGAATGTCGGAGCCCTCGGTCATTTTCGGATGGGAGGCTGTAAGGTACGCAGCTGCGGAACGAAAGTGATCGCCGCCCTGCTCGTTCTCTGTATAAGCCCCGGCTGCGTTGAGGTCGGTCCCCGTGACAATGGTCAGGTAGTCGCGCAGCTTGGAGAGCGGCTCCAGCGTTTGCGTAAACTCAAAATCCGCGCCCTCTTTGATCGGCGACCAGTAGTGTTTGTTGGTCCCATCCATCGTACTGCCGGCTGCTCCATGCACAATCTCCAGGCAGGCGAGGCGCGTTTTGCTCGCAGCAGCGGACGCACTGCCTAGCGGTGCAAGCGCGGGCGCCATCGCTTCAAGCAGTGGAAGTGCGAGCGTTGTTCCTACGCCTTGCAAGACAGCGCGCCGAGACAGATGCTTTCCAGTGACAAACACTTCGAGGCCTCCTGGCGGTTCCAACCACGCGGTTGCAACCGGTAACGATTTCACAATCAGGGAAGGGGATTCGATCGCGAGAGCAGTAAAAGACAGTGAGGAAGTTCGCCTTTATTCTGCCGCCATTGATTACATTGCTGATCAAATCCAACTGGATTTGCTGGAGATCAACAACAACAGGCAAACGCCGCAGAGGCGGCATGATGATCTTGCGGATCGAGTTTCGAGAACAACTTGATCACCGTGAACCCCCAGCGGGCGACTTCGCATTCAGTGCTGCATTCACGCGCGGCTCGCTCACCGCATTTGCTTTCAATGCCTGCGCGGCGGGCTGCGATTTACTCTTCACTGGCGAGGTTGCTGGAACGGTCCGTTCAAGAAATGCCGGACTTTCAACTATTCCGAGCACATATTGCGAGAATCGGTCGCCGTGATGCTCGGCGCGGGCCACGATGGCGCGAATCTGAGGAAGATCTCGATAATCCGGGATGCGGCCGAGGCCGTAGGCATAGAGGTTTTCCGTGAAGGCTCTCAGAAACGCCTCACGGTGTTTGAGGAGTCCATTGCGCAGGTCCGCGGGCCCGTTCAGCGGCGTTCCGTCAAAGAGCTTGCCCGAGGCGTCGATCTTGATGCCGTTGTCGGTGTTGCGCCACGCGCCGGTCGGGTCAAAATTCTCCAGCGAAAATCCAATCGGGTCAATCACGCGATGGCAACTTGCGCATGCCGGATTCTGGCGGTGCGCTTCCATGCGCTGGCGGACGCTGCGCGGACTTGCGTCGTCAGCCGCTTCAACAAGCGCCGGCACGTTTGGCGGCGGCGCTGGGGGTGGGCTGCCCAACAGCACCTGCATCACCCATTTGCCGCGCGTGACAGGCGCGGTGCGATTGGCCGTGGAGGTGAGCGTGAGAATGCTGGCCTGGCCAAGAAGTCCGTAACGATTCTCGTCCGTGATGGGCACGCGCCGGAAGCGCTCTCCAAGCACGTTGGGAATGCCATAGTGTTTAGCAAGCCGCTCATCGACGAACGTGTAGTTCGCAGTGAGCAAATCGAGCACGTCGTGATCGTTCCGCGCTACATCATTGAAAAGGAGCTCAGTTTCACGCCGCATGGACTGCGCAAGATTCTTGTCAAAATTTGGAAATTGATACGGCTCAGGCAGCACGTCATCGAGATTCTTCAGATTGAGCCATTGAACCGCAAAGTTGGTTGAAAGGGTGTCGGCGTGCGGGTCGGCGAGCATGCGCTTGACTTCACGTTCCAGCACTGGGCGTTCGCGAAGTCTGCCGGCCGCGGCGACGCGCAGTAGTTCTTCGTCAGGCGGCGCGCTCCACAGGAAATAGGAGAGCCGCGAGGCAAGTGCAATATCTCCCACTGGGTAGCTGTGGCCCGGCTGCGCATTGGCTGGAACACGTTCGAATCTGAAGATGAATTGAGGATTGGCCAGCACCGATTCCAGCGCTGCACGTATGCCTTCTTCAAATCCCGCGCCTGCTGTGCGGCGCTGGCGATAATAGCGCAGTGCCTCGTCTACGTCGACAGTTGCAGCAGGCTTGCGATAGGCGCGCCTGACCAGGCTGGAGAGGATAGCGCGGGCCGCTGCGGTTTCATCTGCCGGGCGCGCCGGGTAAACGATGAATACCTTGTCCCGGCTCGGCGTTTCGGAGACGCCGGTGACGTGGTCCGGCCCAATGACCGTGAGTCCGCGAAGGTGCGGGAGTGTCGTGAGTCCGGGCAGGTTGGCCACATTCACGTCGAGCAGGCTTTGCTCATAGGGCTGCACCTCATCCTGCACCGGGCCATCAAAGCGCTTGATGAATGCTGCCGAAACAATTTGTGGGCCGGCCCTGATTGCAATCGGAGGCGTGCGCACATCGTCCGTGTCTTTGAACTTTGGACTGACGTCAATCACTGCAACCCGCTCGCCATCGATCGCGATCTCAAGCTGCGAGCCCTTGGCTTCATTCTGCCCAAAGAGATAGCCCTGTTGATGTGTGTAGAACGCAACCTTGAAGACGTACTGGCCATCGGCTGGAAAAACATGCTGAAATGCGACGCCGCCGCGTGTTCCAAAGGGTGCTCCGTCCACGCGCCGCGTTTGTGAAATCACACGCGGAATCATGTAGGTGGCCATCACGGGCGCGGCCTTGGGATCCCCGATTGCCTCGCGGCTGATTTTTCCCGCGGCGGAGAGATAGGCCTCAAGAAGCGCGGGCGAAACGGTGAGCACGTCGGCCATGTTGTTGAAGCCGTGACTGAGATCGTCGGGAGGCAGCAGGTCAGTGGGGTCCACATCGAAGTCCAGCAGTGCCTTCACGGAGTTCGCATATTCCACACGATTGAGCCGGTGCAAGGGTGTGAAGCCGGCGTAGGGATGCGCAGCGGCGACTCGATCAAGGCTGGTCTCGAGGTTCGCGGCAAGTGCGTCGAGCTCCGCACTGGATGGGCGCGCCTTTCCGGGCGGCGGCATCATGCCCGCACGCAGTTTGCGAATGATCTTCTCTGCTTCTGCTGCGTTCTTTTCGGGATGAGCGAGGTCGAAGCTCTCCAGCGACAAGCCACCGCGATGCATCTCGTCGCTATGGCAATCCGCGCAATAGTGGTTTACCAGCGCGGAAGCATCGAATGGCTTGGCGACTCCGGGAGTGGTCTGCGCCGCGGCCGCAACGGCGAACGCCAGATTCGCGCCAAACAGGAGGACGCTCAAGGCCGCTCTGGACGCAGCGATCTGGGCTTTCTTCGTCGGAATTGTTGGCTTCCTGGGATTCAATGCTCATCCTCTTGATCCGGCGCTCGCGCGTCCGAGAGGCTATGCCGATAACGGTTTTGAGGGTATCCGCGCCAACTGGCGAATGTCAGTCCGCGGATGCAAACGCACAAAACCATGGGAATTTGTGGATGCTTAAAGAGATTTTCGAACGGGAATTTGTAGTGAAAAAATCAACAACAACACCGGAGCACTGCCCGCTGGAGAAGCGAGGTGCATTCGACGGCGCGAAATGTGGACTGGGTCGCCATTAGACTTCCTCTTCAGAAGTACCATCGCTTCCAATCCATGTCAAGCTGGACGTGCCTGATCCCGACCTTCATGCCACGCGAACTGTTGCGTACCCGAGATGATAAGCTGCGGGTCATTGTTCCATCGTCGCGGTTTTCTGAATGGGAGCGATTGCGGCCCCGATGGTCTTTGTCAGCCAGCGGTATGATGTCTCGTGGCGAGAAAGTGCGGCAGAGCGTGACATCATGCTGAAAGCGCGAAGAGGACGAAACCGCCGTTGTTGGACAGTGGCAGCCATAGCGCTTTGCGGGCTGCTTTGCACGTTGGCCTCGGCTACAACGACCACGCCGCCGGCGATCGTCTCCAATTCGAGCATGAACGTGTACTTGCGCGGCGAGGCAAGCGCACCGAGGCTTCAGTGGATTGAGGGCACGAAAGCCGGAGGAACGAAGGGCGCTGGCTGGATCAATGATGCGGTGGAGACTCTCCCTGCGAGCGTTGAAGTGGATGGATTGGATGTTCCGCTTACATGGCATCTGAGGCCGGAGTTTGGGATATCTGGAGGCAGGAACCGCCGCGTTGTGTTTGTTTACGAGAACGCGGAGCCGCATCTTCTCCTGCGCTGGGAGTGGGAGGCGCGCGCTGACTTCGGCCCGGTGGAACATCGCATTACCATTGATAACCTGGGCGGCAAGGAGATCTGGCTGCCCATGGTGGACTCGCTGCGGCTGGACTGGCGGACCGCGCCCGGCCGGGAGTTGCGCAATCTCTATGTAGAGAAGGGTGCCGATACACCATCTTCCGCGGGAACACATCTTGAAACGGTGAACGATGGCTATCGATGGAGCGGAGAATCCTCCACCTACGCGCATCCGGTTCCGGGCGCGTTGCGGGAAATCATCCCGGCGGAGATTGTCTTTAGTCCGGAGACTGGCGGAGCGGGATGGTACGCGGGGATAGAGTTTAGCGGAAGAACGCGAATCTCGCTGGAGCGGCATGGCGAGAGCTTGAAGACAGCTTTGGGTTTGAATCCGGAGCCGGGGCCATTTCGTACACGTGTTGAGCCGGGCGGCAGCTTCGAGACGCCCACGGTTTTTCTGGGTGTTTTCGACGGCGGTCCGGATGGCGCGGGGAATCAACTGCGGCCGTGGGTGCGCGCAGTGCTTGGGAATCCGCTTACGTGGAAGGATCCCGAATACCCGCTGACGGTGAACAACAGTTGGGGCAGTGGAATGCTGGTGGATGAAGGCCTTGCGCTGCGCATGATTGCCGAATCAAAAGAGCTGGGCCTGGAGATGTTTCACATGGATGCGGGATGGTTTCGCGGTGTCGGCGATTGGTATCCAGATCCGAAAAAGTTTCCGCATGGCCTTGCATATATCGCAGACGCGGCGCATCAACAGGGCTTGCGATTTGGAATATGGGTGGATTGGACGCAGGCCGGCGTGGACACCGAGCCTGGCGCACTCAATGTGCATCATGCCAAGGTGCGCGATTGGCTGGTGACCGATCTACCGCCCGATTGGAAACCTGAGGAGTTCAAGGGGCAGACAACTGACCTGGGTGTTCCCGCTGCCCACGACTACGCAGCCAGAGAAGTGAAGCGCATTGTTGAGAGCTATCACCTGGATATGCTGGAACACGATGGCTACCTGGTGGCGCAGGGCTGCGTGCGCGACGATCATCCCCATGCCGCGCCGAATCGCAGCACTATGCGGGTGATTCACGATTCGTCGTTCGACTTTGTGCTGGCGTCGAATTCAACCGATGTGAGTTACCACGCGGTGCGCGCCTATTACGACATCTACGAGAAGACGCGCAGGGAGCATCCGGGGCTGTTGTTCGAGATATGCAATGACGGTGGACGCATGGTGGACTTCGGCTCTGCTGCTCATGGGGACTACTTTTCGATTACCGATACTTACGATCCGATTTCGAATCGTCGCGCCTTTTACGACACGAGCCACCTGCTGCCTGCGGCAATGCTGGAGAGCTACGTGGAGAAGTGGCCGACACCCCGGCCGGAGAACTTCCTTTACATGCTGCGCAGCGGCATGATGGGCTGGGTGACGATCATGCTGGACACAACTGCATGGACGCCGGAACAGCATGAAGCGGGACGTAGAGCCATCGCTTTGTACAAGGAGAAGCTGCGGCCGTTGATACGGGACGCGAATCTGTATCACGTTTCGGATCGCCCGGATGGCATTCGCTGGGATGGGATTGAATACTGGGATTCGCAAAGCGGACGCGGTGTGGTTTACGCGTTTCGCGGAAGTGTTGCGGGCGAGAGCGCGCATCGATTTGTGCTGGCGGGGCTGGACATGGCGAAGAGATACCGGTTGCACTTTGAAGATGGCAGTGCGGCGGACCGGGAAGCGGCGGGCAGCGAGTTGATGGGCGCGGGACTGGAAGTGGATTTGCCGAATCCGCTGAGTTCGGAGCTGGTGTTCATTGAGGATGCATCGGGGAAGCGTTGAATGATGGATTGCTTTGTCTTCATTCAAGTTGCAATCTGGATGAAATTCTCTAACTACCTGTTGACTTATTCCATCGATTCGGGGTAAGTTGTAAGTGCCATGATGAAACGAGCGATCAATCACGGATTTATACCAGCGACGGCACGGCCGTGGCAGGGTGATTCCATGTAACCGCTCGGAGGTTTCCATAACTGGATTCCATCTACCCTCTGAGCCAATTGGCCAGAGGGTTTTTAGTTTTGCGGCGCTGATTTGAGGTAGATCAGCGGTGAGCGGTTGTGTGTAAGTTTGCATTATTCCGAGATAGCTCAAAGGTAGAGCGGCTTCCTGTTAAGAAGCGAGATGTCAGTTCGAATCCGACTCTCGGAGCCAAAGGTGGAGTTATTCCTGGTTCGTTCAATTGTGAGAACCGCACGCTCTGAACGTGCTGATGGGAGTTAGAGCATTTTCGGAATACATATAGACTTGTCAGCTCCGTGAAAGGTGGCTTTTTCTTGAGGAAAAAGTCACCTGAGTGTGTGCTTTCGGTCTACACCAATTCCGAAAATGCTATAGAGTCTCTCACCGGGAGCGAAGCGACCCCAGCGGCGAAGACCTGTTGCTGGAGTCCACGGACCAATATGCGGTGGTCGTACAGCGGCCAGTACGGCGGTCTTCCAAACCGCTCACGCGAGTTCGAGTCTCGCTCACCGCTCCAGTTGTTTGAAAGGAAGATGGTGGATCGCCATGAACGTGATGCGCAAGCCAGTGTTGCAGCTCAATGCTTCGTATGAGGCACTGCGCATCATTCCGGCAATGCGGGCGCTGAAGCTTGTCACCACCGGCAAGGCGGCGGTGGAACTGGCCACGAACCGGATGATCTATCCGGGCATTCATCTGCCAAGCGTGATCCGGCTGCTCAAGTACAAGCATGTGCCGATGCGGATGCAGATGACCACGCGGCGCAACATCCTGATGCGGGATGGGCATCGGTGTCAGTATTGCGGGCAGAAGTTTCACGGAAGCGAGCTGACGCTCGACCATGTGATTCCGAGAGCGCAAGGCGGAAAGAATACCTGGGAGAATCTTGTGGCGTGTAGCCGCAAGGATAATCACCGCAAGGCGGATCGCACCCCGGAGCAGGCGGGTATGCCGCTGCTGCGCAGAGCGCTGCCGGCAAACGTGCACACCAGCAGATTGATTCTGCGTTCGATGGCGCTTGAAGTGAATGAGTGGGGCCGGTATCTGTATGCCGACTCCAATGGTGACCGGCGATTTGCCGTTCACGGATGAAGGTGAGCCGGTATAGCTCAAGTGGCAGAGCAGCGGTCCTGTAAACCGCAGGTTGGGGTTTCGATTATCTCTGCCGGCTCCAACAAAAAGCGCACGGGGAATGAAGCCAAACGGTGCGGCGCGTGATTGTGGATCACGTTTTAGAGGATTCGACTTCCTCCTTTCCCTCCAATTTTTATGTGGGCCTGTAGCTCAGTTGGCAGAGCGCCGCACTTGCAATGCGGAGGTCAAGATCTCGGAATTCTTCAGGTCCACCAAGCATTGGCTTCGTAGCTCAGATGGAAGAGCGTCACGTTGAAGGCGTGAGCGTCGCGGTCTCGAAACCCGCCGAAGCCACCAAGTTGTCTGCGCGTAGCTTAGCCTGGCTTGAGGCACTCGCCCTGGGAGCGAGTTCACGGGAGTTCGAATCTCTCCGCGCAGACCAAAGATGAGCACCTGTGGTGTGAACTGGATTAGCCGCCGCGCTACGAACGCGGGTTGAGGTGAAGACCTCTATGCAGGTTCAAGTCCTGCCAGGTGCTCCAAAGACTGTAACCAGGGAGAGTGATTTATGCAGCGGGCCTTCAGGGGTGAGATGGGCAAACACGAGATAGACAGGATGACCAG